>DASXEG010000036.1:0-29829 GCA_036490235.1 Candidatus Sulfotelmatobacter sp. | reverse complement strand
CGGATGAAATGTTTTTCCAGATCGGAGTGAATCGCTCCCGCTGCCTCCTGGGCCCGCGAGTTCGCCGGAACCTGCCACGCGCGGCATTCATCCTCGCCTGCCGTAAAAAATGAAATAACGCCGAGAAGTCGATATGTCGTTCGAATCAATCGCGTCAGCCCGCTTTCTTTCAGACCATAGCTCGAAAGAAACTCGGCCGCATCGGCATCACTCATCTCTGCAAGCTCGGCTTCCACTTTCCCGCAGATGGCCGTGGCTGCAGCATTCGGCCTCCCGGCCAGCTCGGCAAGCTTGTACTTGACCACCGCTTCGTCTAGTTCTTTGCCCAGTTCGGTCGATTCACCGATGTTGAGCACATAAAGAATAGGCTTCTCGCTAAGAAACATAAATCCGCGAATGCGCTTCTTATCCTCCGGCGACATCTCCATTTCGCGCAGCGGCTTCTCCGATTCCAATTGCACCTTAGCGCGTTTCAGAAGTTCAAACTCCTTTTCGAGCTCAGGGGTCCTCATCTTCTTCAAATCTTTTTCCAACCGCTCCAGCCGCTTCTCGACTTGCCCAAGATCGCTGATCATCAAATCGAAATCGACATTTCTGATGTCTCGCAGCGGATCGATCTCGCCAACATGAGGGATCGCCGCGTCATCAAATGCCCGCACAACGTGCGCCAAAGCGTCTACATTGCGCAAATGCGCTGCGTAAGTCGTATCCTTCAGAGCTTCCTGGCCGATTGCGCCCACGTCCACGTATTCCACCGACGTGTGAGTCAGCTTCTTCGGGTTGTAAAGCGCCGCCAGCCGATCCAGCCGATCGTCAGGAACTTTCGCGACTCCGATATGCGCCTCGCGCGGATTCGTCCGCGCCTGATCGGACAGATGCGCCTTGGTCAAAATCTGAAACAGCGATGTCTTTCCCACCTGCGGCAGGCCGATGATTCCAGTTTTCATGATTTACTTTGTCATTCCGAGCGATGCGAAGAATTTTTTGTTTTCGATGTTCCAGAATAAACGATGCATTGCGAAACGCTCAACGAGGTAGCCTCATACACTGCGCGCAGTGAGGTAGACGACCACCAATCCCATCAGCAGCACCACGCTTTCAATGCGCGTCGACCATGCATGCAGCGAATCGAACTCCCCACGCAGCGGATTGTCGGTGGGTACCGCAGCCACGTCGCCCAGCGACGCGCGAAGCACATCCATGCGCGGCATGATGCCGAACTGTGAGATCAGTGTGAGCGCGAGCATCAGGCAGATCAGAACATGCCGAGCGGCGAAAATGTGCGCCGTTCCATCCGTGAGGCGACTGTACAGCAGGGAAGATGCGAGATAAACAATTCCGGAGACGATCGCGATCCAATGCAATTTTCCCAACGCTCGTCCGATAACGTTGCCGGCAAGATGCGTGTTCGGCAATACCGCTGGAATCGAGAAGGCCGTAGGCGCAAGCACAAAGGCAAAGAAGATGAGGCCACCGATCCAGACGACCAGGGAGATCAGCATCAGAAAGCGAAGGAAAGACATGACGGAGAATTATAACGTCATGGTGAGCCCGCAATGAGTCTGTGTGTATGGAGTTGCGAGTGTCACGTGACACAGAGTTTCAAGACTCGGTACTCGGTACTCACAACTCGGTACCAGCTAAACCGGTACAGCCACGCTCTCAACAATCTCGAGCAACACCTGATCCGCCTGCTCCGACTTTTTGCCAGTCGAAGCATATTGCCCGTTGACTGCTACCCGATGCGCAAACACCGGCGCCGCCAGCGGCTTGAAATCTTCCGGCGTGCAGAAGCTGCGTCCCTCGAGGAACGCCATTGCCTGCGCAGCTCGGTACAGTGCTTGCGCTCCGCGCGGTGAAACGCCCAATGAGAGATATTCCGATTGCCGCGTCCGCTGTACGATTTGCAGCGCGTAAGTTACAAGCGATTCATCCACGCGCACCTGCGTTACCGCCTCCTGCATTTCGAGCACGTCCGCTCCATTGAGCACCGGCCGCAGGTCTGGTATCCGCGCCGCTCCCGCCTCCGAGCGCAGAATCTCGCGCTCCGCCGCCGCGTCCGGATATCCCATTTGCACCCGCATCAAAAATCGATCCAATTGCGATTCCGGCAGCGGATAGGTTCCGTGGTGTTCCACAGGATTCTGCGTGGCGATTACCAGGAAAGGCTGGGGCAATTGGTAGGAGTGAGCGTCAACCGTCACCTGGCCTTCGTTCATCGCTTCCAGTAGGGCCGACTGCGTCTTCGGCGTCGTGCGATTGATTTCATCAGCCAGCAACACATTCGTGAACACCGGGCCGCGCTTGAACTCGAACTCCTGTTCCAGAGCTGAATACACTGAAATTCCCAGCACGTCGGAAGGCAGCATATCGCTGGTGAACTGCACGCGTTGGAACATGCAATCGATGGCGCGAGCCAGCGCCTGCCCCAACGTGGTTTTGCCAACGCCGGGAACGCCTTCAATCAGCAGATGTCCGCGTGCAAGAATACTGACGACCGCCAGGCGCACCACGTCGTCCTTGCCACGGATCACCCGCCGAAGCGCCTGTTCCAATTCTGCGGCTTTTTGGGAAATGGCGGCTGCGGTCTCAGGGGACATTGACTGGATTTTACTATCCGACAGGAAAGTGGATGGGGTTACGAATGTCACAGGCAGCTCTCAGTTCTCAGCTCTCAGCCGTCAGCTCTCACCATCGCTTCCTGTCACTCTGTACTAAATTTGTCATTCCGAGCAGAGCGAGAAACCTGCTTCCCTTTGCGCCGCCACCGAAATAGAACGCGAGCACCAACCCATCTTGCGCCGATTTGAGCCGACAGCTGAAAGCTGAAAGCTTCTCCTACTGCATAAACTCCGCTGGCCGGCCCGTCAGCCGCTCAATGCGCTTCGCCGTCGGCGGATGCGTCGAAAACAAGTTTGCAAAATTCATTCCGAGAAACGGCTGAATAATAAATAAATGCGCAGTCGAAGGCGTCGCCTGCAGCGGCAAACGCTTTGCATACGCATCAATCTTTTGCAGCGCGCTCGCCAGAGCATAAGGATTCCCGGTGAAATGCGCTCCCGTCGCATCCGCCTGATATTCGCGCGAACGAGACACGGCCAACTGAATCAAAGTCGCCGCAATCGGCGCGACGATCAGCATGAACAGCGCCGCCAATCCTCCGCCGCGACGGTCCTCGCGATCTCCGCCAAACCCGCCAAAAATCATGGCAAACCGTCCCATGCTCGCGAGCATCGTAATCGCTCCGGCAATCGTAGCCACAACCGAACTAATCAGTATGTCGCGATTGTTCACATGCCCTAACTCGTGCGCCAGCACGCCTTCCAGTTCCTCATCGTTGAGCAGGCTAAGAATCCCATGGGTCACCGCCACCGATGCGTGCTGCGGGTTGCGCCCCGTGGCGAACGCATTCGGCGACTCCGTCGGTATCACATACATCTTCGGCATCGGAATACCGATCTTTTGCGTCAACCGCTCCACCGCGGCGTACGCTCGTGGCAACTGCTCGCGCGTCACCGGCTGCGCCCGATACATCGCCAGTGCGATCTTGTCCGAGTAAAAGTAAGAGACGAAGTTCATCACCGCGGCAAACACCAGCGCCAGAATCATTCCATTCTCGCCACCGAAGTAGCGGCCAAAGGACATCAGAAGCAAGGTAAGCGCGGTCAATAAAAACGCAGTCTTGAATGTGTTTCCCATAGGTTCTCTCAACTGAAGCCTGAGTGATAAACACTCACCAGATTTGATGCTGCGAAACCCCCAAGGATGCCCAGGCGTCAGTTCCCGCGCCAACTAAGGTACTTAACCCTTCCGCCGTGATTGCAGCAGCGGCGCGCCCCAGGCGCTGACCGCAAGAAACGCCCCAAACAGGACAACAGCGTCTATGCTGCTGCGGCCTTGTGGCGACCAATAAACATCCTTCAGGTTCAGCCACAGTGCGAATTCATCGAGCGTCAGCGCTGCCCCGACGCCGTAAAGTATCGACAGCAGGTGGCTCAAAAGAATAGACGAGTCACCTTCGCCGACTCCGATTTCAGCCAGCCATCCGTATCCCACAAAAAGAAGGATGGCGATGCCGAAGACCAGATGATGAATGTGCCTGCCGCCATGCTCAATGAAATGAAATGGCGGAATGTTATGCAACACCGCAAACACTACGGCGCGCACCGCGGCAAAAGTAAGAAAGAAGCTTACCGACGCAATGAATAGCCTGCGTCGCGGTCGGTCGTGGATGCGGTCGTGAAGAACCTTCCCAAGAGAAGTGCCGCTTAGCAGCAACAACACGAAAGCTGTCCCGGCAGCGGAAAGCAGAAGAATGAACCAGGAATAAGCCATCCCGTATTAAAACATGTCATCGATTAGCGTCCGCCAGTTGTTTGCCCGGTTGAATGAATACGCGACTACGCGCGACGCTTGAGCTACTACGCGCGACGCTTGAGCTAATGGGAACCTGAGGCGGACGGTGATGCAGCTTTTACCGGGTACAACCGGTCAAACTCGGGCTCGTCATGAAGAATACTGAGGTCCGGATCACGCCGAGCCCACGCGGCGTCTTTGAATCCCGCTTCCCAGGATTTACTCAGCGCATCCAGGGCCTCCGGCTTTCGGCCCAGCTTGCAGTACACGCAAGCCGCGTTATAAAGAATCGAGGCTTCGTTGGCGCGCAAAGTAACCGCCAGGTTGAGTTCGCGTAAAGCGTCGTCCGACCGTCCCAGATAAGCGTAGTCGCTGCCCAGCAAGATTCGCGCTCGTGCGTCCTCGGGCACTTGCTTCAAATGATTTTCGAGGGTCGCAATCTTGCGCTGGCGAACATTGCGAAGGGCATCTTCCTTGCCCATGGACTTGAGGCAGTTCAAGATGGGCACAAAAACGTTGTAGTCCTCACCGCTTGCTTCGATGGCAGTTTCCGCCACATCGGCCACTTCCTGGCAGCGGCCCGCGGCGAACAAGGCGCGGCAAAGCAGGTAATGGGCGCCTTCGCAGTCACGCTTGCGTTCGATGGCCTTCTTGGCCATGCGCACGGCTTCGTCATGCAGTTCGGCTGCGTAGAGCACCCAGGCTTGGCTTACCTGTACCTCGGGCAGGTCCCAGCGCAAAGCAACGGCCTTGCCTGAGGCTTCCCGCGCGCGCTCCACCCAAACCTGATCGCGGCTGTAGTTGCAGAAAAACATCGCGCAGGCATTGGCGCTGGCTGCATAGGCCAGGGCGAAGCTGGGGTCAATGGTGACTGCGTTTTCGAACATCTGCAGAGCGAATTCAAGGTCCTGCCGGGTCTGGCGCCGTGCATAACGTTTGCCGCGCAGGTAGAGATCGTACGCTTGCAGGTTTTCCGTGGGCTTGATGGCCAGCTCTTCCAGTTCTTCCGGCGAAAGCGTCACTCGCAGGGCCTCAGCGATTCGGCGAGCCATTTCGTCCTGCACTTCGAAAACATCTTTCATCTCGCGGTCGAAACGATCCGACCACAACGGAAAATCGGTATGTGTGTCCACGAGTTGGGCATTAATGCGCAGGCGTGCGCCGGAACGGCGCAAAGTTCCAGTCAGGACGTAGGCTGCACCGAGCAGTTGGCCGACCCGCGCCGGAGTCACGGGCTTGTCCCGAAAGGCAAGAACGGTGGGCCGCGAGAAAATGTTGAGCCCCCGAATCTTGGAGAGTTCGGTGATCACGTCCTCGGTAATTCCATCGCGCAGATATTCGTCTTCCTTGGCGCCACTAAGATTTTCAAAATAGAGAACCGCCACGGATTTTCGGGTTGGCTTTTGCACGCCGGGATCCGATTCCGACTTCTCTCGCGCCCGCCTTGTGCTGGATTCGAGGTCCCGCTTGAGGCGGTTGAGGTCGGTCTTCAGTTCGGTGGCCGTCTGGCACCGCAGGTTTCGGTCCTTCTCCAGGACCTTATCCAGGATGCGCACAAAATCGACGGGCAGGATGGGATTCAACTCGGCAGCCGTCCTGGGTTCACGATTTAGGATGGCGTCGAAGATCACAGCCGAAGTGTCTCCCTGAAACGGCAGCGCTCCAGTTGCCATCTGGTAAAGCACAGTTCCGGTGGAAAACAGGTCCGTCCGGGCATCCACCAACTGCCCGCGGGCCTGCTCTGGCGACATGTAAGAGACGGTTCCTACGGCCGCCCCCGGTGAAGTGAGTTCGTTGTTGAATGCCTGGGTTTCCTCCGGCTCCGCCGAAACTCCCTCTGCAATCCCACCACTGCTCATCTTCGCCAGCCCGAAGTCCAGAATCTTCACTTGCCCGCGCTCGGTAAGGAACAGGTTCGCCGGCTTTATGTCTCGGTGCACGATCCCCTTCGCATGAGCCGATTCAAGCGCATCGGCGATCTGAGTACCCCACGCCAGTATTTTTTCTGTTTCGAGGGGTTGGCGGCCCATTTTCTGCGCGAGCGTCCCCCCTTCGAGCAACTCCATGACGATGAAGTGCCGGCGTTCGTGCTGTTCAATCGAGTGGACGGTGCAGATGTTCGGGTGATTCAGGGAGGATGCAGCCCGCGCTTCCCGCTGGAAGCGTTCCAGCAACTGGCTGTCCTGGGCCATATCCTGAGGAAGAAACTTCAGTGCCACGCGCCGGCCAAGCTGGGAGTCCAGGGCTTCGTACACGACGCCCATGCCTCCTGATCCCAGCTTGCGGAGAATTTTGTAATGCAAAAGAGACTGGCCGATGAGGGGATCGTCATTCATGTTGGCCGATTGATGGTATCGGGCGGATGGAGTTCCGTCAAGGAAACTGGAGCTGCTCGGATGCTTTGTCGGAAATATGGGGCAGGCAATTGCAATGCACTTGCTGCGGGAAGGATTCAGTCGCGGTCGAGTTCTATCTCTTGCCGAAAAAATTCCCACGCCTCACAAAAAGGTAAGACGTGGGGCACCATTACGCCGCCAGCTTCGTAACTCTTGCCGGTGGAGGAGTCGCCCGGCGCACCGCCGAGGTCAGCGCAATGCGAGTAAATCCACTGATCATCATGCTGACGCCAACCAGTATTCCTATCGCCCAGGACGCGCTGAGCGGCCATTGCATATAGATGAAGCCGCCGAGCAGCAACGTGATGAGGCCATCTACCAGCACCCAGACCGAACCATGCAGCGGCCTCATCTTGAAATACAGAACGATGTTCAGAACACCTTCGATGAGGAACAGAGCCGCCAGCGCCAGCGTCAGCGATGCCACGCTCAGCAGCGGATGCATGAGCATGTATCCGCCGAACGCCAGATAAGCAATGCCGACCAGCAGCTTCCAGATCACGCTGCCCGCTCCGTGGGCGTGAAACGCGAGCACCACATGCACGATGCCGGCAAATACGATTAACCACGAGACCACTACACTCACCGCAACCGCGGCGAGGAATGGCGTGCCAATCGCGATAAAGCCAAGTATCACCAGCAGCACGCCCCACAAAAGCGACAAGGTTGAACCGTGGCGCCCAACCAATATAGGAGTAGCTGTCATAGGAACCTCCTCGGCCACGAATATTACTCCCAATTCAATGAAATTCTCCAGAAAAAGGGGGCAGCGAACTGGCGGGAAGTGAAGCTCGTTGGTAGGCGACTGACCCGGTTATGCCTTCTGCGCTTCGCGTTTTAAGGCGCGTTCCAGGGTTTGGTCGAGTGCACTTTTCGCCTTTTGATAGTCCGCCTGCGAGATCTGGCCCTGCTGCCGCTCGAGTTCGAGTTGGAAAAGCTCTTCTTTGATGCCTTCCATCAGCATGGCGGCGGGACGTTGAGGCCGAGTTGCGCTCACCGCCGCGGGTTCGAAATCCTCTTCTCCTACAAGAGGAGGCCGGGACCTGCCTTGCGCCTGAACGCGGGCCGCAGACTGTTGCCGCGAAGCCACGAAAACTCCGCCGATGATCAATACGGCTGCGAAGCCGCCGAGAATCCACCACCGATATTTCTGCAGCGGGTCCGGCGCATCGATCGGCGGACCGAGGCCCCCACCGGGCTGAGGCGCGGCTTGCGGCGCGGCGCTCTGCTCGCCATCATTCGATCCCTGGCTACCCTCCTGCGCACCAGCGAGCGTGCCCTCGCCAGAAATCTTGAATGCCAAGTTCTGCCCCGACTGTGTGTTTGAAGCGACCTGCACCGCCGCGTCCGGTTCGTTCGGATAATTAATGAGCTTAAATCCGGCAGCACCCGAGGCCGCCGTGAATTGCATGGTCTTCGGCGTCATCACCACAAAATGTTCCAGCGGATAGATCGACTTGGGATCGATATTCGCGCTGCCGCTATACGGAAGTTGATAACTGACTTCGAATCGAGTCAGCCCTGGACGCAACGGAAAGATGAACGAATAACGGTTCTTCTCGCCTTCGGGCGCAGGAGCCGATTTGAGCGGATTCCCGCCCTCGGTAGTGGCGGTTCCCGAATCGTCGATGACCTGTGCCCCGGCTGGTACATAAAACTCAAGATTGCGCTCGTTCATCTGCGTGCGCAGAGGATTCGAACTATTCTGCACACCGAATTCGCGCGTAATCAAAGCCTGTCCCTGCTCCGTCTGGATTCGCATGATGTCGGCAACAACCTGAATGCCATCTATTTGTTTGCCAACGTCATACACGTCAACCTCGACGGATGTAGTTCCCGGAGGCGCCATCCGGTGATAAGTAACTCCCTGATGGATCGCCCGCACGAGATGCGGGCTCTGCGCATCGTCGAGTTTGAAACTGAACTGGCCTTTGGCATTCGCAGTGGTGCGGCCGGCTTCTTCCATGCCCTGGCCGAGTTTGAGGAGAACAACTTCGTCTCCGGCGGAGGGCTTACCCGTGGTCGAGTTCTTCACTGTGCCTGTAAGAGTTTGGGCGGTGGCCAATATCGCCGACAAACAAAGCAGCGCCACACCAGACACAAAATCTCTTGCTCTCCTCGGTACGGTGTTATTTTGACATTGAACTTTCAAACTCAAATCCTCCGGGCTCCCGATACCGTATCTTTTTCCAAGTGCGTGATCTCAGCGAGAATTGTAGCGGCCTCATCCTGCAGCAAAGATTTCAGCGCTGCATAGTCCGCATCGGGCACTTTGCCAGCCTTGTATTCGAAGTTCAAGTCCCGCAGATTTTCGTACACAGCGTCCTTCCGCTCGCGCAAATATCCCACCCGCGTTTTCTCAGGGCCAAGAAAAAGCTTTCCCGGCAAATAGAAAACGTAAAAAACAGTTGCGCCTGCGAGAGCCAGGCAGATTACAAGCCAGGTCATAGCTCGGTCTCCTTGCCCGCCTGATCACGAAATTGTTCAAGCTCCGGTCTGCCCGCCGGCCGCAACCCATCGGTGACGACAGGAGACGGGCGATTTTTCCACTCGCGAATGACGATGACAATCAAACCGAAACCGAGCACAAGCATAACGAACGGCATGATGTAAGCGACTCGGTCAAAGCCTTTGCCGGTCGGCGCGGCCAGCACTGTCGGACCATATTTCTGCACAAAACTCTGCTCGACCAGACTGTCACTGTCTCCACGCGAGACTGCGGCCATGAGTTCATTCCGCATCCCATCGGAGTCAGGACAGCCGACGTGATTGCACTCCAGAAGAATCTGGTTGCACCCGCAGATACACATCATCTGGTGGCCGATTTCGTTAAAGCGCGTGCCCGCGTCACCCGCGCCGAGGAACGCGAAAACGGCCGCGCTGATAAAAATCATTCCCGCGAGCTTTCGCAGCAAACGTCCGCCTTTCCCAACAAAGGGGGAACCTGAGCTGCCCGAATTGGAAGCTGCGAATCGCATTAATCCCCTGTAACCGTCGTGCCCGCGCGAACGGGCTCAAACCTCACTGCGGCTGCTGCCCGCACCGCAGCAGGAGCGTTCGGCACCAGCGTGAGAATAGTTCCGATGAGCATGATCCAAACTCCCATCCATACCCACATTACAAGGGGATTAAGGTGCGCTCTAAGGATGGGATGGCCGTTATCCTGGTTCACTCCTTCGAAGACTAAGTAAAGGTCCTCGCTCAGCGTCGAACGAATATCGGGCATGGTCGAAGCCTGCTGGCTCGCGTGATAAAAACGGCGCACCGGACTCATGGTGTCGATCTGTTTGCCGCCTTTGTACACATCGAGCAGCGCCCACTGGCTGTAAAAATTTGCGTTGTCGTCCTCGGTGGAAGTCCGGCAGATCAGCGTGTACGGCCCAATTGTCATCTGGTCGCCATTCTTCATCTCCATCTCTTTGTCCAGATTGAACGCAGATCCGGCTAACCCGATAATGACAACCACAACGCCGAAGTGGACAACGTATCCGCCATATCGCCGCGTGTTGCGATGCGTGAGCTGTACCATCGAAGCGAACATTCCCTGACCGGTGTGGCCCGAAATTACCTTGCCCCCGCGGTAGAACTCGCTGGCAACGGTAAACGTCACCAGCGCTGCCAATGATATGGCCATCAGGGAATAGAAATAAGAGATGTCGACCCAAGGCCGGAGTCCGAACACAGATCCCCAGCTGTGCGGCGTCGCCATCAAGAAAATCGCAACCGCAACCGCGCCGATCGCCGGCCACATGAAGTTTCGCTTCAGGCTCTCGAATGAGGTCTTGCGCCACGCAAGAAGCGGGCCGAAAGCGGTGAGGATCAGGAGCAACAAAGCCACCGGGATAGCGACGCGGTTATAGAACGGCGCGCCCACCGTTACTTTGTTGCCTTGTACCAGTTCAGAAATCTTCGGAAACCACGTTCCCCACAGAACCGTGAAGCAGAGCAACACGAACAAAAGATTGTTGAACAGAAAACTCGATTCGCGCGAAACCAACGCCTCCAGCTTGTGCTCGCTGCGCAGATGCGACTTATTCTTGACGAAGAAGAATGTGAACACCACCAGCGTGATTCCCAGGAACCAGGCAAACCAATCGCCAATCGAAGACTGTGCGAAGGCATGTACGGAGGCGATAATTCCGCTGCGAGTCAGGAACGTTCCAAGGATCGCCAGCCAGAATGTGGCAAACACCAGCCACATGTTCCACATCTTCAACATGCCGCGCTTTTCCTGCATCATCACCGAGTGCAGAAAAGCAGTTCCGGCTAGCCACGGCATAAGCGAAGCATTTTCCACCGGATCCCATCCCCAGTATCCGCCCCATCCCAGCACCGAATACGCCCAGTGCGCCCCGAGAAAAATTCCGCAGGTGAGAAAAGCCCAGGTCACGATGGTCCAGCGGCGCGTGATGTGAATCCATTTCTCGCCGGGATATTTCATGATCAACGCGCCCAGAGCGAAGGCAAAAGGCACGGTGAATCCGACATATCCGAGATAAAGCATGGGCGGGTGAATCACCATCTCGGGATATTGCAGCAGGGGATTCAGCCCGCTGCCATCGGGGCGAAGCGGTCCGGCGAGAATGCCGAACGGATTTGCCGCAAAATTCACGAGCAGCAGAAAAAATATCTGAACGCCAGCCAAAATCACCGAGGCGTATGCGAACAGCCGAGCATCGGTTTTGTACCGGAGACGCAAAACAAACCCGTATGCCGCGAGCAATAATGACCAGAACAGCAACGAACCTTCCTGCCCCGACCACAGCACCGCAAACTTATAAGGACCGGAAAGATCGCGGTTGCTGTGATGGAAAATATAGGCAATCGTGAAGTCGTTGCTAAAGGCGCAGAAAACAAGAACGATCGCAGCAATCAGGACGGCGATAAAGGTGGCAATGCCGGCTCGGCGCGCGGTTTCTCCGATGCGCTCCGATCCCTTGCGGAGGAGCGCGCTCAGCGAGCTTTGGCTTGAAACTACAGCTCGCCCCGAGGCGACAGCTAGTTGCAGTGCGTCCCGCTTTTGAAAAGCCAGCGCAACAATTCCGGCAATGAAGCAATAACAGGTCAGCGCTAAGGCGAGCAGAAGCGCGAAACTACCAATTTCCGCCATGAGGGGAACCCCGGGCTATTTTTTCAGAAACCTGCCTGTGAGGCAACCACAGAGGCTTTAAACCGCTCGGGCAGGCCGCAAGATTTCGCACAAAATCGGCTTCGAGATCCGGCGCGCTAGGCTCGTTGTTGGCGATAGCGCTGCATCACTTCGCGCTCGGCCGCAAGCCAGTCCTCGGCTTGATCTCCGGCAGCGTGGCCGCGCTGCTGGAAGATCTCGTAGGCGCGTCTCCGGATCTCGTCCTCAACATTGATGGGCACCACGTTTCTGCGGGGCTCAACCTTGTGCAACTCAAATTTCTTCGTCTCAGATGCGGCGACAGATCGTGTCGCGCCAGCGGCTGCTGCTTGCGCCTTGAGGCCAGCGTCCACGATCTGACTCGTGCTGTCGACGGACGCTTCGATTGTGGTTGGATTCGCATCCGGAATCACTGGACTGTTTACGACACTTTGTTCTTTGCTCTTTTTGCTGCTTGAGGGGAATTTTGCTCTCGGCATGTTCGGAGACTCCTTATATTTACATCCTGAAGCCAGGAATGAATTGATTCTTGCTTGGTAACCAATGAATGTTTACCGCAACTTCTAAAAAGAAGACGGCGGAGTTATTTGAGTTGTAAGAGTTAACCCCAGTATAAACGGAGAAACGCTGTGGAACCAGTCTCGCTTATGAAAATCTCGACTCGTTGGCATAACAAAATCCAATGAAACGCTTTGCTATAATCGAGTTCCCGGATGGCGCTATCGTCTAGGGGTCAGGACGGAAGATTCTCAATCTTCAAACCCGGGTTCGATTCCCGGTAGCGCTACCAACCAGTCTTCGTCAGAGAGAAGTTCCTCGGAGTTTCCGAAGAAATCTAACGAAATGCCCGCATTTGGCGGTAGCTTATCTGAAAGACCGTGCGTAGAAAATAAGTGGTTGTTGGGCAATAGGGCATCTATTAGCCATTTTTCTCCGGGATACCATCGAGGGTCCGACTTTTGCGAATCCACTCCGGCGAATCTTTAGCGATCAGAAATGGAATATTACGCGAACCCGACTTGACTTCTCCGGTGCAGTATGGCGAGACGATGGGAGATGCACTGAGGGTTCGAATCCCTCCCTCTCCGCCACGCAGTCTGGACTGCAGAACTCCTGCCCCCACAAGTAGGAATCCACGCCCTCCGTGTTGTTACGTTAGGATCGGTTTCAAAGCAGGCAAGGGCGGCTTGCGCGTGAGCTCCGAGGTGAGACGATGACCGAAGCGCATAAGAGGCTTCTCTAATAGGTAGTAGCTCGCGCTCGAGACTATGAAGAGTGATGCGAAGTTCATCGGAAACGCGCATAGGCGTCCGAACGAACGAAAATGCTCGCCATAACCTAGGAAAAGTTGCTGCCAGATGTAAAGGCTATACGAGAGGCGGCCAACCCAGCGAAGAACTCGCCACTCAAGCACTCTTCCTGCCAGCCCCTGAGGCTCTACCAGAGTAGCGCAGATGCCCAGACTGCAAATCAGGGGATCGAACATGGTGATTCTTCTGTGAAATAGGACGATATACGCCAGCAACACGGCTACAAACAGGGTGGATCGTCCGTTGAAGATTCTGACCAAAACAGCGCTAGCGCCGACCTCTGACAATGCGATGCGCAGAGCACAGCCAATAGCGAGACCAGCATAGTTCAAGTTCGGAACCCAGGGCCAGCCAAAAAAATGGAAGAATCTTGCAACGTGGACCGCCGTATAAACAGCTGTCCAAAATGAAAAGAGTGCAAACACCGCAAATAGCTGCCGGCGAGTTCTTCCCTTTCCGATCCATATGAGTACAAGTGGCCAGAGTAAATAGAACTGCTCCTCAATGGACAACGACCATAAATGGCCCGTGAACCCGCCGACTCCTGTCTCGGTTGCTGAAAGGTAGACAAAGTAGTTGCGAATGAAGAAACCGGAAGAGAGGACCTCACTCCTGAGAAGCGGAATTCGATGCAAGCCAAATCCAAGTGTGCATACGGCAACGAGGTAGGTAAAGAGGACAGGAAGAATGCGGAAGGCGCGACGGGTATAGAACTTGGTGAGCGAAGCATCCTCCAAAAGCTTCCCGGTAATCAGGTAGCCACTCAAAACGAAAAAAACTTCTACCCCGTGAGCTCCGACCAAAGTCCAGCCATAAGGCCGAAACGTCATAAAGATGCCATGACCGAACAGCACGAGCAGAATGGCGACTGCACGCCATCCGTCAAGAGTCGGGATGTAATTCGAGCGATTCGATTCCAAATAGTCCGCTTCCGTGTAAATGGAGAACGGATTATAGCAAGTGTCGGCTTAGCGTCCCTGTGAATTTCGCACCCTAGCGATAGAGTTTAAGACAGGAAAAAATTCAGGGTCGGCACTCTGCTTTTTTACAACGGCAGCATGTGCACAGACTCCGGCCAATTACTTCCCGGATGCCATGGGGCTGGCCAGGTTAAAGAACTACACCAGCCATCGAACATCGAGTGGCAACAGTTTCGTTTACAGCAACGATGACAGCGAACTGATCATGCCAAGAAGCCAGCCGCCTCGCCGCAACCATATGAAGCGACAACATTAGCCGCTCTTCCGGGCAAGCCCCCCAGATTCAATCCAACTCCAGTCATTTGCATCAAGGCATTCGCCGCCACGACTCCAACCGTGCCGCGCGACGCGCGGGGCGGCGAAGCCGGGCCCAACAATCCTTCCTGAAAACTCGGAGTTGGCCGAATCAGCTTCGGTTCGAGCCCGCCCTTGCGGAGCGCCAGAGAAAGAGTTTTGGGAGTACTTGTCCCGCGCCCGCAGGTCTACTGGCATCGTTCAAGTCGGTCAATGGGATGATCGTGCCATAGGCGCGCGCGCAAATCTCTAGCTTTGCGCTCTATCGCGCCATTGTTTATGTGCAAGAACCCGCACTGTTTTCAGCTTGACCGCGGGAAATCTCAGGGCTTCGTTGATCTTCAAATCTGTGTTTCAGCGCGAGGATGGGAGATTCGAAAAACTTCCACGAGCAGCCTGCGAGGAGAAGTACTACTGCGAAGTCAATTGTTAGGATTGCAAGACTTCCTACCAAACCACTTCCCAGAAACGCCAAGCGCTGCGGAGTGAGCACGTCAAATTCTGTCACGTGCAGCAGATAAGCCCAAAGGAGATTTCCCCCAATTAAAGCAACCACAGCGGGGTCAAGCACCTGTAGAGTAGACCACTCGGATTGGCGAGCAGAGCGCAGCCGACCAAGCTGAAACAGAAAATCGCCAACGCGGAAAAACGGAGATTCGCGCAGACGGCATGTGCTGAAAACAACCAAAGCGCTAGAGCACAACAAACCAGACCAATCGGAAATTGATTACTTGCGACATGCGTAACGGTTTTCGCGCCTTACTCCTCTGTTGGTCCTGAGGTCGGCGTTATCTGCTCGGCATGCGTGGTTGGCACGCCGTGCAGAAAATCAGGGTAGGACTTAAGCTAGAACGGCATCGTGATGTCACACGATAGCCGGTACAGCTAGCGATTCGGCCTTACCTCGGCGCAGCGGATTGATCGACCTCACCAATGATTGCGCGACATCAGTTGTGTTTCCTCGCGGCCAACTACGGCGCGAAATCCAGTTCAAGACTGAGACAACTTTCGCCTTGCTTCGATGCGTTCCCGAAGCCGACGAGTAATTTCTGTCAGGCGCTCCCTCGCATTAGCGGACTCCGGTAGGGAGCTAACAACAGGACCACTCCAAACCGCGGGCGATTTCCTTTAATTGCCGCGCATCGCGATCGTAAATCTCAAATAGTTTCAACGCGATCTTTGCATCGCCAGAAGCCACTCTGTTTACAAGGTGCTTCATTCCAGCCTGCGCTTTTGAGATCATTTTTCGCCTGCCATTTTCGTTAACTGTGATCTTCTCGCTTAGAGCCTGGTCGAGCAGCATTTTCAAATTCTTCTTGCCTCTAGGGCGTCCCTTTGGATTCCCAGATTGTCCTTTCTTGAAACGAGTGCCAACCGGAGGGCGACCATATCCCACTGTATATTCATCCCCAGAGCACCGTTTCATTGCCGATATATCTTCCGTTTCACTAGACGGTTCCATCGGTCGCCTCCTGCTCGATTTCCGCGAAGGCCATGCCCGATTCTGAGTGCTTGGCGGTTAGACCAGTGAATGTTTGCCATCGACGAATGATCGTGTCGACATAGAGTGGGTCGATCTCGATGCCGTAGCAAGTGCGGTCGGTCCGCTGACAGGCGATTAATGTCGATCCGCTGCCCAGGAACGAATCAAGAACGATTTCTCTCCGGCACGAGACATCCAAGACTGCCTGCGCAATCATGGCCGCTGGTTTTACCGTGGGATGCAGCTCGAGTAGATTTCCTTCATCCGTCTTTCGCGAAAATGAATTCACCCCGCCGTATCGCCAGAGATTTGTGCGGTATCGTCCGAATTGACCGAGTTCAAAATTGTTCCGGTGCGGCGCTTGCCCCGATTTGAAGACGTAAATTAATTCATGTTGCGAGCGATAAAAGCTCCCCATCCCGGCGTTGTCTTTTGCCCAGACGCACAAATTCTTGAGTTCGGAATACGCCTGATCTCCAGCGGCAAGGAATTCCCGCATATTTCGCCAGTCACCGCAGATGTAATGAATCGATCCGTTCACGCTGAATCGTGCGAGGAGACCTAAAGCTTGCGACAAGAATTTGGTGAATTGTTCCCGTGTCATCTCCCCGGTCGCCATAGCGAATTCTCTGTGTTTGATTGATCCCAGGCCGCCGGCGTGACCTTCGATCGGTACATTGTAGGGAGGGTCGACAAAGACCATCGTGGCCTTGCGATCCCGCATCAGGCGCAAAAAGCTATTTTCATCAAGACAATTTCCGCAGAGAATTCGATGCCGATCTAGCACCCACAGATCGCCCGATTTCGAGACTGGAGTGGCTTCTGGAGTTTCGGGAATGGAATCGGTGGCATCCTCGTCTCGCTTGTTGCTGGCATTGGCGTTCTCGATAATGAAGTCGATCTCTCCAACCTCAAAACCGATGGTTGTTAGATCAATCGTCAGATCGACTTCCGACAAGAACTTGATCTGCTTCGCCAAGAGCGAGTCGTTCCATTTGGAGTTCTCGGTAAGTTTGTTGTCGATAATCGCGAAGGCGATCTGTTGCGCGGGTGTCAGATGATCGAGCACCACCGTAGGCACGCTTGGAAGCCCCAAAAGCTTTGCTGCCTCCAATCGGCCATTGCCGGCAATTGCCTCTTTGTGGGTGTTAATTGCAATCGGAAAGTTAAAGCCCAGCTCTTTGATACTCCGGGCGATTTGCTTGATTTGCTTGTTCGAATGGATTCGCGCATTCTTTTTGTTGACAATCAGGTCGTCAGTGGGGAAATACCTGATTTCCAACCGGCGAAGCCCATAAGCTAGCGCGTCCGGACTTGTATTTAAGCATGGAGATAACCCGTCCTCGCCCTGATCTGTGACCATTGCGGAATTCGCTCCTTTATCGTGCCCTGCGAGTGGTCAGCGGGGCGGCGTTGAAGCGACTATCGCAGATGTTCTTGTGGAGGAAGAGGGAAACGAGTCGTAGATTTTATCGGCAACTCGTTTCCCTAAGATCTTCAAAATGAATTGAGTCTAAAGCGCCGAATTCGAGGAAACTGCTTGAGTAGTTCTTCGTTATTGTGCACAAGCATTCTTGCCATCCTAACAATGGTTGCATTGTCAGGGTTTTCTTTGAATCGACGAAATGTTTGGTGGACAGTATTCCCCATAGCGTGTAGGCAGCCTTAACCAAACCGGTTATTGAGGTGATCGCGCACGACTGCACGCTCGTCAGCCGACGCCCGTTGCTTCCCAAAGATGCATGAACAGCTTCTCATGTTCCCGAATATCGAGACAACGTTGCCGAGGTATGTCGAGGAACGGTGTTCCAGCGACGAAAGTGATTAACCGGAACGTCTAGCCTATGTGGAGGGTTGGACTCCGACGATGACGGGTTTGAGGAGAGGCGCAACATAGCCGGATTCCGACCCTACGAGGATCGGAACGTCAGCGACACGGACGGATTGGATTAACCTTCATCGTCTTTAAGGATGAAACCTTGCGCCACTCATCTTCCAGCCTAATAAATTACTGATGTCGCGCTCGGTCCGAACCCCGTCATAATCTCAGAATATCGAGTGTGCAGTTGCCAATAGTTCTTCCGAGGCTGAATGACCGAGCATTCACCGAAGCTAAAGGATTAAGCTTTTTGGCTCGTGGCCCGCTCGTCCCAATCGCATAGAGGGAGACTCGCTACTTACCCTAAGCGCCATCTGATTTGCGATGGTCACGGAGTTCCATTGGCTATCCAGCTCACCGGGGCCAACCGTAACGACTCGCAGCAAGCCCTCTCACTCGTTGACGCCATCCCGCTCTTACAGGGAAAACGCGGACGACCCCGCTGTCGTCCTGATTGTGTGTTGGGCGACCGCGGTTATGATGCTGAGACGATCCGGCAAGGTCTGGGTGGCAGACGCATCATCCCTTTTCTTGCGAAGCGCAACACCGAACACGGCAGCGGACTGGGCCAATGGCGGTGGGTCGTGGAACGAACCTTCGCCTGGCTCAATCAGTTTCGCAGCCTGCGCGTTCGCTACGAAAAGCGGGCGGACATTCATGAGGCATTCTTGTCCTTGGGGTGTGCTCTGATCTGCTGGCGCTTCCTGCGAGTCGATTGGGCGGCGGTTTGAAAAGTTAGCTTTGCCCGCAATGCATTGCCGGGTTAGTGTATGGCGACGGCAAAGTGCCACACCCCCATTACCATTTGTTAACAACCGTGGCGGGGAGCACTCGTGCGCGAGCGTGCGTGCGAGGGTCGGGTGCGGTGATGTCTTTCAGGAATCATGCCAGCATCATTTCCTCACCTTCAGCGGTTGGGTAGGCAGCTGTGCCGTATCATTCAAAATCGGTAAGAGACGTATTGGCAACCAGCTATGATGCCTTTGGTTCGTCCGCCCGGTCCTCGGAATCGCGGGATAATCGGAAACTTCCCGTTGGGAAGCAGAGACCCGCTCGGACTGTATACGCAGTGGGCTCGTCAATATGGTGACATCTTTTACTACCGCGTTTTTTCCCGTCACATCTATTTCCTCAACAACCCCGAACTGATCGAGTACGTTCTGGTGACTAACTACCAGAGTTTCATCAAGGGTGAGGCCCTCCAATTCAACCGCCGGATCTTTGGAAACGGTCTGTTGACCAACGAAGGAGATTCGTGGGTGCAGCAGCGGCACCTCATCCAACCGGCCTTTCACCGGGACAGAATCGAGTACTACGGCGACACCATGGTGGCCTACACGGAGCGGATGATGGCCACCTGGCACGATGGTGAAGTGCGGGACATCCATCTGGACATGATGCGCCTCGCGCTGGAAATTGTGGCTAAAGCGCTTTTTAATGTCGAGATCACCGCCGAGAGAGACAGAATTGCAGGTGCACTGAACACGTTTATGGAACTGGGCTCACGCGGGCGTATGCTGTTACCTCCAATTCTTCGCCTTTGGCCAACCGCTGACAACTTGCGTTACCGGCGTGCAGCCCGCCAGTTAGATAACATCGTATACGGCCTTATCCGCCAGCGGCGCTCGAATAGCGAGATTGCCGATGACTTGCTCTCCGGGTTGCTGCAGGCTCAGGATATAGGCGGGGCTGCGATGTCGAACAGGCAGTTGCGCGATGAAGTGATGACCCTCCTTTTGGCAGGCCACGAGACCACTGCGGTTTCGTTATCGTGGACCTGGTATCTGTTGGCACAGTATCCAGAGGTGGAGAAAAAGCTCTGGTCAGAACTTCGAGCGGTACTGAATGGCAGAAGCCCAAGAGTGCAAGATCTTTGCAGACTGCCTTACACGGAGCGAATAGTGAAGGAGTCCATGCGTCTCTACCCCCCAGCTTGGGCGGTCGTCCGAAACTCTTTGAAAGATTGTGATATCGGCGGCTATCGAGTGCCGGCCGGAGCGACTGTCATGATGAGCCAGTGGGTAATGCACCGCGACCCGCGATATTATGACCAACCCGAGCAATTCAATCCAGACCGCTGGTTGGATGGGCGGGCAAAACGGGCTCCCAAGTTTATCTATTTCCCTTTTGGTGGAGGACCGCGCACTTGTATAGGCGCGTCCTTTGCAGCGATGGAAGCTGCTTTAGTGCTGGCAGCAATCGCGCAGAGGTACCAAGTCCGGATTGCACGAGATTGCCCGGTCGAGACATTACCCACCATTACACTCCGACCCAGGCACGGCATCAAGGTAGTAATCACCCAACGCGTAGACAATCCAACTGCCTAATCAGCCGGAGTGGTGGGAGAAACCTTCCATCGGGCCGGCTCGCAAGAAAGCATTGAGTATCAGATTCGTTCCGGGTTAAGCGTTAGTGATTGGGCCCTCGGAACGCAAGAACAGCATTGAGACCCCCGAAGGCAAAAGAGTTGGAGAGAGCAAATTCCACTTGGGCCGGACGAGCGCGATTCGGCACCACGTCCAGATTGCAATCTGGGTCGGGCACAGTAAAGTTGGCCGTGGGCGGAAGTAAGCCATTTTCTAATGCCAAGACTGCACACACTGCTTCCATTGCACCGGTAGCACCTAGAGCATGGCCGTGAAGTGACTTTGTGGAACTCACCGCCAGCTGGTCGGCATGCGCTCCGAAGAGTTCACGAATGGCACGCGTTTCCAGGGGATCATTGATCAGCGTCCCCGAACCATGGGCGTTGACGTAACCGACTTGCTCGGGCCGAAGCCGAGCATCAAGTAACGCCGCTCGCATTGCGCGGACCGGGCCATCGATGGAGAGATGTGTAAGGTGATGGGCGTCCGATGACATTCCAAAACCCACCACTTCGGCATGAATCCTCGCACTTCGTGCCCTCGCCGCAGCGAGAGGTTCCAATATCAGCATTGCGCCGCCTTCCCCCAAAATCAAACCGCGACGGTCTTTGGAGAAAGGTCGGCACGTATCCCGTGATATGACGCGCATGGCCTCCCAGGCCTTTAATAAGCCAAAGCTGAAAGGAGCCTCGCTGCCACCGGCAATCGCCAGTTCCACAATGCCATTGCGAACCATCCAGAAGGCTTGACCGATGGCATGGTTAGCGGAACAACAAGCCGTGGAGATCGTGTAGGCTGGGCCCGTGATGCCAAACTCCATTGAGATGTGGCTGGCGCCGGCATTCGCCATGGCGCGAGGAATGATCAGAGGATCGACTCGACCTTGATTGCGTTGGTAAAGTTTCGCGAACCCTACGTCTTGCGTAGACTGGCCACCCATGCCCGAACCGGTCACAATCGCGGCCTTCTGGCAAAGCGCTGGGGTAAGTGTGATTCCAGAATCTTTCACGGCTTCACGGGCTGCAATGATCGCAAATTGAGAAAACGGGTCAAGCAAGCGCGCATGGTTGGCTTCAAAATATTTGCTGGGGTCGTACCGGCAGACTTGGGCACCGTAACGAAACCGTAGCTTCGAAACGTCAATGGAATGAATCGGAGCGATTCCAGATCTGCCTTCGCAGACCGCATTCCACGTTTCAGAAGTGTTGTTGCCCAGAGCACAGATCACGCCCAGGCCTGTCACTGCCACTCGCCGCGTGCTCATGGCTTACCGCTCGGCGTGGCACAGTCGAGGGAAGCGTTCACAGCCAGACTCGTTGGCTCATTGCTTCTGTAGACCGGCGATCTGCCACTGTGCGAACTGGTTTGCCGCATAGCGAGCAGCAGCTCCCGGCACGTTCTCGATCTCTTGCAGAGTCTTCGTATCGGGCTCGCCTGTCGCAGCTATATGCAGCTTGTAGTATCCGCGGCTGTGGAGGAATACGGTTCGGTCTGTCCCTGCATGTTGGGGCGGCACGTGGAAGGTGAGGTCAGCGGTGTCGCCTATATTAGGTAAAAATATACTTGACTCATCAACACAATTAGACTAAATTGTGTTCATGGCAAACGCATCCGAACCGAAAACACTTCAGTCAGCGATCCAATACTTCGGCGATCCTGACAACTGCCTGAGCTATCTTATCGCACGGCGCTGGAAAGACGGCGTTGTGTGTCCCACCTGTGACTCTAAGAACGTGAGCTTCGTTGCATCGCGCCGCGTGTGGCAGTGCAAGACTCGTCATCCGAAGTCACAGTTCTCTATCAAGGTAGGAACGATCTTCGAGGATTCACCAATCGGCCTCGACAAGTGGCTCACCGCCATGTGGATGATCGCCAATTGCAAGAACGGTGTTAGCTCATGGGAAGTGAGCCGATCTTTGGGGGTAACCCAGAAGTCGGCATGGTTTATGCTTCAACGGATACGCTTTGCGATGCAAGGCAAGAACGCTGGCAAACTTGGCGGACCCGGCAGCGAAGTGGAAGTGGATGAAACTTTCATTGGTGGAAAAGCGCGGAACATGCACCGCTCAAAACGCGCCCGCGTTATCACTGGCACAGGCGGAAAAGACAAAACCGTAGTCATGGGAATGCTTGAGCGCGGCGGAAATGTTCGCGCCGTGGTCGTGGACAATCGTCGCCGGAGCGAACTGCACAAACAAGTGCGAGAGAACGTCGAAGCGGGCGCTGCGCTCTACAGTGACGAACTCAAGTCCTACGATGGCCTGAGCGTAGAGTACGAGCACGCGGTCATCAATCACGCCGTCGAATACGTGAACGGAAACATTCACACTAACGGGATGGAGAATTTCTGGTCACTGCTCAAGCGCGGTCTGCACGGCACCTACGTGAGCGTAGAGCCGTTTCACCTGTTCCGCTATATCGACGAACAGGCGTTCCGCTACAACAACCGCAAGAACATGAGCGATGCGGACAGATTCGATCTTGCAGTTTCACAGATCGTCGGGAAGCGACTCACGTACGCGGAAGTGACTGGCAAGGTGGGTGCGACGGATTTCTAATCCGCTACGAAAGAAGCGAGGAAGAATTAAGACTTATTAGATTTTGGACCACGGCGGTGCGGGTTTCTCGCTACCGCCTCGCGGTGCTCTTCGATGCGGCGCTTCACTACACTGTGCGGCACCGAGAGCACCTGGTCTACAAGATTGGTGAAGCGTTCGTATTCGACGTTACCCTTAGCATTCCTGGCAGAAGGTTTAGGGTTACTCATCGAAAGCTTGCTCTCCTAGCTAGAGAGCGAGTATAGGCTAGGTGCGACCAGACGAGCAAGTCATCTTCGATGAGCTTTGCAGTGAATTACTGCGCGGAAGAAAAGGCGTGCTCGCCATGATCGGTCAAATGTATTTGGACGACAGCAAAGACGGCCACCAGAAAATTGCCGTGGTGTCGGCTGGTTTACTCGGAACTCGTGAACAATGGAGCCTGCTCTGGAGGCTTTGGGATGAGAGGCTCAGGCTTGATGAATTGGCGTATTTCAAAACAACAGACTGTCGTCATTTAAATGGGGCATTCAGGAGTTTTCGCAGGCTAGGAAAGATTTCCGTCGGAAAGACTGCGGCACAAAAAGTGAGGAGCGACCTAGAGCGCCTCATTAGAGGGACTGGGCTTAAAGCGCTTGGAGTAGCGATAGCCATGCCCGACTGGAATAGCTTAAAACATCTTCCTGGTTCATGTGGTTTTTTTGCCAGAGACGCATACGAAACAGCCATGCAATCGCTGTTCTTTGAGGGCATCAAACGAATTAGGCGCGGACATAATGTAATCGCGTTCTATCACGATGAAGGTAATGACTTTCCGCGACTCCACGCGGTTTACAAGGATTTCAAAACCAAGAATGAGAGATTGGTCAAATATCTCGCCGGGTTTGATCCTCGCGACGATAAGCAAACCCCGCCACTCCAAGCCGCCGATTTGATTGCAAACATGGCGCTAGAGCTAGCTTCTGAGTGGGTCCAGAAAAGACAAATAGCAGACCTCAAAAAATTACGCGAGTGCATCCCCGAGGTGCTCGTCTGGGACCGAGTTGAGTTGCTGAGATTCTACGAACGCCACCGCCACAAGAAAGAATTGAGATCGAAGTAGTACGCCCTGTCACGGCTCCCTCAGCCTAGCAGATTTGATGAGCGAAGTATATTTGTTCCCTATATTAGGCATCGCCAGGTAGCGATCGTCGTTCGCGGCTAACTCTGGCAGCACATTTTTTCCCTGCAGGTCCTTCGCCGTCGCTGGTTCGATCTTTTCAATACTGACCGGGCGGTCTGCAGTGTAATCCACGGCAAACGAGTTCAGAGCCCAAAAGCCAGCCGGAGGTTGAATGCGAATGCGCAATTGATCCCCGTGCACGCGGCTCACGTCCAGCAGGACGATTCGGTCCTTGGAGATAAATGGACCCGTCCCCGGCAGAATCCCGCGCACCTCCCAGCCTGTGGGTTCCTCAACAGAGATCTTCAACGCGAAGAGTTCTTCGCGCACTTCCCAGGCGAACAGTGCGTCGCGGGCCGACTGGCTTTCGTCCATCGAGGTATACCACGCACCGACATCGCGCCCCCGTAGTTCGACCATTTTCTTGATCATGTACGAGCCCCAAAGACCGGTCGCAGCGTTGGCCACCAACTTCACCTGGGTCGCACCTGCCGGCTTTGGAAAAGTCATAACGATCTCACTCTGCAACTTACCGTTGGCGTCCGGCACCGCGGGCGGTTCCCAAATCACACGATCCGTGGCACGGAGCCAGGGAAGGAGATCATGTCCGGCAGCATCCCGCGCAGACAGTGGGGCCTGCGTCGCCGCCAGAGTATGCAGTTTGCCCCGCACATCTGCGGCTACGCGGGTTCCCGCAGCGTGGTCCACAACCCAAAGCTCGGTTAGGTTCGTGAACTGAGTCTCGTCGACTTCGTTGGTAACCTTCAGCCTGTAGAGACTATCCTGCTCGCCGAGATGGTCCAGTTGCGAAAAGTCGTCCTTCTCCAGACCACGGGAGATGGCTCCGCCGTAGGGTTCGGCGTCAAACACGTATCGCGAACCGTCCCAGGAGTAAACGAACGGGCAGGATTGCTTCAGGGCTACCGCGATGCCCGCTATTAGCGCCAGCGTGCCAACAGTCACTGCCGCGACCAAGCCGATGGTTCGCCCCTTTTGCAGCGTGTCTGTCTCCACCCAAAATCGTTGTACCTGGTCCAGCGGAACGTCGTAGGGAGTCTTTTTTACGGAGGCGAAAAGCGTCCCATTCTTGATAGACGCTCCCGGCGCATCGAAAGAGACGTCCTCACCCTTTATGGTTGTGATCCCAACGATCTTCTCGTTTTTGGGCTGCGGCACATCTACAGTCGCCACCTTTTGAACTTTTCGTGAATAGCAGGCAGGACCGACGGAGAGCAGAACAGCGAGAACCATTGCGAGCGTTCGCTTCGGCATTGACCACCTCTGAGAGAATGCACCGTGGCCGCCAAGGGAGGATAAAACTCATCCCGTGTCGGTGCCATTTTTTGTCCCGGGGATTAATTATTCGAGGCGAAGTATACTCTCGCCTCCCTTCCGAGTCCATTCTCGGCTCGTAATACGCGTAACACCCCCAAATGCTCTGATTCTCGGTTCAGGGGCGTATCAGGATGCCCTCGCCCACTGGAAAGACGCCGACCCCGATACTCCCCACGCTGAAGCGAGCCAAGGCGGAGCACGAGAAGCTGAAGTAGTGTCCCGGGGGAGTAGTTGCTCCTGAAACAGGGTTTTGTTAGAGCCTCTAAGTAGCGGCAGGTCTGATGAGAACAGGAGGAAATTGCTTGTATAGTTCTTCGTGATTGCGCACAAGCGCTCTTGCCAGCATGATAATAGTTGTGTTGTCAGAATTTTCTTCGAAATGGCGGAGTGCTTTTTGTAGGAGATTGCGAACGTTCGCCGAACAGTAACGCCCCAGAACGTAATGGGCCGCCTGCACCAAGCGGGTGATAGAAGTGAAGACGGTCGTCTCGTTCCAACCAGTTTTGAACGAGATGTACGCTTTTAAGAGCTCAAGATAAAGACAATTCCAGTTTGTTCCGAGCCGGCGCCCATTGAAAACCGCACTGTTTTCCGCTTTTCTGAGCAACTGTTCGGCCCTTTGCCGCTGAATAGCATAGTCTTCGATAAATCTGCCAAATTCCTGGTTCACCCTGTCGAGACCCGGGCTGAAGTTGGTGAAGCCAGCATAAAGGGTGAAGCACTCAATGTTTGTCTCGTAGGCCGCAACGGCCATTCTCTGGGCTCGTTTGAACGCCTGTCCGCGCTCCCGTTTCCATGTCGCCTCTTCTCTCGCGTGCTCATGAAACGACCACACGGCCCACTCTCCAACCAGGGGAAGATGTACATCTGCAAGAGCTAACTGGTCTCTCAGTTCTTTGGTTTGCCAACAGGATTGGAAATAATGATCAAAACTGATCCAAGTCAGTTGTAGTGCACCCCAGTAGAACTGGACACGGAAGTTAGTTAGGCTTGGGGCCTCCGCCAGGAGGCGAGAATGTCGAGAAAGCCGAGAGTGCAGAGAACCCCGGAAGAGAAGTGGCAGATTGTGTTGGAAGGTCTGAAGAGTGGGAATGTGGCTGAGACCTGCCGCAAGTACGAGATCGCTCCCAACCTCTATTACCGTTGGAAAGACGAAGTGGAAGCGGGAGCCAAGGCTGCGCTTGGGGGGAGAAGCGCAGCGGCGCGGCCCGACGTGGAGCAGGAGAAACGGATCAAACAACTGGAGCGGGCGCTGGGCCGATCCCATTTGCAGATCGAGATCTTAAAAAACGTGCTGGGCGAGTGAGCTGTGGGCCAGCGCATTCGTTGGCACGAGAGTTGGTGGCCCAGGGGAAAGAAGCGAAACTGGTAGCCCAGACGCTGGCGATCAGCCGGTCCAGCCTTTACTACCAGGCGCGACCACGTGGGAGCCGAGCGGATCGTTCGCGGGATGAGCAGATCATCGTGGCCTGCGGCGAGAAGCCAGCGTATGGCTATCGCCGCGTGGTTTGGTGGTTGGCTCGCAAGCAAGGATTGGTGGTGAACGGCAAGCGGGCATTGCGCGTGATGCGGGAACGCGGGCTGTTAGTACGCCAACGCCGCTTCCGAGTCTCGCGGAGAAAGGATTGGGGCAAGGTGGAAGCGCCGTATCCCAATCTCATCTGGCAATCGGACATGACCAAGGTCTGGGCCGGACCGAGTGTGGGCTGGGCCTATCTGGTGTCGGTGATCGACTGCTGCACGCGCGAGATCGTCGGCTGGGACTTGAGCCTGCGCTGCCGCAGCGAAGAAGCTCTGGTCGCGCTGAACCGCGCTGTGTTGGAGGTGTTGCCTTTCGGTCCTCGTGGAACGGGGTTGACCTTGACGACCGACAACGGCACGCAGTTTACTTCGGCACGCTATGTCGAGACCCTGAATCGCTTGGGTATCACGCATCGACGCACGGCTTACAACCATCCCGAGGGCAACAGTTACATCGAGCGGTTCCATCGCAGCCTGAAAGAAGAGGAGGTGTGGCTCAACGAGTACCACAACTTCGATCAGGCCGAGCAAAGCATCGGCCGCTGGATCGAGGAGTACAATCACGACCGTCCGCATCGCGGACTCCACGGACGAACCCCGCACGATGCTCGTGCCCGGTTCGCCCTAACCCTTACTTCAAACATGGCCCCTTGTGTCTAGTTCTGGAGGGTGTACTACACCCCCACCTTTTTCGTATACGGGCCCCGTTCGATACGTCCATTTCAGAATTTTGGGACTCGTGATGAGTGGAATGTCTCGCAGCGTGCCAAATGGCTGTCCTGCGTCTCCGATCGAGCAGGTTGCTGTTACCAACAATCTTTTCTATTTCGATCGGTTCAGTACAAGTACTCCCGCTTTTTATGTGATTCAAGGGTGCAAGAATTCGTGTAAACAGGCCTATGACACTTTCCAGAACTTTCAAGGAAATTCTTATTGGCGCACGGATGGGGGGTTCGCAAATGACGCGAACGCCTTCCAGGTGTTGACTACGCAGGGGTTAAACTCCAACAATAGCTGTAAGGTAAGTCCTGTTACTTCCCTTTATTTTGCCAGCACTACGCAGCCGAATTGGCAAACTGGAGGTAAGGGAGTTCCTGTGACGATGAACGAAGACCTTTCCCCGAACGCCACTGCTTCTTATCAGCCTCCATTCACCGGCTCGGGGCTGACAACCGATTTGCCCAGCTACTATTTGTTCGGCGACGGACAAATCCCCCCTACGCAATTTGTTCCTGGCAACACAAACCTCACGATTACGAATGCACACAGCTCTTTGCCAACCCCAACTGCAGTTCCTGCCACTTTCCCGACTTATGTTTATGGCAGTCCACTCAACAAATTTTAAAACTTCTTAGAATTCGTGTCGGGGCGGCGGATTGAGCTAGGTTTTGCCGCCAGGGTTAAAGTCAACGGATCGGCAGTTAGTTGGGTAAGTCCAAATAAATTCCCTATTCAGAGCCTGCGACAGGGAATTTAGCTCCCGATATTCCCCTGTTATTCTCCTGTTCCGAATTAGCGATGCCGCGAACTCGTTTCCGAGTAACCCCCGTGAAGTGTGCATTTTGCCGATTAGGAGCTAAACTTTTCGGAGCGAAAACTTGTAAAATTCCCTGCATTTTTCGCTGTTAGCAGGGAATTCCGGGAGAGAAGTTAGCGCGAGACTGCTCCCTCTACCAATTCCCGCTTCGCTGGCCGTTGCGAGATTCCTGTACGGATCGTCACTCAGTGTATTTTTTCTCCACGATAACGCGATCACGGGCACAATCTCCCGGGTTTAAGCCACAATACTTATCGTGAGGTCAAACAGCTTTCCACCGTCGCCGGCATCGCCTGCTGGCCGCTTCTCCCACGCCTGGCGAGCTTTACGCCACCGAAATTTCCGGCTCTTCTTCGGCGGACAAAGCATTTCCCTCATCGGCACCTGGATGACTCGCATGGCAACGAGTTGGCTCGTCTATCGCCTGACTAACTCGGCTCTGCTGCTCGGGCTGGTTAGTTTTTCAGGACAGATTCCAACCTTCCTGTTAGCGCCTTTCGCAGGCGTCTGGGTTGATCGCTTGAACCGTCGCAATCTGCTGGTTTGGACTCAGGCATTTGCCGGCTTGCAATCGCTCGGGCTCGCGGTGCTCACCCTCGCCAAGGTCATTAACATCCACGAGATTATCGGGCTTAGCGTGCTCCAGGGTGTGATCAACGCTTTCGATATGCCCGGCCGGCAGGCATTTCTTGTCAAGATGGTCGAAGATAAGCAGGATCTCGGGAACGCCATCGCCTTGAATTCTTCCATGGTCAACCTGGCTCGCTTGGTTGGGCCCGCGTTGGCGGGACTCCTGATCGCCGCAGCGGGAGAAGGTTATTGCTTCCTCACGGATGGAGTCAGCTATCTGGCGGTCATCGCTTCTTTGTTGATGATGCGCATCGCAGCCGAGCCCGAGGTTCGCTCTCAAAGTTCCATGTTGGTGCAACTCGAAGAGGGCTGGGAGTATGTGCGCGGGTTCGCTCCAGTGCGGACAATTCTTATGCTATTCGCCCTACTCAGTCTGATGGGAATGCCATTCATGGTCCTGATGCCGATCTTCGCGGGGAATGTTCTCCACGGCGGGCCGCACACATTGGGCTTTTTGCTGGGTGCCTCGGGAGTAGGAGCGCTGATTTCGGCCATTTCGCTGGCTTTGCGCAAAACCGTTCGCGGCCTGACAACCATGATCCAGGTTTCCGCGGCATTCTTTGGTCTTGGCCTCATCTGCTTCGGTCTATCCAAGACTCTGATTCTGTCACTTTGCCTGATGCTGGTGGTGGGCTTCGGCATGATGCAGGGCATGGCCGCGAGCAACACGGTCATCCAAACCTTGGTGCCCGAAGACAAGCGCGGCCGCGTGATGAGTTACTACACCATGGCCTTTGTCGGAATGGCTCCATTCGGCAGCCTGCTGGCTGGCACTCTGGCACACAGGTTCGGAGCCCCACATGCCGTCATGATTACGGGAACGTTTTGCTTGGTTGGCTCCGTGTGGTTCTCGACCCAGCTGAAATCGATCCGGAAAATCATGCGGCCAATTTATGTGGAGATGGGAATTATTCG
>DASXEG010000149.1:0-7916 GCA_036490235.1 Candidatus Sulfotelmatobacter sp. | reverse complement strand
GGAGCGTAGCGGAAATCGCCCTCCTCTTCGTCGCGCCCGCACAGCAACTTCATGGTGTCGCGCCGCTGCTGGTCAAGCGCGCCGAGAATGTCCTCGCCCTTTACCAGCGCGATGTACTTGCCATAGTAGGGTGCGTATTCGCCGGGTTTTGGTGGCGCAATGGAAAGGGTGGGAGAAGCTACGACGGCTGGTTCCAACATGAAGGACTCTCCTTGGCGGTTTCGATCATTGTTCGATCCCACAGCATACTCTGGTTGCGGGGTGATGTTGTTAAAACGGTCTCAATCCGGGAATAGTTACACGCCTACCAGGCCAAAAAGAAACATTTCTTCCCCTGCAGATAGGCCTCTGGCTGCTAGCTGATGGACGTACCAACCTAGAAAACGTCATTGAAAAGAAAGGATTTTCCACAGCTATCATTTTGAGACAAGGGAGTACAATTCGGTTTGGTCACGCACATGCGGCACGTGACCCCAATCCCAACAAGGAAAGGAACTTTGTGACCCATGTGGAAGCCGACGAATCAGCCTCAAACGCCCGGGCGGCCAGCAGAGCCGGAGCGTCCCACTATGTCTAGCCCGAGCGCGCCTGCAATCACCATGGCGAATGAGCCACCCGTTGCTCCGCGTCCCGCACCCACCACCAGTACCACCGCCGACCAGGCTACGATCGGCAAGTCGCTGGTGATCAAAGGCGAGGTTACTGGGTCAGAATCCCTTTACATCGATGGCCGGGTTGAAGGCTCGATCAGCCTGGCGGGGAACCGCGTCACCATTGGACGCAATGGCGTTGTGGCGGCCAACATCAATGCGCGCGAGATCGTCGTCCTCGGCAAAGTGCGCGGCAATCTGACCGCCAGCGACCGCGTCGATATCCGCAGCGACGGCTCGCTCACCGGCGACGTGGTTGCAGCACGCATTTCTATTGAAGACGGCGCATTCTTCAAGGGCGGCATCGATATCCGCAAGGGCGGCCAGCCGGCACAGCAGAAGCCGAACGGCGAAGACAAGAGCATCCCCACTTCGGAAGCGGCGGCGGTGGGCGCAAGAGCGTAAACGCGTTTTTACTAAAGCTGGCGAAATCGGCGGCGAAGTTCGCAAACGAGTGCGAACTCCGCCGTTTTGCTTTTTCCGGCGCGGAGTTCCTATCGACTGTATTGGTTCCGCTTCTTATCCGCGTGCCGCTCGAGACCGAGCTGAATCAAGCGGTCAATTAAATCCGGGTAGTCGAGCCCGGACGCGCCCCACAACTTGGGGTACATGCTGATCGCAGTGAAGCCAGGCATGGTATTGATCTCGTTCAAATAGATTTTGCGAGTGGCCGGATCCATAAGGAAATCGACCCGGGCGAGGCCCGAACAATCGACAGCCTTGAACGCCCGCACTGCCAGCTCCTGAACTTTCCTGGTTTCTGCCTTATTCAGTTTGGCGGGAATGATGAGTTCGGAACCTTCATCCAAGTATTTGGCGTCGTAATCGTAAAATTCCTTCACCGGAACGATTTCGCCGGGGATGGAAGCGGCGGGATCGTCGTTACCCAGCACGGAGCATTCAATCTCCCGCGCTTTGTTTTTTTTGCCGCCGACGCCGCGCTCGATGACGATCTTTCGATCAAACCTAGCCGCCTCTTCAATCGCCGGTCCGAGCTCTCTGCGGTTGTGCGCCTTGCTGATTCCCACCGACGAACCTAAATTGGCAGGCTTCACGAAAACGGGGTACCTGAGCTTGCTCTCCACGAACTTTTGAACTTTTTTCCGGTCTTTTTCAAACTCGCTGCGCAAGATCGTCACGTGCTTCACAATCGGAATGCCGGCGGCGATGAAAAGGGACTTCATAATATCTTTGTCCATACCGGCGGCGGAGCCGAGCACGCCCGCGCCTACGTATGCAATGTCAGCGAGTTCCAGCAGGCCCTGGATTGTGCCGTCCTCGCCGAATGTGCCGTGCAGCACGGGAAAAATCACATCTACGTTGATCGCGCGGTCGCTGGCGCGGCGCAGACGAGCGGCATCGGTTTGAAATGGCACCAAGCCGCTTTCCCGATGCACCGGCTCAGGAGGAACGACTACGGCTTCGCCCCGAGCAAGAACAGCGGCCGGTTGAGTGATCTCCGGATCGCCCGCGCGCAGATGACGAGGTTCGATTACCAGCTTGCCTTGCAGCAGGTTTTCGGCATCGGCCGCGGTGAGCCACTTGCCGTCTTTAGTAATGCCGATGGGAACGACTTCATATTTGTCTTTATCGATGGCTTGCAGAACGGAAGCGGCCGAGAGCAGCGAGACTTCGTGCTCGCCACTGCGTCCGCCGAAGAGAATGCCGACTCGAATTTTTTGCATGACTGCTTAGTGTGGACGAGGGTGAGTTGTCCGTCAACCGCTGGGACGGTACCGGATGAGCTCCGCCTTCAGCGCAGGTTTTCCACGGTGTAAAGAACCGACGAATAGTGCGCCAGCGTATACGCGTAATACTTCAAATCCGGAGTGGCTGCGAAAGTCCAGACAGTGGGAGAACCAGTGTTAAGGCGTTTCAACGTTTCCCGGCGGCCACTGGCCAAATCGATCTTAGTGAGAACCATCTCCTGGCCGGTCGGCTCGATTACGAGCAAAGACTTTCCTCCCTGCGCAAAGCGCACGGGCAACTCGGTATCCGTCGCCGCTTTCACTGCGACTGGCCGGCCTCCGTCGGCTGGATAGAGCGAGACTCCTCCGCGCCCTTCCCGCAGCGCCACCGTATTTCCATCGGGCGAGATCACCGCATGGGCCAACACCGCCTGCGTAATTCGCACCGGCTGGCCGTCTGCGATCTGCTGCGTGTAAACGCTCCACTCCCCTCGCTCGTTCTGCGCCTCGTAAACAATGCGCTGGCCTCCATCGGACCAGCTGACCTGATCGAAGGCCACAAGTCCGGGCGTGGGCAAATTCCGGGGCTGGCCGGGGCCCAGCGGCTGCAGTTGCAAGGGCCGTCTGGGTTCATTGTGATTCGAACAAGTGGCAACCCACTTGCCGTCGGGCGAAATCGCCGAGTATCCAACCCCCAGGCCAATCGCAGGTGAGCCGTCGGTCGCACGATAGTACGCCTGTTCATCATGCTCCAGGGCGTAGACCTCGCCTGCTTCGTAGAACGAGAGCAAATGGCCGTCGGCTGAGAGACCGCTTGGCTCGGTGCTATCGAGCCAGGAATAGAGATGCTCCGCTTTGTCTCCCGGGAAAAAGCCTCGCGCCTGGCGCCGCCAGGATTCCTGAGAGAGCAGTACGCGGCCATCTTTGGAAATGTCGTGCAGGCGGATGGATGGCAAGGTCAGGACAACCCTCGGTTTCCCGCCGGGTTTGACGGCATAGATCGTATCCGCCCAACCTCCCGCGGGGGTGGAGGCGAACCACAATTCTTTCCCATCCGGACTCCAGGCGAGACCTTCCACGCTGGTGCTGCGGAAAAGCACGGAACGGTTTCCTTTCAGGTCGATGAGGTTGACTTCTCCATCGTCATTGGCTTCGATCGGATGATTTTCGAAAGCGATCATGCTGCCATCAGGCGAGAAGCGGGGATAGCCAAACCAGCCGGCCTCTTGCTGGTAGAGAATGTGGCCGGGAGGAAATTCCAGGCGCGGACCATTTGGCGATGTGATGCTGAGGACGAGCCGTTTGCCATCGGGATGCCAGTCGGCTTGCGCCACGTGTTCCGCCAGAATTCGAGGAGATCCTCCGGCCAGGCTGACGGTAGCGAGCGTGCCGCCACAATTGAGATTGAAATTTTGTTCGCAGCCCTCGAAGATCGCTAGCTCGTCGGAGGAAGAAAGAGAAGCGACCTCGGCGTTGGTGATGCCGAGGGGACGCGACTCCGGACTGCCGACGCGGGCGACGAAAATCTGCCTCGGCTCACCCTCCCAACTTCCGGCGTAAACAATGGTCTGTCCGTCGTGCGAGAAGCGCGCGCCGTAAAGGGTGCCTTCGCGAAAGCTGACGTGGGTGAATCGCGGCGCGGGCTTTTCGCGGCGCGAGAGATACATTGCGGCACCGGCCAGCAGCACAACCGCGCCGGCGAGTGCCCAGGGCAGCCATGCGAGAGCTGGCTTTTTCGCCGCCGCGCCGGCCGTGATTTGCGGCGCGGTGAGTTGAGGCAGTTCCTCCGCGATCCATTCCAGCTCCAGCCGAACATCGCGCGCGTTTTGAAAGCGGTCATCCGGATTCTTCGCCAGGCACGTAGTCACCACGCGCTCCAACACGGTGGGTGTGAGCGGCTTCAGCGTTCGCATCGGCTCCGGATCTTTTTCCAGGATCGCGCTCGCCAGACTAATCTGACTCTTGCCTTCAAACGGCCGCTTGCCGGTCACCATCTCGTAGAGCACCGCGCCCAACGCAAATAAATCCGACCGCGCATCCGCTTCCTTGCCCTCGATCTGCTCCGGCGCCATGTATTGAATCGTGCCAATCACCATGCCCGCGCTGGTCAGCGGCGAGAGCGGCGTGGCCTCGCTCATGGTCTTCACCGCCGACAATAACGGTGCACTCGCCGATGAAGGTATGCCCGCGCCGCTGGGCTTCGCCAGGCCGAAATCCATCAGCTTGGCGCCGGACTTGGTCAGCATGATGTTGCCCGGCTTCAGGTCGCGGTGCACGATGCCGGCGCGCTGCGCTACCTCGAGCGCCTCGCAGATTTCGATGCCGATCTTTAGCGCTTCTTTCAGCGGCAACGCCCCTTTACGCAGACGGTCGGCCAGCGTCTCCCCTTCGAGAAATTCCATCACCAGGAAATCGACGCCATCCTGGTGGCCGACATCGTGCAGCGTGCAGATACGCGGATGATTCAGCGACGAAATCGCCCGCGCCTCGCGCTCGAAGCGCTGCTTCAGGTCGGGATTAGCGGAGAGATGCTGCGGGAGAACTTTGATGGCGACGGTGCGGTCGAGGCGGGTGTCGAGGGCGCGGTAGACTTCGCCCATGCCGCCCGCGCCGAGTGGCGATTGTATTTCGTAGGGACCGAGTTTGGTGCCCGAGGCCAGAGGCATGGAAGAGTGAATTATAGCGCGACGGGAATGGGCTCTCGCGGAATCGGTATTACATTGGAGTGAGGTGCGAAGGCAATCTAGCGAAACTGAATGGTGCTAACTTTGGCGGCACATGACATTAAGGTCCGTGGCCGATGGGAACAACTTCATATTCATCTTTTATCGATAGCTTGCAGAACGGCGGCGTAGATTAGCGAGACTTCATGCTCGCCATTGTGTCCCCCCAAAGAGAATGCCTACGGGTCCGTGGTTCCCACCTTTCGCAAAAGATGCGAAAGATGGGGCACCCTTTTTCTGGCACTTCAAACTTCTAAAGGATTTTCTTTCCGAACGCCGACAGCGCCAGTTCCACCGCCAAATCCGCCGTCCGATTGTGTTCGTCGATGACGGGATTCACTTCGACGATCTCCATGCTCAACATGCGGCCGTGGTCGGCGATGATTTCCATGGCCAAGTGGGCTTCACGATAGGTCGCACCGCCTCGCACCGGCGTGCCCACTCCCGGCGCGTCTTCGGGATCGATCCAGTCCATGTCGAGCGAGATGTGATAGCCTGCCGTGCCGCGTCCAGCCATGCGCAAAGCCTCTTCCATCACGGTTCTCATGCCGCGCTCATCGATGTCGCGCATGGTAAAAACGCCGATGCCGGCGCGGCGGACATTTTCCTTTTCAACCGCGTCGATATCGCGGACGCCGACCAGGACACAGTTTTCGGGCTGCACTTTGGGAGAAAAATCGAAAATATTCTGCAACTCGGCCGGACCGAAACCCATAATCGCCGCCAGCGGCATGCCGTGCACATTGCCACTTGGCGAAGTCTCGGGAGTATTGATGTCGGTATGCGCGTCAATCCAGATAAGCCCGACACGCTGATTCTGGCGGCGGTAAAATTCGGCAACACCGGCAACCGTGCCCGCCGCCATGGAGTGATCTCCGCCGAGTGACAACGGAATCTTGCCGGCCTCCAGCGTCTTGATGACGAGTTCCGCGTGCTTGGTGCAGGTCGCCGTGATCTCCTTCAAATACTTGGCGCGAGTGTCGCCTTCTTTTTTCTGCTCGGGAATGGCGACGGCCACGTTTCCGCCATCTTCTACCTGATGCCCCAATGCCTCCAAGCGCGCCTCGAGTCCGGCGACTCGGACAGCGGATGGGCCCATGTCCACGCCGCGGCGCGACTGCCCAAGATCGAGAGGCACGCCAATCACGCGAATTTTCTTGGGAGAGATGTTGGTCGTACTGAGAGACATAAAAATTTTGTAATCTGTCGATTGAGTAATTGGTAATTTACTCAACTACGGATAAAGCCGGTTCAACATTCTGGCAAAGGGAATGGTTTCCCGTACGTGCTCCAGTCCGCAAATCCACGCGACCGCTCGCTCGATGCCCATGCCGAAGCCGCTGTGGGGAACGCTGCCATATTTGCGCAGATCGAGATACCACTTGAAGGCTTCCTCGGGCAGGTTATGCTCGTGGATGCGCTGCAACAACAATTCATGCGATGCCATGCGCTGGGAGCCGCCGATGATTTCTCCATAGCCTTCCGGCGCAAGCACATCGACGCATAAAGCCAACTCCGGCTGCTGCGGGTCGGGCTCCATGTAGAAGGCCTTCACCTTCGCCGGATAGCGATGCACCATCACGGGCTTATCGAATTGCGCGGAAAGATAAGTCTCGTCAGGCGAACCGAAGTCCCCGCCCCATTCGAACCTGGCGTCCAGCGCGCCTTTCGCGTGCCCTTCCTGCAGATTCTTCACGGCATCGTCATAGCTGACGCGAGGAAACGGAGGCACAATTTTTTCCAGCCTGGAAATGTCGCGGCCAATTGCCTGCAGGTCGGTATGGCGGTGTTCCAGGCAGCGGGCGACGATGAAGCTGATGAACTGTTCCGCCAATGCCATCAGATCATCGAGCCCGGCATAAGCGATCTCCGGCTCGACCATCCAGAATTCGGTGAGATGCCGCCGCGTCTTCGATTTCTCCGCGCGAAAGGTCGGTCCGAAGGAATAAACCTTCCCCAACGCCATCGCGGTGGCTTCAATATAAAGCTGGCCGGATTGAGTCAAATACGCCTGCTCGTCAAAATAATCGACGGGGAAAAGCGTGCTGGTTCCTTCGCAGGCGGCCGGAGTAAGAATCGGAGGATCGGTCAGAGTGAAGCCGCGGTCGTCGAAAAAATCGCGAGCGGCTTTGATAATTTCGGCGCGCACGCGCAGAATCGACGCCTGCCGCTGCGAGCGCACCCACAAGTGGCGGTGCTCCATCAGAAATTCTGTACCGTGTTCCTTCGGTGTGATGGGATAAGGATCAGATTCCGATACACGCTGGACAACCTGTACGTTCGAAACATCGAGTTCGTATCCGCCGGGGGCGCGCTTATCGGCGCGCACCTTACCTTCGACAATCACGCTCGATTCTTGCGTTAGGGTTTTGATCGCTTCGAAGACCTCTGGCGTGACAGCATTCTTCGGCACTACTCCCTGAATCACGCCCGAGCCGTCGCGGAATTGCGGGAAAAGCAGCTTGCCACTCTCGCGTAGGTTGTAGAGCCAGCCGCGAATGGTTACGGATTGGCCGTCGTGTTTACCGATTTCAGTGATTGTGGTTATGGGAAACATTCGAATCAAGTTTCAAAGTTTCAAAGTTTCAAAGTTTCGGGGTTTCAAGGTTTCAAAGTTCTTGGACTTATCGAGTTTCACCGATCAGAGGCTGCCATCCTTTGAAACTTTGCTGCTTTGAAACTTCGAAATCTAGATTTGCTCCAGCTTCTCGAACGCCGGGCCCAGTTTTTCCAGAGGGTTGATCTTTTCGTCGTGTTCCAGTTCAAACAGAAGCGGTGGCCGTTGCGGAGCTGAGCGCAGCAACTCCATTGCTTGCTTCCAGTCGATGGTTCCAGCGCCGGGCCATAAATGTGCG
>DASXEG010000008.1:0-66133 GCA_036490235.1 Candidatus Sulfotelmatobacter sp. | reverse complement strand
TGGGTGCAGCGGAAAGGCGATTTTGTAATGCCTGTCGATATTGGAGTGACTTTCGAAAACGGTGAAAGAATTCTCGAGCATTGGGACGGGGCAAGCCGCTGGACGAAGTTCACGTACGAGAAGAAGTCGAAGATCGAGTCGGCGGAACTGGATCCGAACCATACGATTCAGATTGATCGCGACGATTTCAACAATAGCTACAAGGTAGAGGCGGACGGGAAGCCGGCACGAAAACTGACCAACTACTGGTTATTCGCAACCCAGTGGCTGGGCCAGGCGCTGGCATGGTGGGGAGTGTAACGAAGTTTCGGTCAGAAGCACATCGGGGTTGAACGCATGGAAGAACATAAAGGGTTGCTGAGCAGCGCATGGGGAAGAGTAGCTCACAATAAGCGCTACATCATCTGGTTTTACATTCTTAACCTCGTGCTGGCCTGGCTGGGTGCAGCTGCATTCAGCAATCAGGCACATGAGTATCTGGATCACAGCTTGCTCTCGCAGCGACTCGTTCAGGGTATGGACATCGGAGTGGTGATCGAAATGTTCATTCAGCCGGACTTCGGGACGGTCCATGCCGCGACCGCGGCCGGTCTCCACTTTGCGCTGGCGTTCTTTCTGCTGACTGCGCTTTTTATGCCGGGAGTGCTGCAGGGGTATTCATCCACCTACCGCTTGCCGCGTGAGGATTTTTTCCGAGCCTGCGGGCGCAATCTTTGGCGGTTCATCCGGTTGATGATCATTGCGGGCATCGTGATCGGCGCCGTGGCCGCCGGTCTTTTCGCTCTGCGGGTAGCGATTGTGAAGGCCGCCGAAAAAAGCACGAATGAGTTGCTTCCCTTTGAAATGCGAATGCTTGGCTTGGCCATTATTTTCCTCGTGATGACCGCGCTGCGAATCTGGTTCGATTTGGCCGAGGCAGATGTAGTCTTGAGCGAGCAAAATGCGGTTCGAAGATCCATCGGCAGAGGTTTTCGGCACACCTGGCGCAACCTTGGGCAATTGGTGGGAAGCTATGTTCTCATCACGATTGTGGCCCTGATCATCCTTGGCGCCGGATTGGTGACGTGGGAGAAGCTGATTCCCGCGACCAGCGTCGCCGGAGCTTTCGTTCTTACCCAGTTCATGCTGCTCCTGCTGCTGATTCCTCGTTTTTGGCAGCGCGGTGTGGCGGTCAGCTATTATTTGGAGAACATGGTTGCGCCGATTGTGGTAAACACGTTGACGCCCCCGGTCGCGGTCGCCGCTCCTTCACCGCTGCGCCCAATTCCACCGGCGGAGCCGCAGGCGACCTAAGGGCAGGCCGAGGAATGCTGGCATCTACGCAACCGGCTGAAGCCGAGCCTCGATCTTCCTAAGTAACTCAGCTGCCGCCGCTCCTGCCTCGTTGGTAGAAAAATCGCTGCCCAAATCGATTAATGGCAATTTCGCGCTGGCCGCCTGAAAGGCTTGCCGAGCGGATGGAGAAGCCGTGATGTCCGGTCCAGTCAGCAGCAGATCGAAGCGGGTGACTCTCATTAAGATAAGCGCATCCCTCAGGTGGGTGGTTGTGTGTACGTCGTAACCCGAACTGCGCAACAATTCGCGCAAATAGGCAAGCACATCAATGTCGCAGTCGACGCAAAGCACGCTCCTGCCGGTGGTGGCCGGAGTCTCGCCGCGATGGCGCTGCTGGTAAAACGCAGCAACCGCATTCTCCTCCGATTCGTGCGTATCGAAAAGTTTTGTCAGATGCGAGAGCGCGAGAACCTTGCGCACATGTTCAGGCACGTTGCAAAGCTTCAGGTCGCCGTGCACCTGCCGCGTACTGGTTAAGGTGCGAACAATGGTGCCAAGTCCGCTGCTATCGATAAATCCCACTTCGCCCAGGTGCAGCACGATCGCCTTGCGGTCCCGCAATAGCCATGCCACATGAGTCCGCAACGATTCGCTCTCGCCACCGGCAACGATCCTTCCATTGCATTGCACGATCGTGACGCGACCCACATCACGAGTCTCGAGCGATAAGCGCATAGGATCCTCCTGAGGCGTACCGAGGCCCGTAAAATTGCAACATTATATGTCAGGAAAAGGAAGACACGCGAAATGTTTTCTTAACAGTTCGTGCTTGCAATCGACGAGGAATTTCCGTCGCCATCCGAATGAAGAGAGAATGATGTATGGGAAAAGAATAGTTCTAGAGAATGACGACCGTAATCCCTCGATTCTGGCGGCCCAAATCGCGATCACTCTTTAGTTCCGGATGAGATTGCAGGATTTTCCAGGTCGTTTCCTCCGATTTCGACCAATTTTCGCCGAAGACGCAGGCGCGAATTTGGCCGTTTTGCGCTGACTCCATCAAACGCTTCTGCACGGCGATGCAAATATCTCCGCCAGTTCCGGTTGAGCCGTAACCATGAATAAATTTGAGGAGGGACACATTCTCTTGCCGGGCGAGCGCCAGTTCGCGCTCGAGGCGCTGCAAGGCTTCCTGGACGAGCGGCATGTCAGATTTCAGGTTGATGGTTTTGATAACGCGGCCTCACGCTGCGGCCATGGTAAATCCCTTTCGCTTCTTAGGTTCGCCTCTGGCGCTCGCCGCTCAGATTTGCCGCCGCCCCGGGACGATCCTGAACTTCTTTCCTCCCGGCAGCCGGTAGGTTTCAAAATCGTTGTAGTCGAGGGTGAGGATCGTACTTAACCCCTTGCTGCCAGCCAGATGAACCAGTGTCGCATCGGCAAAGTCCATGGGGTGGTCGGCATACTTCGACATCAGCCCATGCAATGCAGACAGCGCAACATCGCTTATGGGTTCGAGTTGAATTGCCCCGGAGCGGACGAATCGCCATGCCGCATCAAAGCCTAAAGAACGCTCTTGAACGAAGTAAAAGAGTTCAGTAAGAACAGCCTCGGTGGTCAGCAGCGGCAGATGCCTTGCCAGGGCTTCCAGGCACATCTGATGCCGGCTCTCCGAGGCGTCGAGAAGGGCAACAATCGCGCCGGTATCAATCAGTCCGCCGGGAAGCATGGACCTCATCGAGAAGTTTGCGCGCGATTCTTGCGCGAACGGTTTGACTTACTTTGGAGGCGAGGCCGGGATCACCGCTGCGGATCGTGCCGATGGTCGGCAGCACGCGCTTCAGCAGGGCCGCCCGCGCGGTGGCCTGGCCAGAGTTGCCACGGCGGCGGACCCGGAGACCGTCGGAGGTTAGCTCCTCCAGGAGTGCAGACATGGATTTGCTCTCACTGCGGGCCTGGTCTTCAATCTCTGCTTTGAGGTCGGCAGAGAGTCGCCAGCTGTATACCTCGGTTTTCATGCACTACAGTGTAGTGCATGAAGAAGTTCCGAGTCAATAATCCCTTGGCCCGAGTGATCGGGTGCCGTGGGCCGACAGGGATTCGTCGAGATGAGTCCTCAAGGGAACTGCGGCAATTGGCTAAGAGGGTGAAAAATCCAGCGCCGCCACTATTTTCGTCCCCGGCTGATGGCCTCCCGCGCCTCTTTGTCCGCCGTCCGTCTGCGTTCCGTCTCCCGTTTATCCCAAAGCTGCTTGCCTTTGGCCAGCGCAAGCTCAACCTTCACGCGCCCGTTCCTGAAGTACATCCGCACGGGAATTAGCGTTAGCCCCTTCTGTTGCGTTTTGCCGATGAGCTTCCGAATTTCGTCACGGTGCATCAGCAGCTTGCGGGTGCGTAGCGGGGCATGATTGAAGATGTTGCCGTGCTCGTAAGGGCCGATGTGGGCATTCAGGAGCCAGAGCTCGCCGTCTTTCACAATCCCGTAAGAATCCTTAAGGTTGGCAAGGCCGCCGCGGACCGATTTGACCTCAGTTCCGGTAAGAACCGCGCCACACTCAAATTTTTCCAGCAAGAAGTAGTTATGTGAAGCGATCCTATTAACGGCAGCGTCGCGCTCGCCGGAGGCGGTTGGGTCGCGGCGCGGGGATTTTTCCGGGTTGGGCTTGGTCTGGTGGGCGGACTGGCGGGGCATGGTTTAGCTCATCTTACCAGCAGGGTCGGATCTGTAAGACCGGAGCTGCATTGCCGGTGAACCGGTGTCTTGGTTCGCATTCCTCCTTCGAAGAGCCAAGACGCCGGAACCGGATTTTGTCCTTCCCCCACTGGGGCTAAGACCAAAGAGTGTAACTCCCGTGCACACAATGAGATCGGGGCTGGCGAGGGCCGATGCTATAATTCGCTCAAAGCTTCATTAGAAATGTGCAAAACCATTCCGTCTTTGCGGGATGGGTGTGTGCAGAAACGTTTGTCCGGCGAAGGCTCCCGGCAAAGATTTCAAGACGAGGATTCATCAATGAAACGTCTGATCCCCGCAGCGGTCACGCTGCTGGTTCTGGTGATCGTACTCCCTGCCATTGCCGACAAGGCCAAAACGCTGTACGAAAAAGGTCAGGATGCGGAAGCCCGCCAGAACTATGAGGCTGCCTACGATTTCTTCAAGCAGGCTCGCGACTTGAAGCCGAAGGATTTGCGCTACCGTTCGGCATTCGAGCGTCTGCGCTTTCAGGCTGCCGCCGCCATTATCCATCGCGGGCAAAAACTCCTCGATGACGGCAAGTTGCAGGATGCGTTGGCCGAATTCCAAAAGGCCGTAGCGATCGATCCGTCCCTGTTTATTGCGCAGCAGGAACTGAAAAAGACGTTGCAGCTGATCAACGATGCCACAAATCCTCCGCCGCAAGCCGCGGGACCGCCGAACTCTCTCGAGAAGGAAATCCGGAATGCAGCCGGACCGGTCGAACTCGCCCCCATCTCAAACGTCCCCATTACCGTAAAACTCACCGAGGATTCCAAGGTTATTTATCAGACGATTGGGCAGTTGGCCGGAGTCAATGTGCTGTTTGATCCGGACTATACTTCCCGCCGCATTAAGGTCGAGCTGAACGGAGTAACGTTGGAAGACGCGCTGGAAATTACGGCGTTGGAGTCGAAAACGTTCTGGCGTCCAGTGACCTCCAATACGATTTTCGTGGCGCAGGACAATCCGGCCAAGCGCAAGGAACTCGAGCAAAGCGTCCTCAAAACTTTCTACCTCCAGAATCTTTCGCAGCCCACCGAATTGCAAGACGTCGTCAACGCCATTCGCGCCGTTTTGGATGTGCAGCGCGTGCAGCAGTTGCTTTCGCAGAACGCTCTGGTCGTTCGTGGTACGCCGGCACAGATCGCGCTCGCCCAAAAACTAGTGGATGATTTAGACAAGGCGCGTCCGGAAGTGATTGTTGATATCGCGGTCCTACAGATCAGCAAAGATAAGTCTCGCACGTTGGGGTTGAGTCCGCCGACCAGTGCGACCGTCACCTTGCAGAGCAACATTAATACGGCGGCAACCACGACCACCTCAGCCACCGGAACCACGACTCCCACCACTAGCGGCAGTACCGGCCTGGAACTGAATACCCTGGGCAATCTGAACGCGACGGACTTTCAGGTATCGATTGGGAGCGCGAATCTTTCGGCGGTGATGAGCGACAGCGATACGAAGATGTTGCAGAACCCGCAGGTGCGCGCGCTGGACAATCAGAAAGCGACGCTCAAGATCGGAGAGCGTGTGCCGGTGGCGACGGGTTCGTTCCAACCGGGAATTGGCGGCGTCGGCATCAATCCCCTGGTGAACACGCAATTCCAGTATCTCGACGTAGGCGTGAATATCGATGTGACTCCGCACGTACATGAGGACCGGGAGGTCACTCTCAAGATCACGATGGAAATCTCCTCTGTGGTCGGGCAGTCGAGCATTGGCGGCATCAGCCAGCCCATCATCGGCCAGAAGAAAATCGAGCACGAAATCCGCCTTGCGGATGGCGAATCGAGCCTGATTGGGGGCATTTTCGACGATTCCCAGACAAAGTCCCTCGCCGGCATCCCCGGTCTGGCGCAGATTCCAATCATTAAGTACCTTTTCGGCCAGACAACGCAGGATCATTCGTCGGATGAAACCGTATTTGCCATTACCCCGCATGTGATCCGCGGAACCAGCCTGAGCGAGCTGAACCAGCGCGCGATCGATATCGGCACAGCCAATTCGATCGAGCTGCGGCGTATCAACCATACCGTGAGCGCAACTTCAACTGGATCGCCTTCCGGCCAGAACGGCGCCGCAAGTCCATCTGGAGTTCCACCCGCTCAATCTCAGGGCTCGGTCACGGCTCCCGGCCAGCAGGGAAGCGCGAATTTCCTCTTCGATCCGGGGCAGATCACAGCGAAGAAGGGCGATACATTTGTCGTCAATCTGCTGATCTCCGGTGCACAGAATGTCTACTCCGTGCCGGTGCAGATGAACTACGATCCGGCGAAATTGCAACTTGTGAATGTTTCTAATGGAGGCTTCCTGTCGCAGGATGGGCAAGCTGTGGCTCTTGTACATCGCGAGGACGACACAACCGGCACTCTGCAAATAACCGCCACGCGACCGCCCGGAGCGGGAGGAGTTTCCGGCCAGGGCGCGGTCGTCACCCTGACGTTCATGGCCAAGGCAACCGGACAGACTCCTCTGACCATCACTCGAGGTGGGGCGCGGGATCCGAGTTTGCAAGCTATTACCGTGAACGGTGCGCAGGCTTCGGTTACCGTGCAGTAGCGCAAGGTCGGCGGGATCAACGGGTGGCGAACTAACTGAAGTAATGATCAGAAGTTAAGAGATAACAGATTAGAAGTCGGAGAAATGAAGGGAAGCAGGATTCAACACACTTGGCGCAGGAAGTCGCAGCGCGGGTTTTCTTTGCTCGAGCTAATCATCGCGACTGCAATTCTGCTGATCTTGTCGACGATGGTTATCCCGACTGCGCGGTTGACCATCAAACGCGAGAAGGAGCGCCGGTTGCGCGCCGATTTATGGGAGATGCGCGATGCCATCGACCGCTATAAGCTGGACGCCGACCGCGGAGCCTTTCAAACCAAAATAGATAGCCAGGGTTATCCGCCCGATCTGGAGACTTTGGTCAAAGGTGTCGATGTACAGGGAAAGAAGGTTCGTTATTTGCGCAGCATCCCCATCGACCCGATGACGAACTCGACCGAGTGGGGCATGCGTTCGATGCAGGACGATCCAGATTCGGATTCATGGGGTGGTCAGAGCGTATTCGACGTCTTCACCAAATCGCAGGACGAGGCGCTAGACGGAACGAAATATAAGGACTGGTAAATGGCAAGCCGGGCGAAATTGGGGCGCAGTTCGGGTTTCACGCTGTTGGAGCTGATGATCGTGATCAGCATGATCTTAATTCTCATGTCGATCGCGCTTCCCATTTACTCCCAATCAGTCTTGCGTGCGCGCGAATCGGTATTGCGGCAGGATTTGTTCGAATTACGCTCCCTGATTTCCCAATACACCCTCGACAAACAAAAAGCCCCGCAGGGTTTGGATGATTTGGTGCAGGCTGGCTACCTAAAATCTCTTCCTAAAGATCCGATGACCAACGAAGCGAACTGGGAAGTTGTCCAGGAAGATGTCCTGCTTTCCGCCGATCAGCAGGATCCGGGCATCGACGATGTCCACTCCGCCTCCAACGCTACTGGCACTGACGGAACAGCTTACAGCACCTGGTAGCCTGTCCCCATCAGATATTTGTCATGTTGAGCGAAGCATGAAGAACCGCAGGTTCTTCATGCGTAGTCGAAACATCCCTACCTAACTTCACTCCCCGGCCTTCAACACCCTCCGCTGAATTTGTCCAGCCCCGTTCCCGGCGTTACCATAGATTCATGCCCGTAGAAACAGAAATTCCGGCTCCCGCCTCCATTCGCGCCCCGCGCGGGACGCAGATCACCTGCAAAAGCTGGCAGCAGGAAGCGGCCATGCGCATGTTGATGAACAATCTCGATCCCGACGTGGCGGAACGGCCGCAGGATCTGGTTGTCTACGGCGGAACCGGCCGCGCCGCGCGAAACTGGGACGCGTACCGTGCCATCGTCTCGGCCTTGAAGAGCCTTGATGATGACGAAACTCTGCTGGTGCAATCCGGCAAGCCGGTCGGTGTATTTAAGACTCACGAGTATGCTCCGCGAGTGTTACTCGCCAATTCCAACCTCGTGGGCCATTGGTCGAACTGGGAAAAGTTCAACGAACTCGAGCGTGCGGGCCTGATGATGTACGGCCAGATGACCGCTGGATCGTGGATTTATATCGGCTCGCAGGGAATTGTGCAGGGCACGTTTGAAACGTTCTCTGCCGCGGGCGAAAAACATTTTCGGGGCGATCTTTCGGGCAAACTCATTGTCTCGGGCGGCATGGGCGGCATGGGCGGAGCCCAACCATTGGCGGCAACCATGACGGGCGCCGCATTTCTCGGCATCGATGTAGATCCCGAACGCATTAAGAAACGCCTCAAGACCGGTTACTGCGACTTCATGGTCACAACGCTCGACGAAGCGCTGCGCATATTGAAGAACGCTGTGCGAAAGAAAGAGAATGTTTCTGTAGGACTGGTGGGGAACTGCGCTGACATCATTCCGGAACTGGCTTCTCGTGGCATCGTGCCTGACATTCTTACCGATCAGACTTCTGCGCACGATCCTCTGAATGGATATGTTCCCAACGGAGTGACGCTGGCGGAAGCCATTGAACTTCGCCAGCGCGATCCGCAGGCCTATCAAGAGAAATCGCTCGATGCGATCGCCAGGCATGTCGAAGGCATGTTGCAACTGCAGAAGATGGGATCCGTGACATTCGACTACGGCAATAACATTCGCACCTTCGCTTTTCAGCGCGGAGTGAAGAATGCGTACGATTTTCCCGGTTTTGTTCCCGCTTACATCCGGCCTTTATTCTGCGAAGGGCGCGGCCCATTTCGCTGGGTTGCGCTCTCGGGTGAAGCGTCGGATATTCACGTAACCGACGATTTAGTTCTCGAGTTATTCCCCGACAACCGCATTCTGCGCCGCTGGATCGATCTCGCGCGCAAGCGCATTAAATTCCAGGGCTTGCCCGCACGTATCTGCTGGCTGGGTTACGGTGAGCGCGCGCAGTTCGGCTTGGCCATGAATGAACTAGTGAAAAAGGGGAAAATTAAAGCGCCAATCGTAATCGGCCGAGATCATCTCGACTGCGGATCGGTAGCCTCTCCTTACCGCGAGACTGAGAGCATGAAGGACGGCTCCGATGCAGTAGCCGATTGGCCTCTGCTGAATGCTTTGCTGAATACAGCAGCGGGAGCGTCCTGGGTTTCGATTCACAACGGCGGCGGCGTAGGAATCGGCTATTCGCTTCACGCAGGGCAAGTCACCGTTGCTGACGGCACCGAGATGATGGCAAAGCGCATCGAACGTGTCCTGACCACCGATCCCGGCATGGGTGTAATTCGCCATGTGGATGCGGGATACGAGGAAGCCAAGGAGTTCGCGTCACAGAACAGAATAAAAGTACCGATGCAGTAGTCCCGAAGAGCAAGCCGACGCCAAAACCTCCTTGTCGATGCACGTCATGCCCAATCAAATCGATTCCGGAACTATGATTGTGACCGGCGCCAGCCGCGGCATCGGAGAAGCCATAGCAAGGCTGGCAGCTCGCCACGGATTTTCAGTTGCTGTGAATTACTCGAGCGGGGAATCAGAGGCGCAGGCGATCGCCGCGAAAATCGTTCAGGACGCCGGGAAAGCCTGCGCAATTCAAGCCGATGTATCTCGTGAACAAGATGTCGTCGATTTATTCCGGACTGCCGAGCGCGAGTTGGGGCCGATCAAGACGCTGGTCAACAACGCCGCGATCACGGGCGGCTTCGCCCGCGTCGATTCAGTCAGCGCAGAAACTCTCGCGAAAGTTATGGCCGTGAACGTCTCGGGTGCGTTCTTATGTGCGCGAGAAGCGGTGCGCCGCATGTCCACGCGAAATGGCGGCTCGGGCGGAGCGATTGTGAATATTTCTTCGCGTGCTGCAGCCACCGGTTCCGCTGGTGAATGGGTTCATTACGCCGCATCGAAAGGCGCGATCAACAGCTTCACAGTCGGCCTGGCGCGCGAAGTGGCGACTGAGGGGATCCGAGTGAATGCTGTCGCTCCGGGATTGGTTGAAACCGGCCTTCATGCCGCCAACGGTGCGCCGGACCGCTTGCAGCGTTTCGTTTCATCGATTCCCATGCAACGCGCAGGTCAGCCAGATGAAGTGGCGGAAGCGGTGCTTTGGCTTCTCTCTCCGGCGGCTTCCTACATCACCGGAGCCATTCTCGATGTCGGCGGCGGACGTTAGCCTCGATCGAGGGCATCAGGATTTACTTCTCCTCGCTATCTGCAATGCGCCGAAAACCGGCTCTACGACCTCAGGATTCAAAGTAGCATTCGGATGCTCCGCGCGAACTTGATCGAAAAACCGCTGACGAATTGTCTTTGAGTGGCGAAAGACGCCACCAACCATGGCGATTGGGGCCACGGCCGAGTCTGCCAAAAGATGGCTGATAACAATATTTGCGATCCGGGAGAGTTCAGCTGCCGCTGACTCCAGAACTTCCAACGCCAGTTTGTCTCCTGAGTCCGCGGCTGAGAGAACGGCCGGAAACAACACTGAGAAATCGGGATTGGAATTCGCAATTCGTCCCAGTTGCTCAAGCGAGTCTACGTTCCAAATAGCCTTCAGTTGCGGGAACAAGCTTCCGAATGTGAAGTCTACTGGTGTTCCGTGCGGGCTTCCGGATCCATGGTCGGATCGTTCATCAAGAGTACGAAGCAACCGGGATACGGCTTCGCGGCCGATCCAGTGCGCCGAACCTTCATCACCGATAGTGAACCCCCAGCCTCCGGCCCGAGTCGTTTCCCCGCGAGAGTTGCGTCCATAGGCAATCGATCCCGTGCCCGCGATAACGACGACTCCGGGTCCCGCGCCAAATGCCGCTTCCATCGCAATTGCCATATCTCCGACGACCGCGATTTCGCCAGGGATCAACTCAGCGGCGGCCTGGCGGATCGCGGCGGCGACGTCTGCTCGGGCCGCGCCTGCTGCGCCTATGCAGGCGCTGTTTATCTCTTTCGGGTTGAGGTGCGCCGCGTCGCAGGCCGCGCGTATGGCTTGATGAAGTGATGAGCGAGCACGCTCTTCGCCAACGCGCGTTATATTGCTGGGCCCAGCCATGGACGAAGCCAGGATAATATCCTCGTCGCCAATGGCACATGCGGTTTTGCTACCGCCGCCGTCAATCCCCAGGTAGTAGGCCACGGTTATTTCTACCATACGCAGGTTTGGTTCCGGTTCTTGACCTTACTGACTTTCCCGTCACCGTGCGCGTCTACAAACACTCACTCGTCTATCGCGAGATTTGTCTAGATAATAAGAACTTATTCATGAACCGAATTCGAATTTATGAATTGGGAACCACGGGCGACGATCGCGGACTCAACTTGGCGCTCCCGCCCGAAGCGCTGAAGTTTGTTGGAAAAGTAAAGGACGTGCATGTGTCCTCAAGCATTTCGGGAGGCGTGCGGGGAAATCACTACCACCTGCGAAAACGCCGGGCCATGGTCGTGATGCCTGGTGTGGCTTGGTCATTGCATTGGGACGCAGGGAAAGGCACAGCCATACAACGTCGCAGCTTTGATGGCGGGGGAGTGGTTTTGCTGCTCATACCGCCGGGAGCTTCGCATGCGGTACGCAACGACGGGAACGCAGATCTGTGGATGGTGGCGTGCTCTTCCGCGCCCTACGATGCGAGCCAGGTAGTGATGCGAACGGTTGTATAGCGACAGCAACGAATGGGACTAGACAGATTCGATTTCGCGATTGTTGCTGTTTATCTCGCAGGCATAACGCTCTTTGGTCTTCATTTCCGCAAACAGCAGCGTTCCTTGCGCGATTATTTTCTCGCGGGGCGGAACATTCCCTGGTGGGCGATCTGTCTCTCCATCGTCGCCGCCGAAACCAGTACACTCACCATCATCAGCATTCCCGGGCTTGCCTACGATACCAATCTTGCATTCCTTCAGGTGGTAATGGGATACGTCGTGGGCCGCGTGGTGATCAGTTTCGTTCTCCTGCCTCATTATTTCCGTGGCGACCTGTATACCGCCTACGAGTTGATCGAACGCCGCTTTGGACGGGGCTTGCGCTCTCTTACGGCCGGGCTGTTTCTTTTGACGAGAACGGCGGCCGAGGGTGTGCGCGTATACGCGGTGGCGATTGTAGTGGCGATTGCTCTCGGCACAGGGGGAGTGGCTTCAATCGCGATCATCTGCGCTTTGACCCTCATATATACATTCGAGGGTGGTTTAGCTGCAGTGATTTGGACGGACGTAGTGCAGACCGTGATTTACGTTGGCGGGACGCTGGTGGGGCTATGGACAATTTTGCACCTTGTTCCCGGGGGCTGGGGTGCGATTCATGCAGCTGCCACCGCGGCAGGTAAGCTGCGAGTGTTCGACTTCTCAACAAATCTGTCGGTGCCTTACACGTTCTGGGCCGGACTTATCGGAGGAACGGCTTTCACCACCGCGAGCCACGGCACCGATCAGCTTTTAGTGCAACGATTGCTTGCGGCGCGGGGAGAAAGGCAATCTGCCATGGCACTCATCACCAGCGGAGTTGCTGTTTTTGTTCAGTTCGCTCTGTTTCTTCTTGTGGGAGTAATGTTGTGGGCCTATTATCGCGTGCCCTCGGCGACCTTCGGCAAACCGGATCGGATTTATCCCACGTTTATCGTTCGCGAGGTGCCGCATGGAATCTCAGGCCTGTTGATCGCGGCAATTCTCGCCGCAGCCATGTCGAACCTGAGCGCGGCGCTGAATTCGCTTTCTTCGAGCGCGGTGCTTGACTTCTATCTGCGATTCCGGCCCGAGGCGGATGAACGCCGTCGGCTGCGGTTGTCGCGGCTGGCGACGGTCGTGTTTGCGCTGCTGCTATTCGGCCTGGCGGTTTTGTCGCTGCACCAAGCCGGCCGCGTGGTGGAAGTGGGATTGCAAATTGCCTCAGTTGCCTATGGAGCTTTGCTGGGGGTGTTTCTGCTTGGCGTGCTTACGCGCAGCGCCAATCAGCGCGGGGCATCTGTAGGAATGGTTCTCGGCTTCGGTTGCGAGCTGTATCTGTGGCGTTGGACGCATGTACCGTGGACCTGGTGGGTGCTGATAGGCGGCGTTGTGACATTCACATCAGGGTATATATTGAGTCTCCTTTTACGCGAAAGAGCGCCAAGCCCCATTCCATCCTGACGTATACTTGCGCCTTCGATCATGCCAGAACTAATGCAGCGAACGAGTCGTGGTGAGCTGTCACGCGATCTCGGCGTCAGCCATGCTTCTGCGGTCGTCGTTGGAACGATCATTGGCAGCGGCATTTTTCTTGTCCCTGCCGAGATGATGCAGGCCGTAGGCTCGGCCAAGCTGGTTTATCTGGCGTGGGTCGTCGGGGGTTTGCTCTCTTTTTTTGGCGCCCTTACATACGCCGAACTGGGTGCAATGAAGCCGCAGGCAGGCGGAGAATATGTTTATGTTCGCGACGCCTATGGTCCGCTGGGAGGATTTCTTTACGGGTGGACTTGGTTTGTTATTGCCAAGCCAGCTTCGATAGCAACCATCGCCACTGGTCTGGTGCGCATTCTCGGAACGTTCTCGCTGTTCTCGATGTTTTCGCAGAACGCGATTTCTACGCCGTTTGCCGTTACTTATGGGCAACTCGTGGCGATTCTTGCGGCCGTGCTCATTTCGCTATTGAATTATATGGGCATCAAGAAGGCGGGCGAGTTTCAACTTGTGTTCACCTTGTTAAAGGTGGTGGTAATTCTCGCCATCGTCGCCATCTGTTTCGGCGGCGCAGGGAAGTTAGCCGAACACGGCTGGAGCAACTTTGCCGGAACTTTCTCCGGCGCAAAAGGTGGGATTGCCGGCTTCATGGCTGCGCTGGTGGCTGCGCTCTGGGCCTACGACGGCTGGAATGACTTGAACATGGTTGCCGGCGAGGTCAAGACGCCGGAGCGAAGTATCCCAATTGCCCTGATCGCGGGTGTGGCAACGGTAGGCTTGCTCTACGTGTTGGTGAACGCCGGTGTGCAATACGTGTTGCCGGCGAATGCAATTGCGGCCTCGCCGCGCCCCGCCTCCGATGCTGTTGAGCTCATCATGGGACACATGGGCGCAGCGATCGTTTCGGCGGGCATGGCGATTTCCATGCTCGCAACGCTCAACGGCACGATCATGAGCGGTGCCCGCGTGCCCTATGCCATGGCTCGCGATGGATATTTTTTTCGGATATTAGCGGATGTGCATCCGCGCTTTCATACGCCGTCGGCTGCAATCGTGGTACAAGCCATTTTGGCGATCGTTCTACTGCTGCTCGGCGGAAGTTTTCGCCAGTTTTTTTCTCTGGCGATCTTCGCAGAATGGCTGTTTTACATGATTGCTGCCAGCACAGTCTTCATCTTGCGCTGGCGCGAACCGCAGGCGAATCGACCGTACCGCGTGACCGGTTACCCGGTCGTTCCTGCTTTGTTTATTGCCGCTGCCGGCGTTCTTCTCTATTACACCTTTCGAGAAAATCTGCCGAATTCGCTTTATGGGTTACTGGTTATTTTGGCCGGGATTCCCGTTTTCGTTTGGTTTCGCGGGAGCCGCGCGAGGCATTAGCTCCGTGAAATCTGGCCCGGCCAGCCGGCCCCATGCAAACCTCGGGAGCGCCGCTAGGTGCTGCGCCGTGCCGTACGCTGCCTTGCCGGGCACGAAGAAGACATCGTAGGTGTAACGGCCATCCTTGGATTTCCCGTCCAGTGGATCGGGGTTCAATACGCCGCGGTAACGAAAGCGGTTGCCGTACTGATCGACAAAGGGCTCGACGTTATATTTCAGGCTAATCGAAAATACGCCCAACTCCGGAAGAGTGTGCAGTTCGTTAGGCTGCGAAATGCCATCGTGGTTCTCATCGATCCAGAGCAGCAACTTCGGGTACACGGCGTCCCTGTTGTCGATGATCCCGTCCCCGTTCCCGCCGTTCTCGGGCTTGTCGAACTCGGCGAGGGCTAGATATCCGTTCGGGTGGGCCGAGAGCGGCTGCTCGGTCAGGTTGCCGAACAACTTCTTCCCGCTGTCGATCTTGCCCGTGTTGGGAAGATCCTTCCAGCAGTCGAGACAAGCAAGGAAGGCGTTGCCGGAACCGGCGGCGGTCCAAGACAGCTTGAACGGATTCCCGTTCCCTAGGAAGTCGTACGTGACGCCGTTACTCCCAGAGGTTAGGTGGAAGCCGTCGCCCGTCGTATCGACGATGATGGGCGTGCAGCCCTCGCCGTCGGGGTCACAGCAACATTCAATTACGCAGGATGGGGAGTAGGTGCCGTCGGTATCTTGACAGCCTCCGCCGCCGCCAACGCAGCCGTCGCCAACGCAGCCGCACGCGGTATATGTCTGCTCGCAATAGGGGTTGCTCGTCCAGACGAACTGCGCCGAACTTTGCTGGCATGACGAGCTGTTTGGGCAGGTCAGGGTCTGCGTTACAGGGTGATTACATCCGAATGCCGTACCACCACCAACGATGACGTGGGGCAGTGAGGCGCGCGAGGAACAGCCAGTGTTCGGGGGATCGTTGCATGCTATCGTTTCATCCTCGTATACCGTGCAGAAATTATCAATCTGGGCGGTCGCTCCTCCCGCCACCAGAATGAGGACTGCCAGACAAGCTGCGGAACGGATTCTCATTGGGATGCCTCCTGGCGATAGTCCTCGAATTCTCTCTGCGAAATGTGGATGTACTTCCCCGGCGCGCTGTAATCCGGACGGAAGTAGCCACCGCCCCATTTGGTCCCATCCTCGAAGTAGACGGTAGGGACATCTATCCGAACCAGCATGACATTAAACAGGGGCTGTACACTTTCGATGCTCTGTTTGACCTCTTCAAATCGATTCGGGTCGATAGCCGGCACGCTGAACTCCTGCCCCGGCTCGATATGTATCGGATTCCTACGGGGGTCATTCTGCCACGCTCCGCGGATTGTTGAATATCGGGCGTGTTTGGGCCTTTCGCCGACCTGGTTCCCATCTCCGACGAGGGGATGTTGCGGCGTTCCGTTCCCTGTATCGAGGAAAAATATGCGGACGTCGGCGTACACGACTGTCTTGCTGGAGGTGTTCTTCAGAATGATTGCGAGATGGTTGAACCAGTCGTCCGCGCCTTGGAAGGGCACCCCGGGCTTGTCGGTTGGGTAGGCTTGGAGGGCCGGCTTAACCTCGACGCCATCGAAGAGAACTCTGACGATCTTCACCGGGTCCGGGAACTGCGGCGCAAGCTGCACCGTTCTCGTTGAGGTTGCCTTGGCCCCGTCTTGCGCGAATGCCGCTCCCGAGTGCGAGGCTAGGAGCATACAAAGTACCGCTAAATGTCTCATCGTGGTGAGCTCCTTATTATCTGTTTCCGTGGGATCGTTGCTCGGTAGGTTCGGCCCGCAGGTATTATCCATAGTTCCGGAGAAATCGGTAAACTTTCGACACGCTGTTACGAAAAACGAACTATCATTTCGCGGTCCCTAAGCAATGGCTGTGAGCTACAAGATAGTTACGAAGACAGCATGTTCCTTTTACAAGGGGGGGGGCTATTGCGGCCCAACACACCTTACGTTGTTACGAAATCCGAAAAAGGCTCTCACGAGTCCGCCAGCTTTTACGTCAAACCACCTGCAACACCGTCTGCTATTCGTTGTCCTCCCGCAGTTACCATTGGTCAAGAGCCGTAGACACATTCCCGCACTTCCCTTTTTCCCTTAATGTGAAATCTCCAATCTGGGTTTACTCCCTCGACCTGGATCCCCTTGGAGATTATGCATGGGTGTGTCTGAACGCGGGTATCAGCTCGGAATTTTGCCCGAGCGCAAAATTGATCGGCGGGCCTTGGCCACGAGCTACACCATCATGGTGTTGCTCATGCTGCTGCTCGTGAATCTTGGCATCATTTTTCCCGACCGGCTCACGCTTAAACAGTACCATGTCACTGAATTGATTCCACTTCCTGCCCTCAAGCCGGAACCGCTTCCAATTAAGAAACCGTTGAAGCTGAAGACGAAGTTAGTTGAGGCTGTGCCAGTTTTTGAACAGCCGAAGCTGGTTGTTCCGCATGAAGTCCATCTAGCGCCAAAACCCGAACCTGTGGAAGCGCCGAAAGTAGTGATGAATCAGTTTGCGGCGCCCCAGCTGAAAGAAGTCGCGGTGCGGACCCCACAGTTGGTTCACACCGGAGATTTTGGTAGTTCAGCCACTCCCACGGTGAAGGCCGCTGTGCAGAATGTTCAGACTGGAGGCTTCGGCGACCCCAATGGGCTGAAGGGCGAAGGAAAACAGGGCGCGAAGCTATATGCCGCGCAGGCGGGCGGGTTTGACATGCCGTTGGGTCCCGCTTACGGAAACGGAACCGGCGGGGCGAAAGGAATCAAAGGAACAGTGGCCAGCGCGGATTTCGGCAATGGCGTGGCCACCACCAGCAAAGGAAGCGGCGGCAGTGTAGCAACCGGCGGATTTGGCTCCGAACAGGTTGTTCACAGCGGGCCGAAGATTGCGCAGGCAGAAGGCCCGGCGACGACCGCCGTGGAGATCACCTATAAGCCCCAGCCGGCTTACACGGATGAAGCTCGCAGCCTGAAGCTTGAAGGCGAGGTCTTGCTGGAAGTGACGTTCAACGCAAATGGAACACTGCATGTAAATCGCGTGGTTCGCGGCCTTGGGCATGGGCTGGATGAAGCTGCCATCGCGGCCGCTAACAAAATGCGCTTCAAGCCTGCTTTGCGTATGGGGCAACCCGTAGATTCAACCGCAGTAGTCCACGTGCTTTTCCAGTTGGCGTACTAAGAATTTGAGTTGTTTCTGAAAGTTCTTTTCGAGAAACGTTTTGGAGAAATCTGGAGAGAAAGTCATGCGCACTTCGAAATTAATGTTTGTCGCCGCGCTGCTGGTTGCGATCACCGCTGCTGCACAGCAATCCTCGAATTCTGCCGGTGCGCCTGCGGCTGACACGCCTGCGGCGCCGCAAAGCACTGCCGCACCTGCGGGATCGTCACAAACTGAAAACGCGCCGGCAAATGCCGCGATACCTAATCCACCCTCGCCTGAACCGCAGCCAACGACAATGGATCAGGTGGTCGATCGCTTCATTCAGCGCGAGCATGGATTGATGAAGGCGCTCGCCAACCGCACGCCGGTGGTAGAGACCTACTTGCAGAATCTGGCAGCCGATCCGCAATTGGGCCCGGTTCCCAGCGAAGATCACTACTTTCTGGGCCGTCTCGACATGGGCGAATCGGTCGACCGCAAAGATTATCTGAAGGATGAGGAAAAGGGCATGCAGACGCGCCTGATGGGCGGCTTCAACAAGCTCTTCAAGGTGCAGTATCAACCAATCGGATTTTCCTGGATGGTGTATGCGGATCGCACCGATTTCGACCGCGAACATTACGATTTTCATTATGTTCGTCGCGAATTTCTCGGCGATGTCCGCTGCCTGGTATTCGACGTGACTCCCAAGAAGAATTCCGGCAAGGGGCGTTTCCTGGGCCGCCTCTGGGTTGAGGATCAGGACTTCAATATTGTCCGCTTGAACGGTACCTACGCTCCAGCTCCGCATAATTCATACTTCTTCCACATGGACAGCTGGCGTTTGAACTTGATTCCGGGCTATTGGGTTCCTGCCTACATTTACAGCGAAGAAGGTGACTTCAGCGCCGGAGTGAAGAACAAGGTCGCTTTCAAGGCACAAACGCGAATCTGGGGCTATGACCTGAAAAAAGGCGGAAGCGAAGACGAGCTCACACAGATTCGGGTCGATAGCGTGAAAGACGAAAGCGCGGTTGCTCAGGATGCTTCGCCGCTGCAAGCTGAGCGCGAATGGCAGCAGCAGGCAGAAGATAACGTCATCGAACGTTTGACGAGTGCAGGATTGCTCGCTCCCGAGGGAGACGTCGACCACATTCTGCAAACCGTCGTCAACAATCTCGAGGTTACCAACAACATTGATCTGCCCCGGCCAGTTCGGACTCGCGTGCTGCTGACCGCGCCGCTCGAAACTTTCAGTGTGGGCAACACGATCGTCATCAGCCGCGGATTGATCGATGTTCTGCCCGACGAGGCCAGCCTTGCGGCCGTACTCTCGCATGAACTGGCGCACATCGTCCTTGGTCACAATCTTGGCAGCAAGTACGCATTCAATGACCGTATGTTGTTCTCGGACGATTCCACTTACGCAAACCTGGGTTTCAAGCACATTCCCGAAGAGGAAGCCGCGGCGGACAAGAAAGCAATTGAACTGCTCAACAACTCGCCGTACGCGCAGAAACTCGACAATGTTGGCTTGTTCCTGAAAGCGCTGCAGGCGCGGGCCACGCAGCTCAATGCACTGCTAACCACACATCTCGGCAATCCTTTGGCGGAGGGGGGGACGGTCACCCGATTGCCCGCTCTCGAGACGAAAGGTCCGGCGCTCGACAACAGCAAGCTGGATCAGATTGCGGCCCTGCCGCTCGGAGGACGCATCAAGATCAATCCCTGGGATGACAAAGCGGAAATGGTTAAGACGGCGCCGGTGGCAATTACTTCGGCACGTGACAAGATGCCATTCGAAGTTACGCCGTTTTATCCGCGGCTCGTGCGATGGGGTGCACAGAATACTCCGAATGCTGCTCCTACAGCAGCTTCGGCTAACCCACCCTCGAGCAACTGAAGTCCGCTCACAAGTTGCAATAAGCGAAGGCCGGGAATCCGGAATCAACTCCGGGATGCCCGGCCTTTCGTCTTTTCGGGCATTTCCAACTGCGATGTCATCCCGACGAGAGCGATACCTCTGGGAGGCGCCTGACGTCGGCACGCGAGCTGTTGCTGCCATCGGGATCGGCACAATGCATACAGCGTCGGCGGTTTTCTTTATCAGCATCGCTGATGCAATCAATCGTGCGGTCCCTCCCGCGACTATCGCCGCGCTCGGGATGACATCGCGTTTAATCTTGGTGTGGGCCTGAATTACGGTTTGCTGGTAGATTTCCCCGGCAAGCCTGCGGGATTCTCGTGCGTTCGCTCACGGAAACTGCCGCGCATGCCTGAGGCGAATGAAACGCTCGATTCGCCAAATTTGTCGCGCAGGTGGTCGACCGCGGTCAACGCGTCTTTCCACCGGGTGTTGTGGCTGCCCTCGAGCAGACTGATCTGTTCCGGCCTGCTTTCGAATGAGGATGCTTGAACTCCCAGCAGGCGTACCTGATGTCCCAGTCTCCAGTTCTTGCGAAAGAGTGCGCGCACATGTTCGAAGATCTCCCCATCGAGTTGCGTGGCGTTAGGCAGAGTGTGGGCGCGTGTGATGGTAGTGAAGTCTTTATAGCGCAGCTTAAGTTGTACGGTTCGGGCGTAGAAGTTGGCTTCGCGCAAGCGCCGTCCGACCATCTCAGATAGCCGCATGAGCGTGGATTCCAGCTGGTTCACGTCGGCAGTATCTTCATTGTATGTATGCTCATGGCTGATGGATTTTGCGGCTTCATGCGCGCCAACCTCGGCGTCGAACCATCCGCCGGCGTCTTTTCCACGCGCTTTCCCGGCCAGTGCCAGTCCCCATTTGCCGAATCGTTCTTCAAGCTCAGATTCGTCAAGCTGCGCCAGATCCCCGACTTTCATGATTCCGAGATCGTGCAGATGTTTTTCCATGACCTTGCCGACGCCCGGAATCTCGCGGACATCAAGCGGCGCAAGAAACTTCGCTTCTTCTCCAGACAAAATCAGAAGCACGCCATTCGGTTTTGCCTGACCGGATGAAACTTTGGCAATCAGTCGGGAGGAGCCGATGCCGATCGAGCAATTCAGCAACGTTGCTTCTTTCATGCGCTGGTGGAGTTTGTGCGCGGCCTGTAAAGGAGGTCCGTGCAGACGGTTCGTTCCCGTCATATCGAGATAAGCTTCGTCGATGGAAGCCATCTCGATTTGAGGCGAGAACGCGGTAAGCACTTTGTAGACTTTTTCGGAACATTCCCGGTAGCGATCGGGGTGACCATCGACAAAAATTGCTTGGGGGCACAGTTTTGCAGCGGTGCGCAATGGCATGGCCGAATGGACTCCGAACTTTCGCGCCGCATAGGACGCCGCCGAAACTACGCCGCGTTCATTGCGCTGCCCACCCACCACGACGGGTTTTCCTTTCAGCGACGGATCGTAGAGTTCTTCCACCGAGACGAAGAAGGCGTCCATATCGACATGAAAAATCGTGCGTGAGAGAGCGCGTACAGGAGAAGGGGCCGCCATGCTGAGCAAATTTTATCAGCCTGTGTAGGGCCAGCCGTTCGGAAGGTATGCCGATTCAGAAAATAACTTTGCTGCCCCGTTCCGCGACATTTCGTAAGACTTTTGACCGATTAGCGTACAATTTACTCGCTTGGGATTCTACCGACCTATAACACCGCGCAACCCAGCAGAGATACCGCGTCCTGGCATCACTGTTATGGGCTTAGTACGCTCGCGCATTCTCCGGAGCGTGAGGCACCATGAAAATCTTGCTTTACAATCCCGATAATGGTGTGACCCGCAATTTTATGCCGCACCTGTGGATGTTCCTGTTGCAGGCGCTGACTCCGCCGGGTCATGAAGTAATACTGATCGATGGGAACGCCCAGCCTATGAACGAGTCGGAGATCGCACAATTCGTTCGCGATCAGAACATTGGACTGGTCGGCATCGGAGCCATGACTCGAATGATCGCCAAGGCCTACCGCATTGCCGATGCCATTCGCGCCACCGGAGTGCCGGTCGTTATGGGCGGACCCCACGTTACCGAGCTATCCGACGAAGCGCTTGGCCGCGATGGCGGCCCACGCCACGCGGATGCCGTGGCTCTCGGCGAAGCGGATGAAACCTGGCCTGTGATTGTGAACGACGTGGTCCGCGGCCAACTCAAAGAAATTTATGCTCCAATAAATGCGGCTGGAAAAGAGAGCAAGCCTTCTCTGAAGAACTACCCCGCGATTCCCTGGCAGTCAATCGATCTCGACCAGTTTAATCTGGTGCCTCACGCCGCGAACGCGATGCTGAAGAAAGTTGGGACTGGCTGGGGAACCTTTCGCATAATCCCCGTGGAGTCCGGGCGCGGCTGCCCTTACGGCTGCGAGTTTTGTACGGTCACTGGATTTTTCGGAGATTCCATCCGCTTCCGTACAAATGAGAGCGTGGTGAACGAACTGCTTTGCCTGAAAAGGCGTGCCTGCGGTGAAAAAGGCCAGATGGCGGTGTTTTTCATCGACGACAATTTTGCCATAAATGTGAAACGAACCAAGTCGCTGTTGCGTGACATCATCGCGGCGGGGGCCCAGGTTCATTGGGTGGCCCAGATCAGCGCCAACCTGTTGCGTGACGAAGAACTCGTCGACCTCATTGCAGCTTCAGGAGGCAAGTGGATATTCATTGGCATGGAGTCCATCGATCCCGCCAACCTGAAAGACGTGAACAAAGGCTTCAACAAGCCCGGTGAGTATGCTGCCGTGCTGGAACGGCTCGCTAAACGCAATGTCTATGCGATCACGTCGTTTATTTTTGGCATGGACAACGACACGCCTGGCGTGGCCGAACGCACGCTGCAGGAAGTCCGAACCTGGCCCCCGGGCTTGCCCATCTTCGGACTGCTCACTCCACTGCCGGCAACCCCGCTCTACAAGCGCCTCGAGATTGCGGGACGCCTTACCCGGCCCAGGCACTGGCAGGACTTCATTCCTTTCGAAATGGCCCATACTCCGCTGAAGATGACGATCCCGGATGCTCATGCGGAAGTGAAGTACGGCTGGGCTCATACTTATAGCCCCGAGGCTCTGGCTCAGGCGGTAGAAGCGCTCGACGACCAGCCGCTCGGCTACCGCATCAACATCTTTCTCGCTCGCCTCTGCTTCCGCGGGATTTACTTCCCCATGCTGGGCCGCTTCGCTTGGCTGAAAGTGATCCTGCAGAACCGCCGGACCATCTTCAAACTGGCGTGGGAAGCCTGCTTTGGGCGCCGACTCCCGGAGATTGCTGACAGCCAAAGTATTGCCCAGGGCCTGGAGACAGCGGAAATTAGCGGTGAGGCCGGTCCTTCGTAACCTGCAACCGACTTATTTCAGCGTCGTCAGCGTTCTCTGCGCTCCGACCGCCAATGCGCTGCACCGTCGGTTGCCTTCGAGGCTGAGCCGCAGTATGAGCCTGAGATAGCATTTCTCACCCGCTCTTCGCGGGTTTTGAAAATAACAGAAAGTATTCGAGATCTACGCTAAAACCCTCTCCGCGGAGTGTGCGGTTCCACGCATCTGCTTCACCCGATCATAAACTCTCCCGTATTCACGAGCAGAAGCTGACCAGGAAAAGTCTTTGTTCATGCCGTTGCGCATCAGCGCCTGCCAGGAGGTCTGATCGCGAAATGCCTGCAGTGCATGCTTGATCGTCATCAGCAATGCTTCGCCCGTATACTCCGTAAACTTGAAACCGGTGCCTTTGCCTGAGCGCACGTCCCAAGGATCGATGGTGTCATCGAGGCCGCCGGTGGTGCGGACGATGGGTACGGTGCCGTATTTCAGGCTGTAAATCTGGTTCAAGCCGCACGGCTCGTATCTCGATGGCATAAGAAACATGTCTGCACCGGCTTCGATCTTGTGCGCGATCGCGTTGTCGTAAGCGACTTTGACAGCAATCTTATTGGGAAACTGTTTGTTGAGGCGCAGGAACATATCTTCGTAGGATTTATCGCCTGTGCCCAGAGCGATGACGATCATTTCCTCACGCGCCAGCCGGTCCATGATCTGCGCGATCAGATCGAAGCCCTTCTGTGCAGCGAATCGTGAAACGATTCCTATCACTGGCACTTTTGGGTCGGCATTCTTCACGCCGAACGTGGTTAGAAGATCCTGTTTGCATTTTGCTTTGCCGGACAAATCCTGAATCGAATATTTCGCCACTGTGAATTTATCGGTCTGCGGGCTCCACTCGTCATAATCAACGCCGTTAAGGATTCCTGTAACTGTCGCAGCCCGGTCCCGCAGAACGCCCTCAAGGCCAAAGCCATATTCCGACGTTTGAATCTCCTGGCTATATTTCTTGCTCACGGTCGTGACAAAATCCGAGTAGGTGAGTGCGCCTTTCAGGAAATTGACCTGGCCGAAGAACTCCATCTTCGTCATCGTGAACAAATCCCAGGGAAGCATAAGTAGAGGCAGCGTGTCCGATGGAAACAATCCCTGGTAGCCGATGTTATGGATGGTAAAAACTGTGCCGACGTCACGGAAGGCCGGATCGTCCGCATATATGGTGCGTAGAAGCACCGGTACCAGGGCAGATTGCCAGTCGTGACAATGAAAAATCTGCGGCACACCTAGAATTTTTGATGCTTCCAATACCGTGCGGCAGAATAAGGCAAAGCGCTCGGCATTGTCGGGATAGTCGCCTGCCGGCGTGCCATATAGCGCATCGCGATTAAAAAAGTCGGGATATTCAACGAAGTAGAATCGTACTCCACCTTGAGTTCCACCGGTCACCACTGAGGAAAAGCGATATCTGTCGTCAAACGGAACCGTGATGCTGCGCACCACAGTTGCCGGATCGGAAAGTTTTGTCTGCTTATAGCGAGGAAGGTAAACGCTAACCTGATGCCCGAGCGCGGCTAAGGCCCGCGGCAAAGCCCCGACCACATCGGCCAGGCCGCCGGTTTTTGAAAACGGAACGCCTTCCGAAGCTACAAAAGCGACGTGCATGAATCCCTCCTGACCAAAACCGCTTTTCGTGAGCGCACGTTATGATGATGGATGACCAGCATACGTTGCGGGAGACATTCCCGCCTCGAACGCATGCCGGCCGACTCGTTAGTCTAATGCCCGGAGAAAAGAGGGGTCAACGTGCCAAAGGTCGTCTCCACGCGCCGCCCAAAACTCAAACCAAAGTTGGGACAACACTTTCTTGCGAGCGACAGCTACGCGTTGCAGATCGTCGACGCACTGGGAGATGTTTCGCAGAAAACAGTACTTGAGATCGGTCCGGGACGAGGCATTCTCACTGCTCTGCTGGCCAAGCGAACTCGTCGCCTGATCGCCGTTGAACTTGACCGCGTGCTGGCTGCCCAGCTTAGACTGAAATTTGGAATGTATTCGAACGTCGAGGTAATCGAGGCCGACATATTGTCAATCGATTTCGATTCTTTGTTCGGTCCCAAGCCCGGGTTGGGGCGTCCCGGAATTGAATTCAAGCCGACTCCCGCGAGAGTCATCGGCAACTTGCCTTACTACATTACGTCTGACATTTTATTGCGCCTGTTCACCTACTCGAAGTATTTCGAAACGCTGCTCATCCTTGTGCAGCGCGAAGTCGCCGACCGAATAGCCGCTGAGCCGGGAAGCCGTGACTATGGATTATTGTCTGCGACGGCGCAGCTCTATTCACAAGTCGAGAAGCTGATTACTTTGCCACCCGGAGCATTTTCCCCTCCACCCAAAGTTCATTCCACATTACTGAGGCTGACGATTGCTCCCAGGCAGCATGAACTCGGTCTGGATGGAAATGCTGGCAATGGAGATCGTTTCATCGATTTTCTCAAGCTCTCGTTCGGGCAAAAACGTAAAACACTGTGGAATAACCTGAAGCTCGCCTACCCTGAGCCGGAACTGCGGGATGCATTGTCACGGACCAAGGTCAAGCCCACAGCTCGCGCCGAGACACTGACTCTGGAAGAAAGCGCAGCACTGTTTCGAGCCTTGCAGCGGGGCTAGAGACGCTCGTAGCATGGTTGCAGGCGGCGGATTCTTTGCCGGAAATGGAGGAATCTATGACCGCGACGACCGTACGCCATCCCGCAGTTGCCGGACGTTTCTATCCTGGTGACCCTGATATTTTACGCAAAGACCTTCATACCTATCTCTCTCAAACCGGGTCGCGGAAGCTTCTCCGGGCATTTGGCTGCATCGTTCCGCACGCCGGATATATGTATTCCGGCCACGTTGCGGGCGCCGTATTTTCCGAAGTCGAAATTCCAGAGCTATGCGTTGTCCTGTGTCCCAACCACACAGGGAGGGGACGGCCGCTCGCCATCATGAGCGAAGGTGCTTGGGAAACCCCACTTGGGGAGGTGCCAATCGACGAAGAGTTTGCCGCCGCACTCAAGCAGCGTTGTCCTCTGCTAGAAGAGGATTCAGCGGCCCACTGCGCGGAACATTCCGCGGAAGTGGAGTTGCCATTTCTGCAGGTGCGACAGGCAAAACTGAAAATCGTTCCCATTGCGCTGGGCACAAGAAATCCGGAAACTCTCGAAGAACTAGGAAATGTCCTGGCAGAAACGATCATTGCGGAGCAGGCTCAAGCACTCATCATCGCTTCGAGCGATATGAATCACTATGAATCCGACGCCATTACCAGAATAAAGGACCAGAGCGCCATCGATCCGATTCTGCGTCTCGACGCGCGAGCATTGTACGAAGTAGTCACGCACCAAAATGTGAGCATGTGTGGTTTCGGCCCGGCCGTTACCATGCTGACCGCAGCCAGCAAACTCGGCGCGACCACGGCAAGGGTTGTAAAGTATGCGACCTCAGGCGATATCTCAGGCGACCGCGATTTAGTAGTCGGCTACGCGGGAATTGTGGTCTTTTAAACTAGAGCGGTGAAGTTACAACCTAAGCGGCAGAGAGAAGGGAATCGACACTTTCTTGCGGGATAGGGGTTCGGAAGGTGTTTTCTGCGCATAATCCGAGGGCGACTTCCGGGTGCTTTTCAGAAATGCTCATTTCCAGTTTTTCTCGCAGCTCCAGGACGCGTATTTGCCGGTTGTAGCATTCGATGATTTGACGATCAGTGAGTGCTTGTGCCGAACCCAGGGTTTCCATTTGTAGCTTAAGCAAATTCCAGATTTCCCGACGAACCGCCCCAATTTCCTCAAGCTCCGAAGCCATTGCGCTTCTCCTCAATCTTTAATTGCTCTCAACATTAGAGGTCTGACGCCGACTTGGACGCATCCGGTAGATTCTGTATTTGCTCTTCTTCGATACTTCAAGGTTTCCTTGCAGGGCGTTCCCCGTCGTGTAGTACATTCTTCAAAAACTTAAGGGCAGCCTCAAGGGCTGCCCTTTGCCAAGACTTGCAAACTTATTTTGCGTTAGTGGTGTCCACCGCCGCCGGCAGCAGCATGTCCACCCGCTGAAGGCGCTGCGCCGCGGCTTGCAGCAGCCGAAATGGGCTGGCCGCGTTCGCCGCCAAAACCAAACCCGGTCGTCCGCGGGGAACTGGCTGCGAACTGCGGGGCTGCGTGCATTTCCACGAATCCGCTCTTCGCCACCTGCGAATTCAAGTGGCGCAGATTGTCCACGGATCCTCTAGCGACTCCGATTCCGGCAGAACCACCTCGGAGCACAGTGGGAAATGGAGTGGACGTTAGAACTGCTCCACCTCGGCCCACGGCTACTGTATTCACCGTTCCTTTAGGCGCGAGAGGGGCGTGAAACGTAGCTGCAGCACCCACGTAGTGCAGTCCACCATGCCACGTGCTCCACCCGCCCGGTTGCCAACCCCAACCCATTCCCGGTGCATAAACCCAATTGCCGTAGTAGTAGGGCATCCACCCCCACGGATATGCCGAAGCCCACATGTATCCCATGCCGGGATACCACGACCAAGCTCCATCCATGAACGGATTCCATCCCGCATTCATGAGGTACGGTTGCCACATCATCCCGTACCCGGGCCAGTTGCTAAAGCTCCCGTAGTAGCTAAGGTCGCTATATCCATAGCCGTAAGGAGTATTGTCTTTCTTTGCGTATTGATCGTGATACGAAGCTGCTTGCTGATCCCATTCGTCGTACGAATCATTCTGAAAGTTCTTGGCCTCGGTAGGATGATCATTGTCATCGAAGGCCACCATCTTTTTCCGATCCACCTTTACGGTCCCTGACGGAGCCACAACTTCCAACTCGTTCTTGAAGTTGGCGACCTCTGCCGCATCGCCGGAAGCGTTGACGCGGAAATGCGCCGGCTGGTTAAGTTCGATCCGTTCCTGCCCAAAGTTCAGAGTGAACTTGTCAGTCTTACTGCCAAGCCACTTCACATAAGCCCGGCCCTGAACTACGGTCACAGCGGAAATGCGGTTCCCGGCATCATTCACGCCGAGAACGCTGAATTCCACATTGGTGTTTGGGGTGATCCTGAGCGTGCTGCCATCTTCGAACTCAATTTCAGCACGGCCGTTATCGCGAGTGCGAATCTGCACGCCTTGCGTGATGGGTAGGTTGAGAAAGGCGTTCTCGAAACCCAGACCTGTGTTCTTGTCAATTTGAACTCCGCCTTGCACGTCGCTTAAACGAACAATGCGGACCTGCGATTCAGCCGAGGCAGGCAGCGCAAAAAGCGCGCATGCCAAGGCCAGCAATGGCATTGTGCCTAAACGTGACTTGTACATGGGAAACCCCCGGAGTGCCGGACTTCTCTGGGACCATTAGAGCACGATTCAGGGTGGGGAGTTGTAATATTTTCGTGATGCCGGTCGGTCAGTGGCGGTCGACGGTGCTGGTTTCGGTTTGGATTAATTCTTTCGCTCGCGCTCTAACCACGTTGATGACCGAGCTGTCCGCGACAATTTCATTCAGAATCGGCGCAAGGCTCTGAATTTCGCTCAGATCGCCGTTCTTCGACTGCATCTCCATCTGCTTCAACACCTCGTCGAGAGCCAGCTTCTGGTAGCGATGATCGTAGGTTAGTTGCCGTCCGTATTCCAAAGTGGAAGCCATCTTCTGAAAAAGCGTGGTTAACTGCCGCACCGGTTCGATCGTCGAAAAATTGTAGTGGACCGTAAATGAATGCTCGCCATCCTGATAGCTGAGGACCTTGTCGCCGGTAAAAGCCAGTTTCCGGTTGCCTGAGTCCAGTTTCCCGGAGAAATAGTTTGCCTGCTTCGCCCATTCGAAGATGCGATCCCGATCGGCTGTTGTCATTACAAATTCCATTGTGTAGGTGTCCGGATCGGAGTCATCTGCTACCTTGGCGGTCGATTCGTAGGAAGCGTGGCCGTTCGAATCCACTGAAATTGCATAATGCGAAGGGGTGGAGGCAGGGAAATCCAAAGTAAAGGTCACAACCCGTGAAGTCGCGTTGCTCGGCTGGGTTTGGACCGCGACTGCGGCGCTGAGAAACGTGGCACTGAGAAACAGGAGGGCCAGGAACGGCCGAGTGATTCGATTGAAAGGGGGACGAGTCATCACACTGATGCAGCCCTTTGCCTGGTCAAAGTGCCAGCCGTGTGCAGGTGGCAGATCGCAATGGCCAGCGCATCCGAAGCATCCAGCGACTCCGGCGGCGCTGGCAAATTCAGCAGGCGTGTCACCATGTGCTGAACCTGTTGTTTCTCCGCGCGGCCATAACCCACCACCGAAGACTTAATTGTTAATGGCGAATACTCAGCCACTTCCAATCCTGCAGAAGCAGCAGCAAGCATTGCGACGCCACGCACTTGTCCCAATTTCAACGCCGACTTTACATTGAGGGCATAGAAAACATCCTCGATTGCCACTTCGTCGGGATGATGCGCAAGCACCAAATCTCCAAGCGCTGAATAAATACGGGCAAGTCTTCGCGCCAGCGGGTCGCGAGGCGAAAGTCTGATCGCGCCGCACGCCAAACAGACCAAACCGCCGCGGGAATTCATCTCGACCACGCCGTAGCCGGTATACTCGCCGCCGCAATCGATGCCCAACACTCGCATGTGACAGCAGTTTATCGCGGACTTGTTCTAACTTCCAGAACAGGCTCCGCAGGGGTAAACATTTTTTTCGGACGCGGTGGAGTTTTGCCCAGCTAGTGATTCCCAAACATGCTGTAGAGAAGTATGAGGAACACGGTTGTGGTAAAAGCCACATACATGTAATCGCGTTCCTTGGCGAATCCAAAGATAGAAAAGGCAACCCGAGCGACGGGCGTTGCGATCAACAACAGGAGACCGAGTTGAATAATGCCCCGTCCCCGCATCGTGAACGCGGCGTGGAGAATTCCCCAGATGCTGCGTAGCTCTGCAGGTTCTCCCCGAAATACCTGAAACTCCACGGGCGAGTGCCCATGCCGCCCCAGAAAGATCGCGGCTCCCACAATTACCACAAAAGCCGAGAGCATCACCCCCGCACGCAACAGATTCCCCACGACGGTTTCGATTTTCTCGTCGCCCCAGCCAGCCACTCAGATTCTCCCCGCGATGCCGTTGTATAGCATCTCAATCGCCAGCGCTACGATCACAAGGCTAAACCCCAGACGCAGCCACTTGGTTTGTGCCTTCACCAGAATTCTGGCGCCGAGCAATGAGCCGAACAACACACCCAGCATCACCGGCATTGCCAGCCCGGGATCGATATAGCCACGGTGCAGGTATACGCCGGCACTGGCCGCCGCTGTCACCCCAATCATGAAGTTACTGGTGGTCGTCGACACTTTGAACGGAATTTTCATGGCTTGATCCATGGCCAGAACTTTCATCGCTCCGGAGCCGATGCCGAGTAAGCCCGAGAGCGTGCCGGCACCGAACATCAGCGTCCATCCGGCAGGTACATGCTGCACGTTGTAGGTGCGATGCCCATTACCGTCCGGGAAACTGCCGTTCATTCGCAGCTTCGTCGCCATCGCGTCGGGCCGTACGCCCTGCTGTAGGGGCGACCTTGGCCGGCGTGAAAAGTACGCGGAGAACAAGAGTACCGTGCCGAACACAATCGCAATCGCATGGGTTGAAACCCTTGTTGCCAGAAATGCGCCGAATAATGCTCCGAGGGTCGTTGCGATTTCCAGAAACATACCGATGCGAATATTCGAGAAACCCTCTTTCACGAAAGCCGCCGCTGCACCTGAAGAAGTTGCGATTACGGAGACGAGGGAAGCACCAATGGCATATCGAATGTCGACTTTAAAGAGAAGACTGAGTAACGGTACGAGCACCACGCCTCCACCGAGCCCGGTCAGTGCTCCAACGAGACCGGCAATGAGCGAACAGAGGCAAACCAGCACGCTGAATTCGAGAATGGTCATGAGAAATCTTTTACGCTTCAGCTTTGTAGCACATTTGGTTGCTTTCTGATCAATAAGCGTCGGAAGGTTTAGCAATGCACACTCAGGATTTGCTCAACGTGCCGTAAGACACCGCGCCCATCGAGCGAGGGTAAACGTTTGCCCATATGCAGAATGCGGTTATGCTCCATCATTTGCCTATGCTAAAATGGCTGCCGCTTGCAGGACTGCGTTCGTCGAAACGAATCCCATGGACATCCGCGAGATCGCTCGCAGAGCGAAAGTCTCCACCGCGACCGTCTCGCGAGCTATTAATCGGGTTCCAACCGTCGACCCTCAACTAGCCAAGCGGGTCTGGAAAGTAGTGGACGAACTGGGCTACTACCCCAATACCCAGGCACGTTCTCTGGTGATGGGGCGGAGCCGGATTTTTGGGCTGATCGTTTCCGAATTCACCAATCCATTTTTTCCCGAAATCGTACAAACGTTCGAAGATCTTGCGGTCGAGAACAACTACGAAATCCTGCTTAGCTCGACGGTGCACGATCCTAAGAGGATGGAGTCTTCGGTGCGACGCATGATCGAACGCCGCGTCGATGGCGTGGCGATCCTGACCTTCGGCATGGAAGAAGCTCTGCTCGAGCATCTTCGATACCGGAAAGTTCCCCTGGTTTTCGTCGATGTGGGGCCGAATGTTCCAGGTGTCGCCAACATTCGCGTGAATTATCAGAACGGAATCCGCCAGGCGGTGCAGCATCTCGCGGCGCTTCGCCACACGCGCATCGCATTTGTTTGCGGTCCATTGCATCTGAAATCTGCTTTAGCAAGGCGGGATGCTTTTAAAGCCTGCATGACTGAGATCGGACTATCTCCTGACTTGATTGTCGTGGGTGATCACCACATGGAAGGCGGCATGCGGGCCCTTAATCAACTCACGCAGCAAAGCGAAAGGCCCACTGCGGTGTTGTGCTCCAACGATATGACGGCCATTGGACTGATGCGCGAAGCATACGAGCGTGACATTAAGGTTCCCGAAGATCTTTCCGTCGTGGGATTCGACGATATCCGTTTGGCAGAATTCATCATTCCGCCTTTGACGACGGTACAAATGTCGCAGAGAGAGCTGGCGCGGACTGCGTTTCAGGCCTTGTTGAACGAGGTCGTATCCGACCCCGCTGCGCACGACCCCCGGACCTACGAACTCAACACTAATCTTGTTTTAAGGCGTTCCACCGCTCTCGCCGCCATGACCCGGCAGCTTGTTTCCAGCAAAAGAGAGCAGCGCCGCCGGGCGCTGTAAAGTCTCAAAACCTACTTCTTCGCCGCCTCGATAGTTGTTACCGGCTCGTTACGCGCTATCGGGCGAGAAGCAGGATACAATTGACAATCGGCAATGCAATAGACTAGATTCTTGGAGTTCTCGGTAAACGATTACTTCATTTCTGTTCTCGGAGCCGCCGGAGAATGATGCTTCAACGTCTGCGGGAGGAGGTGCTCGAAGCAAACCTCGAACTAGTTCGAAAAGGGCTGGTTCTCTACACCTTTGGCAACGCCAGCGGGATTTCCCGCGAGGATTGCCTGGTTGTAATCAAACCCAGCGGCGTTCCTTATGAGCAGATGAAGCCTGAGCACCTCGTGGTGACGGATCTCGAGGGGAAAATTGTAGAAGGGAACTTGCGCCCGTCCTCAGACCTGCCCACGCACCTCGCTTTGTATAAAGCGTTCCCAGAAATTGGCGGGGTCGCCCATAGCCATTCGCAGTACGCTACCGCGTGGGCGCAGGCGCGAAAGCCCGTTCCTTGTTTGGGCACCACTCACGCCGACTACTTCCATGGTCCGGTGCCGGTAACCGCCGATATGAACGACGAAGAAATAGCCGGGGATTACGAAAAGAATACTGGCGACGCCATTGTGCGCTGCTTCCGCGACTTGAATCCAGAGGCAATTCCTGCTGTACTCGTCGCTAATCATGGCCCTTTCGCATGGGGAAGCGATGTCGAGGCCGCAGGGCACAATGCCGTCATTCTCGAAGCGATCGCCCGCATGGCATACTTCACTCTCAACATCAATTCTGCGGCTGCGCCGACGGGCAAGAGTCTGCATGACAAGCACTACCTGAGGAAACACGGTAAAACCGCTTATTATGGTCAAGCCCAGATAGAAAAATGATGCTCGGACCGACGCAATAAAGTGGGGGTAGTTCGGTTGCGAATTTGAAACGAATGTTCGGGCGATGGCAGGCCTGATCTACTGGTAGTTTGTCCGGGCGAGCGGGAAGCTGAGTTGAAGTGCGGTTGGGTTGAAGGGAATTTATGCCAGGCAAAAAGATGACGCTGGGCCTGATCGTGGGAAACCGCGGATTTTTTCCCGATCATTTGGCCAAGACTGGACGCGAAGAGATGCTCGGCGTGCTTAACGCTGCGGGCATCGATGTAATTGCCCTTAGCCCTGAGGAAAGCAAGTACGGCGCCGTCGAGACTCGGGAAGAATCGAGGCGCTGCGCCGAGCTTTTCAAACGCAATCGAGAACGCATCGACGGAGTGATTGTCACCCTGCCGAATTTCGGCGAGGAACGCGCGATCGCCGATACTCTCAGGCTGGCCGACCTTCATGTGCCCGTGCTCGTTCAAGCCACGCCGGATGATCCATCGAAAATGTCAATTTCGCACCGCCGCGATAGTTTCTGCGGCAAGATGTCGGCCTGCAACAACCTGCGGCAATACGGCATTCGTTATTCGCTGACCACGCTACACACCGAGGCTCCACGTTCTTCGGAATTTGCAGAGGACTTGAAGTGGTTCTGTGGTGTCTGCCGGGTCGTGAAGGGATTCCGCAATTTGCGCGTTGGCGCAATCGGCGCCCGTCCGACGGCTTTCAATACGGTTCGCTACAGCGAGAAAATTCTTGAGTCGCAGGGAATCTCGATCGAGACGCTCGATCTTTCCGAAGTCCTGGGCCGCATCGATCGCATGAAAGATAACGACGACCATGCGCAAGCAAAGCTGGCGGCGATTAAAAAATACGTCGATTCCGGTAACGTACCCGCTGCAGCTCTCCTAAAAATGGCCAAGTTGGGGGCGGTAGTAGATCAATGGATGGCTGCGACTGAAGTCACGATCAGCGCGGTGCAGTGCTGGACTTCGATTGAAGAAAATCTTGGCGTGGTGCCTTGCACCATCATGAGCATGATGAGCAACGAACTTCTCTCCAGCGCGTGCGAGGTCGACATCTGTGGCGTGCTGGGCATGCACGCACTCCAACTGGCGTCGGAAACGCCATCCGCCCTGCTTGATTGGAACAATAATTACGGATCGGATCCGAACAAGGCCGTATGTTTCCACTGCTCGAACTTGCCGAAACACTTTTTCCGCTCGGTGAAGATGGATTTTCAGGAAATCATCGCCGGCACTGTGGGCAAGGAGAATACCTTCGGAACCTGTGTAGGTCTCATCAAGCCGGAACGAATGAGCTTCGCGCGGTTCTCAACCGACGATACCGCCGGCAAGATGCGCGGCTACGTGGGCGAAGGACGCTTCACCGACGACCCGCTGAACACTTTCGGCGGCGCCGGCGTCGTCGAGATTCCGAACCTGCAGCGCCTGCTGCATTACATCTGCGAAAAGGGATTCGAACACCACGTCGCCGCAAATCTCTCGACGGTTGCCTCAGCCGTACATGAGGCCACAACCCGCTATTTCGGCTGGGAGGTTCACTACCACGGACGCGATAACGGAGCCTGCTGATGGCGATTGTTGCCGGAGTCGATTTTGGCACACTAAGCGTTCGTGTTTCGCTGGTCGATAGTGAGCGCGGACTGCTCGACTCTGCCATTGCCGAATACCCGCTTCACCGTAAACGAGACGATCCCGAATACGCGACGCAGTCGCACGACGACCACATGCGTGCGCTCGTAGCCGCAGTGCGGGACGCGTTGAAAAGAACGGGCATCTCGAGCGAACAAGTCGAGGCCATTGCACTTGATACGACCGGTTCTTCAGTCATCCCCGTCGATGAGAAGCTGCAACCGCTCGGCGAATACTATCTGTGGTGCGATCATCGCGCCAAAGGAGAGGCTGCTGAGATTACCGAAGCCGCGCACCGCGAAGGACTCGAGGCCATTCAGTGGTGCGGCGGAATCTATTCTTCAGAGTGGGGATTTTCCAAGCTGCTGCACTGGCTGAGGCACAATCCAGAAAAACGAGCGCAGTTTGCGTCGGCGTTCGAACACTGCGACATGGTAGCCGCAACCCTGTGCGGCATTACCGATCCTCGCAAAGTGAAGCGCAGCGTCTGCGCCATGGGCCACAAGTGGCTGTGGAACGCGCAACTGGGTGGCCTTCCCCCTGAGAGTTTTCTCGTGAAAGTCGACCCATTGCTCAAAGGAGTTCGAGAGAAACTCGATGGCGATTATGCAACCTCCGATCAAATCGCCGGTACCCTCTCAGAAAAGTGGGCGACGGTACTCGGCTTAAAGCCCGGCATTCCGATTCCTGTCGGAGCATTCGATGCACATTGGGATGCGATCGGCGCAGGTTGCCGCACCGACGACATGGTCAATGTGATCGGCACATCCACTTGCATTATAGGCATTACGCCATCGGTCAATCTTGTGCCCGGAGTCTGTGGCGTCGTGCAGGGCAGCGTGCATCCGAAGCGGACTGGAATCGAAGCCGGGCTATCGGCCGTCGGAGACATCTTTAATGCAATCGCTTTGCGCGCTGAAACCGATGTTCAGACCTTGAGCAACGGCCTCGAGAAATATCAAGCGGGACAAACAGGCTTGTTGCGCGTGGCCTGGGACAACGGCGATCGTACCGTGCTGGTGAATCCCAATCTAAGGGGCGTGACGTTAGGATGGAACCTGCAGAGCACCGCGCAGGATGAACTGTTTGCGGCGATTGAGGGAACAGCATTTCATACGCGAGTGATACTGGATCGCATGGCTCAGCATGGCGTGGAGATCAAACGCGTGATCAACGCAGGAGGGATCCCGCAGAAGAACGACGTCTTGAATCAGGTTTACGCCAATGTTCTGGCGCGTCCAGTGTTGGTTGCGAGCAAGCCGGTCGTTGGCCTCGGATCGGCCATTTTCGCATTTCTGGCTGCCGGAACGTTCAAGACAATTGAGGAAGCGCAAGACAAAATCTGCCCGCCCCATCGGACATTTATTCCCGACGATTCCGCACACCGGATTTACGAGAAACTTTATCCTCTTTATAGCAAGCTATACTTTGGGCTTGGCGAGCGAAGCGAGGCTCTTGGCGACGTTCTGCCGACATTAATTCAAGTCGCAAGCCGGGCCACAACATAAACGGAGAAGGCAATGGACATCCAGGATATCTTGCGAATGCTGGCGCTCGCCGCGATCGGTTTCATGCTCTGCAGTGTGGTCATGGAAGCCAAAACCAAAGTGACAAGCGAGTCCTGGGGAAAAATGCCGGATGGAACTGCGGTCGAGATTTACACGCTGAGCGCCGGCGTATACGAAGCTCAGATTGCAACCTACGGTGGCGTGCTGGTGTCCTTCAAAGCTCCGGATCGCAATGGCAAGGTGGGCGATGTGGTTCTCGGGTTCGATGGTCTAGACGGCTATGTTGCGAATTTCAATGGGTCAGCAGATGCGTTCTTTGGCGCGATCATTGGGCGCTACGCGAATCGGCTTGCAAAGGGAAGCTTTACGCTCGATGGGCAAAAGTATTCTTTGCCACGCAACAACGGCGAGAATACGCTGCACGGTGGTCCGCATGGGTTCAATAACGTGGTCTGGAACGCGAAAGCGATTCCCGGCGGAGTCGAACTCACCCACCTGAGTAAAGATGGTGAAGCTGGATTCCCCGGCAATCTAAGCGCGATGGTTCGCTACACGCTGGAAAAAAGTGAGTTGCGGATAGAATATTCCGCCACAACCGACAAAGATACGGTGGTGAACCTAACGAATCACGCCTACTTCAATCTTACCGGAAGCGGCGACATCCTGAACCATCAACTTACACTGCACGCGTCGCGATTCACGCCGATAGACGCGGGATTGATTCCGACGGGCGAGTTGAAGCCTGTGGACGGCACCCCATTCGATTTTCGCAAGCCAACAGCCGTGGGCGCGCGGATCAATGCGAATGACGAACAGCTGCATCTGGCCCATGGGTACGATCACAACTGGGTGCTCGACAGCACCGGCAGAAAAGTTACTGAAGCCGCGGAGGTTTACGATCCCGTCTCCGGTCGCGTATTAACAGTCTTAACCGATCAGCCGGGGATTCAGTTCTACAGCGGAAATTTTCTGGATGGATCGATCAAGGGCAAGGGCGGAGTGCCTTACCAACTCCACGCGGCCTTGTGTCTCGAGACGCAGCATTTTCCGGATTCGCCGAATCATCCGGATTTTCCTTCTACGGAGCTAAAGCCGGGGCAGCGCTATCACACCGTAACAATTTACCGGCTTTCCACGCGGTAGATTCGAATATCGGCTTCTAAGTGATTTATCGGAAGAAGGTCGTCGAACATCATCGCGGGTATTGTGAAATGCTTTTTTGGTTGGTTCTGTTTCCCCATCGCAACTGTCTTCGCAAAAGCAACGGAAAATTAACATTGAAGTGCGTGCCGATCAACCGCAGGACCACCTCTCGCTTTTCTAAATCGACCATTGCACAACTGTGTAGGATCGCGCTGGAACCTCGAACGTGGTTTTGCCCGACTTATCTGAATTTAATTCTGCCGACGCAAACGGTTGCGGCACAACCCGCTTCGGATCAGAAAAAGTGTTTACCGCTTTCAAATCGTCGCCTGTGAGCACATAAGCAGAAGCCACGCGACCGGGTGCGGAATCCTCCCAGAAAATCTCAACACTGTGCGGCTTCGAAAGATCACGATTCAGGATGAAGAGCGAGATCTTGCCGGCGCTCCGGTCAAGGGATCCCGCTACGTCAAGATCCGCGACCTCTCCCATGCCGGAGACTTCGTAGCTGGAAGACTCCACCAGCAGATCAAGCGTTGCGCCGCGGCCAAATTGCAGGCCCCAACTGTATGGGTAATAAATTGTCTGCTGCAACAGACCGTTGGCATTGGTCATGATCGGAGCTATCACGTTGACCAACTGCGCGAGACAGGCAATTTTCACGCGATTCCCGTTACGCAGCAACGTGTTGACCAACCCGCCCACCAGCAACGCGTCTTCCAGGTTATAAACTTCTTCGAGCAGATGCGGTGCCTCCGTGCGATGCCCATCGACGTCATTGCCTTTCGTAGTGCGATACCACACATTCCACTCGTCGAACGACAGCCAGAGTTGTTTCGGTGATTTCTGCCGGCCGCGCACATAGTCGCAAACTGCCAGCGTCTCGGCAATCTGGCGCTCCATGCTCAGGTTCATCGCGAGATATTTTGAAGTATCGTTGCCAGTGTCGCGCTCGTTGTTCCCGAAGTAGCGATGCAGCGAGAGTCCATCGACATACTCGTAGCACTGTTCGAGAACTTCGCGATCCCATTGCAGATAGGTCGGCATAAACGGACCGCTCGACCCGCAAGCCACGAGTTCCAGAGAAGGATCGACGTACCGCATCTGCCGGGCAGCATCGGCAGCTTTGTATCCATACTCCGTAGCCGACATGTGCCCAATCTGCCACGGCCCATCCATTTCATTACCGAGGCACCAGTGTTTCACGTTCCACGGTTCGGCCACACCGTGCTGACGCCGCAAATCGCTCCAGTGAGTCCCTTTGTCGACGTTGCAGTATTCGACCAGTGCCGCGGCTTCTTCCGCTGTCCCCGTTCCTAGATTCAGTCCCATGAGCGGCAGCGTTACAACGAGCTTGCACCACGCCAAAAATTCATTAGTGCCGAATTGATTGGACTCCAGCGTATCCCACGCCTTGTCGAGCGTAACCGGACGATTTGCCTTTGGACCAACGCCATCGAGCCAGTTGTATCCAGACACGAAATTTCCGCCGGGATAGCGAATGATCGTAACGCCGAGCTGACGGATTTCCGCGACAACATCTTTGCGGAAGCCGTTCGCGTCGGAAAGGTTCGATCCCGGATCGTAGATGCCCCCATAGATGGCGCGTCCCAAATGCTCGAGGAATGAACCGAAGAGGTTGTGATCGATGGAGCCTAGAGTTCTTCGCGAATCGACGTATACGCGTGCGGCAGAATTGACGCCGGGCGACGGAGCATCTTGAGCCGTGGCCGCCGAACTCCGCACCGGCGCTGTGAGGAACGCACTCGCAGAAAGTGCGAGGCCTGCGCTGGATGTCTGCTTTAGAAACTGCCTTCGAGAGGAAGAGAAGCGCTTCATGAAGTCCCCTGGGTGCAAGATATTTTCCCAACCTTTATATAGGACCGGCCCTGGTTAACAATTTCCTGGAAGATTGCGGCTTTCCCCGTTGCCGATGAAAGCAGAAGCAAAAAGGGGCGCTTCCTCGCCAGGTGCAGGCCGGAAACGTCGAAAGCCGAAAAGAGCGCAATAAATTGCCCTGCTCATCGCAAGAACAGGGCAATGCCTGGCGCACACTATGCCAAGTGCGAGTCGCCGCAAGTAAACGCTTACTGCGACGGCTGAAAAACTTATAGCCGCTTGATTCTGCCGCTGTCAAGAGTTTTTCGACATGAATTCCATAATCGCCTGTCGTATAGTGAAGTGCCGCGGTTCGAAACTCGCGTGGGCGCGAGAACTGATGTCTGGCATGCACTAAGCAATCGATTTCACAAATAAAAACTTCAAGAGGAGACGAACCGCGGTGGAAACTCGCCGGCTGGGTGATAGCGATCTTTACATCACGCGACTGGGTATTGGCGCCTGGGCAATGGGGGGCGGCGGATGGAGCGGCAGCATGGGTCCCCAGAATGATGATGACTCGATCTCGGGCATTCATGCTGCACTCGACTACGGCCTTAACTGGATCGACACAGCGGCGCTTTATGGATTGGGCCACTCGGAGGAAATTGTTGCCCGGGCAATTCGCGGCCGCACGCCTAAACCGCTGGTCTTCACAAAATGCGAACGAATTTGGGACGCTGAGGGAAAAATCGGAGCCTCGCTGAAAGCCGGCTCGATTCGGCGGGAATGTGAAGCCAGCCTGCGCCGCCTGCAAACCGACACGATCGATCTATACCAGATTCACTGGCCTGAACCCGACGAAGACATTGAAGAAGGCTGGACAGAACTGGTACGGCTGAAGAAATCCGGCAAAGTACGTCACGTCGGGGTTTCCAACTTTAGCATGGAGCAAATGCGCAGGGCGGAGGCGATTGCCCCGATTACTTCACTGCAGCCCCCGTTCTCTTTAGTTACGCGGGAAATTGAGAGGGATTTGCTCCCGTTTTGCGTGCAGAAAAATATCGGAGTTATTGTTTATTCGCCGATGAGCGCAGGCTTGCTCACGGGCGCGATGACTCGCGGGAGAGTGGCAAACTTCACCGTAGAAGACTGGCGCAGAAACCTCCCGAATTTTCAGGAGCCGCTCCTTTCGCGCAATTTGCGCCTCGTGGAGCGATTGCGGGAGATCGGAGAGCGCCATGGCCGCTCTCCCGGCGAGGTTGCCATCGCGTGGGTGCTGAGACACCCGGCAGTAACGGGGGCGATCGTAGGGTTCCGAACGCCTCAGCAATTCTCGGGCGTCGTCGGCGCGCTGGAAACGCGCCTCAAGGAGGGTGACCTGGCAGAAATTGAACAGACGCTGCAGGGTTTGGCAGCATAACTGTCGCACGCGCCCCCTTTTTTTGTTTTTCTTCCTCTAACCTTTGCTGTAGGCTCAGGCCCCGCAACGAGTGCACAAAACAGTTGACAAAGCTGGCGCAGAGCGACGAAGCTTGAGATAGTAAACGTTTGCTGTGAGACCTTCTATCGCTTTGTCCCAGGGAGTCATCTATGTCACTTCGCCTTAGCCGCAGGACTTTTCTCCAGGCCGCAACCGCAACTACCGCTGCCGCTTATGCGGGGCGCGTCGTTCCGGCATGGGCGGGATCGAACAAAAGTCTCGTGGCCGTTACTACTCCGTTGAACACCTTCGCTTACTCCGACGTGGAGCTGCTCGAAGGCCCGATGAAGCGGCAATTCGATGAGAACCACGCGCGATTTCTCCATCTGGAAGACGATCGCCTGCTGAAGGTGTTTCGTCAGGATGCCGGACTCCCCGCGCCGGGGGAAGATATGGGCGGCTGGTACGACGGAACTGGGTTTAGTCTGATCCGAAACGATTTTCACGCATTTATTCCCGGGCACAGCTTCGGTCAGTACCTTTCGGGATTGGCGCGTTCCTGCGCGGTGACGGGCTCGGACGAAACGCGTGCGAAGGTCAATCGCCTGGTGAAGGGATACGCTCAGACGCTCGATCCGAAAGCGAAGTTCTTTATCGATTACCGTTTGCCGGCCTACACCTACGACAAACTGTCCTGCGGGCTGATTGACGCACACGAGTTCGCGCACGATCCCATGGCGATGGATGTGCACGAGAAGCTCACGCGAGCGATGGTCGCATATCTGCCCGAAAAGGCATTATCACGCCAGGAACAGCGCTCGCGCCCGCACAAAGACACGTCCTACACATGGGATGAAACCTACACGCTCCCGGAAAATCTGTTCCTCGCCTACCAGCGCAGCGGCAAGACGTTTTATCGCGATATGGGAAAGCAGTATCTCGAGGATGACACATATTTCAATCCCCTGGCCCAAGGCAACAACGTCCTGCCTTTCGAACACGCTTACAGTCACGTGAACGCATTCAGTTCGGCCATGCAGGCGTACATCACGCTGGGCAGCGAAAAGCATCTGCAGGCGGCGAAAAACGGTTTCAATATGCTGGTAACCACGCAGAGCTTCGCCACCGGCGGCTGGGGCCCGGACGAATCTTTTGGCGAGCCAGAACGGGGGCAACGGGGCGACAGTCTCACCTACACTCACGCGAGCTTCGAAACACCTTGCGGCGCATACGGCCACTTCAAGATCACGCGTTATTTGCTGCGCGTCACGAAAGATTCGAAATATGGCGACAGTATGGAGCGTGTGCTTTACAACACGATTCTGGGCGCCTGGCCGATTCAGGCCGACGGAACGTCGTTCTACTACTCCGATTACTCGACGACGGCCAGGAAGGTCTGGTACGGGCAGAAGTGGCCGTGCTGCTCTGGGACGTTTCCGCAACTGGCGGCGGATTATCACATCAGCACCTACCTCCGATCCGATGACGGCGTTTATGTAAATCTCTACACTCCCTCCAAAGTGGAGTGGCATGACGGGAGCGCCCGTTGCGGGCTCAGGCAGGAGACAAAATATCCGTTCGACAACAAAATTCAGATTCAGGTCTCAGGTTCACAGCCCATGGAGTACACGCTTTACCTACGCATTCCTGCGTGGGCTGCGCCGGATCCTGTTGTTTCCGTAAACGGAAGCCGCGTGGATGATTTGCGCCCCGGAACGTTCGCAAGCATCCGTCGCACGTGGCGGGATGGCGATCGCATCGAATTGGAGCTGCCTATGCCCCTTCGTCTAGAACAAGTGGATGCTAACCATCCAGGCGTCGTGGCGCTAATGCAGGGGCCGTTGGTGCTGATGCCGATAGCCGATGCTCAACCTGCGTTCGATCGCAACGCCTTGATGCAAGCGCAGCCAGTCGGGAACGCTACCTGCGACTGGAAAGCAACTTCTGCCGACGGAAGTAGCGTTACTATGCGTCCGTTCATGAACATCGATAAGGAAAGCTATAGCACATACGTGTTGCTGAAAACGTAGGGCGCAGCATTCCATTGCAAATTCAATAATTCGCGGGAGTGCTGTAAGGAACGCTTATGAGGTACAAAAGTCCCGCCGCTTTGGTTGAAGCGGCGGGACTTGTTTGCATTGCGCGACTGCCAAATTCAGAAGGTGAACCTTGCCGCGACCTGCCAGTTTCTCGGCAGCTGCTGAGCGGTGGCTTTGCCGAACGTGCTATTTATGTCGGCGAAGTTATTGTCGAAAGATGTGAGATTCACACGGTTGAACAGGTTGAAAAACTCGAAGCGAAGCTGGAGGTTGACCCGTTCGGTAAGCGGCGTGATTTTATAGACGTTGAGGTCGGTCTCGGCAAAGTTGGGCTGCCGGAATTGATCCGCGGTCTCGTTGCCCTCAGCGCCGAAGGTAGCTGGAGTGGTAAATTGTCCCGCAGCAAACACTCCATTCAGGAAAGCGCTCTTTGATTTGCCTTGATGGTAGCTCTGCACATCGGGATAATCGTTGTTGTCTCCATCGGCGTTGTAGTCGCCGCTCCCGGCCTGATAAGCCACAGCCGGATCGGCTGCTGAGCACGGACTGAGAGCACCAGATGCGCAAACCCCAAGGAAGCTGGCAGTCGTGTAAACCATCGTCGGATAGCCGCTTTGGAAGATGCTGGTTCCGCTGAAGCCCCACCCGGAAGTTGCTCGTCCTGCGAACCCTTGCCCGTGGTTGAGTCCGGGCAATTCGTAATTGAAGGTGAGCGAGAAGCGATTCGGCACATCCCACTGCGACGGCCCGTAATATTGGGCAGGATTTGACTCAGCCGGATACGCTCCCAACGGGCCGCCTGCATCATCCTCTGACCGGGAATGTGTATAAGAAGCGTCGAAGAAACCGCGACGCGACAATCGTCCCTTGAAGTCAAAGAAGATGCTCTCATAATTTCCATAGCGGTTGTTATCGGTATAAGTAATCGCCCCGAAGCTGTGATTAAGGCGCGTCGGGGTTGCATTCGTAATCAAATCGCCGGCAAAGGCATTGATGTCCTGGCCGTAGGAGACCGCGCCAGCCTGATTCCCGCCACTGGCGACATTGTAGGAATGCGATCCGGCATAGCCGACACTGGCCGAGTAATTATTCCCGATTTTCTGCTCGAGTGTACCCGACCAGATGTTAGCTTTCGGTGATTTGAGGTTGGGATTGATTGCGCCAATGTTGAAGTCACCACCCACGATGCCACCCTGTGAATCCAGGCATCCGTCGTTGCCCAGGGTCGGGCAGATTGAAGATCCGGCCAAGGCGGGATAAGCAAATCCGAAAGGCGGCTTACCGCCCGTGCCGAGTGCGAACACCGGCGGCGTCGATGATGCGCCAAAGAAGGTCGGCGTGATCGGTCCGGGAGGGCTGCCGCGAAATTCTTCCTGCACGTTTGCTTGCGTCAGCCAATTGTTATAGATGCCGAAGCCGCCGCGCACCACCGTCTGGCCTTTGCCAGTAACATCCCAAGCCACGCCAATGCGCGGACTCAGAAGATCGGTAACTGCGCTGTTCAATGCTTTTGGCGTCGCCTTGGCGAAGCCGTTTGCAACTTGCTCATTGTAGGTCTGCCCAGGACCAAGGTAGAAGTTTCCGAACACCGTAGTCGGACTCTTGGACCACGGATTGCCGCTGTCGTCCCAGCGTAAGCCGAGGGTAAGAGTTAGATTTCGCGTAGCCTTCCAAGTGTCTTCTGCGAAAAGCCCCCAGGTTCTCGAAGCCGCATCCCACGACCACAGTACTGGCTGCCCGGTAATCGGGCTGTACATCACGTGGTTCTCGTTGTAAGCGCTATCTTGCGCCAAGTCGAGAAGGTTATTGAAGGTGAAAGTCGGCTGCGAATAGGGACCTTGGAATGGTTCCACGTCATCGCCATACCAGCCTTCATATCCAAACTTCAGCGAGTGCGCGCCATGCACCTTGGTGAGGATGTCCCGCCAGTGATAGTTGTGTTGAATAAAATCGCCTTGCGCGAAGCCCACTCCAAAAGCCTGTCCGTCTTCCGTGTTGACCCCCGTCACAGCGATCGATGGAACACTGTAATCTTTAGCGCCGCTGCCCAGCGTTCCTTCCACGCGGTTCGCTCCGAAGATCACTTCGTTCATCAAGGTGGGATTAAACGTATGCGAGTAGTTCACCTGGAAGGCGCGTTGCCAGTTGTTATCGAGAGCGGTAAAGGCAGGGATTGCCGACGCGGCGCCGTAGTCCAGAACGGTGCGATAAAAGCTGCCATAGATGCGGTCATTCTTGAACACCTTGTCGATGCGAACAAAATACTGCGTACCGTTGCGGATCTGAGTGGCGCTGAAGTTGCCGGTGTCCTGGATATTCAGGGTGCACGGAATGAAATCCGTGGCACTGGTTCCACAGTTCGAAGTTCCGCTGGCGTTGTTGCCGAAATATGTGGCTGCATTGGTGGGAACAACGCTGACGACGTTCGTCGGCAGGTAGGTGCTTAACACGTGCGTGCCCACCGTATTGGGCAGGTTGGTTTGTGCCCAGGAAATAAATGCGGGATCGGCGAAGGTAATCGAAGAGTTGGTTGACTGCCCTGACCTCAAGGGTTCGACCGCGAAAAAGAAGTAAAGACCTTTGTGCGGAATGACCGGCCCGCCGATGGCGAACGACATATTGTTTCCGTGGAACGGCAAATAGCTCGGGCCGGAGAAGTGCGTGGTTGCGTACATGTTCTGGTAATAAAACCAGTCTGCCGCCGAGCCATGGAATTGCTCTGAACCGGATTTCGTCGTGAGGACCTCTTCCACGCCGCTTGCCCGTGAGTATTCTGTGGAGTAGGTGTTGACCTGAATGCTGGTTTCCTGAATCGACTCGGGATTAGGAGTCAAATTCAAGACACCCTGCCGGATGCCGCTGGTCACGTCGAGTCCGTCAATAACGTACATATTCGACATCTGGCCTTGACCGTTGGCCGTGGCATCGACTTGGGTTTCCGTAGAATAATTGTCCACACCAGAACCGGGAGTGCCCGCTTTTCCGGGTTGACCACCGCCCATGGTTCCCAGGCCCGCGACGCCGGGAGCAAGCGTCGTCAATGTCACAAGGTTGCGGCCGGCGACTGGCAATTCAGCGACTCCGGAGTTTTCCAGTGTGAGTTGATTGCGGCTGTCGGCCGTATCCACAACCGGCGCGGCAGAGGTGATCGTGATCTCCTCCGATACGGCGCCCACCTTCAAAGTCAATGGCAGACTAAGGTTCTGCTCGGTGAGCAAATTGACATTGGCTTCGGACTTCGCGAAGGCCGGCGCCTCGACCGTAATTTTGTAAGCCCCCGGCGCGAGATTCACGAAACGAAAATTGCCGGCGTCATCGGCCGCAGTTGTCTGTGTGCTGAGTGTGCCTCTGTTCTGAATAGTGACCGTTGCCTTGGGGACGCTGGCGCCGGAGGGATCCTGAACCGTTCCCTGAACGCTGCTCGTGAACTGCGCCCATGCCACTGCGGTTGAAAGTAGTGCGGCAAAGAACCATGCCAGGCGACGGGGCTTTAGCAGGACAGCCATTGTCTTCCTCCACGAATGAACGACTCCAAAGCAGGGAATCGCTCAAGATGAGAAAACGTTTACCAAAACGCCTAGTATATAGCTACTATCCAGCCGGACTGTCAAGAACTTTTTTAACTTGTCGCTTTTTGACGCAGGTTACTGTCGCGAAAGAGAAGATTTCTAAGCATTTCCGGCATGCGCCTGGTCCCAGCGCTGGTTCTTTACTATGCCCGCTCCTTCTCGGAGTGTGATCAACTGATTCGCGGGAATGTTCTTGTGTTCCTCGTGTAAACCGCTTGGCCAGTAAACGTCGACATCGAGCGTTTTGATGCTTCCAAGGCCGAAGTGTAACCGCGAATCGTTTGCCGAGTAGTAGCTCGACTGGCTCACCATGGCTTGCGCTTGAACTTTATTGCCGTAACGAACAAGCACCCTTGCGCCGATGGCGCTCCGATTTGATTTCACGCCTTCGAGTTTGATCTTGATCCAGTTCTGGCTACCGCTGAGATCGTTCCGCAATAGCGAAGGGGGCTCGTTCATGTTGATGATCAGTATGTCCATGTCGCCGTCATTGTCGAAATCGCCAAACGCGCAGCCGCGTCCCGAATGCGGCTGGGCAACTCCGGAGGCGGCCGAATCGAGTTCTTCAAAAGCTCCGTTGCCCAGGTTGCGGAAGAGAATGCGCGGCGTCTTGTAGGGATAATCCGGCAGCTTGCGCTCGACCTCGGGATAAACACTTCCCGTAACCACAAAAAGATCCGGATAACCATCGTTGTCGAGATCCACCATGCCGGCGCCCCAACTGACGAAGCGCGTCTCGACGCCGATCTTGGCCGCGCGCGTCATGTCATCAAAATTTCCTTTGCCGTCGTTGCGGTAGATTCCGCAGGTATCGCCCATGAAATGAGTCTTGAAGAGATCGAGATGCCCATCCAGGTTGTAGTCGCCGATCCCCACACCCATCCCGGCCTGCTCCATCCCGTCGTCACTCAGCGCCACGCCGCGAATCACGCCTTCTTCTCGAAACGTTCCGTCGTGATTGTTCATGAAGAGCAAACTTGGCGTGGAGTCGCAGGCCACAAAGATATCGGGCCAGCCATCTTCGTCGAAGTCTGCAGCCACAACAGTCATGCCGTAACTCTCGGTAGCGGCAGCAATCCCGGCTTGTTTCGTCACGTCAGTAAACGTTCCATCGCCGTTGTTGCGGTAAAGCAGGTGATGGCCGGGGGGCAGTCCACGCGGCCCGCAATTCACCGGAATTCCTTTCCAGTTGCAGGTTGAGGTTTCGCCCGGCACCGGAGCTTTGTCGAGTTCAAAGTGGATGTAGTTGGAGACGAAAAGATCGAGATGGCCGTCACGGTTGTAATCGACAAAGCTGCAACCGGCGCCCCAGCGCGTTTCGGAGGTCAGCAGGCCTGCTGCCTTAGAGACGTCCGTAAAAGTACCGTCACCGTTGTTGCGATAAAGGCAGTTTTGTCCGAAATACGTACAGAAAATGTCTTCGAATCCGTCGTTGTTGTAGTCTCCGATGCAAACGCCGTTGGCCCAGCCAGTCGCGTGCAAACCTGCCTTTTCCGTCACGTCGGTAAAAGTTCCATCGCGATTGTTTTTGTAGAGCCGATTGGTAGCTTTCGGCGGGGCCCCGTCAAGCCGCGTCCCGCAAAGCAGAAAAATATCGATCCAGCCATCGTTGTCGTAATCGATAAACGCACAGCCACAGCCGTTTGCCTCAAGAATATATTTCTTGCTGTCAACTCCACCGTAGATGGTCGGCTCATGCAGTCCGGCCGCCTTCGCAATATCTACAAAGTGAGCGTTGAATGGCCGCCCCGAACTTGCGGGACGCGCCTGCGGCTTCACGCCCCGCGAGGCGACACCTTGCTCCTGGCCCAGCAATGGAAGAGTGCCTGTTGCAAGCGCCGAACCGGCGGCGATTTTGATAAATGAGCGGCGTGAAATCGTCATCAGAAAACGCTAACTCCCAGATCCCTTTGAGGGCAATCCCAAGCCGGTGAAGGGAACCGAGGCGAGCCGATTTAGTTTCAGCGCTTTTGTGTGTCGGCTTGCTGCGACTGTTCCACAAGCTTATACCGATTGTGTTCTTGTTCTTCTCGCGTAGCCTTCAATCGCAGCTCTGCCAGCCGTTTCGAAAGTTCCGGCAACGCCGAGGTATTGCCCGTCTTGCGAAGGCCTACAATCAAGTGATAAAGCGCGACCTGGTCTGCCGCGTCGTAGTGAAGCGACGCGCGAGATTCCTCAATCGCCGGTTCGATCTTGCCTTCCTGCAAGTAAAGTTTCGCAAGCGTGTCGCGCGCATTCACGAGATTCGGCTGCAGCCTAACCGCTTTCCGCACCGCAGCCACTGCTTCATCGAACTCCGGGCTGTTCGCGTCGGGATTTTTCTGCACGATGGTATCCGCCAGCACGTAAAGCAGCTGGGGATCATTCGGCTGCTGCTTCAGCTTCGCCCGTACGAGAGCGAGTGCCTTGTCCAAATCATCTTTTTGTTCTTCAAGCATGCCTCGCGCTACTCCACTCGCGCCGAGATGAGGATTCAGTTTGTCCGCCTTCTCGAAGTCGGTTTCAGCGTGGTCGTAATCGGCAAGCTGCACATACAAGACGCCGCGGGCCAGGTACAGAGCAGCTGCCTGTGGTTGGAGTTTGAGGCCGGCATCCACCATATCAATTCCGACCTGAAAGGATTGGTGAACCAGGGCAATGTCCGCGAACTGAACGTACAAGTCCACATTTTGTGGGTCTTCGACAATGGCCTGATGGAGAAGCTCGACTGCACGCGGCGTGTCTTTTTGTGACTCATAAGCTTCTGCAGCCAAGGCCAGAGTTGCCGTGTCAGGTTTAGCTTCAAGTATCGGCTGAAGACTTTGAATCGCATCGGCAGGTTTGTCTGCGGCGAGCTGAATCGATGCCAAACGCAGGACGTCATGCGGATCATCTCCAGGCATCGTGGCGAGCTTCTGGAACACCGTTATCGCCGCATCGTAATTTTTCACCTGTCCCAGGCAAAGGCCGTATTCGCGCAGTGCGTCCGAATTCGATTCCAATTGTCCGGCGCTCCGCTCGAAATGCGAAATTGCTCCGGGACAATCTCCACGTTTGTAGTCTAGAACGGCGAGCATGGCATGAGCGGTCGCATCCCCCGGAGACAGCCTAAGTACGTGCTGCAAAAGCGATGCTGTTTCGCGATCTCCGGTGTCGTACTCAATCTGTGCGGCGCCTTCAAGCGCAGGCAAATAGTCCGCAGAGACTGCCAGAGCGCGCTTAAAAGCCATCAGGGCTGGTTTTTTTTGGCCTTTACCCGAAAGTGCGATGCCGTCGAGCGCCCACAACTGCGCGTTCTTCGGATTTTGGCGTAGCTCCGGCTCGATGATCTGTAGCGCTCGATCGAACTCTCCAGCCCGCAGCGCCGAGGTTATGGCTTGAACCGGATTCGTGTCGGTGGGTTGCGCGAGAGCAAGTCCGCAGAAAAGCAAAACAGCCGCTAAGCTGGAACAGGCAAGCCTGAAGCTTGTTTGCGGCCGCATCACTTGCTCAACTTCCACCCCCGCCGCCGGGTATCGCTCTGAAAGTAGAATCGTCGCTTTGTATGAAGAACAATCATGTGCTGACGGATTCATTGTAACGTGTGTTGGTAGAGCCCGCCGGGCCTCGTTGGGAAATCGATTGCTTGCATCTCGCCAATCGCAACACTGGGGCAGCGCGAGGAGATTAAGGTCGCCAGTTTGATCGCGAGACGCCTGCACGGAAGGGCTCACTCTCGTCGACCGGACTTCGTCTCCATTGAGACCCGACGCCGACAACGACGAACGGAATATCCCAAAATCATTAGAGAATGGCGCCAGTCGCCGCAGTCTTCCAACGGAACTGAGAGCTGCTTTAATCTTCATCCGCCGCAGCCACAAATCATCAACGGAAGACGGAAGAGATTGTGTTTGTGGGTCGCCGAATAAAAAATTTCTTGACAATAAGTGGACTGGCGAATAAGAATTTCCGCTGTCACAAGAAAGCGTTTACTCAGGCAGTGGACCGCCGCGCCCAGATAGCGCGGAAAGGGAGGAGTCGTGATCCAATTGGCGCCTCGTCGCATTCTGCTTCTCTTCGTCATTTCTTTTTTCCTCTCGGTTACGGCTCTGGCTCAATACAGCGGCAATGTTCAGGGCATCGTTTCCGATCCCTCGGGCGCAGCCATCCACGGCGCAACTGTGCAACTCCGCAACCCCGACACGGGTGTTGCAGCCGTCGCCACTACTACCGACACCGGCTTTTACCGCTTCAGCAGCCTTCCACCGGGCACTTACGCTCTGACCGTCGAAGCCGGAGGGTTTCGCAAAGCGGAATCTAAATTCACGCTCGAGACCTCGGAAACCAGAGGGCTGAATCTCACCCTCCCGCTCGCCTCCGCTCAACAAACGATTACAGTCGAAGAGAATCCGCCGGCGGTGGACACCGACGACAGCCGTCTGCAAGCCACACTCTCTTCGGAATCTGTCCGCGACCTTCCCGAGGCCAATCGCAATCTCTGGGACGTTCTCGCGGTAGAACCCGGCGTAGTTGGTTTGGGCACACGCGGCCCCGGCGAATCCCCAGGAGGCTTCGCCGACAACTTCGGCACACAAACTCCTCAGATCAGCGCGAACGGCCGCAGCTACACCGGAAACCTGGTGATGGTCGACGGGATGAATGTCACCAGCCCTGTCCAGAACGGCAACATTATTCTCGCTCCCATACCCGACGCCGTGCAGGAAGCTTCTTTGCAGACCAATTCCTGGGATGCGGAAGACAATCTGGGCAGCTCGATTCTGATCCAAGTCACTACCAAATCCGGAACCAACCAGTTCCATGGCAGCGGCAGTCTGTTTTTCACAAATCAAGATCTGCAAGCAACTCCCGAGTTTGCCAGCGGAGGATTTACCCCGCATGAGCGCAAGGACCTGGTCGGCACCCTCGGCGGCCCAATCCGCAAGGGCAAAACCTTTTTCTTTGCCGACTTCGAAAAGTTGTGGGCCACCACCGCCGCTGCCGCCATCGGCCTTCAGCAGTATGAAGCGCCGGAATTCATACAGTGGGCGCAAACCAACTTCCCCAACACCGTCGGAACACAAGTTCTCAGCGGATGGCCCGCCTCCAACATGGTCGGCAGCACCTATCAAACTGCAGCCACCTACACTCCTTTCTTAAATGCTTCAGGAGTGTCCAATTGCGGCACTCCCGTTGGAACTCCCCCAATTGTGATCCCTTGCAATCTCCCAATTCTCGATCAGGGCAACTTCGCCGCCAGTCCCTATTACAACGCGCTGCAATACAATTTCCGCCTCGACAATTACTTCACCGAAAAAGATCGCCTCTATCTGAGTTATTACAACGACGCGTTCGATCAGCAACAAACTTCGCCGCGGCCAAGACTAAGCGCCCTCGACATCATGAGAAACCGCTACGGCCAAATCGATTTCACCCATACTTTCAACGCGAATTTGCTCTGGGAATCCAGCTTTGCCTTCGCCAGCGTTGGCGGGGCGAATGGACAGGATGCCAATCTGCAAGTGCCCGCGATCAACGTCATCGGTCAAAATCAGGGCTTTCAAGTCGGCGGCGGATGGGGCCCCGGAGAATATCGCGGCCCGATGTACAACTGGCGCTCTGTTCTGCATTGGGTGCACGGAAACCACACGTGGAAATTTGGTTATGATGGCGGCCACGGCATCGAACACGGCGACTTTACGCCAGTGAACGTTCGCCCCACCCTGAATTTCAACAGTTTGCTCGATCTTGTTCAGGACAACCCGCAATCGGAAAACGGTTACTCGTATAACCCCAAGACCGGCGGCGCCGGCCTCGTGATTTTCGGAGGTCAGGAGACGCCTTACGGCTTCTTCGCGCAGGATGACTGGAAGGCAAAGCCCAATCTCTCATTGACCTTGTCACTGCGCTGGGACGACTTCACCAATCACACCGCCTGGGGACCAGATTTCCAGTTCAGCAATTTGATTCTGCCTTCGGGAAGCAATTTCCAGCAGCAGATCGCCGGCGCCACCGTTCAACCGGTGAGCGGTGTGTTCGCCAACCCTATCCGGAATCTCTGGAGCCCTAGAATCGGCTTCTCGTGGGATCCCTCGAAGACCGGCCAGTGGGTGGTGCGCGGAGGAATCGGGGTTTATCACGACTGGATCGCGCTCGGCCAGAGCGTCGATGAGATGCGCACCAATCCTCCCGCCCTCATTAGTCCAACCTTCAACACTACTGAATTCCCCAACCTCCCGGCCCCGGTTTTCGCGCTCGCGCAATCCGGTTCTTATCCCTTCAACTTCCCGGTACCCACACTCACTCCGGCAGAATTGGCGGGTGAAGGTGGCGCTGGCAATGTGGTCGCGCTCGACCGCAATTTAAAAGCGCCGCTAGCCGTGAACTATGTCATCGGCATGGAGCGACAGTTGCCTCTCAGCCTCGTGGCAGGCGCGAACTACTCCGGCTCCCGCAGCTACGACGCCCTCAACGGCACTGACGTAAACCGCTTCGACGGCGCTTTGCTTCCCACCAACACCGGACCCACCGTCCTCAATACCAAGTATGCCGGCATCAATTACGTCAACAACGCGAACGCCGCTACCTACAACGGGCTGATTCTTTTCCTTCGAGGAAAAGCAGGACACCGCGGCGCATTCCAGGCTTCGTACACGCTCTCGCACGTGCAAGATTATCCCGAGGCAGGTACGCGTTTCGATCAGGACACAAGCCCACAAGGGACGGCTTACAATATCCCCGATCCGACCGCCTATTTCAGTTACTGGGGGGACGCCAATTATGACGTGCGGCAACGCTTCTCCTTCTCGGGGCTGTACAACATTCCCGGAGCACACCAGGGAGTAGCGCGCGTTCTGACCGGCGGATGGGAACTCTCTAGCATCGCCGCCATCCAGAGCGGGACACCCTTCTGGGTGATCGATACCCGCGCCCTAGCCGGCGGCGGCGACTACAACGCCGACGGTATCGATTACGACGTTCCGAATATGCCGAGCCAGAATTTTACCGGCTCTCACAGCCGCACGGCATACGAGGATGGCCTGTTCACCGCGGCCGATTTTCCCGCCCCAGCTGCCGGCACCGAAGGCGACGAGAAGCGTAACCTCTATCGCAATCCCGGAGTGTTTCAGCTCGACGCCAGCTTACTCAAGAACAACCACATTCCCTGGTTTGGCGAGCAAGGCAACCTGCAATTCCGTTTCGATTTCATCAATCTTTTTAACCACGTCAACCTGGGCACCGTCGACCCATTCATCGGCGATGGCTCATTTGGCAAAGTGACGACTGCGCTCCCAGCCCGCCAGTTGCAGCTGGGGCTCAGAGTGGCATTCTAGAAAATTTGTGTTGGTTGATGTTACCCGAATCGCTCGGGGCAAATGGCGCAGGTTTAATAAAGACTAGCTGACCCAATCGAACGACTTGCTGACAGCTCGCTTCCAAAGGCTGTAGAGTTCTTCCCGTCTTGAATCGGGCATGTCCGGCCTCCAAGTTCGATCGACGGCCCAGTTGGCACGGAGTTCGTCAATGTCTTTGAAATATTTGACAGCGAGCCCAGCCGCATAAGCGGCTCCCAGCGCGGTAGTCGCGTCGCGCGTTCGAGGTCGAACTACCGGCAAATTCAAAACATCAGCCTGGAATTGCATGAGTAGATCGTTCTCGACCATGCCGCCATCTGCGCGCAACTCCTCCAGCTTAATGTTCGAATCCTTTTCCATCGCCTCAAGAACGTCGCGCGTTTGAAAAGCTGTGGCCTCGAGAACGGCGCGCGCGAGATGCCCCTTGTTCGCGTAGCGCGTAAGGCCGGCAATCACCCCGCGTGCGCTGTCTTTCCAATACGGAGCATACAGTCCCGAAAAAGCCGGCACGAAATAGACGCCTCCATTATCTGAAACCGATCGAGCGAGAGATTCGATCTCTGAACTGTTTTGGATAATGCCAAGGTTGTCGCGCAACCATTGCACCAGCGCGCCGCTGATGGCAATGCTGCCCTCAAGCGCATACCGCGGCGATTCATCCCCAAGTTTGTAAGCTACGGTTGTAAGCAGGCCATGCCTGGATTGGACGGGGCGCTCGCCGGTATTCATCAGCAGAAAGCAGCCGGTGCCGTAAGTGTTTTTGGCTTCTCCCTGACAAAAACAAGTCTGTCCCACCAGCGCTGCTTGCTGATCTCCCAAAATTCCGGCGATCGGAACATCCCTCAGTGTGGGATCTATGGCGTGCGCATACACTTCGCTGCTTGAGCAGATGCGCGGCAACATTGCCTTTGGGATGCCGAAGGCATCAAGCAGTTCCTCATCCCACGACAAAGTCTCCAGATTCATCATCTGCGTACGGCTCGCGTTCGTGACGTCCGTGATGTGAACGCCACACTCTGAACCTCCGGTCAGATGCCAGAGAAGAAAACTATCGATATTGCCAAACAGGACTTCTCCGCCTTGCGCTAACTCTCGAACACCTTTCACATGGTCGAGAATCCAGCGAATCTTCAGGCCGCTAAAGTAGGTTGAGAGCGGTAATCCGGTTTTACCGCTAAAACGATCCCGGCCGCCGGCTCTTGCAAGTTCGGAGACGTAATTGACGACTCGTGTATCCTGCCAAACGATCGCATTGGCAACCGGCTTCCCGGTCGTGCGATTCCAAGCTACAGTCGTCTCGCGCTGATTCGTAATCCCAACTGCAGCCAGGTCTGCCGGCCGCAGCTTTGCCTGGCTCATGGCATCCGCGATCACTTCGCGGGTGCGTTGCCAAATCTCCTCGGCATTGTGCTCTACCCAACCGGGATTTGGATAAACCTGCTCATGCTCCCTTTGCGCAATTGACACCACTCGTCCCGAGCGATCGAATACGATGAACCTCGTGCTCGTGGTTCCTTGGTCAATTGCGCCGATGCAGTTTGCCAAGTTCCCCTCCGGGAACCAACGAAACTATAAATGCCATGTCGATCGAAGTTTCCCGTTAATGGCCGCGACTCGATGGAGCGCTGATTTCGAGGCAGGGCAGCAGAATTCAACGGCCCTCTGCCGCCCATTGTATTTTGTTGCGGGCTTGCTGGCGACCGCAGTGGTCGATGCAGCTCGAGGCCTGTTGACCGAAATCGGGCGGGCTCACTTGTTGCCTGCTTTGTCGTACGGGTCACTGTTCCTCCACCTTGTACCTGGTCACCATCCCCATAACCATGTGCTCGTCGACGTGACAGTGATACATCCAGGTTCCCGGGTTATCGGGAACCATGTCCGCAGTTTCCATTTCGGCCGGCGCCAGCGGCACAACGTCGGTGCGGTGCCCGCGATAGATCACGTTGTTTCCATGCCAATGCGGCGTGTGTCCGTCGATCACCCCTCCAAGCGAGACGAGATACCATCGCACGCGCTCGCCTTTCTTCATGGTCATCATCGGCCCGTTGCCATACATGAAGCCGTTAATCGTCGCGCGCAAGTTCGCGCTCGAGAAGCCGGTGCCGATAAACGAAAAGGCGCCATCAAAGTCGGCAGGCTTGCCCTCCAGTTTGTCAACGCCCTTCGGATCCAAGGTGTGCGCCTGAATGTTGCTGTCGAGATACCAGCTGACGTTTTCGTTGAAGATCAGAAACAAGTTGACGAACTCGCGGTCTACATCTTTCGGACGCCCATCCGGGCCTGCCATTCCGCGTGCGGTAACAATGATCGCTCCGATCAGGCCTGCGTTAACGTCGCGCTGTTCGTCAACGTGAGAATGATAGAGCCAGACGATCGAGCTGCCATCCCCCGGACCAGGTCCGGCTCGTTCCGGAACCTTCCAGATGTAGGTGTGAGTCTCGCCCGGAGGCACGATGGAATTTAATTTCTGTACGTCGGTTGAGCCGTCATCGTAAACCGAACCCTCCGACTCCTTCGTGTAGAACACGCCATGAGGATGCATGCTGTAAGGCCGGGTGGCATTATTCTTGAAAACCACTTTGATCGTGTCCCCCACCTCGGCACGCAGCACCGGTCCGAGTATGCCCAAGTGTTGCCACTCAGGCGGCCGCGGCTTGAGCTTGGTGAAACTGACGTCGGTATATTCGCGATAGATGGCTTTGCGACAAACCTTGCCGATGTTGTGCGGCCCGCTCTCCGTGAACATCTTCCCCCAGGTTTCAAATTTCATCCCCATCATCGCGTCAAGACCGTTGGGAGCGTAGTTCCACTCGACCTCGTCGGCCGCGATGTAATAGGTATGAGTTTTCGGTACCGGGTTCGGCTTGGCAAACGAGTAAATCGATGCCGTAACAGCAACCATCAAGACCGACGACAATGCACGTCGGATTGCGCAATTTTTCATGGCTAGAATTCCTTACATGCCCAACCAAAATGTCTCAGGATTGAAATTGAAAAACCCATCCCCGCCTTCCCCCCGAACGCGGGGATGGTTGCTGCACCGTCCAACAAACCGCCCCGGCTGCGATCTTCCCCAAGTCGCGGCGACGGAGGCGTTAACAAGGAAAGCTAGACGAGCCCCGATAGAACAAGCCTTTCCCCTCGCGAGCCGTTTGGTCTTTTCGCCACTCGTCCTCATGTTCGTCGGCGGATGACCGCAATCTGAATCACATTGGACGCGGAGTCAATTGAACTAATGCTTAAGTCTGCCTTAACGGATAAGCTGCTTGATTTCAGGGTTTTGCGTGAGGGTCTTAACTCCTGGCTGCTCTCGTGCAACGTGGTACGATGGTGCCCACTTGGGGAGGGGCCGATTCAGCAGTGTCGTCAACCAAGCCAAAGTACCGGTTCGGTCCATTTGAACTGGACGCCATCGAGGGCAGTCTCGCTCGCAATGGTAGTCGGGTAAAACTACAAGACTTGCCCTGCCGCTTGCTCATTATGCTGGTAGAGCGGCCAGGAGAAATTGTCACCCGAGAAGAGCTCAGGAAGACCATCTGGTCCGGTGACACCTTCGTCGAGTTCGACAACAGCTTGGGTGTCGCGATCCGCAAGATTCGGGATGCCCTCGGCGACAACCCGGAAACTCCGCGATATTTGGAAACCATCCCACGGCGAGGTTATCGATTCTCCGCTCCCGTTACAACAGTGAATGGCTCTGGGAGTCTGAATTCAAGTTTGGACCCGGTCTCAACGGCTCCAGAAGAGACTCCGGAGGCTTCTCTAAGCCGCAAGAGGAACATTCTGATTGGGTCACTTGTACTGGTGGTTGCTGTCACCATCGGTTCCGCCCTTTACCGGTTTGTGCGACACAAAAAGAATCCGCCCTACCAGTCGATCCGCATGACGTGGTTGACCAGCACGGGCCAGTCCCGCATGGCGTCAATTTCACCCGACGGAAAGTACGTCGTGCACGTGATCGAGGATGGTGCAAAGCAAAGCTTGTGGGTTCGACAGGTCGCGACTGCCAACAATGTTCAGATCGTCGCGCCGGCGGAGGTACAGTATTTCGGCATGACCTTTTCGCCGGACGGCAACTTCATCTATTACGTTGCGGCACGCAAAAACGAATCCCAGGCCATGGCGTACCGGGTGCCAGTGCTCGGGGGAACTCCGCAAAAGGTGATGGAAGATGTAGATGCGCCAATCGCCCTCTCGCCTGACGGTAGCCAGATGGCCTATGTTCGGCTCACTCCAACAAATGGAGAGGATGACCTGCTGGTGGCCAAAGTGGACGGTTCCGGTGAGCATGTAGTCGACCGCAGCAAGGTTCCGGACCGGTTCTGCTATTCCTGGTTTGAGCAGAGCGGCGGCGCGGGGTGGTCGCCGGATGGCAAGCACATTATCGTCATGACGGCAAAGGGTACGCTCGGCATCGTCTCGACGTGGGGTTTGCTGGATGTATCGTTGCAAAGCGCAGAAAAGAAGATCATTGTGTCGCCGCGGTGGGCCTCTTCGGGTCGAGCCGTTTGGGTTGCTGATGGCAGTGGAGTGATTCTAGATTCCGCCGACCCATCTTCCAACCAATCTCCGCAGCTTTGGTACGTCTCTTTTCCGGAAGGCAACGTAAGGCAAATCACTCACGACCTGAACCGGTATTTTGGCGTGAGCCTTACGGCGGATTCCAGCGCGCTGGTGACGGTGCAGAGCGAGACGTCCTCTTCTGTTTCGATTGCACCGCTGGGAGGGGGCAGCGAACGCCAGCTCACCTCTGGTAGCGGAACCAGCGATGGCCACGACGGCGTGGCCTTCACACCCGATGGAGGCGTGGTCTATACGACGAACGCCAATGGTCATCTCGACCTATGGAGCATTGGAACAGATGGCGGCGGCCCAGTTCAGTTGACCTCCAATGTCGGCAACAACTTAAGTCCTAGAGTCACACTCGATGGCCAAACCATCGTGTTCACCTCCAACCGCGATGGTCAGAGCAATATCTGGAAGATGAAAATCGACGGGAGCGAACAGACACAACTGACACAAGGCGGAATGGACCGATTCCCCGAGGTCGCTCCGGACGGAAAATTCGTTTTCTACGGCTCCACGAACTCGGGACGATTTACCGTTCGAAAAATACCCTTGTCTGGTGGAACGCCGGTGAAAGTCAATGACGGCATCTGGGCGAACGCGACCCCTTCTCCGGACGGAAAACTCCTGGCTGTTACTTCATTCGAGGAAAAAACTGGGTGGGGAGAAAATGTGGTTCCGGTCGAAGGCGGCGAACCGGTCAAAGTCGCACAGCTCAATTCCACAAGACTGCAGTGGACGCCAGACAGCAAATCGGTTGTGTATATTGACAACAATAATGGCGTCTCAAATCTGTGGAGTCAGCCGATTAAAGGTGGGCCTCCGCGGCAGATCACAAATTTCGCCAGCGGACGGATCTTTGATTTCGCGATTTCTCGTAATGGAAAGCAGTTGGTCCTATCGCGTGGAAGCGTCAATAGCGACGTAATCCTGATCAATAATGTCCAGGAACAGTAGCTCACCCGGTCCATCGCTTGCCACGAGCAACCACAGGTGCGACATCACAGGTGTGAGTTTTCGGACTGGTCTGCTAAGTCACTGAAAGATGTGGTGGCCAGGGTCCTACCCCCCGATTCTGCGGTCAGCGTGCTTGGAAGTTATCCTAGGTGTGGCCGATGGCGAGCGACAGTATGACGATCTGGAAAAGCGGCTTGCCGAAGGTCTTGTTGCTAACCTGCCGGCGATCACAATGGAAGGCGATGCGAATGGAGCGCCACACCCACCCGCCGCGGCATATCGACGTCGACCATTTTTAATCGGAAAGGAAGCAAGAATTTGGGAGGCGCAGCCAGTCAAAGCCCTATCGCGATCTGACTTCACAACTCAGAGAAACGTGACGAGTGTGTCCATAGTCTCTTGGGGACGCTCTTCCATCAGCCAGTGACCGCAACCTTTCAGTTCGATCACCTTGACATTGGTTGCGACGCGCTTCGTCTGCGGGCTGAGGATGGCTGCGCTGGCCTTATCGCCAGGCAATGGATAACACCGGCATAGTCAACTGAGTCCGGGCCATTTGAGCGAAGTCTTTTGCCGTATCAGGCCACGAAGCAAAATACGCCCACCCCGCTCGCATCCGGCCTGGTCGCGAATAGGTAGCCACATTCGACGCGCGGTCCGCCTCCGGAAGCGAGTGACTTCCGTCTGCAGCCAAGTCGTTCCCAGAAATAAGCGAAGTAAATCTTCTCGCGGCCTTGAACCAAGGCTTCAGGGGTGGGGCCGTGAAACCGAAAGTGCCAAAAAATTTGGGCTGTCATAAGCCAATTCCCGTCCCTCAACTCCCGGGACAAACGCGTCCATGACCACGAGCTTTTCCACTTGGCTCGGGAACTGCGCAGCATAGGCATATGCCACCATTAGTCCAATGTCATGTCCGACAATCCCGGCCTTGCGAATTCCCGAGTGATTTCGCCAGGGAGTGGATGCGAATGGCCGCCATTTTCATATCGAGGCCGTCTTTCGGAATGTCGGAATCGCCAATTCCCGGGAGGTCGGGTGCAATAATGGTGAACTTATCTGTGAGCTTCGGAATCAACGGCCTTCACATCCGTGAGGTTTGCGTGTAGCCATGGAGAAGGATGATAACGCTAGGTCCGTGGCCGGCTGTAAGGTAGTGAATCTTGGTTCCATCCACCTCTCCGAACCGAGATTCAATCGTGCCGGAAGCGGGCTTGGTTGGGCTCAAGGCTGCAACGCTCGTCACAAGGAGAAAGGCCAGGACCCCTGTCTAAGGTTTCCTGTTCGCTCTCATTGATTTCCCTTCACACATGACTTTTCTTTCTGCGAGCAATCCAAACTCACGGCCACATTTTGAAGGATTCCAGACTATATTGTCCAGAATTAAGCCTGGGCCTCTACGCTCAACGCATGAACAAGCGAATTGATCTCATCCCTCCGGACACGATGGATGCATGGGTGCGATACCAATGGCCCGGAAACGTACGTGACCGTTGACCCGCAGTGTTGCCAGGCGATATCTTTCAAAGTATCTGGTGTTCGGGAAGGCGGTGCGATTCCGCCACTACCCCGTAACTGTAAGCGCTGAGAGATCGGCACATTTTTCGAAGCCACTGGGACGTTAGGGCCTGGGAAGGCTGTTTGATCTCGATGAAGCGCGAGTCAGGAAACCGGCCAGATGCCAACCTGGGCTTATTCAACTTCGATGGGAGAGTTGAAGAGCATGAACGCGAGATTCACACTGCGGATCGCACAGTCGCGACCCAGGATCGCTTCCCGCTTTATTTGGCTGGCTGAACGCCGGAGAACAACCCATGCATGAAAGCTCGTCTCGGGAAGTTACGCTCGTGCTAGGCGGCGTGCGGAGTGGCAAAAGCCGTTATGCGCTGCAACTCGCCGAGCGTGCGGAGCAGGTTACGTTTCTTGCGACGGCGGAGTTACGCGAAGACGCGGAGATGCAACGCAAAATCGAGCGGCACCGGGCAGAGCGGCCGCAACACTGGGCAACGATCGAAGAACCGCTCAAGCTGGCTGCCGCAATCAAGTCGGCGGCTAATTGTGACCTGCTTGTGATCGACTGTCTGACGCTTTTTGCAGGAAAACTGCTCGAAGTTTCTGGCGACGATTCAGCAGCAATATCCGAAAGCATCGCTGCATTGTGTGCCGCCGTGAAAGCTGCACCCTACTCCATTGTCTTAGTGTCCAACGAAGTTGGAAGCGGGGTCGTCCCAGCGTTCGAATTGGGCCGGCGATATCGCGACCTGCTGGGCGAAATCAACCAGCGCGTCGCCGGGATCGCCAATCGCGTCGTTCTTATGGTGGCAGGACTGCCGCTCACGCTAAAGAGTCCTCTCAACACGGAGGTCCGCGCTTGAGAAGTTCGATCGAATCTTCTTCAATAGCAACCAGGGTCAGCCGAACGGTCATTGAGAAACTCACCCACGGCATCAATCCGGCAAGCGAAGAGTGGGGCCAAAAGGCGCGTCAACGCCTTGATACCCTGACCAAGCCTCTCGGCAGCCTGGGCCGTCTGGAGGACATCGTTACCCAAGTCGCTGCAATTCGCGGAGCGCACTTTACTGAATCCCTCAGCAAAGCTGTCTACGTTTTTGCCGCCGATCATGGGGTCACAGAGGAGGGAGTCAGCGCTTATCCGCGCGAAGTCACCAGACAGATGGTTCTCAACTTTCTCGGTGAAGGCGCAGCCATCAATGTATTGGCGAGGCGGCATGGCGCAGCACTGCAGGTGGTCGACATGGGCGTTGACGCCGATCTTAATTCGATCTCCGGTTTGCTTCACCGCAAGGTGAGAAACGGCACACGCAATATGCTGCGTGAAGCGGCTATGAGCGAGGAGGAGGTCGAGAAGGCGTTGAGCATTGGTTATCAGCTTGGCTCTGAGGCCGCCGGCGCAGGACACACGATGATTGCGATCGGCGAGATGGGAATCGGCAACACGACGGCAGCCAGCGCCGTGACCTGCGCCGTGACCGGTGCAGCGGCCACGATTGCCACAGGAAGGGGCACTGGAATCGAGCCCATCGCGTATGCCAATAAAGTCCGGGTTGTGGAGGCAGCGATTGCTAAACACTGCAATGCCTCAGCTGCGCTTCATCCCGTAGAGATGCTGCGTTGTGTTGGGGGCCTTGAGATCGCCGCCATGGCCGGAATGGCGCTGGCTGGCGCAAGGCACAATCTGGTGGTCGTGTTAGATGGCTTCATCTCGACGGCAGCAGCAGCCGTGGCAGTTGGCATGGCGCCAAATGCGCGCGATTATCTCATCGCGGGCCATTGCTCCGCGGAGCCGGGACACAAGATACTCCTCGACCACCTTCGGTTGACTCCGGTGCTTTCTTTGGGAATGCGTCTGGGCGAGGGAACGGGAGCTGTGCTTGCGATGCCCGTCATCGAATCGGCGATCGCTCTTTACTATCAGATGGCAACATTCAGCTCGGCCGGAGTCAGCGGGGCCACGCCGTGAATCTACTGACTCAAATCCGGCGCACATGGTTTTGGAAAGCATGGTTCGATCTGCTCACAGCCGTGCAGTTCCTCACCCGCCTGCGGGTGCCTTCTGTTCCTTACGAACCGGATTCCCTGGCACGCGCTGTGAAGTTCTTCCCGATCGTGGGATTGATGATCGGTTCAGGGAGTGCGGTGCTGTACCTTGCGCTCTCTCCACATCTGCCGTTGCCAATCGTTGCACTCTTCATCGTGGTGTACCTTGTCGCAATCACGGGCTGCTTCCACGAAGATGGCCTCGCGGATTCCGCCGATGGTTTTGGAGGCGGATGGGATAGAGACAGGGTTCTGGCGATCATGCGCGACAGCCGCATTGGCACCTACGGTGCGGCAGCACTGGTGTTAAGCGTGCTTGCCCGAGTTCTCCTTATTGCTTCGCTCCCTCGAACGCAGATCGGAGCTTACCTGATGGCGGCTCCGGTTTTAAGCCGGTGGACGACATTGCCACTCAGTTTCTACATCGCGCCGGCGCGAGATCAAAGTCCAGACAGCGGCAAAGACCAAGTCGATCGACAAGGGGATGGACAAGGGGCACGAATCGCCCGTCTTACGACCCCTAGTAGCCTGATCATTGGCAGCTTGCTCACCTTCGTGATCGTGTTTGCTCTGCTGCGCGTTCGCGCGTTCATTCCCGTCCTGGTCTGCGCTGGTATCACGCTGCTGACCGGTCTCTATTACAAGCGCCGAATCGGCGGCATTACGGGCGATTGTTTCGGGGCGACAAACCAACTTGCCGAAATTGCGGTTTATCTTTGCGGGGTGTGGGCGTGATGGATACTCTGCTCTTCATTCGACATGCCGAGACTGACCTCGCAGGCCGATTCTGCGGACAGTCGAACCCTCCGGTCAACGAGCGAGGCCATCGTCAGATCGAGCTCTTACTCAAGGCACTCACGAACGAATCAATCGATTCGGTCTATGCCAGTGATCTGTCGCGTTCGCTTGTTACGGCCGGCGCAATCGGGAAAGCATTTAAGCTCTTACCGGTCGCACTTCCAGGTCTCCGCGAGATCGGCTTCGGAGAGTGGGAGGGTTTGAGTTGGGAAGAGATTGAAGCTCGCGACCGCGCCTACGCACAGCAATGGTCGGACGAATATCCGAATCTGCCTGCACCCGGCGGCGAACCTTTTGAGGCATTCCGATCCAGAGTCTTGACGCAAGTAAACCTTCTACTTGCTATGTCCGCTCAGAGATGCGGCGCAGTGGTTACGCACGCTGGCGTCATGCGGGTTGTGCTCCGCTCCCTGTGCGGACTTGGCGAACAAGAGGCTTGGGAACAGAGCAGTGCATATTGCGGCTTCTTTCGTTATCAGGCAGGGAGGCTCGTGTGACTCATCATTGAATACCACCGCGTTCTCCTTAATTAAGACGCTTCGCATCACGGTAGAGAAGATCTGGACCATTCGAGGAGAAAATGTATGAGTATTGCAACTAAACGTGGCGATGGAGGGCAGACTGGATTGGCCGGGGGCATTCGCGTCTCGAAGTCTGATCTTCGCGTCGAATCTTACGGCTCGATCGACGAGCTGAATACGCACCTCGGCTTTGCCCGCAGCATCTGCCAAAACAAGGAGATCGCGGAGTGGACCGAGGAGATCCAGAGAACTTTGTTTCGCGTGGGGTCGGCCCTCGCCACGCCGACCGAAAGCAAGAAGAAACCGCCCGAGATCTCCACCGAAGATGTGGACAAGCTGACGGATCTTGTTCACAAGATCGAGGCGACAGAAGGAATTCTCGCGGATTGGTCGCTCCCCGGAGGTCATACCGAATCGGCGGCGTATGAGATTGCGCGCACGGTGTGCCGTCGGGCTGAACGGGTTGCAGTTCGCTTTGCGGAGAGTGGTGCAGTAGTCAGACCGGAAGTCCTCGCCTACCTCAATCGTCTCTCCGATGTGATTTGGCTCTTCGGTCGTTTGATCGAGCATAATGCGGGAATTAACAGCCGGCTCCGCAACGAAAGCAACAGCGGGCCGAAATTTTCACGGGCATGGTAGCACTCACGATGAATCAGAGTTTGGCCTTCAACAAACACGAACGCGAGGCAATTTACCGGGTGATCGCAGAGCGCCGCGATGTTCGCCGGGGCTTTGTGAATACACCCCTGCCGGAAGATCTACTAGGCCGTCTGCTTACCGCTGCGCACAGCGCGCCTTCTGTCGGATTGATGCAGCCCACTCGGTTCATCGTGATCCGTGAATATAGTATTCGCAAAGCGGTCCATACGATCTTCGAAGCGGCCAACTCTCAAGCGAAGGAAGCGTACAGGGGCGAGCGGGAGGAAACGTACTCGAATCTCAAATTGGAGGGTATTCTCGAAGCACCCCAGAACCTCTGTGTCCTTTGCGATCTGGAAAGCAACCGGGGACATGGTCTCGGCCGGCAGACGATCCCTGAGACGGTTGTTTACTCGACTGTCTGCGCGATCCAGAATCTTTGGCTTGCCGCGCGAAGTGAGGGAGTGGGTGTTGGGTGGGTCAGCATCCTCGACCCCCTAAAGCTTCGCGAAGTTCTCTGTATTCCGGAGCGTTTGAAGCTGGTGGCATATCTCTGCCTCGGGTATGTCGAAGGGTTTTCCTCCGAACCTGATCTTGAAAGGTTCGGATGGGAAACGCGAGTTGATCTGAATAAGGTTGTCTCGTATGAGCGCTATTCCGAGGCGGGCCTGCCGTGATGGCCCGCGCGGTCATGGTTCTGGGCACGAGCTCGCACGCCGGGAAGTCTCTGCTGACCACGGCGTTTTGCCGGATCTTTGCACAGCAAGGCTATCGGGTCGCGCCCTTCAAGTCGCAGAACATGTCTCTGAATTCCGCCGCTACGGCGGAGGGACTCGAAATCGGACGCGCCACGGCACTCCAAGCCGAGGCTGCGGGAGTTGCGCCATCTGTCCATATGAATCCGATTCTGCTGAAGCCCGCAGGAAAGATGACATCGCAGGTCATCGTGAGCGGCAAAATCTGGGGACGCATTTCCGCTTCGGAGTACCATCTGCGTCGCGTGGAAGAACTCCTGCCTCTTGTTTGTGAGAGCTATCGCATACTTGCCTCCGACAATGACGTGATTATTCTTGAAGGCGCGGGGTCGCCGGTCGAAATCAATTTAAAACAGCACGATATCGTGAACATGCGTATGGCAGAAATGGCAGACGCATCCTGTGTGCTGGTCGGGGACATAGACCGCGGAGGTGTCTTTGCTTCTCTGCTGGGAACGGTGGAACTACTTGATCCCGAAGAGCGGGCGCGCATCCGCGGCTTCGTCGTCAATAAATTTCGGGGCGAGGTTTCGCTGCTTCTGCCTGGCCTTCGCATGATGGAAGAACGCATTCAAAAACCATGTCTGGGAGTCGTTCCTTACATCGATCAGCTCTCATTGGATGAAGAAGACAGCCTGGGACTACCTTCTTCCGATTCGCCCCGCGACTCCCAGTGGTCCATCACTGCCGCGAACAGGCCGTTGCGGGTTGCGGTCATTGCATTCCCGTCCCTTTCAAACTTTACGGATTTTGATGCGCTCCGCTCGGAGCCCTCGCTTGTACTTCGGTTTTGCTCCAATTCCGCGCAACTGCGGGATGCTGACGTCGTCATCCTGCCTGGCAGCAAACAAAC
>DASXEG010000123.1:0-27179 GCA_036490235.1 Candidatus Sulfotelmatobacter sp. | reverse complement strand
AATTTCAGGTTGTGGAACATCGGGACCTTTCGGCCAGGAATCGAATGCGGCGCGCAGTTTGGATTCCATGGCGGCGGAATCGAAGTCGCCGCTGATGCCGAGGATGATGCGGTTGGGAGAGACATTGTTTTTGTGCCAGTCGATTAAATCCTGGCGCGTGATGGCGGCGATGGTTGCGTACTCAGGCTCGCGGACGTAGGGGTTGTCTTTGCCGTAGGCTAGCTTGCCGGCTTCGCGGGCGGCAATTTCGCCGACTTCGTCGTTGCGGCGGGAGATGGCGTCGTCGGCTTGCTTCTGCGCGATGTCTAGCTTGTCGGCGCGGAACTCGGGATTCTTTAAGAGATCGACGAAGACTTTGAAGACGTCATCAAAATCGCCTTTCAGGCAGGAGAGGTTGATGCTGGTGGAATCGGCTCCGCCGCCGGTTTCCACTTTTGCGGCGCGGATTTCCAGATAGTCGTCGAGTTGATCGCCGGTTTCTGTTTTCGTTCCGCCGGTGCGCCAGACTTCGCCGAAGAGATCGACGAGACCGGTTTTGGCGGCGGGTTCATCGCTGGAGCCTCCGCGAATGCGGGCCGTGCCGTCGATGAGCGGGAGTTCGTGATCTTCCTGGAGGAAGATCACCATGCCGTTTTCAAGTTGTATGCGCTTTGGCTGTGGAGGGTGAAATGCGGGAAGCGGAGGGATGGGGATCTGCTTCCAGGTCGCTGTCTGTGCAATTGCGTTGGGCACTGCGGTGAACAGAAGGCTTGCGGCGAAGGTTAGAGGAATGAGGTTGCGCAGAGTTTTCATTGCGCACCTCCCTGGACTGAAGAAGTTTCGTTATGTGAGTCTCGATTCGAGCTTTGATCGTTGCTCTGTTCCTGACCGGCTCCATCCCCGGACGGCGTGCCACCGACGGTTTCGATGACCCCGACGGTGCGATTGGTTTCGTTGAAGGTTTCGTTCGCCACGCGGCGGATATCGGCTTTGGTGACTTTGTCGATGCGATCGACGGAGCCGAAGAGCTCCCGCCAGTCGCCGTAGCGGGTTTGATAGACCGCCAACTGATTTGCGAGGCCTTCGTTGTCGCCGAGGCTGCGGATCAGGTTGGCTTTGGCGCGGGTCTTAATCATCTTGAGTTCGTCGTCACTGATGTCTTCTTTTTTCAGGCGGTCGATTTCGGCGTGGATGGCGTCGGCGACTTCTTTTGTGGTGTGGCCGGGTAGCGGAAATGCGTAGAAGGCGAAAAGGTGAGGATATTTTGTTCCGGGCAGACCGCTGAATCCGGCGGAGAACGATGCGATTTTCTTATCGCGTACCAGCGAGCGATAGAGTCGGGAAGTGCGGCCCTCGGACATCAGATCGGTAATTGCGCCATAAACCGCGTCATCTTTGCTTCTGTAATCCGGGCGGTGGTAGCCCTCGATATATAGCGGCTGAGTTTTTTCCATCAGCTCGACTCTTCGTTCGGAATTTTGTGGAGGCTCGACGGTGGTGGTTTCATCTGGCTTGTGGCTCATGGGCAGGCGTCCAAAATATTTTTCGAGGATGGGCATGGCTTCCGAGGCTTTTATCTCGCCAGCGACTGCGACCACCATATTCGCGGGTACGTAATAGTGGTCGAAGAAATGTTGAGCGTCGGTAGCGGAAAAGGAGTTCAGGTCAGACATCCAGCCTACGGTCGGCCGATGATATGGGTGGGCTTCGAAGGCTTCGGCATTGAATTGTTCGAGCAGGCGGCCGATGGGGTTGCTGTCGGTGCGCAGGCGGCGCTCTTCGATGACCACATTGCGCTCTTTGTAGAACTCGCGCATCACGGGATGCAGAAAACGCTCGGACTCGAGATAGGCCCAAAGTTGCAGGCGATTTGCGGGCAATGAGTAGTGGTAGCCGGTTTCGTCGTAGTCGGTGAAGGCGTTGAGGTCCTGGCCGCCGTTCTGCTCGACGATTTTGCCGAACTGGTTGGGGACTACGTATTTGTTGGCGGCGGTGGTGGCATCCTGCCACGCTTTTTCCAGTTGTTTGAGTTTGGCTTCGTCGCGGCCGACTTCTTTGTCGCGCTCGGCAATGTAGGCGGCGTAGGCGGTTTCAACTTTTGCGAGGGCCACTTTTTCGGCAGCGTAGTCGGTGGTGCCGACCTTATCGGTGCCCTTGAATGCCATGTGCTCGAACATGTGCGCTAGGCCGGTTTTATTCATGGGGTCTTGCGCGGAGCCGGCATCGACCATCGTGAAAAACGAGAAGACCGGCGCTTCGGGGCGTTCGCAGATGAGCAGCGTCAGACCGTTGGGCAATTTTTTCACCGTGATTCGCTTTTCGAAGGAAGCGACGTCCTGGGCTGCGGCGATGGCCGCGAGAATGAGAATGAGGGCTAGGGGCCGGAATAAACGGTGTTTCATCGGATCTCCGAGATGGAGCGGGAATTTTTGATTCAACATGGTTAGACGTGCTAGCAGGGCGGAAGTTTGAACTTACGTTGGGGGCAGGGAGGTTGTCAAACTGGCGAATACTGTCAACCACTAAGGGCACTAAGGAACACTAAGGAAATATCAGAAGCGGGCGTGGTCGCGATTAATTCTAAATTGGCGCCTTACACGTGGGACTGTATTTTCCTCGAAGTGAGATTTCAGGCACAATGCCATTTGGAGCGTGAGGCATGGATTCGACTATCGAGATTCAAGGAAAGCAACTCAAGCTGTCGAATCTGGAGAAAGTGCTTTATCCCGCCGCAGGATTTACCAAGCAGCAGATTATCGATTATTACGTGCGGATCGCGCCGGCGATGCTGCCGCATCTGGAGGGACGCGCGCTTACGCGCAAACGCTACCCCAACGGCGTGGACGCGGAATATTTTTACGAGAAGAATGCACCGCAGCATAGGCCGGATTGGGTGAAGACTGCGCCGATCTGGAGCGAGGGAAATCATCGTACGGTGCATTACATTCTCGCCAACGATTTGGCGACACTGGTTTGGCTGGCGAATCTGGCGGCGATCGAACTGCATCCTTCACTGGCGCTCGCGAAGGACATTACTTGTCCTACGATGATGGTGTTCGATCTTGATCCCGGGCCACCGGCGAATATTGTGCAGTGCTGCCAGGTCGCGTTCTGGCTGCGGGAGATTTTTGAGAAGTTCGGGCTGAAGAGTTTTCCGAAGACTTCGGGATCGAAAGGGTTGCAGGTTTATGTGCCGCTGAATACTCCAACGAGTTACGACGAGACGAAAAGTTTTGCGCGGGCTTTGGCGCAACTGCTGGAGCAGGAGCATCGGGACATGGTTGTTTCGGATATGAAGAAGAGTCTGCGCACCAACAAAGTGTTTGTCGACTGGAGCCAGAACGACGAGCACAAGACCACGGTTGCTGTTTATTCGTTGCGCGCGCGGGAGCGGCCTACGGTTTCGACTCCGGTTTCGTGGGAAGAGGTAGAGAAGACTCTCAAGAAGAAAGATGCAGGATTGCTTGTGTTTGAAGCGAAGCAGACTGTGGCTCGGGCGGAAAAACTTGGCGATTTGTTCGCTCCGGTGCTGGAGTTAAAGCAGCGGTTGCCGGATCTCAAGAAGATGGCGGCACCTGCGGCGGAGAAAAGTGAGAAACCGATTTCTTTTGCGGCGCAGGCGGATGAGGAAAAGCCGGTACGCAGGAGCCGGCGGTTGGCCAAGAAAACTGCACCCCGGCCGCGCGGCCGCAAGGCGAGCCGCACGGTATAATCCCGTTTTCTTCTCATCTTTTTATTTCTCCTATGGCGCAACTGTTTGTCGGAACTTCGGGATGGGCGTATCCGAGCTGGAAGCCGGACTTCTATCCGGACAAACTCGCGCAGAAAAAATTTCTTGGCTATTACGCGACACGGCTGAATACAGTCGAGGTGAATTTTACTTTTCGGCAGTTGGTGAAGGAAAGCACGATTCAGAACTGGATTCAGGAAACGCCGTCGCACTTCCGGCTCGGAATCAAGGCGCATCAGGTGATTACGCACATCAAGAGGTTGAAGGCGACGGAGGATTTTGTGCCTCGCTTCCTGGCGACAATCGAGCCTTTGGCCGCGGCGGGGAAGCTGGGCCCGGTGTTGTTTCAACTGCCGCCGAATCTGAAGGCGGACGCTGGATTGCTCAACGATTTTCTGGCATTGCTGCCGCGCACTCTGCCGGCGGCGTTCGAGTTCCGGCATGAGTCGTGGTTTTCGGATTCCACTTGGGAACTGCTGCGGTCGCGGGGCGTTGCGCTATGCGTTGCTGAAACCGAAGAGCGCTCGACACCTGATGTCGTGACGGCAGGGGCTGCCTATTATCGTTTTCGCAAACCGACTTATACCGACGAAGAGCGGCGCGCGATGGTTGCGCGTATGAAGGAACATTTGGCGGAGGGACGCGACGTATTCGCTTACTTCAAGCACGAGGAAACACCCGAGGGCGCGTTATATGCCGTTGAGCTTTTGCGGGAAGTCGGCTCGGGCTAGTTTCTCTGCGGTTTCCGCGAGCATCTTCTTCATCACTTCTGTTTGCGTCCGATAACGCGCATACTTCAGTCTTCATTTTCTCACGGCTTTTCGCTATGGCTTCTGGGGTTAACACGCAGGCGCTTTCGGATTTTCTCGACTATTTGAGGATCGAGAAGGGGCTGGCTCCGCTTTCGATTGCCGCGTACAAGACAGATATTTTTCAATTCTCGGAATTTTTGCAAAAACAAAAAAGGACTCTGCTTTCAGCTCGCCGGGTTGACGTCCGGGACTTCCTGCAGCAACTTTTTTCGCATCAGGTGGACGGGCGAAGCGTGGGAAGAAAACTCTCGGCGCTGCGGCATCTTTATCGATATTTGCTGCTGGATAAGAAGATCGATCATGATCCCACGCTGGATATTGAATCGCCGCGAAGCTGGAAGGTCCTTCCGAAAGCTTTGGCGCGAGATGAGGTGGAAGCGGTTCTTGCTGCGCCGCAGAGGGCTCTGAATAACGCTGCGGAGACCGCAAGAGCGTCCGGTGCTTTGGCCTTGCGTGATCGGGCCATGCTTGAAGTTTTTTATGCCGGCGCATTGCGGGTATCGGAAATCATTAACGCCAAGCTTGAGGACCTGAAGCTGGATGCGGGCTACATGCTGGTTCGCGGCAAGGGCGATAAAGAGCGAGTCGTGCCACTGGGCAAATCGGCGCAGCAAGCGCTAACGGAATATCTGGAAGGCTCGCGCGTGCAATTGTCCGGCGGAAAGAGCTCGCCTCTTCTTTTTATCGCCCGCGGCAATCACAAGCTTACGCGCCAACGTGTCTGGCAGATGGTGCGAGCGGCTTCGAACAGTATCGGCAGGCACGCATCGCCGCATATGCTTCGGCACTCCTGCGCCACCCACATGGTCGAGAATGGGGCGGATTTGCGGACGGTGCAGACGATTCTGGGTCACGCAGATATTTCGACGACGCAGGTCTACACGCATCTCGCGCTGGATCGGTTGCGGAGCGTGTACCGGAAACATCATCCGCGGGCGAAGGCACTGTGATGATAAGAACCGCGAATACAGTCGCCGGCCGAGCGGTTGCAGATTTCATTCGTCATCTGCATGAGCGGAATGCGTCGGCACACACAATCACAGCGTACAGCCGTGAACTGGCGCTGTTTGTGAACTATGTGGGGCCGCGGGATTGGAAACAGATCGATCATATTGCTGTGCGCGGGTTTCTGGCGCAGCTTTATGAAAAGGGTTTGAGCAAGACCTCGGTAGCGCGGTCGCTGGCGGCGGTTCGATCGTTATTTCGATGGCTGGCGCGGGAAGGAGTGGTGGAGCATAATCCGGCGAAGCTGGTTGCTACTCCGAAATTGCCGAAAAAACTTCCCCGCGTTCCGACAATTGAGGAAATGAATTCGGTGATCGATGGCGAGATGCCGGAGATTGCGGCCTTTCCGGAGCGCGACCGGCTGATGTTCGAGCTCCTTTATGGATGTGGAATCCGAAATTCGGAACTGACTGGAATCGATCTAGGTGACATTCGGTTAAGCGCTGAAGCAATCCTGATTCGCGGCAAGGGGAAAAAAGAGCGCTACGTTCCCTTCGGCGATTCGGCGAAAAATGCGCTGATGAAATATCTCCCGAGACGCGCGGATCTTTTACAGGGAAACCGGGGAAGCTCGACATCGCTGCTGATTAACCGTCGCGGAGGGCGGCTTACGGCACGGAGCGTGGGACGCATCATAAAGAAGATTGCTGTGGCGAAAGGGCTTTCCCCGGATGTGCATCCTCATACTTTGCGTCACGCCTTCGGCACGCACATGCTGGAGGAAGGCGCGGACTTGCGTGCGATTCAGGAATTGCTTGGGCACGAGCGGCTGGCGACGACGCAGCGTTATACGCAGCTCTCGATGAAGCATGTGTTGCAGGTTTACGACGAGACACATCCGAGGGCGAAGTAGCGCTACTGCCTGGGTGGCTTGCCCGCGGGACGCTGGCGCTACTTTCGCATGCGCTCCCACATTTCGACTATGCGGCGTTTCAAGTTGTCGGTTAGTTGCTGGTAAGCCTCTTCTGAAGCTTCATTCTCGGGCGGCGGAATGATTGGATCGCCCAATTCGATGCGCAGGGGCGCGAATCCCTGAAACGATTGGTTGCGCGGCCACGCCTGAAAGAATCCGTGAATTGCCACCGGCACAATCGGGGCCTGCAAATGAATCGATAAGATCGCGGCGCCCTTCTTGAAGACTTTCGGAGTTCCATCGATCGAACGCTCGCCTTCGGGATAGAGAATGAGGGCGCGGCCCTGGCGCAGGCCGAATGCTCCTGCGCGCATAGCTGGAATCAGGTTCGCATCGGGATCGACTACGACTATGCGCAACGATCGCGCAAGGCGGCGCATGAAGCCTTTGCCGAAGATTTCGCTGGTCCCCACTGCAAAAACTCTGTCGAAAACTTCGGGAGGCAGAACGCTCGCGAGAATGGGCGGATCGAGATAGCTCTGATGATTGGAGCAAATGAGAAATGCGCCCGTCGTTGGCAGCTTCTCGATGCCAATAACGCGCAGATGAAAGCGGTCGAGTGCGACGATCTGCAGAACACGCGAGACCGAGTACCAGAAGGCATTGCTCACACGTTGCGGGCGGATGATCGAATCGATCTCTTCAGGGGCGGGTTCTTCAGAGAGGATCGCCTTCCATCCGGCAAATGCGGGCCGAGGGTGGGGAGCCGGCCCGGATTTGGCGCTTTGCAAGACCGCATCTACTAGATCCCGCACTGTGTAAATACTTGCCAGTTGTGATTCGTCAACGTTTCCGCCCAGTTCTTGCTCGATGCGGCTTAGCAACTCGACTCTTTGCATCGAATCGAGACCGAGATCGAGTTCCAGATTGTGACCGGGCCGCAGAGTGAGAGGACCGTTGTGAGCGGAGTCGCGGATTATGGCTAACGCGCGCCGGGCATCGTGCTGATCGAGCCAGTCTTTTTCTTCGGCGGTGAGGGGTTGCTCAGCTGGGATTTCGGAATCGTCCGAAGCTTTTTTCGCTTGATTCGCTTTTACGCGCTTCTCGACTTCGAAACGCTTGATTTTGCGCGTCGTGGTGCGGGGCAAATCGTCCTGCCAGATTTCGTAGTTGCCGATGCGTTTGGTCGAGGCAATTTGCTGCGAAAGACTTTCGATATCGAAGCGGATGACTTCTTTGGCATTGACGATCTTTTTTTGGCGCAGGACGTCGAAGTTCGGGACGATCACGGCGTGCAGCCGATCTTCTCCTGCTTTACCTTCCAGGCCTATGACCGCGATTTCTTTGATGTATGGCGATTTCAGGTAGTGCGCTTCGATTTCTTCGGGGTAAACATTTTTACCGTTGCTGAGGACGATGATTTCTTTCTTGCGGCCGGTCAAAAATAGATTGCGGTGGGCATCGAAATAGCCTAGGTCGCCGGTGTAAAACCAGCCATCGCGGAGAACTGCTGAGGTGGCATCGGGGCGGTTCCAGTATCCTCTCATCACAACTGAACCGCGCAGCACAACCTCGCCCGAGGCCGGACCACCATCCTCGCCGGGTTGGGGATTGACGATTTTGGCTTCGACTCCTTTGAGAGCTCTGCCGACAGAGCCAATTACGTTATTGCGTGGAGAATTTGCGAAGACTGCTGCAGTCGTTTCTGTCAGCCCGTAGGCTTGCAGTACGTCGATGCCGAGGTTATAGAAATCTTCTGCGATATCGGGATCGAAGCGGGACCCCCCAGTGACGAGATATCGCATCTTCGATCCCAGAGTCTGGTGCACCTTCTTGAAGAGGACCGGGCCGAGATTGATTCCGATTTTTCGCGACGCTCGATTGAACGCCGTAAGTATGTGGAAAACTTTTTGCGCCAGAGTTCCACGCTTTTCTACTTCTTCAAGGATTCTGGCGTGAATCAGATAGAAGAACTGCGGGACGACTGCGAATGCGGTGATATTGCGCTCGCTCAGTGCGCGCAACAATTCGGTCGTATTCAGAGTTTCGAGATAGACGATGCGCGAGCCTTTCACTAGCGGGAGAAGAAGATTGGCCATCTGCGCGAGAACGTGGAACATGGGAAGAACGCCGAGCAGAGCGTCTTCGGGGCCGATTTCAACCCAATTGAATACGGCTTCGACTTCGCCGAGAAAGTTGGCGTGAGTGAGCATCACGCCTTTGGGATCGGCTGTGGTTCCGGAGGTATAGAGCAGGGAAGCGATGTCCTCCGGTGACGATGGCGCGGGTTGAAAATTTCCTGGCCCGAGCGCAAAGATCGCCGGCAGATTTGCCAGCCATGTTTCTTCGGTCGACCCTGGCGCCACCTGCTCGGGATCCATGAGCACCAGGCTCACGTTCATTCCAGCGACTGCTTCGCGGGCGACCCTTGCGTGTTTGGAATCGCAAAAAAGGACGGTGCTGCCGCTGTCTTTCAATAGTTTGGCGAGTTGATCTGGGTGGAGCGCGGTATCGAGCGGGACGATGGTGCAACCGGCTGCGATGGTTCCCAGATAGACAGCGACCCAGCGGGGATGATTGTCGGCGAAGAGGCCGATGCGGGCGCGGGGAAATCGATTTTCAGCCGCCCAGCGACCGACGGATTCGGCCATGCCGCGCAGTTCGGCGTAGGTGTAACTCTCAAGCTGATTGTGGCGCTGTAGTTCGACGGCGGGATGGTTTGGCCAGCGTTGCGCGCATTCTACGAAACGGTCATAGAAAGTGGGCATGGGTCGAGGCGAATATACACGAAAACTTCTGAAAGAAAGAGAACGCCGGTGAGGCACGAGTAAGAATACTGTGCAATTTTGTTGTTCCCCGGCACGTTAAGTGCTTGTGCTCCTTATAACTATTCCCATCATCTAATTATGCTAGGCTAAAAGAGATAATTTTGGGCAGTTCCGGCCCTATCTGAGGGTTTCAGCGTTTGATCAACACATTTATAGGCAAGATTTTTGGGACGAGGAACGAGCGGTTCGTGAAGTCCCTGAGGCCCAACGTCGCGGCCATTAGCGCGCTCGAACCGGAGATGGAGAAGCTTACGGACGATGAGTTGCGGGCCAAAACGGAGGAGTTCCGGCAACGGATTCAGGCGCATATGGGCCGGCTCGAAGCGGCGCAGGCGCGAGAGCTGGAAGCCGGTTTGGAAGACGATCCTGATCGTGTGAAGCGGCTTGAAAAAGAACGGCATGAGGCTCTTGAGGAAGTTCTGGACGAGATTCTGGTCGAGGCCTTCGCGGTGGTTCGCGAGGCCGGGCGGCGCGTTCTGAATATGCGGCATTTCGATGTGCAGCTGATTGGCGGCATGGTACTGCACAAAGGCAAGATTGCCGAAATGAAAACCGGCGAGGGCAAGACGCTGGTTGCGACTTTGCCGGTGTATCTGAATGCGCTTAGTGGGCGCGGCGTGCACGTGGTTACGGTAAACGATTATCTGGCCAAGCGCGACTCGGAATGGATGGGCAAGCTGTATCGCTTTCTGGGGCTGACCGTGGGCGTCATTGTTCACGATCTTGATGACGACCAGCGCAAAGCCGCTTACGCCGCCGACGTCACTTATGGAACGAACAACGAGTTCGGCTTCGACTACCTGCGCGACAACATGAAGTTTGACCTAAAGGATTGTGTGCAGCGCGGGCACAACTTTGCCATCGTCGACGAAGTCGATTCGATTCTAATCGATGAAGCGCGAACGCCGCTGATCATTTCCGGAGCGAGCGAGGAGTCGACGGACAAGTACTATCGCGTCAATCGAATCATCCCCAAGCTTGAAAAAGGCGAAGAGATGACGCCGCCGGAATTGCGCCAGGCGCTGGAAGAGGACAAGATTCCGGCGTCGAGGCGGGAGGGGCTGATACAGGATTTGCAGGCGACCGGCGACGATCTTACGAAGACGATCCTCACCGGCGATTATGCGATCGATGAGAAGCATCGCAACATCACAGTCACCGATGAAGGTTGGGAGAAGATCGAGCAACTGCTTGGGATTGGGAACATCGCCGACCCTGAAAATTGGCCGCTGAAACACCACGTTGAGACTGCGATCAAGGCTCATGCGCTTTATCGGCGCGACGTGGAATACGTGATTAAAGACGGTGAAGTTATCATCGTCGACGAATTCACCGGCCGCATGATGCCGGGGCGGCGGTGGTCGGACGGTTTGCATCAGGCGATTGAGGCGAAAGAGAACGTCAAGATTGAGCGGGAAAACCAGACGCTGGCCACGATTACATTCCAGAATTATTTCCGCATGTTTAAGAAGCTGGCAGGCATGACGGGAACGGCGGAGACGGAAGCGGCGGAATTCGACAACATCTATAAGCTGGATGTCATCGTCATCCCGACCAACAAGCCGTTGCTCCGGGCGGAAAATGCCGATGTGGTTTATCGCACCGAGAAGGAAAAATATTTTGCGGTTGCGGATGAGATCCAGAAGCTGGCGGAAAAAGGACAGCCGGTGCTGGTGGGTACCACGTCGGTCGAGAAATCCGAACGGATCGATCTGCTTCTGAAGAAAAAGGGCATCAAGAAACACGTTGTGCTGAACGCGAAGTTTCACGAGCGTGAAGCGGAAATCGTGGCGCAGGCGGGACGCAAGGGCGCGATCACGATTGCCACGAACATGGCCGGCCGCGGTACCGACATTCTGCTGGGCGGCAATCCTGAATTCATGGCCAAGCAGGAGATGGTGAAGAAGGGAATCGCGCAGCAGTTGCGCGTGGCGGAAGGCAAGATCGAGGGCCCGCAGGAAGACGGCACGAATTCGCTTTTTTATTACAACGGGAACGAATATCTGGTTCCGACGGACAAATGGACTGACGCTTTGGTCCGTTACAAGGTAGACACCGATAAGGAGCACGACGAAGTTATCGCGGCGGGCGGACTACACATCCTTGGCACCGAGCGGCACGAGTCGCGGCGCATCGACAACCAGCTTCGCGGACGCGCCGGGCGGCAGGGCGATCCGGGTTCGTCGAGGTTTTATCTTGCGCTGGAAGATGACCTGATGCGTATCTTCGCCAAAGAATGGGTTTCAAAGCTGCTGCAAAGGCTGGGCATGGAGGAGGGCGTGCCGATCGAATCGAAGATGATCAGCCGCCGAATTGAGACCGCGCAGGAAGCCGTCGAAGGTCAGCACTTCGAGTCGCGCAAACATCTGATCGAGTACGACGACGTGATGAACAAGCAGCGCGAAGCAGTATATGGCTTGCGCCGCCGCTTGCTTGAAGGGTTGGATCAGAAAGACCTGATTCTTGAGGATTACGTGTCGGCCATTCTGGGCGACTTGATCGAGGAGTACTGCCCCGCTAAGGGTCACATTGATGATTGGAATATCAAGGGGCTGAAGGATGCTGTCTTTACTCGCTTCGGGGTCGATTTTATTGCGGAGGGAGTGAAGCCTGAGACTTTGAACCGGCAGGAACTTGGCGACGCGATCTTTGAAAAGCTGAAAGAGCGCTACGAAGCGAAAGAGAAGTTGATCGGGCCGGAAGCGATGCGCCACCACGAGCGCATGATCATGCTGAGCGTGATGGATTCGCAGTGGAAGGATCACCTGCTTGGCATGGATCACTTGAAAGAGGGCATCGGCTTGCGGGGCTATGGCCAACACGATCCTCTGGTCGAGTATAAAAAAGAATCGTTCGACATGTTCGAGGCGATGCTGGAGCGGTTTCAGGAAGACACGGTCAAGTACTTGTACCTGATGCAGATTCTGGAGCGGCCCGTGGAACCTCCGCCGCAAGCGGCTAGTGCGGAACTGCAAGGTGCTGGGGTGGATGGAAACGGCGGAAATGGGCATCGGCCTCCGCGGCTGGTTTCGACCTCGGCGGATGAGTTGGAGGAAGCGTTCATGCGCCGCAAGCGGCGCGAGCTGGAGCAGGCGCGCATGGCCGGCGGGGGCGATGTGCAGCCGGTGCAGCAGGTGGTGCGGGCGCAGGAGAAAGTGGGACGGAACGATCCTTGCCCTTGCGGGTCGGGGAAGAAGTTTAAGAAGTGCCACGGGGCGTGAGGGTTTTGCCTTGTTCGTCTAAGCGAAGCGGAGGACCCGCTATTTACCGCTGCGAGCAGGGTGCATAAGTCCCTTCGAACAAGTTCAGGGCAGGCTCTTCGCTTCGCTCAGGATGACAAACGGTTTTTAGTCGCCTTGAAGGTCATTTCCTCTGCATCGCTACTGGTTTCCTGCTTCCAATCGGCGAACAACGTCGCGTAGTTCTTCTGGATGTACTGGTCGTGCTTCACGTTTAGCTTTTTCGCCGTGGCATCGATCCATCTTGGCGATCCTTCGATTTCGCAGAAATTTCCGATGGGAGTTTCGTCGACTACCACCTGCCCGCTTCCATCGGTCCACTCGGCTCGAAATTTTTCATAGCGAAATGACGGCGCATAGCCGAGAGCCCGTAGAATCAATTCCATCTGCTTCCCATCGTCGACTATTGTCTCGATTTCGTTGCGGCTGCTGTGGCGGCCGATTTTCTTGCCCGACTTATGGGTGAGGGTCCATTTGGGGCCGTATTGGCGTAGGCGTAGCAGTTCTTTTCGTTTTCGCAGCACCTGGCCGGGGAGGTCGTACAGCGTGTTCATCTCGTGAGTGCGGCGGGTTTCGATGTGAAAGCCAGCGCGGCGCAAGTTCCGTGCCAGAGCGTTCAGGTCCTTGACGCGGAACTTGATCTCGATTTCCTTGTTTGCGACCATAAAAGGCAGTATAGATTTGCCGCGCAGATGCATCCAAATAGCCAGACTAGAAATTTGTATAAGGAGGATTTATGTCGAGAGTTCGTTCGTGGATGACTACAGCATTGTTGGCTTCTTCATTGGCGTTCATGTCGAGCGCGGCCTGGGCGGCGACGGAGACTTTTACCGGAAAAGTGAGCGATGCGATGTGCGGCGCCAAGCACAGTGAGGGCGTGGACCCGGCAACTTGTGTGCGAGCTTGCGTGAAGAAAGGCGCAAAATACGCTTTGGTCGTGGGCGACAAGGTTTATACCCTGGATACTTCCGATCAGGCGACGCTGGCCAAGCTGAACGATCTGGCGTGGGAGCAAGCCGAGGTGAGAGGATCGGCTAACGGGGACACAATCGAAGTTAAATCTGTGACAGCGGCAAAGTAGGAGTCGCCGGGTCGGTAAACTTCGCAGATGGGGGCGTCGCGCTCGCGCGGGAGGCGTGTGTTTTAGCTGAAAGTCGGCAGCTTCACCAGGTCGTCTTTCGGGACGACCTCCACCGGCTCTCCGGCCTTTCGCCAGGCGGTTAATCCGCCGACGATTACGAATGTGTTGAAACCCTTTTCTCGCAGTATGTGCGCCACCCGGGCGCTCGTGGCTTCGCGCGCTCAAGTACAGTAAAGATAAATGTCTTTGTCTTTGGGAAGATTCTTAATCTCTTCTTCAAGATTGTTTGGCTCGATGCGAATTGAGTTCTTGATTCTGGCCGCGCCGGAATCGTAGTAGCCGTGGCTGCGGACGTCGACGATCAGGACATGAGCTGCGTCTTCAGAAGCTAGCCGTCGCGCGAGTTCTTCCACCTGTACTCGCGGCACGACTCTGTACGGCTTGTTTTTCTCGTACTGCATGATGCGATACACGGCATAGACGGCCAGAGCGAGGATGACCACCACTTCCATCGCTGTGCCGGCCTCGTGGAAGCCACGTAGAATCGCGGCCAAAAAATCGCGGGAGAGATATCCGATGACTAGATAGGTGAGCGAATAGAGCAGGGCGCCAGAAAACTCCAGACGCAGGAACTGCCAGAAACGCATCTTCATACTGCCGGCTAGCGGGGCAGCCATGGTATTGATGCCGGGAATAAACTTGGCGATCACCAGGGTGATTTTGCCGCGTTTGTAGAATGATTCCGCGGAGCGCAGGATGCAGGTTTCCGGATTGATCGAGACACGGCAGAGAAAACCCAGCAGCGCCCAGCCCATATAGCGGCCGAGCCAGAATTGAATGACATCGCCGAGCATTAAAGCGGAGATTGCGGCGAGAAAAATGTACGGTCCCCAGAGAGCGTGAACTGCCGCGGCGGCTCCCGCGGCGACGAGAGCAATTGCGGCGGGGAATGGAAGACCGAGGGATTCGGCCAGCAACAGACCGAAGGTCAACGCGTACCCGTGCCGCGCCATTAATGAAATCAGATCCATAAACAGGGATTGGATCAGCCAGAGCTGGAAAGGGTTCAGTATAAACGCGGGACGGTTGGTTATGAACAGGCGGTTGACGCCGGCAAAAAATAGGAGCGGCTCGGAGCCGCTCCTACGCAGGCGTTTTGAAACCGCTACTTGCTCATCGAGTCGTTGTTCATCGATCCGCCCTTTAGCATGGTGACGCTCATGATGTGGATCGAACCTTTGTCGGCATAAACGTGGGCACTCAGTTTGACGTGATGTCCTTCATGCCCCTTCACTTCCTCGGGATTCATGATGTCCCAGGTCTTGCCGTCTTTGTCGTTGACGAAAACAGTTTTGTCGCCTTCCATCTTGATCGTGCCCTTTAAGGTCATGAGCGGAGCTTGCGCCGCGCCCTGGTCGGCCTGGGTCTGAGCCATGTTGTTGTTTTGTTGAGCGAAGGCGCTCAAGCAGGTGGTGATGCCGAATGCCAGTAAAAAGATCATCAGCTTTTTCATCGTCAATCTCCTTGTGGTGAGTTCTGAACTCCGCCAGAGTGATGCTGCTATCTGTGTACGTTCCGGGTCCGCAAACGGATTGGTTCGCTGGAAATGTGTGTCAGGTTGGTGGACTTGGCGGGCAAAGAGGTTGCCAGGCATGAAATGGATCATTGCCAGCGACTATCGTTGCTGGCCATCGTCCGCACAGACTATCTTTAAAAGTCGACTGAAGGTGCGGAAGGGAAGGCCGGTGAAGTTTATGAATGTCCTGGTGCTGAATTCGGGAAGCTCCAGCCTGAAATTCCAGGTGATAGCCACAGACCTTGAGCGCATCGCGGAGCACAAAGACGATCGCATTTGCCGTGGTGAGATCGAGGGGCTTGGAGGAGAGGCGACCTTCCACTTTCGCAACCGCTCTGCGCCGGCACGGACACTTAAGGTTGCGTTGCGCGACATTCCTTCCGCTGTCGACTTTTTGGTCGGCTATATCGTTTCTGAGAAATCGGGTATTCAGGAGATCAAGACTAAGGCTGATTTGCAGGCCGCAGGACACCGAGTGGTGCATGGCGGAGAGCTTTTTACCAAGTCGGTGCGCGTCGACGAAAAAGTGTTGCAAGGAATCGAAAACTGCGTCGGCCTGGCTCCCCTTCACAATCCCGAGAACATTAAAGGCATTCAGGCGATACGCGAGATTCTCGGCAAAGACTTACCTCAAGTCGCTGTATTCGATACCGCGTTCCACCACTCCATCCCCGAGCAGGCCTATCTCTACGCTATTCCGTATGATCTCTATCGCAAGCACCGCGTGCGCCGCTATGGGTTTCATGGGACGTCGCATCGGTATGTTGCGCTTCGCTATCGCGCCTTGCGCGGACTTGCCCTCGAGCAGACGAACATCATCTCGCTGCATCTTGGCAATGGTTGTTCGGCGGCGGCCATCAAGGCGGGAAGCTCGGTCGATACCTCGATGGGAATGACGCCGCTGGAGGGTTTGGTGATGGGTACGAGATCTGGCGATCTGGATCCCGCGGTTGTGAACGTGATTGGGCACAAAGAGAGGCTGTCCCCAGAGCAGGTAGATACTTTGCTGAACACGCAGTCGGGATTACTGGGAATTTCCGGACTCACCAACGATATGCGGGAGTTGCAGGCGAAGCGCGACGAATGGCGGGCGCGGCTTGCCATCGAAATGTTTTGCTATCGCGCGCGAAAATATATTGGCTCTTACCTGGCGGCCATGGGCGGAGCGGATGCGATCGTCTTTACCGGCGGCATTGGAGAGAACTCTGCGGATATTCGCGCAGGCATTTGCGCTGATATGGAGTGGGCCGGGCTGCGCCTGGATCCGAAGAAGAATGAGGAAACGGTGGGGCGCGAGGGGGAAATCAGCGCCGCCGAATCGCAGCTGCGTGCCTATGCCATTCCGACAGACGAAGAATTGCTGATCGCGCGGGATACGGTGCGAGTGATTCTGGGCGCGGCGAACTCGTCGTAGTTCTGATGTAAGTTCTGATCTAATTTCTGATCAGTAGGGCCACGTCCAATTCGCTTCCTCGGGTTTATCGATGCCGAACTGATGTGCGTAGTTGATGCATTCGATCTGTTGATTCAGGAATTTCTCTTTGGCATGTCCGCCGATTCTCTGCAATCTTGGAACCCGGTTGACCGCATCCATGGCCAGGCTGAAGCGGTCGATGTTGTTTACGATCGCTAACTCGAGCGGCGTATTGATACTGCCTTTCTCCTTATAACCTCGCACATGCAAATTGCTGTGATTGGTGCGGCGGTAGGCGAGGCGATGAATGAGCTGCGGGTATCCGTGAAAGTTGAAAATGACGGGCTTGTCAACGGTGAACAGCGAATCGAAATCCCAATCGGAGAGCCCGTGCGGGTGTTCGGTGTTGGGTTGCAGCTTAAACAAGTCGACTACATTGATGAATCTGATCTTAATATCTGAAAATTCCTTTCGCAGCAGAAAGGTTGCGGCGAGAGCCTCCTGTGTCGGGATATCTCCGGAGGACGCTATTACCAGATCGGGTTCGCCTGCCTGATCGTTGCTGGCCCAATCCCAGAGGCCGATGCCCTTGGTGCAGTGGGTGATTGCGGCATCCATGTCCAGGTATTGCAAATGCTTCTGTTTATCGCACACGATAACGTTCACGTACTGCTGGCTGCGCAGACAATGATCAGCGACCGAGAGCAGACAATTCACATCCGGCGGAAGATAAATCCGCGTGACCTTCGCGCTCTTATTGACGACCACATCAAGAAAGCCCGGGTCCTGATGGGTGAATCCGTTGTGATCCTGACGCCAGACGGTTGACGTTATCAGCAGATTAAGCGATGCGATCGGATCGCGCCAGGAAAGGTGATTGCTGCTTTCGAGCCATTTCGCATGCTGGTTGAACATGGAATCGATCACGTGAACAAAGGCTTCGTAGCTGGCAAAGAATCCATGACGGCCGGTGAGAAGATAGCCCTCCAGCATTCCCTCCAGGGTGTGTTCGCTGAGCATTTCTATGACGCGGCCGTCGGTAGCGAGTTCGCCACCATCGTTGTCGTCGGGCAGGAATTCCTCGATCCAGAATTTCTTGCTGGCGGCGTAGATCGCGTCGAGTTTGTTGGAGGTAGTTTCATCGGGGCCGAAAACACGGAAATTGTGTCGATTCCACTTCATGACGTCGCGTAAGAAAGCTCCCAGAGGCGGCGTGTTCTCCGTGAGAGTTTTTCCCGGGGCCTTGATCTTGACGGCGTATTCGCGAAAGTCGGGCAAGCGGAGATTTCTTTTTAGACGTCCTCCGTTTGCGTGCAGATTGGCGCCCATTCGCCGGTTGCCTTGAGGCGCCCAAGCCCTGAACACGGGGGCCAGACCGCCCGAAGCGTCAAAGAATTCGGCCGGCTTCAGCGAGCGCATCCAGTTCTCCAGAATCCGCAGTTGCTCGGGGTCTTTTTTTACATTTGGCAGCGGTACCTGGTGCACTCGCCAGAAACCCTCGAGCAGGTGACCTTCGACTTCACGCGGAGCGGTCCAGCCTTTGGGGGAGCGCAGCACGATCATGGGCCAGGCTGGCCGGTTGATCGCACCTCCGGAGCGTGCGCTGTGCTGAAGTTCGCGGATTTCGTGAATGCAGTGCTCGATGGTCGCTGCCATGGCCTGGTGCATGGTCAGAGGGTCAGAGCCTTCGACGAAATAAGGTTTCCATCCGTAACCGCGCAGCAGGCTCTCAAGTTCTTCGTGGGGAATTCGCGATGGGAGCGTGGGGTTGTTGATCTTGTATCCATTCAAATGAAGAATGGGCAGGACCGCGCCGTCACGAACGGGATTCAGAAATTTGTTGATGTGCCACGATGTCGCCAGCGGGCCGGTTTCAGATTCACCGTCGCCTACTGCCGCTGCCACGATTAGGTCAGGATTGTCGAAGGCTGCGCCGCAAGCGTGTGAGAGAACGTAGCCAAGCTCTCCACCTTCGTGGATTGAGCCGGGAGTCTCCGGAGTGCAATGGCTGCCGATGCCTCCCGGAAACGAGAATTGTTTGAAAAATTCGCGCAGGCCTTCGGGGTCCTGGCTCATCTCGGGATAGACTTCGGAGTAAGTACCTTCAAGATATACAGGCCCGAGAACGCCGGGTGCACCATGGCCTGGGCCGGCGAGAAAAATCATATCGAGATCGAATTTCTTGATGAGCCGGCTTAGGTGAACGTACATAAACGCCAGGCCCGGACTTGATCCCCAATGACCGAGCAGGCGATTCTTAATGTGTTCGGGGCGCAGCGGTTCTGCGAGGAGCGGATTATCGACGAGGTAAATCATTCCCAGGCCGAGGTAATCACAGGCGCGCCAGCAGGTGTCGATACTTTTGAGCTCTTCGGGGTTGAGCGGTTTTCCGGTCACGGTCGAGCGAGTTTCGCCGTAGGGGGTTATTTCGCGGAGGTCTGTTGAGAGGGTCGATTCTAGGGTGCTCATGGATGACTCCTGTGGATAGGCTATGCCTGCGTACCGCTGGCTGACAAACGATTGTTCGACGAGGACGTTGCTGAAATTCTAGATGGAGAGTATTACGGGTTGGTTACAGCGAGTGAGGCATTCCGGGGCAAAACTTCGGACGGGTTTGTCGAGTAATACCAGCGCGGGGAAAATGATCTGGCGAAGTGACGACAACTCGCATCAGATCGAGCGCATCACATCAGGCACGCCGCGACCCCGTTGCCCTGATTCGTTATGATGCCTTGGGATATTGGTCAATCGGTGGCTTGCTGAAAGCGGGTCTTGTGCTTGGCTATGCGCTGGTTCGTGTTGGGGGCGGGGATGTTAGTCGGTGCGGCGGGGTTCGCTCAGCTGGCACTGCAAGCTCCGCAGGCCGCTTATGAAGGCCAGAACGTTAGCGCCATTTCCCTGATTGCGAATCCGCATCGCGATCTAACGCCATTTTATCCGCTCGTGAGTCAGAAGGCGGGCCAGCCTTATTCCCAGGAAAAAATCCAGGCGTCGGCCGAGAAGCTGAAAGAAGCGGGAAAGTTTCCGAAAGTTGACGTGACAGTAGAACCGGAAGTCACCGGTCTTCGAGTGAACTTCCTTTTGGAGCCGGCGTATTACATCGGAGTCGTAAAGTTCCCGGGTGCCGAAAAACATTTTTCGTACATCCGCTTGCTGCAGGTAGCGGACCTTCCCGACGAAGAACCCTACGATCCGGCGCGCATTCCGCATGAAGAAAAAGCGTTGGCCAGGTTTCTGCGGAAGGAAGGTTATTTTGAGGCCAAGGTTCGCTCCGAAACCGAAATTGACGACCCGCATCAGCTCGTCAACGTCAGGTTCGTCGTGGAAACAGGAAAGCAGGCGCGCATTTCGGCAGTCAATTTTGAAGGCCCTGATGCAGGCGAGAGTGCGCGGTTGAGGCATGCAGTGGAATCATTGCGAGCGCGGCTTTCCGGAGGCCTGTTGAAACCGGGAAAGCCCTACGCGTCCGGACGAATTCGCGACGCGACAAATCTATTGAAGCGTTCGCTGCAAAAGCAGCACCGCCTGGCAAACACAATTAAGGAAAATCCCCCACGCTTCGATCCGAAAACAAACCGTGTGGAAGTTTCTTTCAAAGTAGAAGTCGGTCCGGTGGTAACAATTCGCACGGTGGGCGCGAAGCTTACATCCTTGCCCTTTCTTGAGGGACGGGAAGAAAGAAAACTGATTCCAATTTATTCCGAAAGCGCCGTGGACAAGGACCTTGTGGACGAGGGCCAACGCAATCTCACAGATTATTTTCAGAAAAAGGGTTATTACGACGTCAAGGTGGAGACGCAGTTCAAGCAGGAGCCGGATCAGATTCTGATCGTCTATACGATCGACCGCGGAAAGAAGCGCAAGGTTGGCCGTATTGTCTTTCACGGAAATTATCGGCTCTCGGAAAAAGATCTTATGGCGCAGGTGACGGTGAAGAAATCGCACATCTGGACGCATGGCAGCGTGAGCCAGAAATTATTGAAGGAGAGCGCAAACAACATTGAGGCGCTGTACGCGGATCGAGGTTACGAAGAAGCCAAGGTGACGCCGCAAACGAACGAGCGTGAATCAAAAATCGATGTCGCTTTCGACATTCAGGAAGGCGCGGAAACGATTGTCCAGAGCATTGCAATTTCAGGAAATCAACACGTTCCTGCCGGGCAACTCACCGCGCCCAAGGGTTTTCAACTGAAAGCGGGAGCGCCATTTTCTCCGCGAAAAATGACTGACGACCGGAATCGAATCTCCGCTACCTATTTAAACCGTGGATATCTGAACGCCGATGTGAAGGCTACATTGAATAAGGTCGGAAACGATCCGCATCACGTGAATGTTTCTTACGCGATTACAGAAAATCAGATGGTGACCATTGATGACGTGGCATATCTGGGGCAGGAGCATACGCGGCGTTCGCTGATTGCGCGGACCACGCGCATTCCTCGGGAAGCGCCGATGCGCCGTGGACAACTGCTTGAGGCCGAGAGCAGACTTTATGATCTGACGATTTTCGATTGGGCAAGCGTGGGGCCGAAAAAGCCGATCACCGATCAGACGAATGAGACGACGCTGGTAAAAGTACACGAGGCGAAGCGCAACGAAATCACCTACGGGTTCGGATTCGAGGTTTCGCATCGGGGTGGAAATATTCCTACGGGAACCGTGGCGCTGCCCGGAGGTGCAGGCACAATCGGATTGAACGGCTTTCAGATCGCACCTAGTCAATCGACCTTCGCGAGTCCGCTGGGTTCAATTGAATTCAATCGCCGCAACATGCGGGGCCTCGGAGAAACGGCGAGCGCTTCCATTCTTCTCTCTCGCCTGGACCAAAAATATTTAACGACTTACGGTCAGCCACACTTTTTCGGAACACGGTGGGATTCACTTACCAGTTTTTCTCTCGAGCGCAATAGCGAGAATCCCTTATATACAGCAGCGCTGGGGGACGCTTCGTTTCAGCTGGAGAAAGTTCTCAAGCGCAAAACGAATACCCGTCTGCAGTTTCGCTACGACTTCAATAAAACGGAGCTCTCGCATCTGCTGGTTGCGGGACTTGTGCTTCCTCAGGATCTGAATGTTCACCTCTCCACGGTTTCGGCCACTTTTCTGCGCGATACCCGGGACAAGCCGCTCGATGCCCACAAAGGAATGTTTGCTACGGTGAACTTCGGGGTGACACCGACAGCCTTTGGTTCGAGCGCGAACTTCACAAAGCTCTTCGGTCAATATGCTTTTTATAAACCGCTGCACGGGATGGTGCTGGCGAACAGCATCCGGCTGGGATTGGCTTCCCCATTTTCAGGAAGCTTCGTTCCTACCAGTCAGTTGTTTTTCTCAGGAGGCGGCACTACCCTCCGCGGCTTTCCTATTGATGAAGCCGGTCCGCAGCGTCTGGTTCCGTTCTGCAACGTATTGCAAGGGCAGTCGGGATGCGTGGATGTTACGGTGCCTGTGGGCGGGAAGCAGCTTTTCATTCTGAACTCAGAGGCGCGCTTCCCGTTAGGAATCGCCAAGCCAATCGGTGGGGTGTTTTTCTACGATGGCGGCAACGTTTATTCAGCGATTAACTTCAATAATTTTGTGAACAATTACAGTAGCACGATTGGTGTGGGCCTGCGGTATTCGACTCCGATCGGTCCGGTGCGTTTTGATATTGGACGCTTGCTCAACCCGGTGCCGGGAATCGATCCCTGGCAGTACTACATCACGATTGGTCAGGCATTTTAGGAGAGCTCTTCGGGAACAGCTATGAGTTGGAAACGAGTTGCCGGACGAACGCTGGGAGTGATTCTCCTGCTTTTGATTGTGCTGATCATCTCCGGATATTTTTACTTGCAGAGCAACAACTTCCGGCAGTTCGCGATCCGCGAAATCGTGAAAGAAGCCGACTCAGCTACGGGAGGAAGAGCACAGATTGGGGGACTGGGCTTCAGTTTGTCGACTCTGACTGCACATCTTTACAACGTCACTGTCAGGGGGACGGAAAGCTCGGATCGGCCGCCGCTGCTCCATGCCGATGAGCTTACGGTGCAGTTGAAGATCGTTTCGGCGCTGCATCGGAAAGTTTTATTGCGCGAGGTGCTCGTCTCTCGACCGGTGGTTCATTTCCAAGTCGATCGGCAGGGAAATAGCAATCTGCCTACAGCTCCGCCGAGCACGAGCAGCAGTCATGAGAGCGTTTTTGATCTTGCCGTGGGGCATGCGCAGATTTCGAACGGCGAGATTGACTATAACGATCGCAAGATACCGCTTGAGGCGGATTTACATAATCTGGGCACGGACATTCGGTTTTCCTCGCTGGCGAAACGCTATGATGGGCACCTTTCTTATGAAAGTGGAACGATCCGCTACGCCGAGTATGGGGCGCTGCCTCACAATCTCGATCTCTCGTTCAGCGCGACACCTTCGGAGTTCACTCTTCAATCGGCCGTGTTAAGGCTCGCATCTTCCAGCGCCACGTTGCACGGGAAGCTTTCCGATTACGAGAATCCTGTTGTGGAGGGTGAGTATCGAATCCAGATTCACGCCCAGGACTTCGCCGGCATGATGATAACTGCGAAGGCGGCCGGGGATGTGTCGCTGGCGGGGAACTTGCATTATCAGGCTGTGGCAAACCAACAGCTTTTGCAGAGCCTTTCGATCGATGGGCGCGTGGGCAGCGAAGCGGTTGCTGTATTGGCTTCGGGAACTCGGGCAGAATTGCGAAAGTTGCAGGGCGAATACCAGCTTGCCCACGGAGAATTGCGGCTCAGCGATTTCACCGTCGATACTCTGGGAGGCCGAATCGCAGCGAATGCAGACATCAAGAATATCGATACGACTCAGGAATCGCAGGTTCGGGCCGAACTGCGCGGTATATCGCTGAAGGCGTTGCAACGGACGCTTCACGCAAACGAGATCCAGGAGGCATCGCTTTCGGGGACGGTAAACGGAACGGCAGAAGCGGCGTGGAAGGGAAGCATTGCGAATATACGCGCGCACTCCGACCTGAACGTGCGGGCGCTTGCCACCAGCAGGAAAAATCCATCCCCAAGCGAAGTCCCGGTGGATGGCGCGATTCATTTGACCTACGACGGACCGCGGCAGGCGTTGTCGCTGCGGCAAACTACTTTGCGAATTCCTTCCGCTGTGCTCACGGCGGAGGGAGAAGTGAGCAACCGCTCCAATCTGCAGATTCAATTCACGGCGAACGATCTGCATCAGCTTGTCGGACTTGCGTATTCGTTCATACCGCAGGAAGGGACCGTCCCGGCAGTCTCGGGTTCAGCCACGCTTCATGCGACGGTCCAGGGATCGTTGAAACGGCCAACTGTCGCGGCGCAACTTGGCGCGCAGAATCTGCAGGTGGAAGGCAGCCAGTGGAAGAGCTTAGGTCTGCAAATGCGGGCGAACCCTTCGAGGATTGATATTGAGAACGGGTCACTGGTTGCAGCACAGCGTGGACGTGCAACGTTCAGTGCGAATGCGGGTCTTAGAAATTGGTCGTATCAACCAGAGAACATAATTTCGGCGCACATGGATGTCGAGAAGATGAGCGTTACCGATCTCGAACGACTGGCCAAGCTGAATCTTCCGATTTCAGGTGATCTCTCGGCCAAGCTTGCTCTTGAAGGCTCGGAACTATCGCCGGCAGGCTCGGGTTCGGTGCAACTCGCGAATGGGCGTGCCTATGGCGAGCAAATTCAGAACCTCAGCGCAAAATTCAACGCCGCGAACGGCTCGATTACCTCCACAGTCAATCTTGCGGTTGCGGCCGGATCCGTTGATGCCGATCTCAAATACACTCCGAAAACCAAGGCTTACGTGGTCAAACTCGACGCCCCGGCGATTGTTCTCGGAAAACTGCAGGCTGTGCAGGAGAGGAATCTTGGGCTCAGCGGTACGATCAGCGTGACTGTAAACGGGCAAGGAGCGATCGACAATCCGCAACTGAATGCAATCGTGCAAATGCCTGAGCTCAATGTGCGGCAGAACTCGATCACAGGCACAAAGGCAGAACTGCGTATCGCCGATCACCGCGCCAATCTCGATCTCAATACGCAAGTCTCGCAAGCTTCCGTTCATGCGCATGGCAACGTTGCGTTAACTGGTGACTATGAAACGAATGTGGCTATCGACACGGGAAAAGTGCCCCTGGAAGTGCTGATGGCCACTTATGCCCCGAGTGTGCCTGCGGGATTTCAAGGTGAAACCGAACTGCACGCCAGCGTAGCGGGTCCTTTGAAAGACAAATCCAAACTCGAAGCGCATTTGTCGATTCCAGTGCTACAGGCCAGCTATCAGGGCCTGCAGGTCGGCATCACGAAACCGATTCAGGCTGACTACGCCAATTCGGTGGTCACGCTGCAACCAGCCTCGATTCGCGGCACGGATACTTCTATCGATGTTCAAGGCAGATTGCCGCTTGCCGGAAATGGCGTGCCTACACTTTCAGCAAACGGAACGGTGGATGTACGCATTCTGAAAATATTTGCGCCGGCGGTGGATAGTTCAGGAACACTCGCACTTGATGTGCACGCTTCCGGCTCCACGTCACGGCCAGAGCTGCAAGGCCAACTGCAGTTCAAGGATATTGCCATGAGCACGGCCGATGCGCCCATCGCCTTGGAGAAACTCAATGGCACGCTCAACATTAGCGGAGATCGTGTGCAGGTTGCGCAGATGACGGCGCAAGTGGGAGGGGGTAACGTTTCGGTCGGAGGATCGATCACTTACAAGCCGAGCCTTCAGTTCAATCTTGCGGTGCAGGGCAAATCGATCCGCCTTCTTTATCCCGGCGGCTTGCGTTCCTTGCTGGATGCAAATCTCGCATTCAGCGGGACGGCCGGGGCCTCCACTTTAAATGGCCGCGTTCTGGTTGATCGGCTTTCGTTCACTCCTGACTTCGATCTCTCGAAATTCGCCAATCAGTTCAGTAATGGAGGCACGATCTCGCAGCCGGGGTTTGCCGATACGATTAATCTTGCCATTGCTCTGCAATCTCAGGAAAACCTCAGCGCGACAAGTTCGCAGGTGAGCATCGAGGGGCAGGCCGCGTTGCGGATTGGCGGAACTGCGGCGAATCCGGTGATCACTGGCCGCACTACCCTCACCTCGGGCGAGCTTTTCTATCGCAACGTACGGTATCAACTGCAGACTGGCCTCATCACGTTCGACAACCCCACGGAAACCCATCCCGTACTGAACATTTCGGTGGCCACGACGGTGGAACAATACAGCTTGACGCTGACCATGCGCGGTCCCCTCGACAAGCTGACGACGTCTTATGTTTCCGATCCGCCGCTGGCGACGGCCGACATTATCAATCTGATCGCGCGCGGGCAGACAACGGAAGAATCCGCGGCATCAAGCCAGAGTACTGATTCGATGGTCGCTTCGCAGGCCGCCAGTCAACTCGCGGGAGGGTTGCAGAACCTTGCTGGACTTTCCAGCCTGCAGATCAACCCGCTGATGGGCGGCAATGGCCAGAATCCCACCGCGCAAGTGGCGTTGCAGCAGCGAGTCACGAAGAATTTTCTCTTCACTTTTTCGACTGATGTTTCAGAACCGGGAACTGAGATGGTACAGGGGGAATATCAGCTCAACAAGCGCTGGTCAGTCAACGCAACCCGCGATCAACTGGGTGGAATCTCTGTGGGCGCCCGCTATCACACACGATTTTGAATTCAATAACGCAGTGATAACAGCTAGGCTGCTCTATTGATGGAAACAGGAGGAGACGCAGGTTTCCCATTTTCCTGAGCTGGTTCCTTCGGCTGCACGCGGCCTTGCGGGCTTTCCTTCGCGAGTTCTGCATTCAACTCGGCGCCTACAATCAACGCGAACGAAGTCCAGTAGAGCCACACCATAAAGGCAATGAGTCCAGCCAGCGTTCCGTAGGTGCGATTGTAGTTCGCATAATGGCGGAAGTAGTATCCGAGGGCGAAGGAAAGGCTCTCCCACGCGGCGACCGAAAGAATTGCTCCCGGCAGCGTAGCCATAAATCGTTGTTTTACATTCGGCGCGAGGAAATATAGAAATTCGACCGCGAGGATGGCAAATCCAATTGCGATCGACCAACGCAGGGCAGGCCAAAGTGCAACGAAGAGACTGGAGAGGTCAATGCGTGCCGCCAACCACTGGCCAAACTTTGGGCCAGCGATGTTGACAACAAAAGCGACGAGAAGCAGGGTGCCGCTGATTGCCGCCAGACCAATCGCCAGCAGGCGTGTCTTCCAGATCGGGCGGCTGTCGTTTGCGTCGTAGGCGATGTCCAGGGCTTCGATCATCGCATCGAACGCGGAAGATGCCAGCCAGATTGTGCCCAACATGCCGAAAGACAGCCATGTGGCGCGGCGCGCCGAAAGAATGTCATCCACGATCGGATATGCAGCCTGCATAGTATCTGCTGGGAGCAGTCGCGCCATCAACGACAGGACGTGACCAAACAAATTGGGAATGGGAACAAAACCCACCACAGCCGAAAGAAAGATGATGCACGGAATCGCGGAGAGAACCAGGTAGTATGCGAGCGCTGCCGCCACCTGAAGGGCATGATGGCGCACGACATCCTTGTAGGTATGCGTAAGGGCGCGTTGAAGAGCGGCAAACTCCACGCGCTTAAAATTAGTTCTTTTGCTGGATGTAAGAAAATACACAGAAAAACGTAGATGAGCGTTTTTGATC
>DASXEG010000109.1:0-18572 GCA_036490235.1 Candidatus Sulfotelmatobacter sp. | reverse complement strand
CTAATCCGAACCAACGCGCACCTCGACAAAGCCGTGGGAATAAAGAGGATGCGATGCGAACGCCGGGAGGGTTTGAGCCGTCCGGGGACACAGTGATATCCGTATGAATGCGAAGATGAATCGCTACGACCTCAGCCTCTGGGATCTGGGAAAACGACCATTATACGGTAGCAAAGGAGAACACGTCCAAGCCGCCAATCTTGCCGGTGACTCTATGAAATGGACGTGGCAGACTCTACTTCCACCAAGACGGAATAAAACGTAGCGGAGTTGCCTAGATCGGGAAGTTTTTCTGAGGCTAGAACGCCAATATTGCGAGCCCCTGGAGTCGGCTCACGCAAAGCAGGTTGGATGGAAAGCTGTTACAAAAAAAAATGGGCGGCTCTCTGGAGCCGCCCGCGAGGCCTGATTCGATTGTTACTGAGCCGGCGGAGGGTCGGCGACAACTCCGGCGACCATGATGGGTCCGGCGGTCAGCTGGTCGTAGAACAACAGCCCTCCAGCAACCAACCCCTCGCCGTTCGTGAGGGCGCTAAGCCCGGTCGTATCGATGAACAGAGTATTATTGCCCGTCCATACAGTCAGCGGAGCGCCTCCGAGCGAATACCCGATCAGCGCGTTGTTCTGCAACTCAAAGTTGCCGATATTTCCGCTGATAATACTCGCCGTTCCGGTCATCGTGCCGTAAACGCCTTGCAAGCGCAGAGAAACCATCTGCGGCGTAAACACGCTGCTCGAGTAGCTGCCTCCGATGAAAACGCGCTGCCCGACCAGTACGTGCGACGGATTGAACAAGGCATTCGTGAACAGATTGTTGAAGAAGCAGATATCGTACTGATTCGAGTTGATCGCGCTGACATCGATCGTCTGAATCGTATCGACATCGCTCACCAGATCTGCACTCGTTTCGCCCACCCACATCGTGATCTGCTGAACCGGACCTGACGTTGGATTGATCGCCAGCACACGCCCTGAGATGAAGGCTTGCGAAGTTGTGATCACTTCCACGTTGCTGGCCATCAGGCTACCATCGGCCTGGAAGGCTCCCTGAATGCCGACGAACGCGGGAACCGCGAGATTGTTGATGTTCCAGCCGCTGTTAAACTGCGTGCTGCTGTTAACGTCAATCGTCCACTGATGGCCGTAGGGCCCCTGAATCAGGAAAGAATTGCCCGCGGCGTTCACCGAGACGAGTCCGCCGACGAGGTCCGTAACTTCGCCGTTGGGATCGCTGGCTTGCACGGCGCTGGCGTAAATGGTTGGATTCACCACGCCGGTTACATTGCCGTTCCCATCCACCGCGACCGACTGGCGAATGTCGAAGTCCATCCTGATACCTGCAAGTCCGTTGGCGGCGACAACCATCGGCGAGGGGAAGTTCACTGTTACCGTGGTCTGCGTTGGCCCACCGCTCGAGCCGAATGTGCCGTTGATCGTGCTGAGCGATGGCGGCGTTGTGCTCATGTCCACGTAGGAAATGACAGGCGCCGACAACGAGAACGTAGCGCTGCTGTAAGTGTCCGCAGGAACGCTATTGAACGCAAGCGGCGAACGGAGACCCAGCAGCCGGGCGAAATCGACGGTCGTAGCCGAAGCCAATACCTGCGGCGAACTATTTTTGCCGCTCAAGGTAATGGAATTGATGGTCACATCAAAACCCACCACCGAGGCCAGCGGAGCGTCCTCGCCGGTTATGAATACCGATGCCGATTGCGAAGTCTGGCCGCCGTTGTTTGACGACGACGAATTCGAAGACGAACTGCATCCCGCTCCGAGCATTGCCAGGGCGAGCAAGAGTGTGATTCCCTGATAGCGTTTCATAGCAAACTCCCGTACGAAAAGTTATTGTGAAGGCTTGTGGGGGATCGTAGCTTGCCTCACGAAGATGGAAACACGCGGATGCGGAGGATGTCGCGTAACAAGCGTTCCGGTTACGAAAATTGTGCTGAAAAGGGAAAGGAGGGAAGCGCGCGTCTTTTCAACGAGTTAAAGGGTCTGCGGCAGAGCGCCGACAAGGGGCATGGACTTTAGTTTGGTCGCTTCCGATGGACTCAAAGGCGGATTCAAACCGAGAGAGCGCCGAACTCCTATTTGATTTCGAGCACCTCTTTTTCCTTTGCTTTGCTCATCTCTTCCATCTTCTTGATTTCATCGTCGGTGAGTTTTTGAATTTCGTCGAGTGCGCGTTTTTCGTCGTCCTCGGTAATTTTCTTGTCTTTCAGGGCTTTCTTGGCGGCATCATTGCCATCGCGGCGGATGTTGCGGACCGCGGTGCGGTGCTCCTCGAGCGTTTTGTGGAGATGCTTGACCATTTCCTGGCGGCGCTCCTGCGTGAGCGGCGGCACGGGAACACGAATGAGCTTGCCGTCGTTCATGGGATTCAAGCCCAGTTCGGCGGAGCGAATTGCTTTTTCGATGGCGCCAACCTGTGAGGGATCGAAGGGCTGGACTGTGATCATCTGCGGCTCGGGGGCGTGCACTTGCGCGATTTGATTGAGCGGCATCTGCGAGCCGTAGTATTCAACACTCACGCCATCCAGCATGTGCACCGAGGCGCGGCCGGTGCGCGTGGCAGCCATCGCCTTGCGGAAGTCTTCGACCGCTTTATCCATTCGGGTTTTGAGTTGCTGCCGGATTTCCTTCAGGGAGGCGCTATCGGCCATGGATGAGCTCCGTTTGAACAGTCAGAAATCAAAACGTTGCATTATAAACCGAATGGGTTTGGATGAACCGTTGCAGATAGCGGCAAAATCAGATTCCCCGCGTCGCTCGGAATGACAAAACTTACGGGCGCTGCAGAAAACGAAAATGTTGCTGCTCTATCCCACTCTCGATCCGATTTTTTCGCCACACACAACGCGGCGGATGTTGCCGTGTTGATTTAAGTCGAAGACAATGATGGGCAGATTGTTGTCCTTGCACAGACTGATGGCCGTCGAATCCATTACTTTCAGCCCCCGACTCAGAACGTCCATATAAGTGATTTCGGTGAATTTCTTCGCTCCCTTCACTTTCATCGGATCGGCATCGTAGATGCCGTCGACTTTGGTGGCCTTCAGGATCGCGTCGGCTTTGATCTCCATGGCGCGAAGGGATGCGGCGGTATCAGTTGAAAAGTACGGATTGCCCGTGCCTCCGCCAAAGATGACCACTCGTCCTTTTTCGAGATGACGAATGGCGCGCCGGCGGATAAACGGCTCAGCCACCTGCTCCATCTTGATGGCCGATTGCACGCGGGTATAGACGCTTTGTTTTTCAAGCGCATCCTGCAGGGCGAGAGCGTTGATCACAGTAGCCAGCATGCCCATGTGATCGGCGGAAACGCGATCCATGTCTTTCGCCTGTTCGGCGACGCCGCGAAAGAAATTGCCGCCGCCCACTACAATCGCGATCTGTACGCCGAGCTTATGAACATCGGCGATTTCTGCCGCGACTTCATGAATGCGGTTCGTATCCACGCCAAAACCGCGACTGGCTGCAAGGGCTTCACCGGAGAGTTTGAGAAGAATGCGTTTGAACGCGGGACTTTGCATTTTGTGATCGGGCAGCATTTCTTCGTGAAATTGAAACGGGTCTCAGGCTCGAATACAACAAAAAAGGCGCCCATTGGGCGCCTTGAGTCTACTCTGGTTTTTGTTCGGTTAGCTTCGTGGAAGCGATTGTCGCCGTTGCCTCGCCGACTTTGAAGCGGGCAAAGCGGCGCACGCTGATGTTCTCTCCCAGCTTGCCGATCTTTGCCGCGATCAGCTGCGCGATTGAAATGGTCTGGTCTTTGATGAAGGGCTGCTCGAGCAGGCAAACCTCCTCGTAGAACTTTTCCATCTTTCCGGCGACCATCTTCTCGGCGATGTGCTGCGGCTTGCCGCTCTTGACGGCCTGATCGAGATAGATTTCTTTCTCGCGCGCAAAGTCCGCCTCGGTCACATCTTCCTTGCGGACGTACTTCGGATCGCTAGCTGCGATGTGCATGGCGATGTCGTGCGCCAGCTCCTTGAAGTCTTCGGTGCGTGCCACGAAATCGCTCTCGCAGTTCACCTCGACCAGCACGCCAATCTTTCCACCGGCGTGAATATAGCTGGTGACCGAACCTTCGCTCGTCACACGCGCGGCTTTTTTGGCGGCGACCGAAACGCCCTTTTTGCGCAGGACCACGACGGCCTGCTCCATATCGCCTTTGGCTTCGGTCAGGGCCTGTTTGCAATCCATCATGGGAGCTCCGGTCTTGTCGCGAAGCTCTTTCACTTGTGCGGCAGAAATGTTTGCCATAGTAGTGCTCATTGTTAAGAGTCCTTCTGATTATTGCGTTCTGGCCCTAAGTTTCAAGGTTTCAGAGTTTCAAGGTTTCAGAGTTTCAAGGTTTCAGAGTTTCAACGTTTCAGAGTTTCAATGAGGTATTTGTGGCGGTTGATCTGTGCGCCACGCCTTTTGAAACCCTGCAACCCGGAGACTTTGACACTTTGCAAAACAAAACCCGCGCCGGGGCTTTCTTAGCATGACCCGCGCAGGTCTGAATTTCCACGTGCCGGTTTTTTCTCGGTACTCGTTACTCGGTACTCGCGACTAACTAAACCGTCTGGCTCTCGACCTTTGGAAGAGCGGCATCCTCGTTGGCGACCGGCTTCTTATGCGAGCCCCGACCACTCATTACGTCTTCCATGCTGATGTCTTCCACATCTGCCCCAGCCGCGCCATCCTGACCGACCGCTTCCAGGTCCGCACCGTCATACTGCTCGGGAGCCGCTTCCTGGGCCTTAGCTTGTTCAGTGGCAGCACTCAGATCGGCGATTTGCTTGTCCGTCATCAACTGCGCGCCTTCGGCAATTGATTCCGAAATCTTCGACGTGAACAAGCGTATCGCTCGCAACGCATCGTCGTTGCCGGGGATCACGTAATCGACTTCCGTCGGATCGCAATTCGTATCGACGACTGCGACTACCGGAATACCCAGCTTGCGGGCTTCGCGCACCGCGATCTGTTCTTTGTTCGAATCAATCACGAAAATCGCATCCGGCAAGCGCGTCATATTCTTGATCCCGGCGAGGTTCGCCTGCAGATGTTTGCGCTCACGCTCGAGCTTGATGACTTCTTTTTTCGGCAGCAGCTCGTAACGGCCATCGGTGGCCATGTCGTCGAGTTCTTTCAGCCGCTTGACCGACTTCTGTACTGTCACCCAATTGGTGAGCAGGCCGCCCAACCAGCGCTGGTTAATGTAGAATCCGCCGCATTTGGTCGCCTCTTCGGCGATCGCATCCTGCGCCTGGCGCTTTGTTCCCACAAACAGCACAATCTTGCCGTCGGCCGCCAGATCCTGCACGAACTTCGACGCCTCTTTGAACATCTTCAGCGTCTTCTGCAAATCGATGATGTAGATTCCATTGCGCTCTCCGAAGATGAATTCCTTCATCTTGGGATTCCAGCGCTTCGTCTGATGCCCGAAGTGAACTCCCGCTTCGAGCAACTCCTTCATGGTGATGGTAGCCAATCAACCTCCTTTTATAGTCTGCATCGGGAGTTCAAGGCTTCAAAGTTTCAAGGTTTCAGAGTTTCAAAGTCACGCTGCATCGGCGTTCTTCTTTGAAACCGTGAAACCATGAAACTTTGAAACTTCTTACCGCCGATTGCCATTCCCGTCCCCGCGTTCGAGGCGGGAAGAATTTAACTTCAAAATCAGTGGCCAGTGATCAATCGTCAGTGGCCAGCAAAACCGTTTGTCATTCCGGCCCCCGAGCAAAGCGAGGGGCGGAGGAATCTCTATCTCTTCGAGAACTGGAAACGCTTGCGTGCGCCCTTTTGTCCGTACTTCTTGCGTTCCTTGCCGCGCGAGTCGCGAGTCACGTGTCCTTCGGCTTTCAGTTTTCCGCGCAGCTCTGCGTTGAACTGCATCAGCGCGCGGGCAATTCCCAGCTTGACCGCATCGGCCTGGCCGCGGACTCCTCCGCCAAGCACACTTGCGATGATGTTGAACGATGCTGCGCTGTCGGTTAACGCCAGGGGAGCTTTCGCTGCCGAGCGCTGTGCCGGGGTAACAAAATATTCCTCAAATGCGCGGCCATTGACCTTGAAATCGCCACTGCCCGGACGCAGATACACGCGAGCAATCGCGTGCTTTCGGCGTCCCGTTCCGTAGTATTGAACCAGTTCTGCCATTTTTAGCTTCGAGCTTCGAGCCGCGAGCATCGAGCAAAACCGCTCAAAACCTTGACTCTTAGAACTCGTTAACCTTTCGCAATATTTTGTTCTCTCGTAGCACGGAGCCTGTAGCTCGCAGCTACCTACGACACCGCAACCTTCCGCGGCTTGTACTCCCGCACTTCCAGCTTGTAATCCTGCGGCTTCTGCGCCTGGTGTGGGTGCTTCTCGCCGCGATACACATTCAACTTCGAGAGCATGTGCGCTGCCAGCTTGTTCTTCGGCAACATGCGCCGCACTGCATCTTCAATAATCGCTTCCGGCTTGCGGACGATTCGCTTGTTGTAATCCTCGGTTCGCAACCCGCCCGGATATCCTGTGTAGCGGTGATACTGTTTCTGCTCCGCCTTCACGCCGGTAGTCTTAATCTTTTCGGCATTCACCACAATCACGTGATCGCCCGTGTCGATAAACGGCGTGTATTGCGGGTTTTCTTTGCCCATGAGGATGCGCGCCACCTGCGACGCCAGACGCCCGAGCGTCTGCCCTTCGGCATCCACGACATACCACTTGCGCACAATTTCCCCCGCTGTGGGGAAATAGGTTGACATCGGAGTTCTCCCAAAATATGAAAAAATTGCGAAACGCGATTGAATCACAAAGAAGACCGCTCTTTGATTCCCCGGCGAGGACGCCAGACCATCAGGCGGGCAACCGCGAGACTTCCCAAAGTCTTTAAGATACCGTAGCCTGCAAAGAATTGTCAACGGAGAGTTACTGATGGCGCTGTCAAGCGGGTCTCACCTGTCATTATTCGTATATTCTTATGCCCTTACTCGTACGCCAGCGCGTCGATGGGATCTTTCTGCGCCGCTTTATACGCGGGATAAATCGCTCCGAGAGCTGCACCGACTATAGCGAGGAGAGTCGCCCGCAACATCCACACACCGCTCTGATCGATATGCACCAGCGGCCAGCGATGTTGAATCCCCATTCGCGCTGCCATGCTAAAGGCAATACCGACTACGATGCCCACCAGCGCCAGCAGTATCGTCTCGCGCAGAATCACATTGATCACATAAAGTTTCGACGCACCGAGCGACTTCAGGATGCCGATCTCGCGGGTGCGCTCCATAACCGCGGTGTACATCGATTGAAAGATCACCAGAAATCCGATGACGAGGCTCACGCCGATGACTACGAGGATGAAGGGACGAAATCCCGGCAGGTGGTCGGGGGTCATCATGCTGAGATAATCTGCGGTCGATAGCACCGAATAGCTCTGCATGCCCGGCTGCGCTTTCACCTCGGCAACCACTGCTTCAGCGTTGGCAGGGTTATCCAGCTTGACATAGAAGATCGAGGCTTTGTCTTTGGCTCCGATCAAATCCTGCAAGGTAGCGATAGGGACGAACTTTCGCGCGCCCCGGCCATTCTCGATGATTCCGCAAATATGAAACGGGGCGTTGAGAATCGTCATCGTGTCGCCGACTTTGACGTGCTTTTGGCGCGCGATATAGTCGTCGACCAAAACCTCATCCGGCTTTTGAAAAGGCCCGCCGCTGAGGTATTGAAACGGACCGCCCAGTGCCTGGAAGCTGTTGATGTCGATTCCGTCGATGACCTCGATGCCACCGCTGGTGGCAATCTGCCAGATGACCGGGCTTACGACCTTTACGTGATCCATGCGTGACAGCACGTTGGCAACTTTAATCGAAACTGGCGCACCGCTCACTCCGCTGAGAAACGACGAACCGGGAGGTTGCACGATCACATCGGCGCCGATGCCGGCAGTTCGATTCTTCGAATCATTCATCAGCCCGTAGCAGAGACCGACGATCAGGAGGATTAAAGTAACCTCCAGCGCGATAGCCACGATGCTGATCAGAGAACGGATTGGACGGTGGGCCAGGTTGGCGACAACCATTTTGTTCATCATAAAAAGTCAGCCCTTGGCTTTTGGCCTTTGGCTGTTAACTGCACTCTTTGTTGCGGACTGAAGTGCTACACGGAAATGGTCAAATGTAAAAGTCGAGTTCTGCGTCACTGTTGTTTGGCGGGATCACCCAGCGGTATCACGGCGCTCGATTGCGGCTGGGGCCCGCCGAGATGCACTACCTCCGCTCCCGGCGGCTGTTGCAGAGCAAACTGATCGTCACGCAACGGCTTGTTGATCTCCAGCTTCAGTATGTTCAGCGTGATGTCGTACTCTTCTTGCGGCCGGTAAATTTCGATGCGCGAGGGGAACTTGACATCGTTGAATTCCTTATAGGTCGCGTACTTGGCGTCGGTCATCAAATTGCCTTGCTCGTCGTAAATGAGCTGGCGATGGGGCAGCAAATCAACGCGGCTGAAAACGATCTTGCGCGCAAGAAATCCCTCGCTCTCGCTCTTCTTGCGGATCACGATTAACTCGTAATCCTCCTGCAGAACGCGATGGCCTTTGGCGTCGTGGAGGATATCCTCGCCGTTCTCGAGAACGGCGATCTCGTGCTCGGTATCGATCGGACGGATGAGAAGAGAGTCGTAAATATCCTTGGGACGAATATTCTCCATCGGCTGATCCGGATTGTGGCTCTGCACCGAATTGCTGCCGACCACGAAACGGTTTTTCGGCGGAATCCATAGTTTGAAATCCTGGCCGTCGCTGACCATATCGAAGGCGGTGGTGCGAACGATGGGCAGCAAGCCGATCATGTGCAGCATGGAAGGCTTGCGCGCCAGCACATAGCCGCGAATTTCTTTGTAGTCGGTTACATGACCTTTCTTGGCGCCGCCAACCGAGGTGTCGATATCCACCGTGGCCTGCAGGGACTGAATTCTTTGCGCCTGCTGGTTAACGCTGTCGATCAGGTCGGATTGGGAAGCTGTTTTGAGGGGAGCCTTAGAGTAGGTTTCCTCGACTCGCCGTGTGTGAAACAGGCAGCCAGCAAGGGGAAAAGTTGCGAGGGTGAGGATGAGGACACGAACCGCTCGAATACTTACCATGCAGATATTGGACGATCTCCCGAATATTTGAGTATAGCGCGGCGGTATTGGGTGCACGACTTTCGACAAAATGAAGTAGCGTCCTGAGTTAGCCAAAAAGGCCCCGAGGGACAGAAGAAAACCTTCCCAACACGCCTTTGTGCGCCTTCGTGTCCTTGGTGGTTGAATTTAAGACACCACCCAAAATGGAGACTCACCTCTTGAGAACCTGCTTACCAAAGGGTCGCAACTTCCAGGCAGCAGAATTACTTCTTCGATCATCTACACTGTTTTTATCGTGCGCAAAGTACTCTGGTTCGTACTACTCGGGATCGTTGGCGCCGCAGGCTGGCTTGGCTGGGCGTTGTGGATGCCGGCGGAGCCGCAGGGACAGGTCTTTGTCATGCTTCGTCCGGGGTACTCTACGCGGCGCATTGCCGCGGAACTGAAGTCAAACGGAGTGATCCGTAGCGAAGATGCCTTCATCCTGTGGCATTACTTGAAGCATCGCCGCTCGCTCAAGGCTGGAGAGTACCTTTTTGACAAGCCGCGCAACATCGTGGAGGTTCACAAGCGTTTGGCGCGCGGCGAAGTTTATTACCGCACGGTAGTTGTGCCTGAAGGGTTCACAATGTTCGATATCGCGCGAGCCATCGAAGCGGCTGGACTTGGACCTGCGAATGAGTTCCTGAAAGTGGCGCAGAGCGATACCGGCCTCATTTCCGATATTGTCCCGGATGCACCTTCGCTCGAGGGATACCTATTCCCGGATACTTATCAGTTCAGCCGTATGATGACGATGCATGAGATGGCGGCTGCGATGGTGTGCCAGTTTCGCATGGTCGCCTCGCAGATTGGGTTGTTTGGATCTCCAGCGCCAGACGGAACCGGTGGATCAGGGCCGGGTGTCCAGACGCACTGCGGCCAAATGGCGGCCGCACTTCGCAACGTAAACGAGCCTCAGGAACAACAGCCAAACTACCTTGAGCGCACCGTTACCATGGCATCAATCGTCGAAAAAGAAACAGCCGCCGCCGATGAACGGCCCCTGGTGGCCAGCGTCTACTACAACCGCCTGGCGAAAAATATCGCGCTCGACGCCGACCCAAGCATCATTTACGCAGAATTGCTGGCCGGGGCGTATACCGGAGCCCTGCACCATGCCGACATGCAGTTTCCATCACCCTACAACACCTACAAACATACCGGCCTTCCGCCCGGCCCTATCGCCAATCCGGGCAGGAGCGCGCTAGAGGCGGCGATGCACCCCGCCCAATCCGATTATTATTACTTCGTCGCTGACGCCACCGGCCATCACCGCTTCGCGCGTACGATGGAGGAACACGACAAGAACGTGGCGGCCTACCGCCGGGCCATGCTGGGCCGCTAACCGGTTTCCAAACGGCTGCGGTTTTCCATCCACCCCTGCAGAATAAGGACTGCGGCCATGCGATCCACCGCTTTGGCGCGTTTTTCGATGGAGAGTTCCGTCTCGCGCAGTAGCCGGTTCGCTTCGGCAGATGTCAGCCGTTCATCCCACAAATGGACCGGAAGACGGAAGCGTTTTCGGAGATCTTCGGCGAATTCCTGCATTTTTGCGGATTGTCTGCCTGCCTCGCCGCTCATCCGCAATGGCAGTCCAATCACAACCTGCTGAACATCGTACTTTTCGATGACTTCGGCCAAGGCCGCAAAGTCGGCGCGTTTGTTCCGGCGTTGAAGGGTATCCAAGCCCTGCGCTGTAATACCCAGCGGGTCAGAAACGGCAAGGCCGATGCGGCGAGAGCCCACGTCCAGGCCCAGCACCCGGCCTGGCGCGCTATCCGAATTCGCTTCATTCATGGTCACAGACAGGGATTATAAGTCTTGTCTACCCGAATCGCGACCCATCGCCGAGCTAAGTATAATCATTTCTTTCGGTTAGCATGAGTTTGCATGCCTTGCTTTTGCTCCCATTTTGGGATAGTATATTTCCAGTAAACGTTCTTCCCGGTTCACCTCCTTCCTCTGCCCAGGGGACTTTTATGAATGGCGATCTGAATTTTCACATCGGTGACAAAGTCGTCTATCCCAACCATGGCGTCGGAATAATCGAACAAATCAGCAGCCGATCAATCGGTGCGACGATCGAGAAGTTCTACCTTCTAAACATCAAATCGAGCAGTCTGAAGGTGATGGTACCCTGCGGCAACGTGGGAAGTGTAGGCATCCGCCGGGTGGTCCGGAACGGGGAAGTGCAGAAGATATTGGACTTCCTTTCCGTGGCTGAGAGTGCCACCAGTTCTGACTGGAAAGACCGCTTCAAGGAAAATTCCGACCGAATGCGCAGCGGTTCCCTACTCGAAGTCGCTGGCGTTTTGAAACGGCTGATCACTCTGCACCAGGCCAAGCCCTTATCGTTCCGGGAGAAGAAAATGCTGGAACGAGCGCGGTATCTTTTGGTCAGCGAGTTGGCTATGTCGCGAAATTGCGAAGAAACCAAAGTTGAGGAATTGCTTACTTTCGCACTGGCCAAGTGCAATCTGCGGTTTCCGGAAGCATCAGAGTTCCAGGCGTAGTTGGCACCCCAAAGAGTTGCCCCTCTCCGCAGGTGTTCTCACATATAAAACAAGCTTAGACGTGGGAGAGAGTATTTCTCCAGGAGACGCTTGTGCACATATTGCCTTTGGAGTTGCTCGATTTGCGGCGCTGCCATTTTGCTCCGATAAGGTGAGAGTTCGCGATCGGCTTCGGCACGGGCGCTAACAGTTTCACTGTCTGACATTGCGGCGAGCAGCGCAGCGAAAAGCTTTTCCTCCAATACCGTCAGATGCCGCTCCAGATCCTCCAGGCGGCCGGGCGTCTTCCTGGTTTCGATCTCGTCTGACAGTTTGCGCAGAGTAGCAGCGGCAGAATGGGCAACCGTGGTCACAGACACTCCCGAGTTCTGTGGCAAATTCGCTTGTTCGAGAAGCTGGGCATTGCGCCGGAGGAACACAGTGATGGTTTGAGGCTCAAAGGCGGGCGCCGTCGGCTTCTTTGACGACGCCTCGGAGGTTGCACCAACTGCGGCTTCCTTCATTTCTTCAGCGGCAGCCAACACTTCCTGAGAGCAATAGGCAAGGCTGTTGATCTTCCGAGTTTTCGCAGGGCGCTGGTCGTACTTGTCAAAGGATGCATCAATTCCGCGCAGCACCGCCCCCAGAGGGACACGAGCATCTTTCCAGGTTTCGATGAGCGCCCAGTCGAGTGTAGTAAGGAGCAACCCACCGCCACGACGGCGCAGGAAAAGCTCCTCAATTTCAGTGAAATAGTTGAAGTAGTTTTCCACGCAGCTCAACGCCCCGAGCGCGTGTTGGAGAGTTTTCGATCGTTCTTAGTTCTCGACGAGGCCTGGGCTTTGTGCTGCGGATGAGCACTCGCGTTTCGCTCCCAGATAATACGGAGCCCTTCGAGCGTGAGGAAGTCGTCTACCTGCTTGATGTACTTCGATCCCTTGCCGATCATGGGCCCGAGTCCGCCAGTGGCGAGCACCTTTGTTTCGGGACCAAGCTCGGCGAGCAGAAGTTCGATGATACCGTCGACCAGGCCAAGATAACCGTAATACAGTCCGGACTGCAGGCTGCCCACCGTATTCGTGCCGATGACTCTGGAAGGCTTACGAATCTCTACTCGAGGCAGGCGCGCCGTGCGGGAGAAGAGTGCGTCGGCGGAGATTCCAATACCGGGACAGATGATTCCGCCGAGATATTCACCTTTGGCAGAAACGCAATCGAAAGTCGTCGCCGTGCCGAAATCGACAATGACGCACGGTCCACCGTACTTTTCGAATGCCGCGACACCGTTGACGATGCGGTCGGCGCCCACTTCGGCAGGATTGTCGTATTGCACAGGCATGCCGGTTTTTACGCCGGGCTCAACGAACAGCGGTTTGGAATGGAAATAGCGCTCGCAAACCTGGCGCAGAACCGGATCAAGCGGCGGCACTACCGATGAGATCACGATGCCCTGGATGCGCGAGGCTTCCAGGTCCGCCATGGAAAACAGGTTGCGGAAAAGGACTCCGTATTCGTCAACCGTACTGCTTTGCCGCGTAGTGACGCGCCAGTGGGCGATCAGGCGGTCATAGGGCGACGCAGAATTGCGCTCCGGAGTGTCGCTTTCATCTCGCGCAAATACCCCGAGAACCGTATTGGTGTTGCCGACATCGAGTACGAAGAGCATGATTAATTCACATTTGGAAATTGGCAAGAGGCATTCAGCGCTATGCGAGCTTGATTTCGCTCAGTACCAATTGCCAGGGCCGATTGGTTATTTCGATCTCACTGTGCCACTCAACACTGTTTGTAATCCCTCGGCGGTTCGTACCAGCAAGAAGCCGCGTTCATCAAGTCCTTCCGTTGTTCCTTCCAGCGTGGAATCGTTTTCCGCAACGCGAACCGGCTTTCCGCGTACCCATGACGAACGCTCCGCAAAGCGGCGCAAAATCAACTTCCGCGAGTCTGCCCGCCCGGTCAACTGCCTATATTCCCGGTCGAGCGATTTTAGCAAAGCAGCAGCGAGTTCCACGCGTGACCATTCACTGCCGGTTATCAAGCGCATCGACGTCGCTTCGTTTTCGAGTTCTTTGGGAAAGCTTGCTTGATTCACATTGATACCGATTCCGACCACGAGATAGCGAACGCGAGTAGCTTCGGCATTCATTTCGGTGAGGATGCCGCAGACTTTCTTGCCGTCGATTAACACATCGTTCGGCCATTTGAGATCGATTGGAATGCTCGGATCGATTAGGTTGATGGCGGAGAGCACGGCCAACGCCGCGGCCAGCGACATAACCAGCACGTCAGCTGGAGGCAGCGCAGGCCGAAGCACCGCTGAACAATAAATCCCTGCAGAGCGCGCTGACTGCCAGGCATGAGAACCGCGCCCTCGACCGGCCGTTTGCTCTTCGGCAAGAAAAACAGTACCTTCGGGCGCACCTTCGGCTGACTCGCTCATAGCCACTCTGTTGGTCGATCCGATTTTGTAGTAGTGGCGAAGACGATCCTCGAAGATCGTGCCGCGGATCATTGGTTCGAGAATTTCGGGAAGGAGCAGGTCCGGAACGGACTTCAACTGATAACCGGTCGCTGGATGTCCGGCAACGTCCACTCCCAGACCGCGAAGCTGTTGAATCAAACGCCAGACCTCGGAGCGGCTGGAAGAAATTTCCTGTGCGATTTTCGTGCCGCTGACGACAACTGTGGCGTGTTCCATCAATAGCCGGATAATTTTGCCCAGACGGGTGTCGGTGCGGCCTTCGCTGGTTCCGGACAGAGCCTGCCCTGAGCTTGCCGAAGGGAGCACGCGCTCCGCACGCGTTTTGTTTGTCTTTGTTCTTGCGATGCAGGAATTATGCGGGAATTATTGAAAAACGACAATCGCCGGCGTAGACTTCGCGCTCAAGCAGGAGGTGCACCTGATCAATGGCACGCACATTCTTTTGCTGAGCGAAGATGCCGATGCGGATCGCGCCTTTTTCCGAGACGTTCTGGGATTCAAATCCATTGACGCCGGTCATGGCTGGTTGATTTTTGCACTTCCGCCAGCGGAGGCGGCGGTTCATCCCATGAATGGTGAACGACAGACCCATGGCGGAAATGCGATGGCCCAGGCTAATGTTTATCTGATGTGCAACGACCTGGATGCGGAGATAAAGCGCCTGAGAGACAAAAACGTAAGCTGCTCAAAAGTTGAGACAGAACGGTGGGGGAAAAAGACAAGTTTTCGTCTGCCGAGTGGCGCTGAATTGGGCTTGTATCAGCCGACGCATCCCACCGCAATCGGTCTCAAGTAAGCCGCCTAAGCCGGAGAAACACGCATGCTCATGTCGACGGCTTGCGGTGAATGGGTGAGCAGGCCCACAGAGATGAAATCGACGCCAGTTTCGGCGTAGGCGCGAACATTTTCCAGGCGGATGCCGCCAGAGCATTCGAGCGGAATGCTCCGGCCGTTTTTCTGCGCGTCAGGTTGGGCGCAACGCTCGACCGCCTGTCGAACATGCTCCGGCGACATATTGTCGAGCAGAATTGCCTCCGCGCCATAAGCAAGGGCCTCTTCGAGCTCTTCCATCGTGCGCACTTCCACTTCGATGGGCTGCGATCCGCGGCGATTGCGGACGGCGCGCTCGAGGGCCGGGACGATGCCACCGGCCAGCGCGATGTGGTTATTCTTGATTAGAACGCCGTCGGAGAGATCGAGACGGTGATTCTGACCTCCGCCGCAGCGAACAGCGTATTTATCAATGACGCGCAGTCCAGGTACGGTTTTTCGAGTGTCGAGTATGCGGGCCTTCGTGCCACTGACGGCTTCGACAAATCTTCGAGTGAGGGTTGCGATGCCGCTCATGCGTTGCAGGAAGTTCAGGATGACGCGCTCGCAGGAAAGAATTACGCGGCCGTTGTGTTGAATAACTGCGACGGATTGCCCTTTGTGCAGGCGAACACCATCGAAAATTTCCCGATGCGTGGTGACTTCGTAGTGCGAAGTTACCGCGCCGTCGAGCGCAGCGTACACATCGAGGATACGAGCGATCACGCCGACGCCTGCCAGAATACAGTCTTGTTTGGCCAGGATCGTCGCTGAGGCGCGCAGATTGGGATCAATGCAAGCGTAGCTCGTGGCATCGCTCGTAGCGCGATCTTCGAGAAGAGCGTTCTCAATAATGGCAGTGATGCGTCGTGAGTTCCAGTCCATAAGAATAGTTGCCAGCACCCAGTTGCTAGTAACCCCCGGAGCACTTCGGACGGTGCGACCCGTATCCCGTGGCGCTACCCGTAACTTTCTTAGCCGCAGCCCAATTCGGCCAACTTGCTTTGCGCCTTCTCCTGCAAAACCCCAAGATCCTGCCGTTGCTTGCGCAACCCTTCGACAACATTTGCCGGAGCTTTGGCCAGGAATTGCTCGTTGCCCAGTTGACGCTGGCTGCTGGCAATTCCCTTCTCTATTTTCTCAAGTTCTTTTTTCAGGCGCTCGCACTCAGCAGTGACGTCGATTTTTCTTTCGTAGATTACATGAACATCGAACCGGGCGGTGCTGCGGGATGGAACTTGCCGGGCACGTGACTCCGTCACTGCGCTGATCGTTTTCACATTCGCCAATCGCTCGATCGCCTCCCGGCCATCTTGAATCAGATTCCCAGTCTCCGCATCGTGCGAGAACACTTCGATTGGAATTTTTTCTTTCGGCTCAACTTTCAATTCCGCGCGCAGGTTGCGAACGCTGACGATCAGATCCTGCAAGATCGCCATGTTGGTTTCGGCGGGAAGATCATATTGTTCTTCGTCGGGTTGCGGATAAGCCGCCAAAGCAATCGATTTCTGTGCCGTTTGGCCCTCATGCAGCGCTTGCCAGATCTCTTCTGTGATGAACGGCATCACGGGATGAAGCAGGCGAAGGTATGCATCGAAGAGATTGACCAGATTCGAACAGGCGGTTTCAGCTGCGGTTTTATCGGCGCCTTCGGCGAGGCGGGGTTTGATCAGTTCCAGGTACCAATCGCAAAACTCACCCCAGAAAAAATCATAGATGCGGTTTGCCGCTTCGTGGAAGCGAAAACTTTCGAGTGCGTTGTTGACTTCTTTTGTGACGCGGTTAAAGCGGGAGAGAATCCAGCGATCTTCGAGGGTCTTAGCCCGGAAATCAGCAATGCCCTTGCACGAAGAGCCACCCTCGGCTGTCCGGCCGGGCCGGAGGTTTGTCTGCAGCCGATCCACGTTCATGAACATGAACCGCGCGGCGTTCCAAATCTTGTTAGCGAACGCGCGATAACCCTCGGTGCGGCTTTCGTTGAAGGCGATGTCGGTGCCGGGCGCAGCCATGGCGGCAAGCGTAAAGCGCGTGGCGTCGGTGCCGAAGCGCTGGATGATATCGAGCGGATCGACCACGTTGCCTTTCGTCTTCGACATTTTTTGGCGATCGGCGTCGCGTACTAAAGCATGGATGTAAACGTGACGGAAAGGAACGCTGTCGTTTTTTTTGTCGCCTTCGCCACTAGCTTTTTTGATTGCGGGATCCTGATGATGCCCTTGCATGAAATGGCATCCGAACATGACCATGCGCGCCAGCCAGAAAAACAGGATGTCGAAGCCCGTGATCATCAGCAGGTTGGGATAGAAGACGTTGAGATCACGCGTCTTTTCCGGCCAGCCCAATGTCGTGAACGGCAGCAGACCCGATGAAAACCAGGTGTCGAGCACGTCCGCAACCTGCTCGAGTTTCTCGCTGCCGCATTTGCATTTTTTCGGCGTCTCGCGCGCCACGATGACTTCGTTGCAATCACTGCAAGTCCATGCGGGTATGCGATGACCCCAGAAAAGCTGGCGGGAGATGCACCAATCGTAGATATTGCGCAGCCAGTTGAGATAAATTTGCTTGTAGTTTTCGGGGACGATAGTGATCTCGCCGGTCTCCACTGCTTCGATGGCGCGATCCGCAAGCGGTTTTATTTTTAGGAACCACTGCTCGGAGAGACGTGGTTCTACTACTGTACCGCAGCGGTCACACTTGCCTAACGCCAGCGTGTGATCTTTTTCGCGAACCAGAAATCCCTGCTCTTGCAAATCTGTAAGAACCTGCTTGCGGGCTTCATATCGATCGAGTCCCGCGTATGGGCCGGCGTTCTGGTTCATGCGGGCGTTCAGGTCCATGATGTCGATTTGCGCCAGGTTGTGGCGCTTGCCTGCCTGGAAATCGTTGGGGTCGTGGGCAGGTGTTACTTTCACTGCCCCGGTGCCGAACTCCGGTTGGGCTAGTTCGTCTGTGATGATCGGAATCTCCCGATTCATCAACGGCAGCAGAACTTTTTTGCCGTGGAAGTGCTTGTAGCGTTCGTCGTTTTCGTTCACGGCTACAGCTGTGTCGCCCAACATTGTTTCCGGGCGCGTGGTCGCTACCGTGATGAATTCATTTGTGCCGATTACTGGGTAGCGAATCTCCCACAACTTTCCTGCAACCTCTTCGTGCTTCACTTCTAGATCGGAAATCGCCGTCTCGCAGCGCGGGCACCAGTTGACGATGTACTTGCCGCGATAAATCAGGCCTTCTTCATAGAGGCGGACGAAGACTTCGCGGACGGCGCGCGAAAGATTTTCGTCCATCGTGAAATACTCGCGGTCCCAATCGACCGACGCGCCGAGGCGCTTCATCTGATCGGTAATCGTGCCGCCGTATTGCCGCTTCCACTCCCACACGCGCTCGATAAATTTTTCGCGGCCCAGGTCGCGGCGCTTTTTGCCTTCTTTGGCAAGCTGCCGCTCGACCATCAACTGCGTGGCGATGCCGGCGTGGTCGGTGCCCGGCAGCCACAGCGTGATGAAGCCGCGCATCCGATGCCAGCGCACCATGACGTCCATTTGCGTCTGCTCGAACATGTGGCCCATGTGCAGCGAACCGGTAACGTTGGGCGGCGGCAGCAGCAGCGTGAACACAGGCCTCGTTTCGCCTTCGGGCGGCGTGGG
>DASXEG010000099.1:0-24346 GCA_036490235.1 Candidatus Sulfotelmatobacter sp. | reverse complement strand
CGCGGCATGAAGTCGTGCTTCGGCGCCTGCGGATTGCCGAATGTGATCAGGCCCGGAACATCGGAAATCGCGTTCAGCGTCTGCTGGCTCCAGCCGAAGGGAACCGTCAGATACTCATACCGAACGCCCAAGTTCAGGCTTAGGTTGCGGCTCACCTTCCATACATCATTTACATACCAACCGTACATTTTGTCGTCGCCCGAGTAACCGGCGGAACCAAAGCTCCGCTGGCCGAACTCGGGGATCTGATCCGTGACAAAGTCGCCGAGCGTTGACCATTCGTAGTCGCCGCGGGAACGTTGAATGAAGAGCTGAGGATCGATCTGCTTGCGCAGATCAAGTCCAACCTTCAGGCTGTGATTCCCCCTGATCCAAGAGAGGTTATCTTCAATCTGATACGTGTTCTGCGTCGCATACTGCGGAGCATTCGGGTCGGGACCGACGTTGATGCTGCCGAGTTCGTCGATGGTGAGGTTCGGATATGCATCCAAGCCGGGGAACTTTGCCAGTGCGCCGCTGGTCGGTACGGTAAAGTCGTTCGCAGTGCGATTAAAACCGACGCGGAATTCGTTCGCGATATTTGGAGTGAAGGTGTGGTACTCGGCCAGGGTGACGAGGTGGAACGGAACGGTCAAACTGGTGAAAAATTGTGGCAATTCTGCCCCAGTGTCGATTTCCAACAGACGATTGTAGATGTAGCGGCCGCGAATCTGATCCTTTGAGCTCAAGTCGTAATCCATCGACGTTACCAACGAGGTCGTATTTTGATAGTTCGGCGCAACGATCGGGAGTACGCCGATGGGGATAGTCGCTCCATCCACGACGGTGCTAGCTTCGCTGGGACAATTTCCAGCGCTCGGCGCGGTTGCCTGCGCGGAGAAGCCGGTGACATTATTCTTGTTCACGCCGGGAAGGCCAGCAATTGTCGCCCACCCTGCCGCCGTCGGGGCGCAAGCCGCCGAACTTGGCGTAGCCGAGCGGCCAATCGGGTTGTACTCGAAGTTGGCAAAGTAGAACAACTTGTTCTTGACGATAGGGCCGCCGACCTCTCCGCCGAAACGGTTATTGTCATAGCGCGGGTTGCTGAAAATTCCTTCATTCGCCAGTTCCTGGTCGATCGCATTCAGGTTGCGGTTCTGGAAATACTCGTACACTCGACCGTGAATTGTATTGGTTCCGCTCATAATGACCTGGTTGAACTGGCCACCAGCGGAATGCCCGAATTCCGGGCTGAACTGGTTCTGAATCACGGTAAAGTTAGCCACAGCGTCATTCGGGACCATGACCAGCGGACCGGTAACAGTCTTGTCATTATTGTCGGTGCCTTCAATCGTGAAGTTATTCTCGCGCGGACGCGCACCGCCGATCGATGGCCCAGAACCGGCGCCCAAGCCACCTGTACTGCCTACGCCCGCTTCTAGCAGAGATAGGTTCAGTACTCCGCTGCCGGTCGAAGCGCTCGGCAGGTCCTGCAGTTCCTTCTGTTCATAGGTGGATTGCAGCTGGGAAGTTGTGGTGTCGATGGTTGGCGGCGTGCCCGAGACTTCAATAGTCTCGCTGGTCGCGCCGGGCGTGAGGCTCACGTTGCGGGTGGAGGTCTTGTTCAGTTCTACGTCAACTTGCTCGCTGATGGTCCGGAACCCAGTCATCTTGGCCGTAAGTCTGTAGGTTCCGACCTCCAGATTGTCGAAGCGGTATTCGCCGGCGCTATTCGTTTTAGCCACAACCGTCAGGTTGGTAGCGACATTCGTGGCGGAGATTTCCGCTCCCACTACCACCGCTCCCTGAGTATCCAGGACGGTGCCGACCACGTTACCGTCGATGGCTTGGCCGTATGCGAAACCGGCGCCGATCACAAGCAGTCCGAACAATGCGAACAAAAAACCTGCGAGCTTAATGCTCGATGCAAGCTGCTTCATCGCTGCTCTCCTGAACCGCAAATTGACGTTTTATAAACCTGGGAAGAGCCACACCCTTGGGATAGGGCTTGGCCACAGGGCTCCCGAGCGGCAACCATCCGTGCAAGTTACACTCCAAAACAATGCCTACGATACATCGTTTGTTTTCAGTGAGTTGTTATGTTGTGCATTCGTAGGATATCCAAAAAGTGAATCTTGGCTTGATATCTCTATTATTTTTGGAAGTTAGGCAACCAATTCCATCGTTCCGAGTTACCCGGTTTGGCTCTCAGGCGGATGCAAGGCTGTTACTTCGTCCTGCTACAATCAGCCATTCCGTGACGACAATCTCGACAAAATCTAAAGCGCACCGCCCACAAGGGACAGAGGCAGCTACTAAAGCCAAGCCCGCGGATTGTGTACCGATGCTCGACCTGCGACGGCAATATCACCAGATTCGCGATGAGGTGCTGGCTGCGATCGAGCGTGTGTGCTCATCCCATCAGTACATTTTGGGGGCAGAGGTTGAAGCGTTCGAGCAGGAATTGGGTGAGTATTGCGGGGCAAAGGAAGCCGTGGGTTGTGCCTCTGGCACGGACGCTTTATGGCTGGCGTTACTGGCTGTCGGTGTCCAGCCGGGCGAACAGGTTCTTACTACACCCTTCAGCTTTTTCGCCTCCGCCGGCGCGATCGCGCGGGCGGGAGCACGTCCAGTCTTCGTCGACATCGATCCGCTGACTCTTAATCTCGACCCGCACCGGGTTGAACAGTTTCTAAATGGCGCCCAACGAGACAGCCTTCGGGCTTTGCTTCCAGTTCATCTTTATGGCCAATGCGCAGACATGGTTCGATTCCAAAAGCTCGCGGAAAGCCATCGTCTAGCTCTGATCGAGGATGCGGCGCAGGCCGTCGGTGGGCTCTGGGGCGAGTCACGGGCGGGATCGATGGGATCATGTGCCGCGTTCAGTTTTTATCCCACGAAGAATCTCAGCGCCTACGGCGATGCCGGCCTGGTTACGACAAATGACGCAGAAATGGCTGCTCACCTGCGCCGGTTACGGAATCACGGCAGCCCAAGCCGTTATCTGCATGAAGAGTTCGGAGCGAACAGCCGTCTTGACGCCATTCAGGCCGCGGTGCTGCGGGTAAAGCTGAAATACATAGAGGAGTGGAATGCTGCACGCCGCTTGCGGGCTGAGCGATACAACGAACTGTTCGCCCAGGCAGGCTTGCTGGCGCGGGACGGTCAACCCGAGAATAGCGCGCCAATTCGCGTGCCGTACACATCTCCATCTGCGCGTCATGTTTTTCACCAGTATGTCGTCCGCGCTTACCGCCGCGATGAGTTGCGCGAATTCCTCGCCGCGCGGCAGATCGGGACCGAGGTTTACTATCCCATCCCATTGCATCTGCAACCTTGCTTCGTATATCTCGGATATCGCGAGGGCGACTTTCCGGAGGCTGAGCGCGCCGCCAGGGAAGTGCTCGCGCTGCCCATGTTCCCCGAACTAACCGGGCAGGAACAGGAGTGGGTAGTCAAGAGCATCGCGGATTTCTACTGCTGATCCTCTTTCCTAAATATCTTCCCGCTCGCTAATTCTGCCCGTGCCAAGTAACTTTGCCGGTAAACGGCGCATCCTTATAAATCGGGCGGGGCTTTCTATGAAACTTTTCGCTACAGCTACGGCAATTTTCCTCTATGTTCTCGCAGCTTTCACTCTGACTGCCGGCGCAGCGGCGCAAACCGCCGCAGAAAGCCGCAAACCTGTTCTGGTGGAACTGTTCACTTCGGAAGGATGTTCATCCTGTCCGCCTGCCGATATCGTCCTGCAAAAGCTCGTTGAACTGCAGCCTGTTCCCAGTGCGGAGATCATCGCTCTGGAAGAGCACGTGGATTATTGGAATCACGATGGATGGGTTGATCCTTTCTCGTCTCCCGAATGGACCGAGCGCCAGCAGGATTATGTAGCTCTGACGAAGAGCGTACCCGCCACACCAGAACTCGTGGTGGATGGCCAGAGTCAGTTGGTCGGCAGCGACGGGCCCAAGGCGCTGAGTGAAATCGAAAAAGCATCGAAAGCGCCGAAGACAGAAGTGACCATCACTTCGACGCCGGCAAAAAATTCGCGGAAGATTGCGGTTTCGGTTGGGAACATTCCGCAGGATCTCGGCAAGGATTCTGCCGAAGTGTGGATGGCCGTGACGGAAGACGGCTTGCACTCGCAAGCGACCGCGGGAGAGAACAAAGGGCGCGCGCTGACTCACATCGCCACGGTTCGTTCGCTGCGCAAACTTGGAAACGCAGACGCGCAGAAGCCGGTTGCCTTCAGCGGAAATGCAGACGTGAAAATCAACTCCCACTGGAACGCGGCAAACCTGCGGGTGGTCGTTTTTGTGCAGAGGAAGAAGAGCCGCGCGATTCTGGGCGTGGGCAGCACGAAGATCGAGGGCTGACACGATGATTGAGTGGCGCCCACCTACCAGTGCAATCCCGGCAACAGTCCCCAGGTTTTGCGCTTGTATTCAGGGTAATCAGGATAGCGCGCTGTCAGCAACTGCTGTTCGAAACTCACCTTTACGGCAAGAAATAAAATAACAATTGCGCCCGCAACGGCGACAGGCAACGTCGCTCGGCGCAGGAACAGGCCGATGACCATCATGAGGATGGCGGTGTAAATCGGATGCCTGAACCACCGATAAATACCGGTGGTGACCAGAGTAGCATCGGAGCGAGGAGCGGGATCGATCTGGATCGCTCGCCCCAGGCGGTTGATCGCCGCGAACAGCAGTAGAAGTCCGGCTGCGCAGAATATGCCTCCCAGGATTCGCGCAGCTTCGCCGCCCAGCAGGCGGGGCGTGGCCGGTCCAAAGAGCACCGCGGCCGCGAACGCGCACAGCAGGGCGCTCTGGATTAAGCCATAAATCTTGCTTACGCGATGCGTATCCATAGGCCTGCTCCACCTCCGGCGAATCCCTGAGTGCGAGCCATTATAAGAAATTTTTTGCTTCAGTCTTTAAATGTTTTAGGAATGTTTTAGGACTAGCTAGCCGCGACGATGGTGCTTCACACTGGGAACCGCTTCCTTCTGCTCGCCAGGGGCGAGCACGCGGCGGACGATTGGAGTGTTCAGCTTGTACTTGCGCTCGATCTCGTTGCCGTTTTCGTCTTTGACGTGAAGAATGAAGACCGGCAGCGTCCCTTCTTTGTCGAAACTCTCGGTGGTCACGGTGATCGGGAGAAATCCGTTCAACTTATGTTCGCGATAGGCGGTTTCGTAGCGGTGCTTGTGTGTGTTCCAGGTGAATACGCGTATCTGATCGTAATCGTACGGTAAGCCGTCGTGCGGTTCGGTGAAGGCGCAGAGATATTGAGAAACGTTTTTGTCATTCCCTTCTTTGCCGGGATCCTGAACTTGGTTCAGAACGAAGAAGGCGACGAAGCGCTGGCCTTCCGCGTACTGAGCGACGTCGAGTGGGGCGTCGACATCTACCATGCGCGCCAGCACCCAGCCAACGCGATTCTCTGCGTCGCGCACCAGCCACCAGTCTTCGAGGACCGGGCCAGCTTCTTTCTTGCCCGGCCTCTGCACTGCTACTGCCCCGGCTTTCTCCGCTGTGGAGCGTTTTAGGATCGACACCTTCGCGCCTGACATGAGTTGATACAGGTGTTCCGTTTCGCGGCCGGGGCTGAGGTGGAGATTCGTGTCATTGCGAAGCACGCCGGGAGCCTGTACGGGATCGGAGAGATTATCTTTTGTCAGTTCTTGCAGGGCGTCGTAGGTCTTCTGGTTGACGAGGAAACGGTCTTCAATCCATCCTTCGACTCCGGCTGCTGTACGCACTTTGGCGAAGCGTTTCTCGTGATCGATCACCTCTACGCGTTCCCCGTTCTTCACCGTAGCGACACGGTTGTAGATGGTTGCGACCTGGTCGCGTAACGTGGCTTGCACTGCGGAAACGTAGTTGACTTCGAGGACCCGGTGACGGCCTTGATTGCAGGCTGAGAGAGACAGGGTGGCGGCTATGAGGAATGTGTTTAGGAAGATTCTTCGATGGAAGGCTGCGGAATAAAAAGAAAAATGCTTCACAATGACAGTGGCGCGCTCAGCGGATGGTTACACTCCCACTATAGCGCTTTGACACGTTCACTTTCAGGCACGAAAGTTTAGGCATCGTGTACCTCCGTTTTTCTTCTTTGCGATGCTGCTGTTGTCACGGAGCTTACATTTTCAGTTAACATTATTGAGTTAGCATTTATGAAGATGAAAAATAGATTTCAGAACCGATTTGCCGTTTTACTGGTGGTTGCTTTTGTTGCTTCGTATGCCTTTGCGCAGCGGGTGGGAAATCCCGCGCTGCGTCCGCCGAAGGGTGCGCAGGTAGCCATCGTTGTCTTCGAGGATCTGCAGTGTCCCGATTGCCGCCGCGCTACGCCGCTGGTGGAAGAGGCTTCGAAAACCTACAAGATTCCAGTCGTGTGGCATGACTTCCCGCTGCCGTTTCACAGCTGGTCGTATCAGGCCGCGGTGATGGGCCGCTTTTTCGACGCACAATCGAAGGCCATTGGGAATGAGTTTCGGGATTACATCTTTTCCAATCAGTTGGAAATCACCCCGCAGAACCTTCGCGGCTACGCCGAGAAGTTTGCGGCCGAGCACAAAATCGGTTTGCCCTTTGTGCTCGATCCCGATGGCAGGTTCGCTGCCGAGGTGAACGCCGATAAAGAGCTGGGAAAATCGATCAAACTCGAACACACGCCTACCTTATTTGTGGTCAGCAACAAGCGCACCGGGAAACCGTTTGTCGAGGTCGTCGATCGCAGTCAGCTCTACGCGCTAATTGACGAGATGATGAAGGACTAGGGACGAGCAACCGGATTCTGCTTGCCCTCGTTAATTCATTCTTGAGTTTTCGGATATTCCTGCCTTCGAAGTTCTGCACCACACCCGCACGATGGATGCGACCGTGATGGCGTATCCAGCCGCCTTCATCTCCGCGCGTACCTGGCTGGGAAGTGAGGCTATATCCAGAGTGTCGGCGCCCGGAACTCCGCATTCGAGCGCCTTGGGCAAAAGGCTCTCCATGGTGTCGGCGATATATTGATAGAGTGGCGAATCCTCATGTCCATCCATCATGGCCTCAAAGCGCATTTCCGGCACCGGAAGCCCCGCGGCCTGGAATACGCGATGCATGCGCGGCCCAAGATCCACGTGCGCTCCGCAGCGCCGGAACGTTTCAATTAAACAGTTGATCGCGGTCTTGGTTACGCTATCGGGGCCATCTAAGGGCCGGAACCACGGCTCGATGAATGCGGCTATGCCACCCGGCCTAAGGTGCTTCGCAAGTGGCTCGAGCGCAGCGGCGGGATCGGCCTGATACATGAGCACAAAGCGGCCAACCATTGCATCCAGTGGCGCGTCGGGACGGTAATGCGCAAAATCGGAATGTACGAAGCTCAGGTTGTCGAACCGCGCCGCCAGGGCGCGTTCGCGGGCATGCCGCATCGCGTCGTGGTCGAGATCGAGCCCGATTACTTTACCCTGAGGACCGACCATTTCAGCCAGCAGCATGGCTACGTCACCGGCGCCTGACCCTAAATCGAGCACGGTCATGCCAGGACCGATGCCGGCATCGGCGAACAACCGGCGAGTCATGGGCTTCATGATTTCTGCCTGCCGCGCCAGCCGAGCGTATTCGTGCGGCGAGCGACCTAATGCGTACTGATCGTTTGCAGCGCTCATAGTCCCATCCTTGTGAGAGCCAAGACATTCGATATGTAGCGAGTGCGTTTAGGGCCGCAATTAAGCCCACAGTAATCAAGCGACATTGGCTAGAGCGTAACTCGTGCTGCGGCCGCCTCCGGCGCCGCGAACCAGAATGCCGCGATTAACCAGATAAGTGATGTCACGATGCGCGGTGTCCTGTGAAGATTTCGTAAGCTTTGCGTATTTCGTGGTCGTCAGTTTTCCCTCGAAATCGTCTAATAGTCGATTCAGAACAAGACGCTGACGGTCGTTGATCGAAACGCCTTGTACGCGCTCCCAAAATTTTGCCTTGGCGAGAACCGCGCTCAGGGCGATTTGTGCGCCGTCGATGGCGCGGCCAAGACAGCCGAGAAACCATTGCATCCACGGAGTAACATTCATACCGCCTTTCTGTGTCTGTTCAAGAATATTGTAATAATCATTGCGCTCCAGGCGTATTTGAGCGGACATACTGTAGAAGCGTTGTGGACTGCTTTCTGAGCGCGCAAGAGACATATCGGCGATGGCGCGCGCGATGCGTCCGTTGCCATCTGCGAACGGGTGGATTGAAACGAACCATAAATGCGCCAGGCCGGCTTTCAGAACTCTATCTAGATCATGTTGGGTATTGAACCATTTGAGAAATGCCGTCATTTCTTTTGCCACAACCGGCGCTTCTGGCGCTTCGAAGTGAATACGTTCTTTTCCCATGGGTCCGGAAACCACTTGCATCGGCTCTTCGCTGTCATTGCGCCAAGCCCCAACCTTGATTTTGCGCATACCGCTTCGCCCGGTTGGGAAAAGAGCGGCGTGCCAGTCGAATAATCTTTTCTTGGTGAGTGGTTGATTGTAGTGACCCGTCGCATCGAGCATCATTTCAACCACGCCTTCGACATCGCGGTCTGCATGTTTCAGTGCCCCGATATCTATCCCTAGGCGGCGGGCGATCGAGGACCGCACCTGTGCCACGTCGAGTTTTTCTCCCTCGATCTCGCTGGTCTTAATGACGTCGGTTGTGAGAGTTTGCAAGGCGGCTTGTTGCTGAAGATCGAAGCCTAGCCCTTCCATGCGACCGATAAGCAGACCTTGACGGTGACGCACTTCAGCGAGGGGTGCGACGAGTTCCTCGGCGCTCCAGCGAAAATGAGGCCAATCAGGAAGTTCGTGGATGTACATTCTCCGCATTTGTAGCGGAGATTATAGCGTATATTTTCCGCAGGGGTCAAGCTATTAACCGCATTTTATGCGGAGAATAAAGGGGGCTATTCTCCGCAGGCGGATCGTGACGCGCCTTTCGGTTTCAGTAAAGGTGACGAAAGAAAAGAATATTCGGCAGCCGGACCTGTAAGCCGAATTCTGTCCACGGGATTGCTCCCGCTGGACGGCCATTCCTCTGGGCCGCGCATTGCTGCGCGGCTCTAGCGACCTACCCGAAGGTTTGACGCACCGAGCCGGCACGTGCCCGAAACCTGACTCGCGAGAACCAGGTTTCGAGCTTCCTCCCTATTTGGTCTTGCTCCGTGTGGGGTTTGCCCTGCCCGCTGCATCACTGCCGCGGCGGTGCGCTCTTACCGCACCTTTTCACCCTTACCCTCATCCGAAGATTTGGGCGGTATGTTTTCTGTGGCACTTTCCGTCGAGTGAACTTGAATTCACCCTCCCGGACGTTATCCGGCACACTGCTCTGCGGAGTTCGGACTTTCCTCTCCCCGCATCCCCGCCGTTTCCAGCGAAGCTGCGAAAAGCGACCGTCCGGTCCAGCTGCCAACCATTATTATATGTGACAGATTCTCCAGGCTCCTCGTCTAAAATCGAGTCGACGAAATCCGGCGCACCTATGCACCTTGCCGAAGCCATAAAAATCGCGTTGAAGTCACTGTGGGCGAACAAGCTGCGCTCGGTGCTGACTTTGCTCGGCGTGGTGATTGGCGTGGCAGCTGTGATTGCCGTGGTCACGTTTGTCTCCGGCATCAACGACTATGTCGCGCAAAAAGTCTTCAACCTGGGCGCGGATGTTTTCATTATTTTCAAAGTCTCGCCGGCTGTGACCAACGTGGATAAGTATCTCGAGGGCGAAAAGCGCAAGAACCTGACCATGGAGGATTACCAGGCCGTCGCCGCCGCGTGCCGGCATTGCGAGCTGATTGCCGCATCCACGCGCAACGAAACCGGAACGGTGAAGTATGAAGGGCAATCCATCAGCGATACGACGGTGCGTGGGATGACGCCGGGGATGGGAACCATCCTCGATGTGGATCTCGCCGCGGGCCGCATGTTCAACGACACGGAAGTCGATAATCGAGCGCCGGTTGCGGTGGTGGGAAACGATATCGTCGAACACCTGCTGCAAGGGGCGGACCCCGTAGGCAAGGAAATTCGCGTCGATGGCTGGCCGTACCAGGTCATTGGCGTGGCCAAGAAGAAGGGATCGACGCTGGGGCAGAGCGCCGACAATTTTGTGATGATCCCGATCACTTCGAGCATGAAGCAGTACGGCTCGCACGATGACACGTTGAGGATTTGCGGCAAGGCGGCCAGCGGAGGCGTGCCGCTGAACGAAGCGATCGACGAGGCTCGGGTAGCATTGCGCGCGCGGCGGCACGACCCGCCGGGAGGCGACGACAGCTTCGATATTGAAACCAACGCCAGCCTGCTGGGCATCTGGACCAGCTTCAGCCAGACTTTTTTTCTTGCAACCATCGGAATTGCGTGTATTTCGCTGGTCGTCGGCGGCATCGTGATCATGAACATCATGCTGGTCGCTGTTACGGAACGCACGCGCGAGATTGGCATTCGCAAAGCGCTCGGCGCGCGCCGCGCAGATGTGCTGCTGCAGTTTTTGGTGGAAGCGGTGACGCTCGCGCTTACTGGCGGAGCGATTGGAGTACTGTCCGGAGTTGCGGTTGCGGAAACGGTGACTCTGCTGATTGGCATGCCTTCGTCGATCAAGTTGTGGGCGGTTGCAGCCGGGCTGATTGTTTCTGCCAGCGTGGGAGTTTTCTTTGGAGTGTATCCTGCGCAAAAGGCTTCGAAGTTGGATCCGATTGTGGCGTTGAGGTTTGAAACGTAAGGCCGTCTGCCATGGGCGGGGCGAAAACAGATCCCCCGCTGCGCTCAGAATGACGAGAAGTTCGCTCTCATGATTCACAAGGAAGAATTCCGCGAGATCGTGCAGATGGCAACGGACACGCTCCGCAGCAACAAGCTGCGCTCCGGCCTTACTGTGCTGGGAATCGTCATTGGCGTAGCCATGGTGATCGGAGTTTCTTCGATTGGGCGCGGCCTGGATGAGAATGTTCGCGAAATGGTCGCCAGCGTCGGGTCCGATAATATCTTCGTCTACCATCTCGATCCGCTGACGTTTGGACGTCCTACGGAGGAGATGCGCACGCGCAAAAAACTTACTTTCGAAGATGCGGAAGCGATCAAGCAGTTGCCGCATGTCAAGGCGGTTTCCGCGGGCCTCCGCTACTTCCGTCCCGAACTTGGGGTTGGGACTTTTGCGGTGAAATATAAAGACCGCAAAGTCAAGAACACAATTCTCGAAGGGGACACAGCATCGGTAAAAGATGTGTACGATCTGCCGATGTCCGCAGGACGATGGTTCACGGAAACTGACGACGAGCGCCATGCGGACGTGATTGTCCTTGGCCACGATACTGCGGAGGAATTATTTCCGCTCGAGAATCCGCTCGGCAAAGAGATCAATATCGACGGCCGCCTGTTTGAAGTAGTGGGAACGTTGGATAAGATCAAGTCGGTTTTCGGCGGCGGGAAAGATCCCAACGACAACCGCATCTTTTTCCCGCTTACAACTTTCCGAACGCTGCACCCCGAGATAAAAGATCATTGGATCACCGCAAAAGCCACCTCTCATGACGATATTCCCAAGGCGATCGACGAAATTCGGCAACTGATGCGGCGCCGGAGAAAGGTTGCACCCAACAAGCCGGATAATTTCGCGGTCCTGACGACGGATTCGATTTCCGATGTTTGGAATCAACTCACGGGCATGCTGTTCGTGGGCGTGTTTGCAATATCGAGCGTAGGCTTGCTGGTTGGCGGAGTCGGCGTGATGAACATCATGCTCGTCAGCGTCACGGAACGAACCCGCGAGATCGGTGTCCGGAAGGCCATCGGTGCGCGCAAGCGCGATATTCTCTTGCAGTTCACGCTGGAGGCGATAATTTTGACGGCGGCAGGAGGAGTGATTGGAATTTTGCTGGGTGCCATCGTAGTCTTCGGCATTCCGCAAGTCTGGCCATCATTGCCTGCGCGCATGTCAGTTTTCTGGACGATTTTCGGCTTTACGTCAGCGGCCGCAGTGGGCCTTATCTTTGGCATTTATCCTGCGTGGAAAGCGGCGAATCTTGACCCTATTGAGGCCTTGCGCTACGAATAGTTCGCTTCGCGCTCGCGCATGATGCACACCATCCTGGCCGCAATTCAGATTGCCGCCGCCGTCGGCGTGATCTCCAGTTCGCTCTATTACCTCCTTTGCATTTGGAGCGCGAAAGTGTTCCTTCGGAAAGGGCGAGCATCACAACTGGAGACTTCTAGTTTTCCGCCAGTGTCGATTCTCAAGCCTCTGAAAGGGATCGATCCCGAAATTTACGAAAGCTTCCGCAGCCATTGCCTGCAGGATTATCCGGAATACGAAATTGTTTTTGGTGTGAGCGACCCCGGCGATGCAGCAATCGAGATCGTGCAAAAGCTGCAACGCGAATTTCCTGACCGCAGAATTCAGCTCGTGATCTGTCCGAAGATTCTGGGCGCGAATGTGAAGGTCAGCAATCTGGTGCAGATGTTGCCGGAAGCACGATACGAGTATTTGATCGTCAACGACAGCGACATCCGAGTCCAGCCGGATTACTTGCGCCGAGTGACTGCTCCTTTGGCCGAACCCCGAGTAGGCATGGTCACGAGCCTTTACAGAGGAGTGTCGGCCAAAACATTGGGATCGCGGCTCGAGGCTTTGGGCATCAGTACGGATTTCTGTGCGGGAGTGCTGGCTGCGCGCCAGCTTGATGGCGGTATTCGTTTCGCGCTCGGATCTACTCTGGCGTTCCGTCGCAGCGATCTTGGAAAAATCGGAGGGTTCACCGCGATTCTAGATTTTCTCGCAGATGATTACGAGCTAGGCAAACGCATCTCCAATCTGGGCCTCTCGATAGAACTGTCAGATGTTGTGGTCGAGACTCATCTACCGCCGTACCGTTTACTGGATTTCTTTTCGCATCAACTGCGCTGGGCGCGCGGCGTGCGCGATGTCCGCCGTGGCGGATACATCGGACTTGCTTTCACCTTCGGCGTCGCATGGGCATTGCTGGCGATCATCGCGAGCCGGGGAGCCAAGTGGGCAATCATCGCACTGGCGGTGACATTGATCCTTCGCTTCGCAGCCGCTATTGCTGTGGGCTGGAAAGTTTTGCGGGATCGGCAAGTTCTCAGATTTTCCTGGTTGATTCCGTTGCGCGATTTAATCTCTGCCGCAGTCTGGATTGTGAGCCTCGTCGGGAATTCCGTCACCTGGCGGGGCGATCGATTTCACCTGGAGAACGGCAGGCTTACGCGAATCCCCTCCTAGCGATTGAGTCATCTGTGTCAGGCATGAGCTGACATAGCATGGCGATCGCCACTGTGATCGAGAACGGAACGTACTTTTCCGGCGAGTTGTCTCAGAGTAAATGGCTTCTGCAAGAAATTATTTTCAACATTCACAACTTTGTGGTCGCGGACCGTCTGACCAGCGTAACCCGACACAAACAGCACCCCTGTCTCCGGACGAACCACGGCCAACTCCGTAGCGAGTTGGCCGCCGCTGAGATTGGGCATAACGACATCCGTCACCGCCAGGTGAATTCGAGAACCGTACGCGCTTGCGATGGCCAGCGCATGACGTCCATCTTTCGCTTCCAGCACCGTGTAACCGCGAAGGCTTAAGAACTCGGCAGTGGCCTGGCGTAGCGAATCTTCATCTTCAACAAGAAGTACAGTTTCATTTCCCCCGGACACTTTCTCCAGCGATTGCTCGCCAGCTTCCGCGATTTTCATCGCGCGCTCCTGCACAGAGGGTAGATAGACTTTAAAAACCGTACCCATCCCCTTCTCGCTGTAAGCCCACACAAATCCGTGGTTCTGTTTGACGATTCCATACACCGTCGCTAAACCGAGACCAGTACCCTTGCCTGACGGCTTGGTTGTATAGAAGGGATCGAAAATGTGAGGAAGGTGTTCCGGCGGAATGCCGGAGCCGGTGTCGGTAACCGTGAGGACCACGTAGCGTCCGGTCGGGATCGCGGCTTTCTTTGAGACCACATAAGGTTCATCCAGAGACACGTTTGAGGTCTCAATGGTCAAACTACCGCCCTCTGGCATGGCATCGCGCGCGTTCACTGCCAGGTTCATCAGGATTTGCTCGATCTGCACGGGATCAAAGCGAACCCTCCCCATTTTTTCGCCGTCAATGAAGCGCAGGTCAATGTCTTCCCCGATCAGCCGGTTGAGAGTTTTTACGATTCCGCCGACCACCGGGTTGAGTTCCCCCACGCGCAGTGCCTGCGGCTGATTGCGGCTAAAGGCAAGCAACTGCCGGGTCAGCTCGGCCGCGCGGCGCGCGGCGGATAATATTTCCTGCAAACGGATTTGAGTGCTGCTGCCGGGAACTGCAGAATCCATGGCAAGTTCTGAATAACTGGTGATGATCGTGAGCAGATTGTTGAAATCGTGCGCCACACCGCCCGCCAGACGGCCGACGGCATCCATTTTCTGCGCCTGCAAGAGCTGCGCTTCCAGATCGAGCCGCTTGGTCAGATCCCGCCCGTTCGAAACAAAGTGCGTAATGGTTCCGTCCGCATCGCGAATTGGACTGATGTTTTCGTCGACATAGTAGAGTTCCCCGTTTTTCTTCCGGTTGACAACAATGTTGTTGTAAACGTTGCCGATGCTGATCGTCTCCCACAATTCGCGATAGATGGCCGGAGGCTGCTGGCCGGAACTCAGGATGGCGGAGGTTTTGCCGACGGCCTCGTGCAAAGAATAGCCGGTCAGTTTTTCAAATGCAGGGTTAACATATTCGATGACCCCATCGCTGTCGGTAATCATGATGGTGTCGCCGGACTGCTCTACCGCGCAAGATAGCTTCCGCAACGACTCCTCTGCCAATTGACGATGCTGCTCCGATGACTGCAAAGCCAGCGTACAACGAATCGTCCGCACCAGATTTGCGCCGTTGAGCTGCGATTTTTCCAGCCAGTCCCACGCGCCGGCCTGAATGATCTCTGCAATGGCCTTCTCCTCGGCATTTTCGGTGAGCACGACGAAAGGAATGACACGCCCTTCTTGCCGAAGATCTGAAAGCAATTTTGCGGCCGCCGCATCTCCGGTTTCGTGTTCGAAAAGCACCAGTCCGTAGGAATGGTTCCGCAACATCGATCTTGCTTCATCCATGGACCGCGCGTGCTCGAGTTCCGAGGGCAGTGTCCCGCGGTTGCGTTCCAGGATTTCGCGGATGAGAAAGTAGTCTTCTTCTTTATCTCCCACCAGCAGTACCGACAAAGCCGGATGCGCAGCTTCGAGTTTTGGGGCCGTCGACACGGGGGAAAATAGCTACGTTTTCCACATCGGAAGCGCGACGTTTCCCTCTCTATTCCATCGCCCTAATAATTCTCCTCTTGCCCGGTCGGGTTCGGATTCGGGTTCAGAACCAATTCGGGCAGCTATTAGGTCCGTAACCGCATCACATCACTATGCTTTCTTGAACAGAGCAGTGTGTTTTGCATTGTTAACCAACTCTAAAGTCATACGTCTAATGACAAGAACTAACGCAAACCCGGGGAGCTGTGAGCGGAACTTTGATCTGGGTTCATACGTAATATTAGGAAGGTTTTCACTTTTTGGCCGAAGTGTGGGGTGGCTGGAGTGCCCCGAAAGGCAGAAATCGTAGGGAATATGGAAACTCAAGCAGTGGAAGCGCGAATGATCGCAAGCAGCGGGAACGGGCACGTGGAAGAGGTTGTGCGGCAGGCTCATGAAGAGCTGAGACAGCTTTTACACCAGCGCGCGGAAGTCATGAGGCGGATTGGGACCATCAAGCAAACCATTGCCGGCCTGGCCAATCTTTTTGGCGAAAGCGTCCTGAACGATGAGTTGCTCGAACTGGTGGACCGAAAGAGTAACGGGAGACAGCCGGGGTTCACCAAAGCCTGCCGGATGGTTCTGATAGACGCGAACCACGCGTTGAGCGCACGCGAAGTCTGCGAGCGGATTCAGCAGAAAGTACCGCCTATGCTGGAGCGCCACAAGGACCCTATGGCCTCCGTGACCACCGTCCTCAACCGGCTGGTAGCTTATGGAGAGGCAAAAGCAGTGTCTCTCGATAATGGCCGCCGAGCGTGGTTGTGGATCGCCGACGCCGAAGAAGAACCGACCGGAGCACCCCAGTAAACTACCCTGGCGGCAAAAGCATTCCCTTCTCCAGGTGACGAGTAACGTTTGCATACGAAGCCGCATGCGGATCGTCTGTAACCATCACGACCGTTTTGTGAAAGTCTTCATTCAACCGCTTCAAAATCTCTAAAATCTCTGTGGCCGAGTGGCTGTCCAGGTCGCCGGTGGGTTCGTCGGCAAGCAATAGCGTTGGGTCGCTGACGATCGCCCGGCGCTGCTCCTGTCCGCCTGAAAGTTGCCTTGGAAGATGATTGACTCGCTCTTCCAGGCCAACCAGCCTCAGAGCGGTCATGACGTGGTCGCGCCTCTGCTGCGAATTCAGTTTGGTAAAGAAGCAATGACAGCTCGCTGCGCCAAGGGCTTCGTTGCCCGGATGAAAGCACTGTAAAACTTGCCGTCCACCTGAGGCGCGAGTTGAGCCGCATCGATGTTCTGGCCCGATAAGAACTCTCGAGCACCCTCTGCTCGGTAGATTCTGGTTTGCTCGATCTCGATGTCCTCGAATCCGGCTGATTTGAGTTTGTTCCTGTACTCATTCTCATCGAGCGCTCCTGCGACGCAGCCGATCCATAGTAGAACGCTCTCGCGGATTTCAGTCTTGATCTCACCACGAGTTACAACGTCCGACACGGCGAAACGGCCTCCGGGCTTTAGAACTCGAAAAGCCTCGCGCAATACCGGGCCCTTATCGACAGAAAGATTGATAACGCAGTTGGAGATGACTACATCAACGCAATTATCCGGCAGCGGGATGTTCTCGATTTCACCCTTCAGCAATTCTACGTTCGATAGTCCGGCTTTAAGCTTGTTCTCATTCGCGAGGGCCAGCATTTCGTCGGTCATGTCCAGTCCATAGGCTTTGCCCGTGGGTCCGACGCGCCTTGCAGAAAGCAGGACATCAATTCCACCGCCGGAACCGAGGTCAAGAACTGTTTCGCCAGGATTCAGCTTCGCAAGCGCCGTTGGGTTTCCGCAGCCTAATGAAGCGAGCAGGGCTTCTTCCGGGAGTTGCTCGGCCTGACTGTTGTCATAAAGGTTGGAGGTGATCGGATCGCAGCAACCGGTCGCAGCCGCACCTCCGCCGTACGAACTGCCGCAGCACGAACTGCCGCCGCTTTTCACTCGCAACGCCGCTTCACCGTACTTTTGCTTAACCATTGTTCTCACATCGTGGTTCATAGTTCTCCTCAGGGACAACATCGCGTCACTTGTTCAGGTTTAAGAGCTTTGTTGCGGGTACAACATTCGGCGTAGAGGAACTGAAGCAGGCTCCGCAGCGCGTCCGTATCGGCCGTATATCTGAGAAACGTGCTCTCGCGGCGCATCTGCACAAGTCCCTCACTCCTAAGCTTGTCGAGATGATGGGAGAGAGTTGAGTTCGGAATCTCCAACTCTTCCTGAATTTCAGAGACAACCATTCCTTCCGGATGAGCCGAGAGCAGAAGCTGCATAACGCGCAGCCGGGGCTCGGCACCCATGGCGGAAAACATGTCCGCGAACCTCGTTACCTGCTCGTCGACGTATTGTGGCGTCTTCATATTTCTATATTTGCAGAAATAACGAACATCGGTCAAGCGAGAAATGGCTTCTGTGCCGGAATGTGTGCGGTGTCCTAAATTCAAAACCAGAAAGGGTACGAAGGCACACAAATGCATGCTTCTCAGGGTTTCGTTCGTGTCCCTTTGTGGCCTTAGTGGTTGACTCAGGACTCTGTCAGAAATGTGAGTGCCGCAGGTTCGCGCAGCCGGATGACGAGCCGTCCAACCGGGTCCACATTTCTCGCTCGGCAAAAGTATCGATTGGATGGAGCACCCTGTGTTTTCAGTACTTTGGTAACTCGAAGCCGGTAACACTTGGCGCTATCCTACCCGTACTTGCCCAAGTTTTTGACCATGCAGTTTCCTTGTGAACTGCGGGGTTTCTGTGACGAGGCACGGAGCACATGTCTACGAAAATCGGCCACTTCGAAAATCTCACTGAACTATCCAAATCCGCCACTGGCGTCGTCTACAAGGCGACTGACTCGCAAACCAATCAAACGGTTGCGTTGAAGGCGGTACAACTCTCGGCTTTTGGCGAACAGGCGGGCGAGGTGGAGAAATGCCTGCTGGCGGAAGTGGAAGCCATCAAGGCGCTAAGCAACCCGCACGTCACTCCCGTGTACGGCGCTGGAGAAATCGAAGGCAAGTTTTGTGCGGCGATGGAATACATCCAGGGCAACAGTATTGCGACGATGCTGGCACGCAAAGAAGGATTTTCGATCTGGGATCTGCTCGACATCGGCCGCCAGGTTTGCAGTGGCCTCGATTACGCTCACTCCAACGGCATTTTTCACTACAGCCTCGAACCCGGAAAAATCATGTGCGGGTGGGACGGGGGAGTGAAGGTTTTAAGCTTCGGCGTTTCCAGCGTGGGCAAATTCACGGCACACCTGCCAGAGATCCCGTTGAGTTCGTATTACATGTCACCGGAGCAGGTACGAGGCGAAGGCATCGATGCGCGCTCGAACTTCTTCAGTCTCGGCGCTCTCTTCTATGAAATGGTGACCGACCGCAAGGCCTTTGACCGGGAAGACGCGGAGTCGCTGCGACAAAGCATTCTTGAGAGTTCGCCGGTTCCTCCGATGCACACGAATCCAAAGCTCAATCCCCTGCTGAGCGATCTGATCATGAAGGCGCTGGCGAAGGATCCGAACGAGCGCTACCAGAACGGCAGGCAGTTGCTGGACGATCTTGAGAAGTGCAAGGAATCAAAGCTGCAGGCTGCGAAAGCCCCTGCGGCGGTGGCGAAGACAGTTGTGCCGGCGCCTAGCGCCTCGGCTCAGGCCAAATTCATCGCATCGCCACCGAGCGCGGCGCCGAAAAAACCTGCAGCGCAGCCGCCCGTAGCAAAACCCGCGATGGCGGTCGCGAAAGCAGAGGCTCCTCGAAAAGCGGCCGCTGCCGCCCCTGCCGGAGCCTCCGTCGGATCGTTCTCCGCCCCAAAACCTCAACCGGTCGCAGCGTCGCGTTCGAATGCTGCGCCGGCTTCGATGTCCTCAGCCGTAATGGATGAACCGGAACTTCAGTCATCCCTGGAGACTCCCAGCTTCACCGCCGATCCCATGATGGCGGGAGATGCACCGGCTCAAAAGGGCGGCGGAGTGAGCTTCTCCGAGATGACGGAGCTTCCTCCGCTGAAGGAAGTTTATGTTGCGCCGCCTCCGCCGCCTGCACCGGATGCGCCTGAGCCTGCTGCGATCAGTTTCAAATCGCGCGAGCAGGAGAAACCGAAGGTTCAGCCGCGCGAGGTTGCTGAGAAGGCGATCAAGGAGATTAAGAACGTTCCGCCGAGCCTGATGATCTATTCAATCGCGGGAGCCGCAATTGTGATTCTGGTCATCGCGATCGGCCTGGTCCTGCACGTGAATCATCTGAACAGCGACGATGACGGCGCAAAGCCCGTCGCGGCACAACAACCGGTTCAAACCGCGCCTGCTCCGCAGCCCGCTCCTGTGACGGCCGTAGAGCAGCCGCAGCAACCTGCTCTCGGTGCTCCAGTGTCGGATCAGCCGACTGGAGAGGTAATCGAGAACTCACCTGCGCATACGCATACGGCCGTGGCCTCCAGAGGCAGGAATGCGAGAAAAAAATCGGCTCCAACTGCGCCGGCGATAGTTCCCGGACAGATGTCAGTCGATTCCACGCCGCAGGGCGCGCAATTTCAGATCGATGGAAAGGGCGATTCTTCGTGGGTGACTCCGCTGACCATGAGCGGACTTGATCCTGGGCAGCACACGGTAACAGTCAGCAAAGCTGGATATACCAGCGACACTCGCGCGATCAACGTCGCGTCCGGCGGCAAGGCATTTTTTATGTCGCATCTGACTCAACTCGTGGCGACGCTGGCGGTCACCAGCACGCCGCCGGGAGCGAACGTTTATATCGACGGCAGAAACACCGGCAAGGTCACGCCGGCGCAGGTTTCGGTGGATAAAGGCCAGCACATTGTGCTGGTTCGCAAGCAAGGCTATCTCGACGAAACCACCAGCGCACAGTTCGTGCTCGCGCAAACCGTCAACTTCTCGCCCACGCTGCGAGAGCTGGGCAACGTCGATGACATCAGGACGACGGGCAGGATAAAGAAACTTTTCGGCGGCAAGGAAGCGCAGGGCCTGGGTTCAGTGGCGGTGAAGACCCAGCCCAAAGGTGCTCAGGTCGCCGTAAACGAGCACGTGCTTGATAAATCCTCGCCAGTGGAATTCACCGTCGATCCCGGCAACTACATCGTAGACATCACTCTCACCGGCTACGCGCCGATTCACAAAGTGGTCACCGTTGATAAAGGCGGGAAAGCCGTGATCGACGAAGTGATGCAGCGGCAGTAGTGGACTGACGAAGGGCAACGATGGATCGATTCTTTTCCTCGGCTTCAAAACGAATCCTTGCCTGAATTTCTTCGGACGATTCCGGCAGTCCGAGCCGCCTCCAGCCTGATATCCTGACCACATCCCGCCATGAAGTCGATCTATGAAGACCTTCCGCCGGTAGAAGTTGCCGGGCGCAAGCTTGTGGGCCGTGTCTTGTTTGGGCTGCTGGTGCTGCTTTCCGCTTTGGTGGGCGCGACCGCGGGACTGCTCCTCGTGTACACGACGGACCTGCCCCAGGTGGAAGCGCTGGAGGCATACCGGCCGAGTTCGATCACGGAGCTGTATGACACCCACGGCCGCGTCATCGGATCTTTTGCCCTGCAGCGAAGGGTGGTTGCCAGTTATGACGATTTTGCCCCGATTCTCAAAGAAGCGTTGATTTCGATTGAGGACAAAGATTTTTATCATCACTCCGGCATCAATTTCTGGCGAATCGCCGGGGCCGCGTACCGGGATATCCGGTCCGGGGGGCGAGTTCAGGGCGCATCCACGCTGACCATGCAGTTGGCGCGCAATCTATTTCTTTCTCCCGACCGGTCATTTCATCGCAAGGTGCAGGAGGCGATGCTGGCCATACAGATCGAGCGCCGCTTTACCAAGCCGCAGATTTTTACTCTTTACGCGAATCAGATTTTTCTAGGGCACGGAGTCTATGGGTTCGAAGCCGCTTCCGAGTTTTACTTCAGCAAGCCGGTGCATAACCTGACGCTTCCAGAAGCCGCGCTGCTCGCGGGTCTTCCCAAAGGGCCGGTTGTTTATTCTCCGATCAATCATCCCGATCGCGCGACGAAACGGCGCAATCAGGTCATCGATGCGATGCTCGAAGACGGAAAAATTACAGCCGCGCAAGCCGAGACAGCGAGATCTGCGCCTCTGGGTTTGCACCTGCAACACGATCCTAACTCGCTCGCACCATATTTCGTGGAGGAGACACGGCGCTATCTGGAAAATAAATATGGAGCCGACCAGGTGCATGAGGGCGGGTTAAAGGTCTACACCTCGCTCGATGTCGATCTGCAGAAATCCGCGAACCAGGCGGTTCTGGATGGCCTGGCTGCGTATGAGCGCCGGCACGGGTGGAAAGGGCACTTGGAAAATGTTCTGGCCGAGGGCAGCACTCTGGATAAATACGAACACCCCGATTGGGAAGACGAACCGGAGGTGAACGGATACATTCATGCCCTTGTTACTTCGTCGGGAGTGGGCCTCGCCACGGTTAAGTTCGGACGATATTCGGCGGCATTGGGACAGGCGGATGTTGCGTGGACACAAGGCAAGATCCAGGCCCTGTTGCACACTGGCGATATTTGCTATGTAAAGATTCTTTCGCTGAATGCGAATGGCGGCGCGCGCGTGAGTCTGGAACAGGATTCCGGAGCCGAGGGAGCTTTGGTGGCGATCGACAACACGACCGGCGGAATCACTGCGTTGGTTGGCGGGCGCGATTTTAGCGAATCCAAATTCGACCGCGCGACGCAAGCCCTGCGCCAGGTTGGATCCTCATTCAAGCCGTACGTTTATACGGCCGTCATCGACAGAGGAGCCAGCCCCGACGATACGATTCTGGATGAGCCGGTCACGTTTGAAACAGCCTCCGGCCCCTACACGCCTCACAACTACGACGAGAAGTTTGAAGGCATCATTACCCTAAGGCGCGCCCTTGCGCAGTCGCGCAATATTCCCGCGCTCAAGCTGGCGAGCAAGATTGGAATCAACACAGTGATCGATTATGCCGAGCGATTTGGGATCACGGCGCATTTGCCTCCCTATTTGCCGGTGGCGCTCGGAGCGGCGGAAGTCACGTTGATCGAACAAACTTCCGCCTATAGCGTATTTCCGAACGATGGCGTGCGGGTGACTCCCCGCTACATCACAAAAGTTACCGATTATGAGGGGCGGGTGCTGGAGGAAAATTATCCGGAGGCGAAAGATGTGATCAGTGCGCGTACGGCACAAATCATGACGGGAATGTTGCGCGAGGTGGTGCTGCACGGAACGGGAGTGGCGGCCGCGAAGCTGCCGTTTCCGGTTGGCGGAAAAACCGGTACGACGAACGATTTCACCGATGCGTGGTTTGTCGGCTTCTCGCCTTCGATGACCTGCGGAGTGTGGATTGGCTTCGACGAGAAAAAATCGCTGGGCGCGAAAGAAACCGGCGCGCATGCAGCGTTACCGATCTGGATGAATTTTATGAGTGCTGCGATGGTGGGAAAAGATCCGGGGCAGTTTCAAGCTCCTCCGGAGACGTCGTCGTCCGTGGCGCAAAAAGTGGATACTCCCGATAACGTGCCGGGCGCGGATGAAACCCACTAAACTGTTTTAGGCATTTATTCTTTGTGCGCCTTCGTGCCCTTGGTGGTTAATAAAGATTTGCAATCTTTGACTCGCGATGAAGTCTTTTCTCCGGTTTGCGATGATGGCTCTTGTTCTGGTGGTGGTTGCGCTCGTCTCGGCGCTGACCGCGATGCGGTTCGCCATTCATGTGCAGGAAGTACAGGTTCCAGCCCTGGTCGGCCTTTCACCAGCTGAGGCGGCGCATTCAGTCGCTGGTCTCGGGCTGCAAATGCAAACTGAGCGCCAGTATTACAGCCAGCAAATTCCAGAAGGCCGCATTGTGTCGCAGTTGCCTTTGCCGGGAACGAAAGTGCGACGGGGGTGGCTGATTCGTGTTGCCGAAAGTCTCGGACCGCAACGCGTCGTGATTCCGGATGTGACCAAGGAAAGCGAACGCGCCGCGGAATGGAATATAAAACGGCGCGGACTCGATTTGACCTCCACTGCGCAAATTCAATTGCCCGGAACGCCTCCAGATGAGGTGGTAGCGCAATCGCCTCCGGCGAACGCGAGCCAGGTCGCTGCGCCCAAGACCAGCCTGCTCATCTCTGCAGCTCTGGATCCTCCGGCCTATGTGATGCCCAGCTTCATCGGGCAGGCATTGGGCGCTGCGAGTCGAACATTGCAAGATGCGGGATTCAAACTCGGGAACGTTACAGTCGCGCCTCCATCGACTGCGCTAAATCAATCAGCGGGCGGAACGTCCCCTTCTGTTTCGAATGCACCACCGCCTCAGCCTTCGCCGGCGAGCATCATCGTGGTGCAAAACCCTCCTGCGGGGCAGAAGATTCTTGGCGGAGCTGTGATCAGTTTTGAAGTTCGCTAGTTTGAGCTTTGAACTCCGCTTCTCGTTTCAGATCCGCTTTTTGCCTCTCTTTATTTTTGCCTCTCCAGGGTGGCCGCAAAGAATCCGTCGCATGGATGTATTCCCGGCAAGGTACGTAAATAAGGACCACACAGTAGCGACGAAAAGTCGGATGTGATCAATTCGCGCTCTGCGTGCAGGCGCTCGAGCCGGTTACGGCAATCGAAAACATGAAACGATGGATCTTCCGCGAGCACCCGGTCGATGACTTCTTCGTTTTCTTCTCGCTCCAGCGAGCAGGTAGAGTAAACGACGATCCCGCCCGGCTCAGTGCGCTGCATCGCGGCACGCAGAATCGCCAACTGGCGCACTTGCAGGTTGGCGAAATCTTGAGGTACCAGCCGCCATTTGATTTCGGGATTGCGGGCGAGAGTACCGGTGCCGGAGCAGGGAACATCGGCAAGTGTCCGATCAAAGTGCGTTGTGAACGGCGGTGTGCGAACATCGGCTGCGATGACGTCGATGTTTCTACCGTCAGCTCGAATATTTTGCCGCAGCAATTTTCTCAGTAGATGCGCGCGATGCGGATGAAACTCGACTGCGGCGATGCGCGCATTGGGGTTGCGATCCGCGAGTAAAGAAGTTTTTCCACCCGGCGCGGCACAACAATCTAAAATTCTCTGGCCATCCCCAACCAAATGCGCCACCA
>DASXEG010000098.1:0-17535 GCA_036490235.1 Candidatus Sulfotelmatobacter sp. | reverse complement strand
GTGCTTCTTGATCACGGAAAGATCGAGTCGGTTTCCGATGCGGCGTCGGCAAGCGTTCCGAAAGACGCGCAGGTGCTTGATCTGCACGGTTACACCGTCATCCCCGGCCTAGTCGGCATGCACGATCACATGTTTTATCCCATGGGCAACGGCATTTTCGGTGAGATGGCTTACAGTTTTCCGCGCTTGTACCTTGCCAGCGGAGTCACGACGATTCGAACCACGGGCGCGCTGGAGGCTTACACCGATCTCGAATTGAAGAAAGAGATCGATGCGGGACAGAGGCCGGGACCCAAGATGCACGTGACTGGGCCTTATCTCGAGGGCAAAGGATCTTGGGCGTTGCAGATGCACCAGCTCAAAGACGCTGACGACGCTACGCGGACGGTGAATTTCTGGATGGATCAGGGTGTGGACAATTTCAAAGCTTATATGTTCATCACCCGCGCCGAGCTGGGAGCTGCTGTTCAGGCGGCTCACAAACGCGGAGCGAAGGTGACCGGGCACCTCTGCTCTGTCGGCTTTCGCGAGGCCGCAGATCTGGGAATCGATGACCTTGAGCACGGATTCTTTGTCGATACCGAATTTCAGCCCGACAAGAAGCCCGATGTTTGCCCTGAGCACTCGGAAGATCCGGTCCTGCTGGCGAAGCTCGATCCGAACAGCGGTCCGCTGCACGAGACGATTCAATATCTGATCCAACATCATGTCGCGATCACTTCCACGCTGCCGGTTTTTGAGATGGGGAGTTTTCCGGACCGGCCGACGATACAAAAGCGCGTCCTGGATGCGCTTTCGCCGGATGCGCGAAGCGCGATCCTCGAAAGAAGAGTGCGCTCGAGCGATGCTGCGACGATTCGCAAGAATTATGGATCGGACACCTCGCCTTGGCCGGCGGCTTTCAAGAAGGAAGAGGAATTTGAACATGCGTTTGTGAAGGCGGGCGGGACGCTGCTCGCTGGTCTTGATCCGACCGGAATGGGCGGAGTGATTGCTGGATTCGGCGATCAACGGGAAGTCGAGTTGCTAGTGGAGGCAGGGTTTACGCCGGTGGAAGCAATTCATATTGCGACTTACAACGGCGCGCAATATCTGGGAGAACTGGATCACATTGGAACGATTGCTGCGGGCAAGCAGGCTGATCTGGTGGTGATCAAGGGCGATCCGTCGAAGAATATTGCCGACATTGAAAATGTGGAGACAGTTTTTAAAGATGGCATCGGATACGATTCGGCGAAGCTGATTGAATCGGTGAGGGGAGTGGTGGGTAGCCGGTGAGCGTATGACGTTCATCGCAATCGATCATGTCCAGCTTGCCATGCCTGCGGGCAAAGAGGAAGATGCGCGACGATTTTATGGCGATTTGCTGGGGATGACGGAGGTTCCCAAGCCGCCGGAGTTGGCGAAGCGCGGTGGATGCTGGTTTGAGAGCGGCGGAGTCCAGATTCATCTTGGCGTTGAAAATGATGTTCGGCCGGCAAAGAAAGCGCATCCGGCGTTGCGGTGCAGCGAGTATGACGGGCTGCTTCAGCGGCTACGTGCGGCAAATGTGGAGGTTCACAAGGCTGAGGATATCGCCGGTATTAGGCGCTGTCATGTTTACGATTGCTTTCAGAATCGGATTGAGTTGATTGCCGCTTAGATTTTCTATTTGGAAATCCGCATAACGTTCGCTTCTCCGCTTCAACTAAAGTTCTTTCGCTAGAATCAGCCATGCTTGTTCTCGCTTCGGCCTCGCCCCGCCGCCAAGAGTTGCTGCGCAAAGCGGGCATTCGATTCACGATTCAGCCTGCTGATATCGATGAGAGTCCTTTGACGGGTGAAAATGCACGTGATTGCGCGGAACGGCTTTCACGGGAAAAAGCGCTGGCGGTTTCCCAGACTCGGCCGCGTGATTTTGTTTTGGGCGCGGATACGGTTGTGACGATTGATGGTTTGATCCTCGGAAAGCCTCGCGACAAAGACGATGCGGAGCGCATGTTGCGGATACTTTCTGGACGGCCCCACGAAGTGATCACCGGAGTGTGTCTGGTGACGCCCGGCAGCGAAAGAACGAACGTGCGCTCTTGTTCAGAATCGACGCAGGTTACGATGTGCCAAATTGCTGAGGACGAAATTCGTGATTACGTGGCCAGCGGCGAACCGATGGATAAGGCTGGTGCGTATGCGATTCAGGGCCTGGCCTCGAGATGGATTCCGCGAATTGAAGGCGATTACAGCAACGTGGTGGGATTACCGATGGCGCTGGTTTACTCGATACTGAAAACTGCGGGAATCAAACCGGAGGGTTAAACCGGCTTCTTTTCTTCTTCCTTCTTGGCTTCCTGCTTTTCTTCAGGCTTCTTTTCGTCTTGATCTTTCATCGCGGCCTTGAAGTTGCGGATGCCTTCGCCTAAACCCTTGCCCACAGCGGCGAACTTAGTGGTGCCAAAGAGCAGCAAAGCGATTCCGATGACTAGCAGCCAATGTAAAGGTGAAAGCTCACCCATAACTCCTCCATTGCAGTTCGCGGCACTCGTAAACTGCAACTCCTGTATGAAGTCTAGGCCAAGGGGAATGTGGAGTCAAAAGCGAGTGAGTGTTGTTCGAGCAGCGGCAACCAGCCTGCAAAAACCACGGAGAACTCTGGATTTGGCGGGGCAAATCGCTTACCGGGCGGCGTTTGAGGAGTCTATTCTGGTAGTGAAGTGTGCTGGAGGTTTGCGTTGATTCTCAAGCGTCGTGCTTTCGTTCTCGTCTTTTTGTTTGTTTTTTCGTCGCTGGATTTTCTGGGAATTGCCTCGCAGGCCCCGCCGCAATCGTCATCAGGTGAGCATCGCAAAACCAGCGACCCGTATACGGGCGATCTTTCGATTTTCGATTCTCCGGGCCGCGATCAGCGGCTGCAGATCAATCGCGTGATGGATATTCTAGGCATCGCGCCGGGGAAGAGCGTGGCCGATATCGGTGCTGGGTCGGGTTGGTTTACTGTGCGGGCAGCGCGGAGAGTGGGTGAGAGCGGAGTCGTATACGCAGTCGATATCAATCCACAGGCGATCCGTTACGTAGACAATCGCGCAACGAAAGAACAACTGCATAACATCAAGACGATTCTTGGGAAGGCTGACAATCCTCTGCTACCCGCTGACAGCGTGGATGCAGTTCTCTTGCTAAAGGCTTATCACGAGGTCGCGGAGCCTGTGGCGCTGTTAACGAACTTGCGCGCGGCTCTGCGACCGGGCGCGAAGGTTGGGATCATCGATCGCAACGGGAATGGAGAGGATCATGGTGTCGGTAAAGATGTGGTGCTGCGCGAGTCCGGCGAGGCAGGGTATCGACTGCTGGCGCAATACGATTTTGTGAAGGGCGACAAGATGGATTATTTTCTGGTGCTCGTGCCAAAGAAATAGTTTTCCGCCGGACCGTCAGACGCTCTCGATCAGTCCCGCCAAAAGCAAGGCTCTGCGCGGAAGTTCGGACATCACGATATGTTCGTGAACGGCGTGCGCGCCTTCGCCGACTCCGCCGAGGCCGTCGAGCGTGGGAATGCCCATGCCGGCAGTGAAGTTTCCGTCGGAGCCGCCGCCGACTGCAGCTTCTTCGAGGTTCCAGTTGATTTCGGCAGCGATCGTTTCCGCCTTCTTGTAAAGTGCGGCGACGCCAGCAGTGCGCTCCATGGGAAGGCGGTTGATTCCACCCGTGATCTCCAGTCCGCAGTGTTTGTCGAACGGTTTGAGTGCACGAAGTTTGCGATCGACGCCGCGGGCTTGTTTGGCGCTCTTGATACGTACATCTATGGACGCTTGCGCCTCGGCGGCAACGACGTTCGAACGTGTGCCGCCGGTAATTATGCCGGGGTTCACGGAGACACCGCTGCGAAGGTCGTTGAGTTTTGCAATGATCGCCAGTTGACGCGCGAGTTCGAGAATCGCGCTGTGGCCCTTGCCTGGATCGAGGCCAGCATGGGAGGCAATTCCTTTCACGCGCAATGTGTACTCGCCCACGCCTTTCCGCGCGGTTTTTACAGCACCGCGAAGGCCCGCGGCAGGTTCGAGCACCAGGACTCCCGCGGATTTTTTCGCCAAGGCCTCGGTAATTGGGCGCGAAGAACGGCTGCCTACTTCTTCATCAGAAACCAGAAAAACCGTGACGGGTCGAGGTAGTGCGCCCTGCCAGGCTTGCAGCGCTTCGATGGCGTGCAAGATGAGAGCTATGCCGGCTTTCATGTCGAGAACGCCGGGGCCGTGCAGGCGGCCATTGGCGATTCTGCAGGGCATGTTGGCCAGCGTTCCGAGCGAATAAACAGTGTCGTAGTGGCCTAGAAGAAGAACCGGCTTACGATCGCGAGCTGGGGGTGAGAAATCGACTTGCAGGCTGTCGCCGAATTCGGTGCTGCGATGGAATTGAGTCTGACCACCGAGAGCCTCGAATTTCGCCGTGAGGAACTGGCCGATGCGGTCGACCGAGGGCTTGTTGTCGCTGGGGGATTCGATTTCAACGAGTTCGCGAATCGACTGGACTATTTGATCGCGGCGCTGTTCGAAATAGCGAAGGCGGACTTTCCAATCGATCAGAGAAGTCTTGTGATGCGGGAGAGTTGCAGATGTATTCTTAATGACCACGTTTCCTTTCGTTGCGCCAAAGGGCTGGTGCGTCGTTGTCAGCGCGACGCGGTACAGTATAATCTGCAGTCTGCCTGGGACGTAACGATGATGGAGAGTACTCCTACCATTACCGAAGGAGCCGCGCCAAAGATGGCTCTCGATATCCACGATATTCTGAAAATCCTGCCGCACCGTTATCCTCTTCTACTAATCGATCGCGTGCTGGAGCTAAAGCGGAAGGAAAGCATTGTCGCGATCAAGAACGTCACCATCAACGAGCCGTTTTTCAATGGGCATTTCCCGGGGCTGCCGATTATGCCGGGCGTGCTGGTGGTCGAGGCGATTGCACAGGCCGGTGGCGCGCTGCTGCTGACGGAAGTGGAAGACCGCAACGACAAGGTGATGGTGTTTACCGGGATTGACCGCGCGCGGTTCCGGCGTCCTGTCAGTCCCGGCGATCAATTGCGGATTGAAGTGCAGGTGAAGGGATGGCGCGCCATGCCGAGAATGATCGCGGCAAAGATGCAGGGGACGGCTTTCGTTGCGGGCAAGCGTGTGGCGGAGGCGACTGTATCGTGTCAACTGATCGATAGTTCGCGCGGCCGCGGCGACGGCGGCGATGGGACAGAATGAGTTTCTACCTGCCCTGCTGCAATACGCGTCTTTTGATCATCACACGACCGATCTTCCGCTCATGAAAATCCATCCTACGGCCATCATCGATCCCAGCGCCAAAGTTCCGAATTCTTGCACGATCGGTCCTTATTGTGTAATCGGTCCTGAGGTCGAACTTGGCGAAAATTGTCGGCTGGTTTCGCATGTTGCAATCGGCGGACCCGCGAAGATTGGAACCGATAATTCGTTCTTTCCTTTCGCGGCCGTCGGCATGGACCCACAGGATGTGACTTACAAGGGCGAGCCGACGCGGCTCGACATCGGCGACCACAATGAGATTCGCGAGTGCGTGACGATCAGCCGAGGCACGATCAAAGGAGGCGGAGTGACCCGCGTGGGCAGCCACACCCTGATCATGGCTTATGCGCATATCGGGCATGACAGCGTGATTGGCGACCACTGCATGCTGGTGAACGGCGCGACGCTGGCGGGCCACGTGACAGTCGAGGAGTGGGCGGTGGTCGGAGCGCTCTGCCCGGTGCATCAGTTTGTGCGGATTGGAGCGCATTCCTACATCGGCGGAGGGACTACGATCACGCAGGACGTGCTGCCGTTTTCGATGACGTCCGCTTCGCGCGATACCCATGCTTACGGATTGAACAAAGTTGGACTTGAGCGGCGCGGATTCTCGAAGGAGCGCATCGGCAGGATTCATCATGCTTACAAGATTTTGCTGGCTTCGAAAATGAATACTTCTCAGGCGCTGCACAAGATGAAGGCTGAGCCGGATAAGGGCGAAGATGTGGAGATGCTGATTCGGTTTATTGAGGGGAGCGAGCGGGGAGTGATCAAGTGACCGGGAACCTCCGCAAGCAGTAAAAGCTCCGGATCAAGTCCATACAGTCCTTCTATGTTGTGCCCAAACCACTTGCCATTCCCAGGGCGCTGCCATTTCATGCAACTTGTAACGTTCGCAGCTTGATGCTCACTATCAGGTAGTGAACGTCAAGTGCGGCCGGATTCCGCTCGCAAGCGCGAATACCAGGGACCAATGGGGCTGAAAATGTTTGCTCGTAAAGTAGTTGCCAGTCTGGAACCGAATGCGCTTCCGGAATTTATCTCAATTATGGAAAAGGAAATCCTTCCCTGGCTGCGCAAACAGGAGGGGTTTCTCGATCTGATCGTGCTCGCCATGCGCGGCGGAGAAGAGGTTGCCGCGATCAGTTTCTGGGACCATCAGGCGGATGCCGAGGCCTGGGCAACGAAGGGTTTTCCGGAAACGGCGCAAATCCTAAGCAGACTCATCCACGCTGGCCCTCATGTCAAGACATTTGACGTAGTGAGTTCGACGGTTCATCCACGCTCCCAAATTGTGCAAACTTGGGCCGCGCTGGCAGGCGCAACATCCTGATCGATCGGTTCGTGCCAGCTTTCAAATCGTCGCGGGGCGGCCGGCGGCAGGCTCGATTAAGATGGTGCCGACGGATGTTCGCTGTATTTTGACCGGTTAGCGTGGTCTGCGGTGTCTCAGACAGAAACAGAGATTCGGGATCGAATCGTGGGCACGTGGAAGCTCGTGTCCACGGAAGAGACGTTGAAGAACGGCAGCACTCGTCCGTTTCCTGCTTTCGGTCCACACGCCATGGGCTTTCTCATGTACCAGCGCGATGGTTACATGTGCGCTTTCCTTGCCAATCCCGACCGCGTCAAGTCGGCCGATCCGGCCCATGCTACGCCGGAGGAAAAAGCAGCGGAGGCAGAGGGAACCTTTTCTTACTGCGGCCGGTATGAGATCGACTTGAAGCAAGAGACGATTGTTCATTTGCCCGAGCTGGCTAGCGACCTCGGATACGCGGGATCACGGCAGGTCCGGCCTTATCGCTTTGAAGGCAGTCGCCTGATCTTCAGCGATGTTGAGAAAGATGACCCCACTGTTGCGCGCTGGAAGATTGTGTGGGAAAAAGTGCAGTAGATCACGGGCGTTTACGCAGGAGTCAAAAGCGCGAGGCGTCCGGTTCGGGATGTTTCGCCGGCGCGGTTTTTTCGTAAACTATTCCTATAAAGCAGGAAGGAGGAGTAGTTATGAGAAGCGGGAAATGCGGAACTGTAATCCTTGCCCTTGCGACAACACTGGGCGTTTTCACAACCCATTCTCAAGGGCAGACGTCAAAGCCAAATCAAGCTACAACCAGGAGCGCAGCAGCCGCCGCGCAGCAGAATGTCCCCGCGGAATATGAGGATGGGATAGCGCAGCTGAGAGTCGCAAAAGGTTACCTGGAGAAGGCTGGAAACAAGTGGGGTGGGTATCGTATAAAGGGCATCGGGTCGATTGACCGAGCCTTCAAAGCGCTTGGCGTGAGTCCCGAGTCAACGCCTCAGGAAATGGAATCCGGGAATGTTGACGAGCCGACCATGATGAACAGCGGTATAGCCAGCTTGCAAGAGGCCAAAGCGGACTTCGCAAAAGCCGGCAATAATTGGGGCGGGCGCAAGGCAAGAGCAGTCGCCCTCATCGATCAGGCCCTGCAGGACCTTCAGACCGCGATTAGCTGGGCGCAGGAGCACCAGACCTACTGAAGTCTCCCTTAAGGTGCGCCGGTACCGGATGTAAACCCTTTACTGTACAACTGACACCGCACGCTTCGTCGTCGAAAATTGTTGTAACAGCGCCTCACTCCGCGATACAGGACCCGCGTTAGCTCGCTCACCTACACGCTTCGGCGGAATGCAAAGGCTAATGAAGCAAGGAATCCGTTATGGCAATTTCAAGCGTCCTCGAAACACTTCGGCATCCATTTGTCTTCCGAACCCTTAACGATGAGTTAGCAAGCTATCCGGGCAAACCGTTTCAGGTGCGGCTCTGGAACGGGACGACCTGGGGCACGACGGGCGATCCCAAGTTCACACTCGTGGTTAACAACTCCGAAGCATTGCGCAGACTATTTGTGGATCCGACAGAGATTGGCCTTGGAGAGGCTTACATCGCTGGCGACTTTGACGTTGAAGGCGACATGGAAGCCGCATTTGAGTTGGGGGATTATCTGCTTGACAGGAGTAAAGCCCCACATCTTTCTCCTGCATCGCTGCCTTTGATTCTGTTCGACAAAGTGCACTCCCATGAGGAGCCGATGGTGGGTATGCAGCGCACCCAATTGCACGGACCTGTTCATTCAAGAAACAGAGATGTGCAGGCGATTCGCTACCATTACGACCTTCCGCCGGAGTTCTTCGAATTGTGGTTGGACCCACGGATGTTGTATTCGTGCGCCTATTTTTCGAACGGCGACAAAACTGATCTGGATGCAGCGCAGGACTCCAAACTGGAATACATAGCGAAGAAGCTCCGACTGCAGGCCGGCGAGCATCTGCTGGATATTGGTTGCGGGTGGGGAGGGCTGATTGTCTATGCTGCGGAGCATTATGGCGTGCAGGCTCATGGAGTCACGCTGAGCTTGCGGCAGGCCGAGGTAGCTCGAAAGCGTATCCATGATGCAGGTCTCGATGGTCAATGCCGGGTTGATGTATGCGATTACCGGGATATTGAGTCGGGGCAACAGTTCGACAAAATCGTCAGTATTGGAATGTTTGAGCATGTGGGCGAAGCTCTCTTGCCGGAGTATTTTCGTCAAGTCTGGCAACTGCTGCGGGAGGGAGGAGCGTTTCTGAACAGCGGAATCGCCTCTTCGCTTTCGTACTCTCAGCGAAAAGGGCCGTCATTCAATGATCGTTATGTATTTCCGGATGGGGAATTGGTTCCGATCAGTAAAAGTTTGGGCGTCGCTGAATCGACCGGTTTCGAGGTAAGGGATGTGGAGAGCTTGCGCGAACACTATGCGCTGACCCTGCGGCAGTGGTTACGCAGGCTGGAAGCCCGTTCCGGCAAGGCACGCGAGATCACCGACGAGGCGACGTATAGAATCTGGCGACTCTACATGGCGGGTTCGGAACACTGGTTTCGAACAGGCATCATCAACCTGTACCAGACGTTGCTGGTAAAGCCGCGGCACGGTGAGAGCGGGATGCCATTGACTCGCGCGGATTGGTACGGCCCGCACTGCTGACATGCAGGTTCGGCGGACATCACGTCGATTCGTGCGGTGACGAGAATATATTGATGGGAGCATCATTCGACTAGCCGCCGTAGCGATTTCTTGGAGCGCACTTTTCTGCAGACCAGATGCTAGACTGACTCCTCAGTCGATTCGCTCACTTCATGCCTTCCCACAACAAAAAGCTTGGCCTGATCGCCGGTAATGGCAAATTCCCTTTCTTAGTGCTCGATGCGGCGCGGGCTGCCGGGTATGAAGTTGTTGTTGTGGGCATCAAGGAAGAAACGTTCCCTGGAATTGATTCGTGCGGGGCAGCGGTGCATTGGCTGTCGCTGGGCGAGCTGTCCAAGCTTATCGATACACTGAAACGCGAGGGCGTGAGCCGCGCGGTGATGGCCGGGCAGGTAAAGCACAAGCAGATTTTTTCTTCCATTCGCCCGGACTGGCGGCTGGCTAAGGTTTTGCTGTCGTTGACGACTCGCAATACCGATAGCTTGATTGGAGCTGTGGCGAAGGTTTTGGCAGATGAGGGGATCACCTTGGAGAATTCGACGTGGCTACTCGATCCGTTGCTGGCGAGGGCAGGAGTGCTGACGAAACGCCCCCCTTCAGAGCGCGAGCGTAAACATATCGATTATGGACGCGCTGTGGCTCGTCAACTTGCGCAACATGATATCGGTCAGACGGTTGTTATTGCGGAGTGTGCTTGCGTCGCGGTTGAGGCGATGGAGGGAACCGACGCGACGATTCAGCGCGCGGGGGAGATTATGCGATCGCTGCATGGCAACGCCTCCACGCTTGACCGGTCGCTTACCGTGGTGAAGATCGCGAAGCCGAATCAGGATATGCGGTTCGATGTTCCCGTGGTCGGAGTGAAGACAATTGAGGTTATGCAGGCTGCGGGCGCCACTTGCCTGGCGCTGGATACCGGAAAATGTTTGCTGCTGGACGGGGAAAGGGTGATTGAGGTAGCGAATATTGCAGGCGTAGCGGTTATTGCTGACGCGCAAGAGTCTGAAGGATAGTTTTGGTTGAGGAAAATCTAATGACTTCTACGAATTCCGAACCTGGGCGGATTGCCGACCAGCTTCGTCGGGGTTTTGAGGGAGATGCGTGGCATGGTCCGGCGCTGCTGGAGTTGCTGGAAGGTATGGATGCGCGCACTGCTTCAGCTAAACCGATCGCGAACGTTCACAGCATTTGGGAGCTGCTGTTACATACGGCCGTGTGGGATGACGCGACGTTAAAGCGGCTCGCGGGAGAAGTTTGCCAGCCTACGGGGGACGCCAACTTTCCGCCGGTGACGGAGCCGACCGACGCCGCCTGGCGCAAAGCTGTTGCTGAGGCCAAGCGAACCCACGACACCTTGGTGAAGACAGTTCAGGCCCTTCCTGATTCGCGGCTCGGCGATCAGGTTCCGGGCAAGGATTACAACTTCTACCATCTGCTGCACGGGGTTGTGCAGCATGAGCTGTACCATGCAGGACAGATTGCCATTTTGAAAAAGGCGCAAGAATGATAGGGCTTTCGTTCAGCTTCGAACTGCGCATTTTCGTAGCGGGCAATTACAATACAGGGTTTCGTTGTAAAGGTTCTGGCAGCCGGCCAGCCGAGAGTTCCCCTGCAATTCGATAATCCGATTTCCGTAGCGGTGGTGGGAGTAGGCGTGTTTGGACGCAACCACGCCCGGGTCTACAAAGAACTGGAGCAACAGGGCGAGCCCGTGCGGTTGGTCGGAGTGGTCGATCCGCAGATCGATCGCGCGGACGCGGTGGCACGCGAATTTGGATGCCGCGCTTTTGGCTCCGTCGGCCAGATGCTGACCACGCACAGCGAAGTGAAAGCTGCATCCATAGCCGCTCCGACAGTCCATCATCTCGAAGTGGCGCGTTCCTTAATGATTGAAGGCGTCGACATATTGATCGAAAAGCCGTTGGCGGCGACTCTTGACGAGGCGGATGAACTCGTTGAGCTTGCAGCGAAGCACAAGAGAGTTGTGCAGGTAGGCCATCTTGAGCGCTTTAATCCCGCGGTTCGCGCCACGGTTCCGCTCCTGACCCATCCCATGTTTTTTGAAGTGCACCGGCTGAGCGTGTTCACTCCACGCTCGCTCGATGTGGATGTTGTGCTCGATCTGATGATTCATGATCTGGATATTGTCTTATCGTTCGTCAATTCTCCGGTGAAGGAAGTTCGGGCAGTAGGTTTGCCGATTCTTTCGGGCAAAGTGGACATCGCGAATGTGCGGCTGGAGTTTGAGTCCGGATGTGTGGCTAATTTTACGGCGAGCCGGGTTTCGACCGAGCGGGTGCGAAAGCTGCGATTTTTTCAGCCGCAGCAATACGTATCGGTCGATTACGGACGGCAGGAGGTTCTTGTGTTCGCCGTGGGCAAGGATGGATCGCAGGCATCGGCTCCGAGCGTGAATCCGCAGATTAGAGTGAGCAAACCTCCGGTGGCTGCGCAGGAGCCGCTTCATGGAGAGTTGAAGTCATTTCTCCATGCGGTGAGCGAGCACTCTAAGCCGGTCGTGCCGGTTGAGGAGGGTCGCAGAGCGCTTGCTGTTGCGTTGGATATAGTTGGTGCGATTCGCGAACACGGAAAGAAGGTGGGGTTGGCTGGGTTGGTGAAAGGTTAACCGAGTCCGGGTCGCTAGAGTTCCCGCTTTCACCCGACTCATCGGTATATTCGCAGGAGTCCGTTGAAATCGCCATTTCACTTATCGATTTAACGGCAATACTCCTCAGGCTCTCTTCAGCAGGCGCGTAATCCCGACCAAAATTACAGCGCCAACAAATGCCACTATGATGGACCCGATCATTCCGCCGCCCGGCCAGATTCCCAACAACCCGAAGACCCAGCCCCCGACAACACCGCCCAAGATGCCCAGAATGATGTCGACGAGTACGCCGTAGCCGCCGCCCTTCATTACCTGGCCGGCCAGCCAACCTGCGATCAATCCCACCACGATCCACGCAATAATTCCCATGAGCGATCTCCTTGGGTCCGCCGTAAGCGGGCAGTTGGAATGTACACCAGAACCGATCAATGAACAACGGCAACCATTTGCTTCGATGGTTGGCGAAACATCTCGATTACGCACAAGCGAGCGTCAAGGCAACGCGAAGCTCGTGATTGGCAACCAAAGCGTCTGCCTAAATCGTGGCAAGGAGAAAATTTCATGCATCGTGGCAGCCGGTTTTTCGGTTCACTGCTTCTCGGATCTGCTCTGATATTGCCGCTCGCAACTGTCGGTTGTGCGCACCATTACTACACTCCGCACGAAGACGTCTACTACAACCAATGGGTGGTCGAGAACCACAGAGACCCGCATGTTGACTATCAGCATTTGCCGAAAAGCGATCAAAAGCGTTACTGGGATTGGCGTCATACCCACGATCACGATCATGATCACCAGTAGTCTCTGACATCCAGCGAGCGTCCGCTCATTGGCCCCGAAGGATGCCTACTTGCCAGTTCGGGGATCCCAAACCGGACTGCCTTTCGCGTCGCGGAGGGTCCACGTGTCGGTCCCCTTCACGACTTCCCGGGCAAGAATTACCTCGGACTCCTCATCCTTCACCTTGGAGCCGGTAAACGAAATCTGTTCGCCCTTGGCGAAAGAGATTCCCATCTCTTCCTCAAACGGTTTGGGGCAAATGTAGACGAGAACCGTTTTACTCTCATCTTTAAGGATGAGTTGGATGAAGTCCTTGCGCGCCCCAAAATCCAAGACCTTCACCTCGTCCACGACCCCCGTGGCCTTGCTCTCGGTTTGGAGATCGTATTTGGGCGAAGAGGGGCTTTTGGTTGGAGCTTTCTGGGTGAAAGCGGGAGAGAAACAACAGAGCAAAAACAGCACAGCCGACACCAGAAACCGCGTATTCATGCGTCGTGCGGATGACATGGCACCTCCCCGAGGATTACCGAGAACCCCTCGTGGGGGCGAGATGCCAGCCGTCTTCGGCACGCCCTCGAGAAACATGTTTGGCGATTCTCGGGACTGATTGCTCGCTACGTTAAGATAAGGCCGTGCGCAGACGCCCAAAGAAGACAACGGAATCCTACACCCAATTCAAGCCGAGGCCCAAGATTTTCGATTCCCAAAGTGCGAATGCCCGATTGATACGAGTGGTCTTTGGGCCCCCAAAACGCCAAGAAAGGCGCGCGGCATACTCCGGTTTTTTACAAATATTTACACACCTAAGTCGCATCACACTGGTCAGTTCGCAGAACGGCAGCAAAGGTGCGAAAATAAGGGATAACTTGGCTGCGCGTGACCCTTAGGTCACGCGACCGGACGCTGGATGCAACATAGCGACGTGTATCTGTGTCTAACAGTCAAGCCTTGTTCAATTAAGTCTGGCTCATGTCGATTACGCAGATTCCATTCCAGGATCCGGCCGCTCCGCCCGAAAAACCGGAGCCGGAACAGCTGGGGCTTTACGACCGAAGAGACTGGGAGACGGCGTATCGTGTGCTGGATGATGATGCGCGGGTACCGCACCTGCTCATCCAGCTGCAGGACGATCTGGCGCGCTCGCGAAGGCGTGAAGCGGCGTGGATTTCGATCATTGTCCACATCATCCTCATCTTCTTTATTATCAAATTCGAAGCGTTGGAGAAGTATTTCCCCTGGATGCATTCGATCGCCGTGGCGGTGCGGCCAATGTCGGGGAAGGATGTGACATTTCTCGAGTTGCCGTCCGACCTGCAGAAGGTGCAGCACCCTCCCAGAACGAATATTGCGTCCGATAAAAATCGCATTGCGATGACGCGGCATCCGGAGCTGGACACGAAGGAATTGCGGAAGATTCTGGCGACTCCGCCGGCGGGAGCGCCGGGAGGAAACAGGGCTCAAGCGGCACCGCAATCTGCTCCTGCAATTGCGCAGAATCAGTCACCGGAACCGCAGTCACAGCAGAAACCACAGCAGTCGCCGAGCCCCGAGGTGGCCCAGTTGCAGGTGCCCGCTAAGCCGAATGTGGCGGACTTATTTAAGAAGTATGCCGGGGCCGCTACGGCCGGATCCCAGATTAATCAGGCGGAGCAGGCTACTGCGGCAGCGCGTGGCAGCGGGCAGGGACAGGGCGGGGATTTTGGACTTGGCACGGGCGCGCATGGGCGCCAGCTTGGCAACCTGGAAGTGCTGAGCGACACGATGGGGGTGGACTTCGGTCCCTACCTGCAGCGGGTGCTGCACGACGTTCGGCAGAACTGGTACAACGCGATTCCGGAGTCCGCGCAATGGAAAAAAGGCAAGCTGGCGATTGAGTTTGCCATCACCAAAGATGGACAAGTTGCGGGGATGAAGCTGGTGGCAAGTTCCGGAGACACGCCGCTGGATCGCGCGGCGTGGGCGGGGATTACGGCTTCCGATCCCTTTCCTCCGCTGCCAACAGAGTTTGGCGGGCAGTTTCTGGCTTTACGGTTTGTCTTCTTTTACAACCCTTCGAAGGAAGATCTGGAACAGTAGCCCAAGAGTGAGGCTGCGGTCCGTGCTTTTCTTCTAGCCCCACTCAATCCTCAGCCTCTGCGCAGGTGGATCGACCCATCTCCAGTATGAATGACTAGCAGATTTCCTCCGCCGTTCAGCTTACCGTGCACTTCGTTCTGGCGAATCTGGCCCTCGGTGGTGATGGGCATATCGAGGTCGATGTGGCCGTCGCCGGTGTGCAGGTCGACATCGGCGGCGAGACCAGCGGGAAGGTCGAGTGTGACTGAGCCATCGCCGCTTTCGAGGCGCCAGCCTGTAGAAACTGTTGATCCACCTGTGGCGCGGGCTTCTACGCGGCCATCTCCGGTCTTGAGTTCCAGGTAATCGAAGCGGCCGTTGGCGCGAATGTGGCCGTCACCGGTTGTGGCGTGGAGTTTGCCATCGACGCCATCGATTTGCTGCGAGCCGTCGCCGCTGCGCAACTGCATTTCCCCCTTGAAGTTGGCCAAATCGATTTGGCCATCGCCGGTGTGAAGGTTGACTGAGCCTTCGCGAGGCATTTGGATTTCAACATCGATACGATGGTTGCCGATATCGATCACGACGCCATGATGGGGATAGCGGACGTCGATCTCAACCGAGTTTCCGTTCTGGTGCTCTTCGATGTGGATGCCGCCTTCGCCGATTTTGTAGCGCGTGGAAATGACCTTGGCCTGAATGGTGTTCTGGTCCCAGGTGGAGACGTGGATGTTCGCGTCCGAGGTTTCGACGTGGAGGCCGGGTTTGCCGGTGAGAGTATAGGTTTTGGACCATTCTTCGGCGCGGGATTGAATCGCGGCGAGGGTGAAGAATCCGGTTAAGATCAGCGCGACGAACAGGGTCTTAGTCAGCTTCATAAGCATCTCCAGTGAGCGTGATTCACGGATGCAATTCGGTCTCACGCTTTCTGAGACGTAATTACGCGGGTTATGTGAGTTTTGTTCCCCTGCAGCTATTCAGCTGTTCCATCGTTTTCAAGGTTGTAGGCCGCGGGAAGGATGATGTCTTCGTGCAACTGCAAGTCTTCGGATGAGCGGCCGACATTCACCTCATACTTGCCTGCGTCCGCATGCCATTCCTTGCCCTTAACGTCGTAATAAGTGAAGGCCCGCGGATTTAGCGGGACTTCGACATGCTTTGTTTCCCCGGCAGCCAGTTCTACACGCTTGAAACCCTTGAGCTCCTGTGGCGGGCGAGGGACTTTGGAATCAGCCTCGGAAACGTAGACTTGCGCGACGTCAACTCCGGAGCGTGAGCCGGTGTTGGTTACATCGAATGCGACTGTGTAGTTTCCGGGCGTTGTGCCTGAGGCGGGTAAAACTTGAATGTGGCTGTATTGAAACGTGGTGTAAGACAGCCCGTAGCCGAAGGGGAATAATGGCTTGGTGTGGTTGTGCTCGTATCCGCGATAGCCGACGAAAATTCCTTCTTTGTAGACCACTCGATTTGTGCCGGGTTCGAGGTAGTAGCTGTCGTGGACGGGGTTGTCTTCCCACCGGCGTTCGAAGGTGACGGGTAGGTGTCCTGAGGGGTTGATTGCGCCGAAGAGAGCTTCGGCGAGCGCTTTGCCGCCTTGTTCGCCGGGATACCAGAGTTCGAGATATGCGGGGACGCGGTCCAGCCAGTCAGAGGGATCGACATTGCCGCCCGAAGTGACGGCAACGATGATGTTCTTGTTGACGGCGGCGAGTTCGCGAATCAATTCTTCCTGGCCGAAGGGCAAGTTGAAGGTGCGGTCAGAACCTTCGCCTTCGCTGCTAGGGTCGAAACCGGCGGCGATCAGTACCACGTCGGCTTTGGCCGCTTCGGCTTTGGCATCAAGGGAGACGATTTTCTGTTGATCGATGATGCCGACTCGGAGATGACCGCCGACCGGGAAACTCTGAAACGCTTCGGCGACAATTTTATGCGGTCCGGCGGGGAGGTGCAGGGTGGTGTGTGCCTGCAGAGCGACGGCCAGCTTCCAGTTATCGAAGATGAGTTTGTCGTCGACAAACAGGCGATAGCCGTTACCCTCGCCGGAATATTCGGCTGCGACCTCGTAATTGGCATCCTGATGCGCGATGTAGTATCCACTCCAGCGGCGCGAGGAAGGCTTGGGACCGGCGACGAAGAGCGCGAGAGCTTCGTCCTGATCGGCGAAGTCGTCCCAATCTTTACCGGCGAAATCGATGTGGTGGACAGTTTCTGTTGAAGCCGGCTTGCCGGTGAGATTGCCGTTCGAGAAGGTTTCGAGTTTCAGGCCGGGCTGGCCGTTTTTCGCTGCAGTGGAGAAATCGGTGGCAGCGGTAAGCTCGATCATCTTCGGGAGGCCGCGCTCGTAGTAGACGGTCGCGGCGGTGCCGAGAAAGTTCGCGACGCCATCGAGAATGCTGACCGGGAAAAATGGAACGGCTTTTGCGCTGCCTCCGGCGACGGGCTGCGCGGGATAGGCGTCAGGCCCCACGACGAGAATGGATTTGATTTTCCCTCTATCCAGCGGGAGCAGCGAGCCTTCGTTTTTCAGCAGGACAATTCCTTCGCGGGCGGCGTCGAGGGCGGCGATATGATTTTCTTCGTTGTACTTCGAGATGGAGAGATCGGTTTGATCGCGATCGAGCCAGCCGAAGCGGGCTGCGGTGGTGAGGATGCGGCGGACTTTTTCGTCGATGGTGGATTCTTTGACGCGACCGTCTTTGATCGCGGGCATAAGCTGCGCTCGATTCATGTGATCGCCGGTAGGCATTTCTAAATCGAGACCGCCGTTGGCTGCTCCGATGGCATCGTAAGTCGAAACCCAATCGGACATCATGATGCCGTCGAAGCCCCACTG
>DASXEG010000057.1:0-3015 GCA_036490235.1 Candidatus Sulfotelmatobacter sp. | reverse complement strand
TATTTATGAAACCCAAGAGATTGAACGCGAAAGCATTTGACCGCAAGTTTGACCGGGGAGGAGAAATTGCAGATCATCTGGATCTCAAGCGAGCGCGGCGTATTGGCAATGATCCGAAACGCGTAAATGTCGACTTTCCGGCGTGGATGGTTCATTCCCTGGACCGGGAGGCACGGCGGCTCGGAGTGACGCGGCAGTCGCTGATCAAGCTGTGGTTGGCGGATCGACTTTCTCTGTCGATTGGTAAAGGCGTGAAGTAGTTCTTCAGACTTCTTACTTCCCTTCCTGCAGCAGCACCACGTCCGATTCCGAATGGCTGCGCAGCACGCCCAGGCTTTTTCCGTCGGGTGACCAATCGAATGACGTGATTTGTTCGGAGGTGAAATTCGTGATCTGTTTGCGGGCGGAGCCATCGAGCGGCTGAATCCAGATGTTGTCGACGCCGTTGTTCCTCACAGGATAAGCGATCCCTTTTCCATCCGGCGTAAAGTGCAGGCCGCCACTGCTGATGTGTGGATCTACATCGACCAATCGCGGGGCTGAAGAGCCAATATCCAGAAGCGCTACTTTTTCCTGGCCATTCTGCGTCTCTGCGTCGACCACTTCCACAACGTAGGCCAGCATCTTGCCATCGGCCGAAAGAGTCATGCCTCCAGCGAGAAAACTGTTGGGAACTACGCTGCCTGGAACCGGTTCGGGCTTGCTCGCGCCATCCAGCGCAACACGCATGATCCGTGCGGTCCGCTGGTCCGCATAATAATCGACTTTTCCGTCCGGCGAGCAGACCGATCTGCTGTCAACCTTGCCATCGGTGACTTGAGTTGCACCGGAGCCATCAGCATGCGCGCGCCAGATATTTGCTTTATTCATGCCTCCTTTAAACGCCCAGGAGAGAACGATGTGATCCGCGCCGCAAGGGGAAAAATCAAAGATTGACGCTGACGGATCATGAATCAGCTGCGTCGGATTGGTTCCGTCGGCGGCGGTACGTGTCAGGCTTGCAGCATCGCTCGATAGAAGCTCGCCATCGGGCAGCCAGTTGAAACCGACAATTTGTTCCGGAAGAGGCAGAGGTTTCAGGTCTCCGCTCGTGCTTCCCGAGCCGGGAAGCACAAACAGGTTCGCCGCAAACTTCTGCTGCACGCTGGCGGCAGTTTTGCCGTCCCCGGAAATTGTGAGCGTTTGATAACTATTGGTATCGCGCGTGATGCGGCTGAAGTGGCCACCATCGCTTGAAACAAATCCGATTTGCGGATGTGCAAACTGCGCATTGGCCGGCTGATAGAGGAGGAGAATTCCGCCGTTAATCCATTGCAGGGCGCCAGGGAGTTTGTCGGTGAGGGTTGCGAGGCGCCGCTCTTTAGCACTGTTCAGGTCGAACACATTGATCGCCCCGAGAGCTTTATCGTCCGGCTGTAAGACGGTACGTGCAAGCAGTTCGCCATCCGGGGACCACGCCAGGTTTTGAGGGCCCGCCGTATTAGCTGTCGTCGCAATCTGCAATACCTTTTCGCTGCTGCCGCTGACGTCAGCGGTCAGCAGCCGGTATTTGCCAACTTCCGGATCGTTGGCGCGCATGTACGCGATTCGTTTGCCATCTGGAGAAAATGCGATACCACTATCGATATCGTGAACGATGACTTGCGGCGTGCCTCCGAGGACGGGCGCGCGGTAGAGGTTGAAGTCGGTGTTTACTGCATTCTGCGCCTTGCGGAAGTAGATGTAGTTGCCGTCGGGCGAAAATGCGAGGGTGGCATAGGTGGCCGCTTCGGGCGGGATCACCTGTGTATCGCTGGCGGTGGCAATGTTGCGCAGCCACATGCTCCGACTTCCGTTATCGTTCAGCACGCTGAGCAGGTATTTGCCATCGGGAGAAATGGCGGTGAGTTGAGCTTTGCCGGAGTTGGTGATCTGGGTAACGGTGAAATTCTGGAAAGGGGCGGCGGCGGGGTGGTGGAGCATCGTGTAGACGCCGTAGCCTGCCGCAGCGATTAAGACGAGAATGATTACTGCCAAGCTTGCCGTTCCGAACTTATGCTGCTTCGCCGCGGTGACTACGGCGGAGCTGCCGGAATGCGGTTGATGTGCCGCGCTGCCCGCTATCGAAGTTGTATGAACGCTGGCGCTGGACATCTGAGCGGGCTGTGTGCCTGCAACTGGTTCGGCGACGGATGTGATGCGGCGGCCGGATTCGGTGTCGCGCTTCAGACGCTTGAGATCAGATCGCAGATCTGCGGCATGCTGATAGCGCAGGCCGGGATCTTTCTCGATGCATTTGTCGATGATTCGTTCGAGTTCGCCGGGAGCGTCGGGATTGATGCGCGAGATCGGCAGCGGGGCGCGATTCAGGATTCCATCGAACAGTTCGGCGGAGGAATTTCCGGGGAACGCCTGGCGTCCGGTGGCCATTTCGTAGAGCACGAGGCCGAAGGAAAAAATATCGCTGCGGGCATCGACTTCGCGGCCGCGGGCCTGCTCGGGTGACATGTAGGCGACGGTGCCGAGCGTGGTGCCGGGACTGGTTAGGTTAACGTCATTTTGCGTGGCGATCGTTCCGCCTATGGTTTCGCCGCCCTCGCGGGCAATGACTTTGGCCAGACCGAAGTCGAGCACCTTGGCTTGTCCGCGCTCGGTCACGAAAATGTTTGCGGGTTTGATGTCGCGATGGATGATGCCTTGCGATTGCGCGGCGTCAAGCGCGTCGGCGACTTCGGCGCCGATGGCGAGGATGGTTTCTAACGCTACGGGAATGCCGTTGATTTTGTGCTTCAGAGTTACGCCCTTCAGCAACTCCATGGCGATGAAGGGATGGCCGTCGGATTCGTCGATGTCGTAGATGGTGCAGATATTGGGGTGGTTCAGAGCTGAGGCAGCTTGGGCTTCGCGGCGGAAGCGCTCGAGCACAGCTTCATCTTTGGCGATGCCTTCGGGCAGGAACTTGAGCGCGACGAAACGGCGGAGCTTGGTATCTTCGGCGCGGAAGACTACTCCCATGCCGCCGCCACCGAGTTTTTC
>DASXEG010000141.1:0-17810 GCA_036490235.1 Candidatus Sulfotelmatobacter sp. | reverse complement strand
TTCCGCACGATACGCAAAGCGAATGAAGAAAAGCATCGGGATCAGTCCTAACATCGAGACCTTTTTCGGCACCCGCGATGAAAACGTGCGTATTCTCGAGGACGGCCTGAACATCACCGTCAACCTGAGATCGAACGCAATCGAACTGGAGGGCGCAGCGCGCGATGTGGCCCGGGCCGAGCAGGTCTTTGCCGATTACGAGAGCTTGCAGCGCTCGGGATTCGCATTCAACAACGGCGATCTCAATAGCATGTTAAAGGTTTTGACTTCCGACCCCTCTGCCACTCTCCGCAGCCTGGCCGAAGCGGGCCGTCAGCGTTCGCTCGGACGACGCATGGTTCAGCCCAAGAGCATGAATCAGCGCCGGTATCTGGAAGCCATCGAAACACACGACATGGTGTTTGGCATTGGCCCGGCGGGAACGGGAAAGACTTACCTGGCCGTGGCAATGGCCATCTCGGCGCTGCTGGCGAAACGCGTGAACCGGATTATCCTCGCGCGTCCCGCGGTAGAAGCAGGAGAACGGCTGGGCTTTCTGCCCGGTACGTTGCAGGACAAAATCGATCCGTATTTACGCCCGCTCTACGATGCGCTTTACGACATGCTCGAACCCGAGAAAGTCGATCGCTATCTCGAAAAAAACGTAATTGAGATTGCACCTATCGCATTCATGCGCGGGCGCACCTTAAACGATTCCTTCGTGATTCTCGACGAAGCGCAGAACACGACTTCCGAACAGATGAAAATGTTCGTGACGCGGCTGGGATTTAACTCCAAGGCTGTGATCACGGGCGATATCACGCAGATCGACCTGCCCAACGCCCGACGCAGCGGATTGCTCGAAGCCATAGACGTATTGCGGCGCGTCGAGGGTCTGAATTTCGTTCATTTCGATGAAACCGATGTGGTGCGGCACCATCTTGTGCAGCGCATCATCCGCGCCTATGACGAGCACAAAACGCAAGTCGCGGAGCAGCAAATGCTTTTGCTTTCGGGCGGGAAAAGCGCGGAGAACTATTCGGCCAGGGAGGCTGAAGCGCGCGATCTTGAAAACGACACCCGACAGGCATCGGGCAACAAGTAAGCGTGGGCAAGTTGGTATTTCTCCGCAAAAGACTCGCCGGCCTAAATCCCTCCGCGCTCGAACGTTTCGTGCGTCGCGCGAGACGCGAACTGCGATTGCGTGGCACGGTGAATGTGCTGCTGACCAACAGCGCCGAAATGCGTGCACTCAATCGGCAATTTCGACACAAAGACAAGGCGACAGATGTGTTGTCATTTCCTTCGCTGGAAGTCCTACGCACACCGGCACGCGCTGCGGGCGAGCTTGCGATATCCTTAGATATCGCCCGCGAGAACGCGAATCATCTGGGGCATGCGGTCGCGGAAGAGGTCAAGATCTTAGTGCTGCACGGCATTTTGCATCTGGCGGGGTTCGATCACGAGCGGGATAATGGCGAAATGGCTCGGGAAGAGTCGCGTCTCCGCAGGAAGCTGAAACTGAACGTTACCCTGATCGCGCGCTCGTCTGCCCAGTCTGCCATTCGTAAGCGCCGCCCGGTGTCGACTCCTGCCCGCCGGAGAACTGTATGAACTGGGGCGTGGTGGTCGCGCTGCTGCCGCTGCTTGCGCTCCTGGCGCTCGCCTCCTACGTGGACCGCGTCTATCAGGAAATCGGCAAATTTCTCTCGCGCGACTTTCAGGACAACGTCGACGTTTTCGAGCAGAGGGTTGAGCCTCGACTGCGCGTAAGCCGTGCTCGCGCGTCTCTCTCAATGTCGGTTTTGAAGCAGTTCACTACCGCAACGATTGCGCTGCTGGTGGGATTCGCGATTTTCAGCGATCTGCAATGGAATAGCTATGAGATCGCGCAAGGCGCAGTCAGCTTGATCGTCATCGTTATCATTTGCAATCAATTCCTACCCTACGTTTTCTTTTCGCGCACCAACGGGTCCTGGTTGATTCGCTGGACCTGGCTGTTGAACCTCCTCATTTATCTTGTGCTTCCCGTCACCATCGTTTTAGGTTTCCTGCAATCCGTCGTGTCCCTGACCCGCGAAAATACCCGCGAAGAACCCGAAAGCGCAGCGGAGGCCGTCGACGCCTTAATTGAGGCTGGTCAAGAAGAGGGCATCATTCAGGAAGGCGACCGCGACCTGATCCAGTCGGTAGTGGAATTCAGCGGTAAAACCGCACGCGACGCCATGAAGCCGCGTCCTGATATGTTCGCTGTGCCGGTGTTGACCACGGTCGAGCGGTTCATCCAGCTTCTCGGACAGAAGCACTATTCCCGCGTCCCCGTCTATCAGGACAGTATTCATAACATCAAGGGGATCGTCCACGTTCAGGATGTCTTGCAAGTCCCCGACAGCGAAGCTTCGACGCGTACCCTGGATAGCCTGATGCGTCGCGACGTTTATTTCGTTCCTGAGAGTAAGCTCGGCAGCGATCTCTTGCGCGAGATGCAGAAGAGCAACATCCGCATGGCGATTGTCGTCGACGAATACGGCGGCGTAGCGGGACTGGTCACAATCGAAGATCTCGTCGAAGAAATCGTCGGCGAGATTCGCGACGAGCACGAAAAACCCGACATCGTCAAGGAAACCCCGGAGTCGTACATCGTCCCCGGCCGTATGGATGTGGACCGGCTTGCGGAGTTATTCGGAACCAAACCCGAAGGCAAGGAATCGGCGACGATCGCAGGGTTGGTCAGCGAACTCGCGGGCCACATACCACAGAAAGGCGAGACGGTAGACGAGGACGGCCTACGCTTTGAAGTCCTGGAATCGACTGATCGCAAAGTAGAACGCGTACGCGTTAGCTTGACGCAACCCCGGCAGTTGAAACTGATATAAACTCCACATGCCCTTCCACTCTGGTTTTGTCTGCATCCTTGGCCGCCCGAATGCCGGAAAGTCCACCTTATTAAATGCTCTGGTCGGAGAGAAACTCGCGATCATCTCGCCCAAACCTCAAACTACGCGAAATCGAATTCAGGGCGTCATCAACATCCCCAAGGCAAAAGGACGAGACGGCGCACAGATCGTTCTGATCGACACTCCCGGCGTGCATAAGCCCGACAGTTCCCTTGGCCGCAAGATGATGGTCGAAGTCCGGGAAGCGATGGAAGGCTGCGATCTGATGCTCCTGATCATCGATGCGACCAAGAAGCTTGATCCACGCGATGAATTCGCCATCCAGATGGTTAGGCAGTCGGCCACCAACGCCTATCTCGTCCTCAACAAGATCGACTTGTTGAAAGGAGGCAAAGGCAAATTGCTGCCTCTAATCGACGAGTACAAAAAGCTTCATACCTTTCGTGAAATCATTCCCATCTCCGCTTTGAAGCGGGATGGATTGGACGTCCTTCTAAAGTCGCTCACCGCCGCGTTGCCCGCAGGAAAACCTTACTTCCCTGAAGATCAAATTACCGATCAGCCTGCGCGATTCATGGCGGCGGAGTCGATTCGCGAGCGTGTACTGTTCGAAACCGAGAATGAACTGCCTTATGCAACCACAGTAGTTGTGGATAACTTCGAGGAGGGCGCCAAACTAACGCGCATTTCGGCGATTATCTACTGCGAACGCGAGGGGCAAAAGGGAATTCTTATTGGAAAAAAAGGCGCGATGCTCAAAAAGATCGGGACTTCTGCCCGTATTCAGATCGAACGTATATTGGGAATGAAAGTGTTTCTTGAACTCCATGTCAAAGTTGAACCCAACTGGAGAGAGTCGAGGGGTTTCGTCGAGGAGCTTGACTGGAAGCGGCAATTGGAACTACTTGCGAAAAATGTGGATTTTTCTGCGGGAGACAGTACAAAGAACAGATGTTGAGGGCAGAAATTTGGTGCTTGTAATTAAGGGCGGGAAACGCGATAAGTGGCCGCAGTTCTCGTTCTTGAATTAGCGATACTGCCAGGCCATCGAGCACCGATGGAATTGTCCGAATCGCCCTGCATTGGACTTAGGTACTGCTGGCCGATTGCGACCCGCACTTTTATATTAGAATCAATGCGCTTCATGTAAGACAGTCACGAGCCCAAGATGCCAGCCTCGGAATTCCCTGACCAATCTCTCCCTGAGAAAGATTTCGATCCTGACCAACTGAATTTACGTTTGCGCGTTACCCTTGCGGCCGACCGCATGGCAGTCGATCCGGTTGTGCAGCAGGTAATGAGCGTTGTGCGCCAGATGAATGAACTGGAAGGCAAAGAAGACGCGATCGAACTCTCGCTGCAGGAGGCGTTGGCAAACGCCGTAATTCACGGAGCGAAAGAAGATCCAACCAAGATCGTGGAATGCCTGGTGAGCAGCGATCAGGAGCGGGGAATTCTGATCATTGTGCGCGATCCCGGGGTCGGATTTTCTCCCAATTCGATTCCCGCCTGCACGGTCGGTGAAAACCTATATTCCAATCACGGGCGCGGAATTTTCCTTATCAATCAATTGATGGACAAAGTTGAGTTCAAGAAAAATGGCACAGAAATCCACATGACGAAGCGTTGAATTTTTTCGCTTGCGCCCAATCGACTACTCCCTCGGCACAATCCCCAGCGTTTTCATTTTGCGGTAGAGGTGGCTGCGCTCCAACCCGAGCACTTCAGCCGCGCGGCTCACATTGCCGTGATTTTCGTCCAGTTTCTTCAGAATAAAGTCCCGCTCATAGGCGTCGCGAGCCTGGTGCAGGGTGGAAAATTCGCCGCGCGGAGCGCGCCGATGGCCTTCGCGGTAAACCAGCGGCGGAAGGTGCTTCCGGTCCAATTTCGTAATCATCGGGTTCATGATCACGATGCGCTCGATCACATTTCTCAACTCGCGCACATTCCCCGGCCACGAATAGCGCATCAGTGTGTCGACTGCATCATCTGTAATCTCGCGGGGACGCCGGCCATAAGTCGCCGCCAGCTCTTTCAAAAAGTAGCGCGCGAAAAGCGGAATATCTTCCTTGCGATCCCGCAGCGGCGGAACAAAAAACGGAATCACGTTTAGCCGATAAAAGAGATCTTCGCGAAAATTCCCGCGCGAAATCTCCTCTTCCAAGTCCTTATTGGTCGAAGCGATGATGCGGGCATCTACCGTGATAGTTTCATCGCTGCCAAGGGGCGTTACGCGTTGTTCATCCAACGTGCGCAGCACTTTCGACTGCGTCTTCAAACTCATGTCGCCAACTTCATCCAGAAACAGGGTTCCACCGTTTGCTTTTTGGAACTTGCCTTCCTTGTCCGAGGTTGCTCCCGGAAACGATCCCTTGCAGTGGCCGAATAGCTCGCTTTCGATCAGATCCTCAGGGATTGCCGCGCAGTTCACTTCGACGAAAGTTTCATCCTTGCGCAGACTCTGTCCGTGGATGGCGTGAGCGACGAGTTCCTTTCCGGTTCCTGATTCTCCATAAATAAGCACCCGGCCGTTGGTGGGCGCCATCAGGGAAATCTGCTGGCGCAGCGCCTTCATGGGAATGCTGTCGCCGACGATCATGTTCTTCGAGTGCAACTGCTTCTTCAAATCGACGTTCTCGTGGCGCAGCTTCTTCGATTCAATCGCGTTCTTGATGAGTATCAGGGTTTTATCAATGGAAAGCGGCTTTTCGAGAAAGTCGAACGCACCCAGCTTGGTGGCGCGCACCGCGGTTTCAATGTTGCCGTGCCCGGAGATCATAATGACTTCGGGCGGATTGTCGAATTCCTGGATTCGTTCCAGAGTCTCCAGCCCATCGATTCCGGGAAGCCATATGTCAAGCAGGACTACTTCATGGCTTCGATCGCGGCGCAGCACTTTCAAGCATTCCTCGCCGCTGATCGCCGAGGCGGTTTCGTAACCTTCATCCGCGAGCACGCCTTCGAGTGATTCGCGAATACCTTTTTCATCATCCACCACAAGAATCTTATGCATGTTGTGTCGCCGGAGTCGCCAGCGCCGGCTCAGGCACCACCGGCAGTTCGAAGATGAATCGTGCGCCAACGGGATGGTTTTCTTCCACGCGAATCGAACCGTGATGCTCTTCAATTACCCGGCTTACAATCGCCAAGCCCAATCCCGTGCCCCGTTTTCGGGTGGAGAAGTAGGGAAGAAAAAGCTTCTCCTTTAACTCGGGAGTTACGCCGTGTCCCGTGTCTGCGACTGTGACTTCCACGGCGTCTCGGCTGGCCACAAGCGAGCTGGAGATCTGAATCTCTCGCACCATCGAATCTTGCATCGCTTCGGCGGCGTTATCCACCAGGTTCGCAACCGCTCGCTTGATAGCCTCCGCATCGGCCATCACTTTGGGCAAACCAGAAGTGAGAGATTTATGAAGCGTGATGCCGGCCATTCTTCCATTGAACATGGAGAGGGCGTTTTCGATGATTTCGTTGATATCCTCTGAATGCGGGTTAGACGCTGGAAAGCGGGCGAGCGTAGAAAATTCATCCACCAGCAAGCGGACGGTCTCGACCGCGCCGGCGATCGTCTCCGCGCAAGAGCGAACCACTTCGAGAGAAACCTTATCGGGAGTCGCCGTCCGCTCCAGATGCCGTTGAATGCGCTGCGCCGAAAGAGCGATCGGCGTAAGCGGATTCTTGATCTCGTGCGCGACCCGCCGTGCAACCTCGCGCCACGCCGTTTGCTTCTGCGCCTTCAGCAAATCGGAGAGGTCTTCAAAAACGACAACGTATCCCGTGCGCTCTCCCCGGCGATGCAAAGAGGCAACCGTGACTGCCACTTTCAAAGACGTTCGAGCGAGCGGTAATTCCATCTGGCTTGTCGTCATTCCCATGCGGTCCGCGCGACGCAGCAGCGGTTCCAGGTCTGCCGATACTTCCGGCGGGAATGCGTCAGACAGGCGTGCGCCGCGCAACACACTTTGACCTTGCGCATATCCCTCTGGATGGAACATGCGTTGTAAAGCGTGGTTAGCATGGGTAACGATGCGATTGGCGTCCAGAGAGAGAACGCCGGTCGGAATGCTTTCCAGAATTGTCTCCATCTGCCGGCGGCGTTGCTCCAGTTCGGTATTGGCCACATTGATATCGTGGCTGGAGGCTTCAATCTGCCGCCTGCTGATCTCGAGTTCCTCCGCCATGCGATTAAACGAGCGCACCAAGTCCCCAATTTCATCGGCAGCGTTTACATCCACGCGATAGTCCAGTCGTCCGCGGGATATTTCTTGTGTCGCTTCCGCAAGAGCCGCCAAAGGGCGGGTAACAAGCTTCGAGAGAAACAGCGCCAGCCAGGTCGTAACAAAAAGCACCATCATCGTCAGCAACAGCAGTAATCCCATGTAAGTCTGGCGCACATGCCGCCGTTCCCGGCTGAGCTGCAGGTAACGCTGCTGGCTGGCTTCAATCTGCTTTACAGTCCGGGAAAAATTCTCGGGCAGCGGCATCGCTATTAAGATCAGCCCATCCTTGCCAACAGGCACACTGGCCAGGGTGTACTCCGTTTGTCCCCAGGTAAACTGCGCCGGTCGGCCAGCGCTCGCTTCGGCGAGCGGCAATTTGTCTCTTAAGATCCGCCAGGAAGCGGGTGTAGCAAAACTGGCCTGCTCCACACCGTCCTGAACCGCAAAGGCAAAACCTCCTTGCAGCGTCGGAGCGTGCCTGCGAAATTCCTCGAGGGCGCCGGCGAATGCATGATCGCGGAAGGCCCGCTGCGTCTCAGGAACATTGGCAATCACTGCCGCTTCGGCCCGAGCGTTCTGTGCCGCATATCCCGCCAACAATGCTGCCATGGCGTCGGTATCGGCGCGGACTTCCTCCACCGGAGTGGAAAACCATTTGTCGATCGAGCGGTTCATGAGTCCGTAAGAGAACAGGTACATCACCATGACCGGAACGAACGAAAGCAGAAGCGCTCCCACTACCATGCGCGTCCGAAATTTCGATCCCAGAACACCCAGTCGACGCTCGGCAAACAGCTTGAGAAGGTTGCGGCCGAGTACAAAGGTTAGCGCAACGAACAACAGGGAGATGAATAATGATAGAGCGTAGAAAACCACGACCTGCTGATTCGTATCAGGACGCAGGATCGTCTGATTAAATGCCGTTTGCGAAACCAGAATCGCAAACAAGACAAAAACTGCGACGGATGACAACACGATCACTCGCTTGCGATTAGAGTTTTCGAGGGGACGTTTTTGAGCCAGTTGCGACATTGGACCGTAAACCGCCCAAAAGGGCGATAAACCCTGCAATCACGCCGAAATCATTATAGATGTTCATGGAGCAACGGAAGAGTTGGGCAAGCGCATTCAAACCCACACGGCATTTGAGCCACTGCGGTCGCCCGCTTTGCGACAGAGTTAAAACTTAGCGGTTATTTGAACGGCCCCCGGAAACTGCTTCGAGGATCGCCCGGTACGCGGCTTTAGGCTCATACATGCGATCGAAGGGTAGCGCGGCACCCCGGGTCTTCCGGGAATGCGAAGCGATCCATGAATATTTGTCGGTGAATCCCCAGGTTTGTATGGCGGTGCAGCCTCGATGGTTCAGACATGCGCGAACGATGGCACGGTAAAGCAAGGCTTGGCGCGCCAGATCTTCGGAGCGCGCACTGCCGCGGGAATCAACGGGTACAGAAATGTCCAACTCTGTGATATGCACTTGCAAGCCGAGAGCCGTAAGTCGAGCAATGTTCTCTTCAATCGCCGAAGCGTCCACGTCCAGAGCCGGAAGATGCATTTGCAAGCCGACGCCATCGATTGGAATGTGACGTTGCCGGAAGTCTTTCACCATCGCATAAATCGTGTCTGACTTGCGATTCAATCCTTCGCCTTCGGCTTCGTTGTAAAACAGCAATGCCTGTGGGTCAGCGTGATGAGCCCAGCGAAAAGCCTGCTCAATATAAACAGTTCCCTGCCCGGCTAGGCCTATGCCCGGCTGGTTATACCAAAGAGAATCGCGCACATTGCCTTTCTCATCGAGAGCCTCGTTGACCACGTCCCACGCGAAAACCTTGCCGGCATAGTGCTGCATGACGCGGCGAATGTGCCGGTGAAGAATCCGTGCCAGCTGCGTGGGAGTGAACTGACCTTGCGTCAGCCAATCGGGGTTATATCTTCCCCAAACGAGGCAATGGCCGCGCACCTTCATTCCGTGCGCCTCGGCGAAGCGGACCACATCGTCGCCTTGTCGAAAATCGAAGGTCCTTTCGTCAGGCCGGAGCACCCACCATTTCATGGCGTCTTCCGCTTCCACCATGTTGTACTCGCGCGCCAGCGTGGAGGCGTAGGCAGGCTCTGAGAGCTGTGCGGGACGTACCGCAGTCCCAATTAGCAAACCTGCCTTCTCTGCCGCGTCGCGCAACGATGGCGCTTGCGCGAGTGCAGGGAAACCAACGAGCAGCAAAATCGCGGGCGCAACAATGCGAAAATTCATTTCTCTCGTAAGCCGAACGGCTTCGATTTACTTCAGATCAGGCAAATGCGTTTGTAAAGGACATCCGTCACACAGGCCCTGTGACTTTTTACAATGACTCTTACCTACGCCCACGATCAAGCCGTGCATCTCGTTGTAAATCTGCGTGATGGCGGTGCGCTTGGCAGCGCTCATTTTCGATGGCGGATGCGACGCGCCGGAGAGACCCTTCGCGAGCTGCCGAGGGACAGGTTCCTGCGACCTGTTCTCGAATTCAGCCAGGGGCGCAAGCCCATGCTCGCATAAACTTCTGATCTCTTCATACGACGCAGAATCCGGCAGAATCCCGTGCCGCGCCAAAATACGTCTCGTGTACGTATCAACCACAAATACGGGATGGTTCCCGGCATAAAGCAGAATGGAGTCGGCAGTTTCCGGACCGACGCCGTTAAGTGCCAGCAATTCCTCCCTTAACCGTGATGTTGGAGAAGCGAACATTCGCGCGAGCGAGCCCGCGTAGCGGCGATCTAAGAAAGTAACGAACCTTTTGAGTCGTTGAGCTTTTTGACGAAAGTAGCCGGATGAACGGATAAGCTGCTCGAGTTCGACAAGCGGCAAGTTCCGTATCCCTCGGATGCTGAGCGCATGCGCAGCACGAAGACTGGCTAACGCTTTCTCAACGTTGTTCCACGACGTATTCTGCGTCAGGAATGCGCCCACGATCACTTCAAACCGCGAACGTGCCGGCCACCAGTTCTGCGGTCCCCACGCATCGAATAGGGCGCGATAGTACGTTCGAACCACTTCTTCCCGCGAGTGGTTTTCAGAAATACCTGGTTCGCGCACAGAGGCTAGTCTAACGCGAGCTCAGTCGTTCTTCTCCAGCGGCTACCGATGCTTACCGAAGTGCATGTACCGTGGTCCGAACCGGCCGCGTCTCTCAGAAAAAGCGTAACTGGCGCGGGTTTCGTGACTGCGATTTGCATTTCCTGATCGCTGCGGCAAGTCCAAGTACCACGGTAACTGGTACGGTAATCGACTAACTGTGACAATTTGTGTCAACACAAAGACGCTGCGCTTCTCCCATCAAAGCAACGCTTTGTGCCCGCGCCGGTGTGGTTGGCTGGCATTGCTCCACCGCACGGATAGGAGATCGACGTATGTCTCAACGGCTGGGCGATCTTCTCGTAAAAGAGAAGATCATCACCCCAGAGCAGTTGGAGAAGGCAAGCAAGGCCCAGAAAGAGCAGAACTGCCGCTTGGGCTCTGCGTTGGTGAAGCTCGGCTTCCTCACGGATGAGGACGTCACCAATTTTCTTTCCCGCCAATATGGCGTTCCCGCCATCAACCTTTCTTATTTCGAAATCGATCCCGCAGTCGTAAAACTCATTCCGTTCGAGACCGCGAAGCGATACCAGATTCTTCCCTTGAGCCGCGTGGGCGCGTCGCTCACCATCGCGATGGTCGATCCCACAAACGTCTTCGCCATGGACGACATCAAGTTCATGACCGGCTTCAACATCGAACCAGTCGTGGCTTCGGAAAGCTCGATCCTCGAAGGCATTGATAAAGCCTACGGCGCTGCGAAGGAAAAAGAAGAAGATCTCGAATCGGTCATGCAGTCGATGTCGGAAATGAGCGAAGAAGACGTCGAACTGCAGACCGACGCTCAGGAAATGGGTCTTTCGGAACTGGAGAAGGCCGCCGACGAAGCTCCGGTCGTCAAGCTGGTGAACGTGATTCTGGGCGATGCAGTGAAGCGAGGCGCCAGCGACATTCATATCGAGCCTTACGAAAAAGAATTCCGCGTCCGCTTCCGCATTGACGGTGTTCTGCAGGCGATCATGTCGCCGCCCATGAAACTAAGAGATGCCATGACGTCGCGCCTGAAAATCATGGCGAAGCTCGACATCAGCGAAAAGCGGCTCCCGCAAGACGGCCGCATCATGCTGAAGATGAATATCGGCGGGCGCAAGAAGCAACTCGATTTCCGCGTCAGCACACTGCCCGTGCTGTGGGGCGAAAAGATCGTGCTCCGGTTGCTTGACAAAGAAAACCTGCGCCTCGACATGACCAAGCTTGGTTTCGAAGCCGAGTCTCTAGTCAAATTTGAGAGAGCCATTCTCAAGCCTTACGGCATGGTACTGGTCACGGGTCCTACCGGATCCGGCAAGACCAACACGCTGTACTCATCCATTTCGCGCCTCAATCAGCCTGACACCAACATCATGACCGCCGAAGACCCGGTCGAATTCCAGTTGGGCGGCGTAAATCAGGTGCAGATGAAAGAGCAGATCGGCTTGAATTTCGCGGCCGCCCTGCGATCCTTCCTGCGTCAAGATCCGAACATTATTCTCGTCGGCGAAATCCGTGACTTCGAAACCGCGGAAATCGCAATCAAGGCCGCACTAACGGGCCACCTGGTTCTCTCCACTTTGCATACCAACGGCGCCCCTGAAACCATCACCCGTTTGATGAACATGGGCATTGAGCCATTCCTGGTCGCAACCTCGGTTCACTTGATCTGCGCCCAGCGTCTGGTCCGGCGAATTTGCAAGGAATGCGCTGAGGTCGTGGACGTTCCAACTCCCGCGTTGATCGAAGAGGGTTTCACGCCGGAAGAAGCCAAGACGGTGAAGATTCAAAAGGGCAAAGGTTGCGGCATCTGCAACAACACCGGCTACAAAGGCCGCTGCGGTTTGTACGAAGTAATGGAAGTCGACGATGAGATCAGAGAACTCGTACTTGTCGGCGCATCTGCCGTCGAACTCAAGAAAAAAGCGATCGAGCGCGGCATGATTACGCTGCGCCGCAGCGGATTGATCAAAGTTGCCGCGGGCATGACGACTTTGGAAGAAGTGGCACGCGAAACCATTCACTAAAGATTAAAAGGAAGGGTCGGAATATGGGACTGTCGCTAAGCGATCTACTCAAGAGAATGCTGGAGATGGGAGGCAGCGATCTCCACATCACCACCAACTCGCCGCCGCAGATTCGCGTCCACGGACACCTGACGCCGCTCGACTTGCCGCAAATGACGCCGGCCGAGACGAAGCAGCTGGCATACAGCGTGATGACCGATTCGCAGAAGCACCGCTTCGAAGAAAGCCTCGAGCTTGACTTCTCCTTCGGATTGAAAGGTCTGGCTCGTTTCCGCGCCAACGTCTTCAACCAACGTGGCGCTTCGGCGGCCGTCTTCCGTCTGATTCCGTTCGAAATCAAGTCTTTCAACCAGCTCGGATTGCCCGCGACCGTCAGCAAACTTTGCGACAAGCCACGTGGGTTGGTGCTTGTAACCGGTCCGACCGGCTCCGGCAAATCGACCACGCTTGCTGCCATGATCGACAAGATCAACAGCGAGCGCCACGATCACATTCTCACCATCGAAGACCCAATCGAATTCGTTCACATGAACAAGAACTGCGTCGTCAATCAGCGCGAATTGCACGCAGACACCAAAAGCTTCACCGACGCCTTGCGCGCCGCGCTTCGTGAAGATCCCGACGTCGTTCTGATCGGCGAAATGCGCGACCTGGAAACCATCGAATCCGCTTTGCGTATCGCCGAAACCGGCCACTTGACTTTCGGTACTTTGCATACCAACTCGGCCACGTCAACCATCAACCGTATCATCGACGTTTTTCCGGCTCACCAGCAGCCGCAGATTCGCGCGCAACTTTCGCTGGTGCTCGAAGGAGTGCTTTGCCAAACCCTGGTGCCAACCGTCAACGGCAAGGGCCGGGCGATGGTCATGGAAGTTCTGATTCCGAATCCTGCAGTGCGCAACCTTATCCGGGAAGACAAGATTCACCAGATCTACTCAGCGATGCAATCCGGCCAGGAAAAGTTCGGCATGCAGACGTTCAACCAGGCATTGGCCACCGCATGTCTGCAAAAGCAGGTATCGCTGGAAACCGCGCTACAACGCTCCAGCAATCCCGATGAACTTCAGGAAATGATCAACCGCGGCGCGACGTTAGCCAATCGCGGCGGCTCAGCGAATCCATCGCTGGCGCGGGGCGCGGCAACCGCAAAGCATTAGATGTTGTGAGCAAACGTTCAGACAATCGTGCATTGAGAGAAAAGCAGTCATCGACAGTTGAGGGAGATTACACATGCCAGTCTTCACATTTTCCGGTAAAGACGCTTCGGGACAGAAGGTAACCGGGGAACGTAACGCAGCGAACAAGGATTCGCTGGGCCAGCAATTGCGGCGCGAGCGCATCACTCCTGGCTCGATCCGGGAAAAGGGAAAAGAATTTTCCCTTCCAACCTTCGGCTCGGGCAAGGTAAAGGTGAAGGAGATCGCGATCTTCTTCCGCCAATTCTCGGTCATGATCGATGCCGGCTTGCCGCTGGTGCAATGTCTCGAAATTCTCGCGGCCAATCAGGAGAGCCAGACTTTCCAGAAGACTCTCAACGGCGTGCGGACTACGGTGGAAGGCGGCGCGACGCTCGCCAACGCCATGCGCGGGTACCCGAATGTGTTCGACGACCTTACCACCAACATGATCGAGGCTGGTGAAACGGGCGGTATTCTCGACGTCATCCTGCAGCGTCTTGCCACATACGTGGAAAAGGCGGTGCGCCTGAAAGCCGCGGTAAAATCCGCGCTCATTTATCCCGTCGCGGTAGTCGGTATCGCCGCCCTCATTGTCGCGGCGCTGCTCAAGTGGGTTGTGCCCATCTTCTCCAATTTGTTTGCCGGCCTGGGGGTTAATCTTCCGCTGCCCACTCGCATTGTCATCGGACTCAGCGGGTTCGTGCAGAGTTTCTGGTGGCTAGTCCTTGGAGCGATGGTGGGCATCGTTTTTGGAATTAAGTCGATTCGCAAGCATCCGCGCGGCCGTTACCTGTTCGACAAAATGCTTCTCAAATTTCCGATCGTGGGACCTCTGTTGCGCAAGATCGCGGTCGGCCGCTTTACCCGAACCCTGGGTACGTTGATCACCTCAGGCGTGCCGATTCTCGAAGGACTTGCCATCACGGCCAAGACCTCGGGCAACGCGGTTTTGGAAGAAGCACTGATGAAGGTACGCAAAGCAATCGAAGAAGGCCGAACCATCGTCGATCCGTTGCGTGAATGTGGTGTCTTTCCCAACATGGTGACGCAGATGATTGGCGTGGGCGAAGCGACGGGCGCCATGGACAACATGTTGCAGAAGATCGCCGACTTTTACGAGGAAGAAGTGGATGCCGCCACGAAGGACATGCTGGCGATGTTGGAGCCGGCTATCATCGGCCTCCTCGGAATCACTATCGGTGGCATCGTTATTTCGCTCTACATGCCGCTGTTTGCCATGATCGCGAAATTGGCGGGGTAGAGAAAAGCAAGTTTCGAAGTGGCAAGGTTTCAAGGTTGCAAAGTTTGTTCCGTGGAACTGTACGCTGCACGAAGCTTTGAGCCTTGCCTCGCTTTGAAACCTTGCCACTTTGAAACTTTGAAACCTGGCTTCTTCCATGCAATCGACATTTGACGAGCGGATTTGGCTGGCGTGGCTGGTCAAGGTACGGTTGCTGATCCTCACGTTTCTGCTTGCCATTCAACTGGCTGTAGCACACCTCGCGCCTTCCACTCTTCCGCTCCGTCTTTTCGTCGGCACGATCCTTGCCTGGTTCATGGTTTCGCTCTTCTACGCGAAACTTCTCGGTTACTGGCACGAACATCGGTTGCAGGCATCACTGCAAGTTCTCACCGACCTGATTTTTGTGAGCCTGGTTGTTGACCAGACGGGAGGTTGGGATAGTTCTCTCAACTTTCTCTATCCCATTGTCATCATTGTCGCCAGCATCCTCCTGCCTCGAATCTGGGCCCACCTGGTCGCAGCGCTGGCATTCATTCTTTATGGCGCAGTTCTGGAGCTCAACTACTACGAAGTTGTCACCTCCTATTGCACCAGCCATCCTGGCCTAAAAACACTCCAGGCAATCATCTTCGTGAATCTGTTTGCCTACGTCGCGGTGGCTTATCTTGCCGGTCTTCTCAGCACGAAGCTACGGCAGGCGCGTGTGCAATTGAGCAAAGCAAGCGGAGATCTGGAAAATCTTCAGATTCTGCATGAAAACATCATTCAGTCGATCGGCAGCGGCTTGATTACGACCGGCCTCGACGGCCATATCACCCTCGTCAACAGTGCAGCCTTGAGGCTTCTGGATAGCACCGCCGGTCAAATGCTGGGCCGGCCGGTCAATAAACTCTTCATCGATGCACTGCCTGCTCCCGAGTCTCAAGCGCACGCGGAGGTGCGATACGACGCGGCAAACTCGTTCCGCAAGACTTTCCGCGTGCGGGTCGCGGCCCTGAACTCGCACGAAAATGAATCGATGGGCTACGTTTACGCCTTTGACGATCTCACGGAAATTCGCCGCCTCGAACGCGAGGTGCGCATGCAAGACCGCCTGGCGGCAGTCGGCCGGCTGGCGGCAGCCATTGCGCACGAAATCCGCAACCCGCTCACTTCCATTGCCGGCTCGGTGAGCATGCTTTCCGGCATCCCGGAACTGAGCGACGAGCATCGTCAGTTGCTTAACATCGTCACGCGAGAATCGCAGCGGCTGAATGGCATCATCACCGATTTCCTCGCCTACTCACGCGGCAAACAATACCGCTTCGAGAAAACCGATCTCCTGCCTTTACTTGCTGACACCCTGACGCTGATGCGGAACAGCATCACGACCGAAAAAACCGGGATTGTCGTCGAAAGCAAGTTCGATGCCGAGTCAGCTTTTGCGCTCGCCGATGCCGACAGGCTCAAACAAGTCTTCTGGAATTTCGCCTCCAACGCGGTGCGAGCCATGCCGCAAGGAGGCACCCTGTGCGTCGCGCTCGAAAAGAATCAGGACGATTGGCAAATCAGCTTTGCGGACACGGGAACCGGTATGACGCCCCAGCAGACGGAGAAAATATTCGAGCCATTTCAGTCGAACTTTGAAGGCGGCACAGGCCTTGGCCTCGCGGTCGTGTACCAGATCGTCCAGGCGCACGAAGGAAAAGTTTGGGCGCGTTCGAAGCCGGGACAGGGGACCACTTTCATTCTGAGGCTCAAGCGACTGGAGGCGGAGCGGCAAAGCGAGGACGAGTCCGGCAGCAAGGCTTCCTTCGCGAGCATGCGACAGATTCCCCGGCCATTGGCGGCCGCCGCGGCGGAAGGGAGGCGGCATGGCTAACATTCTGGTTTGCGATGACGAGCGCTCCATCTGCGAAATGCTCGATATTGCGTTGCGCCGCGAAGGTCACCGTGTGGAGACTGTCCAATCCGGCCAGGCGGCAAAAAACAAGATCGACGGCAACCTCTACGATCTCATTATTACCGACATCAAAATGCCGAATGTCGATGGCATTGAAGTGCTGCGCCACGCGCACCGCGTTTCGCCCGATTCTCCGGTCATTCTCATCACCGCCGTCGACGATTACGAGGCTGCAGTGCAAGCCGTGAAAGCCGGCGGCGCATCCGACTATATTCGCAAGAGCCCGGGACTTGTCGATGAAATCAAGCTCGCCATCGGCCGCGTGCTGGAAAAATTAACCCTGAGCAAACAGAATTTCGCTCTTCGCCGCGACGCCGCATCCCACAACTCGCTCGACAATATCATCGGCTCAAGCGTAGCGATGGAGAAGCTGAAGCAGACCGTTCGTACAGTGGCTTCCACAGCCAGTACGGTTTTGATTCATGGAGAGAGTGGAACCGGCAAAGAACTGGTCGCGCGCGCGGTGCACATCTGCTCACCGCGGGCAACCGACCCGTTCGTCTCCGTGAATTGCGGCGCCTTTCCCGAAACTCTGCTGGAAAGCGAACTGTTTGGCTACGTGAAGGGAGCGTTCACCGGAGCGAACCAGAACAAGCGCGGACTCTTCGAAGTTGCCGGCGGGGGAACGATTTTCCTCGACGAAATCAGCGAGATGACGCTCGCCATGCAGGTGAAGCTGCTGCGCGTTTTGCAGGAGCGGACGATTCGTCCCGTAGGCAGCACGAACGAGATATCGATCGATGTGCGCGTGATCGCCGCCACCAATCGCGATCTCGACAAAGCAGTCGCCGAAGGATCGTTCCGCGAGGATCTTTACTACCGCCTGAACGTAATTCCGATTCGCGTGCCGAATCTGCGCGAGCGCCGCGAAGATATCCCGCTGCTGGCAAATCACTTTCTCAAGAAATATGCAGCTGCCGCGAACCGCAGTATTCTTCGCCTGAATAAGCTGTCGCTCGACGGCCTCTGCGGATACGATTGGCCGGGCAATGTACGGCAACTGGAAAACACAGTCGAGCGCGCCGTAGCTCTCGAAACTACCGACGAACTGCACGTGGAATTGCCGGTCGAGAGGCCGAAGGCGCGGGCTGCCGCAGCAGGCGCGAACGGCGGCACCTCAGATGTTCCGCCGGGCTCGGTACTGCCCGAAGGCGTGGGCATGGAAACTTACGTCGCGAACATCGAGCGCGGGCTGCTGCAGGGCGCTCTGGATAAATCTAACGGCGTGCAGAC
>DASXEG010000136.1:0-93887 GCA_036490235.1 Candidatus Sulfotelmatobacter sp. | reverse complement strand
TAGCGCCCACAGAATGTACAGCGCCGTCCCTGCGCCGAGGATAAGAAATGGCAGCATCCGCTTGCGGCTGTCCGCGTTCGGTTCGAATAGCAGCACGCTGAGCGGCAGCAGGAAGGGTAAAAGTCCCTGCGCATAAAGCATGAAGGCTGCGCCCATGTCGTGCGCCACCGCAGGGGAAAGATTGCCATCCAATCCCAGCCAGACGAATCCCTCAGTGAACTGATGAATAGCGAACAACACGGGCAGCGATGCGAACAGGAGTTCGCGCCGGTGCTTGACTTTCGTCAAGGTGACGACGCCGACAGCGGTTAGAACTCCGCTGCCCACAAAGTTCGCGGTGGCTGAAAAGCACATGGCGTTATCTCCGTTGCGAGGATACACGTATCGTTGGGCGACAGAAAAGATTCTGGTGACGGCGCTTCGGATTTGGCAGGACGCCAGGGGAGATGGCGAAGCTTGTTTTGATTGCTATAATGCGGACTAGCATTGTAAGGATCATGCGGTCGATCACTCGACAGATTGCATGGGTGGCAGTGGCGCTGACGGTTTGGTCTGCGCTGGCGTTTGCTGTGCACCAGCATTCGAGTCAGGACGATTCGGCTGTTTGTCAGGTCTGCATGGCGGCGCATTCGACTGCGCCGGCTCACGCAACCCCCTCCATCAAGCCGTTATTCAGGCGGATCGTTATGATCCGTCCCGTTGCGAGCGGCGCAAAGCAATATCTCCTCGGTTTTCTTCTGTACGTTCGCCCGCCCCCTGCAATCTAAAAGTCAGCGATTCCACCGAGTAAGCGCAGCGGCTCATCCGGAGCCGTTTGCTGGGCCTTGGTTGTTCCTTTTTCCATGGAGGAATCATGCAGATTCTTTACAGAGAGCCACTGCGGGCGGCTTTGATGGCGATCATATTCACGGGTGTTTGCGCTTTTGCGCAGTCTAGCGGGAGTTCGGGGTCGATTAACGGCACGGTGCTGGATCCTACTGGCGCAGTGGTACCGGATGCGACGGTGGAGATTCATAATCCGGTGAGCCATTATGACCGGTCCACGACCAGCGATAGTTCGGGCAACTTCAATTTTCCGAATGTTCCCTTTAATCCTTACCACATGACGATCGCGGCGCACGGGTTTTCAAAAACGGCGCAGGATGTGGAAGTGCGGTCGGTCGTTCCGGTGGCTGTACCAATCACTTTGCAGGCTTCCGTTGGGACGACGACGGTGACGGTGGAGGCGGGTGGCGATCTGGTGGAAAACGATTCTACGTTTCACAACGACGTAGACCGGGACTCGTTCGAGAAAATTCCGGAGGAGAGTCCCACCTCGGAAATGAGCGGGCTGGTTACGCAGTCAACTCCCGGAGTTTCGGCGGATTCGAATGGGCAGGTTCACGGGCTCGGCGACCATGCAGAAAATTCGTTTTCTGTGGACGGACAGCCGATTACCGATCAGCAGAGCAAAGTTTTTTCGAACCAAATTCCACTCGATTCCGTGCAATCGCTGGAGGTGATTTCGGGCGCGCCGCCGGCGGAATATGGTGGCAAGACGAGCGTGGTGGTGGTGGCGACGACTCGTTCGGGGCAGGGAGTTACGCGGCCGACGGGAAGCGTTACGGCGTCCTACGGGACATTTGGAACCTCGAAGCTGTCCGCTGATGTGGCTTACGGGGGAAAGAATTGGGGAAATTTTATTTCGGCGAGCGGTTTAGAGACGGGGCGGTTTCTCGATCCTCCGGAGTTCGCTGTGTTTCACGATAAGGGAAATGAGGAGAATGCTTTTGACAGAGTGGACTTGCAAGTTTCGAGCGCAGATTCTCTTCACCTTAATTTTGGATACACGCGAAGCTGGTTTCAGACGCCAAATTCGCTGGACGCGGAATTTGCTACGCCGTGGAGCGGGTTGGATGGGGTGGATGCGGAGGATGTGAACAATTACGGGGGCATCGGTCCTAACGGGCAAGTGGTGGGAGCGACTGATCAGCGGTCGAAGATTGGCACGTTCAACGTGGCTCCGTCGTGGACTCACGTGATCTCGAACACGTCGGTGTTTACTCTGGGCGCTTTCGTCCGGCGGGATGATTACAACTACTACCCGAGCGGGGATCCGTTTGCCGATTTGGGGCCGCCGAGTTTGCAGAGGCAGTCGGTGGGGCAGAACCGGACGTTGCTGAATGCGGGAATTCGATCGGATATTTCCTATGTAAAAAATATTCACAATATTAAGGCTGGGATTACTTACGATCAGACGTTTCTAAATGAGAACGACCGGTTGGGGATTGTCGATCCGACTTATAACGCGCCTTGCCTGGCTTTTTCAGCGGATCAGGGAATTTACGTGGCTGCACCTGCGCCTGGAATTACCAATCCTTCGCAATGTGCGGACGGGTTGATACCGAATACGGGTCCGGGATCGTCATTATATCCGGCGTTCAATCCCGTTCTGCTGCCTTACGATTTGACGCGAGGCGGAGGCTACTTCGATTTTGTTGGCCACACGGACGTTAAGGAGCTGGGGATATACGTTCGGGACAATATTACGAAAGGAAACTGGTCATTCAATCTTGGGCTGCGCGGCGATTTGTACAACGGATTGACGGTGGCGAGCCAAGCGGAGCCGCGCGTGGGTGTGGCTTACGATGTCAAGCGCACGAACACGATTATTCGCATGTCCTATGCACGGACACTGGAGTCGCCGTTCAACGAGAACCTGATTCTCTCGAGCGAAGGTTGCAATAGCGCAGTGCTGGCGCCACTGCTGGCTTGCACGCCGGGAGCTGCTGGGGCGCTGAATCCGGGATTCCGCAATGAGTTTCATGCGGGGCTGGAACAGGCTTTTGGAAAGTATGTCGTGTTTTCTGGCGAGTGGATTACGAAGTACACGCATAACGGGTATGACTTCAGCGTGCTGGGAAATACTCCAATAACGTTTCCGATTGAATGGCATAACTCGAAGATTCCGGGATATGCGGGGCGGATCAGCGTCCCGGAGATTCACGGAATTTCAGGGCAGGTGATCTTTTCGAGCGTGGCGGCGAGATTTTTCCAACCGCAAATTGGAGGGGCGGGAGCTACGGTGGCTACGGCTGCGGGGTTGCCGTTCCGGATTGATCACGACGAGAAGGTTAACGAGAGCGCGCATTTGCAGTATCAGCCGTGGAAGCGCGGACCATGGATGGGATTTAACTGGCGGTATGACAGCGGGCAGGTGGCGGGGAATGCCCCTTGCTATGGCTTGAGCGCGTTTAACGATTGCCCGCAATCGACTGTGATTCCGGGGCTCAATGGGGCACCTGGGGTGTTGATGCAGGATTCGTTTGGGCATCCGTTGAGCCCGGATCAGGAGTTTGAGGCAGGGTTCAGTTGTAATGGGATACGGGCTACGCCTTCGGTTCCGCTGCCTAAGGCTTGTTTGGCGTCGCAGTTCCGGAGCAGCCTGATCAGCGTGCCAGCGCCTGGGACGGAGAATGATGATCACAATCCGCCCAGGATTGGATCGCGGAATGTGTTTGATTTGTCGATTGGGGATGATGATCTTTTTCATGGAGAGAAGTACAAGTGGAGCGCGCAGTTGACGGCGGTGAATCTGGCGAATGAGTATGCGCTCTACAACTTTCTTTCTACGTTCAGTGGAACGCATTATGTGACGCCTCGAACCTTGACGGGAGAAGTGGGGTTTCACTTCTAGGGATTGTTGTTAGGCGCCCGACCGAGACAGTGACTTACGAGGCTTCTGCAGCTTTGGCGAGAGCCGGAGTTTCTGCGGCTTGTGGTGTTGACTGTGCGCTCTGCACAAAGGTATGCAGGTTCGCTTCGAGAATAGCTTTGTTTGCCTCGGTTACCTCGATAAAACGGAATGGTTGGAGCCAGCCTTGCGTGGCCCACATGGGGAAAAGCATTTCGGCTTTCTCTCGGATGGTGACTTTGCCGAGTTGGAAAATCAGTTCGATTTGCAATTTTTCATCGAGGGGAGTTTCCAGGTTCATGAGGCCGCCGGTAATGGAGATTTGATGGACCCTCGCGCGAACCTCGCGTTTGTTGGGCAAGCGTAATAGCGCGAGGATAGAGCCGCGTAGTTTGACGCGGAAGGCGCGCTCGCGGCGAACGGAAGAGCGGGACTTCGGCGCCGGGCTCTCAGAGGTTTGAATCTCAGAGGTTGGAATCTCAGACATCGGGGCGATTATGGCAGGTTGCGCGGCGGGGAACGAGATTACGAAAGAACGGTAGTGAAAACAGCCGTTTTCTTAGGGATGTAATCGGGCTTTTTCCGCGGATGAAAGGTCATTTGCGGTAGGAGTGAGGTTTGCCACGGCTTGGGTCCAGATTGTAGGGCCAGACTTCTTTTTTCTTGTTCGAGTTTTCGGCGGAGGGTTTGGCAGCAGGCGAGCAGTTCCAGTCCTCGGGCGGATTTGCGATGCCCCAGACGTTGCCGGGATTATAGAGAGAGACGCCGATCAAAAAAAATCTGCCGTCGTTGCCGAGGGGCAGGCAGCTGGCGACGCGTCCGGAGGCGGTTGCGCCACCGGGCAAATCGCCCAGAAAAACGGGAGTTTCGAGCGGCAAAGCCTGCGATGCGCGGACTCCGCAGCCTTGCGGGTTTACCAGGAGGGCGACACACTCAGCCGAAAGCGGATGCCTGCGATCCATGCTGGTGAGCGTGAGGGGAATCTCGACGCGCAGGCGTGTACCGCGCCGCATGGCTTTGGGTGTAAGGACGTCCATCTTATTTCCCTCTCTAGTTTGCTAGTTTGACAGGCATGGTGCACGGATATGCGCAGATAAATTGATTACGATGGTGACGGAAGTAACCAACGTACGGTTCATCCGCGGGCTGTTAAGATGTCTCGAAATCCGTGACTCATTCTCTGCCTTCCTCGTCGAACCCCCTTGATCTCCCTGAATGGAGGTTATTGTTGGCTGCGAGCGCGCCGGCCGGCGCGTGCGAGCGCATTGAAGAATTGCTCAAAAGCGGAGTCGGTTGGGATGAAATTTTGCGGTTGGCAGAGCGGCATGGCGCGTCGCCATTGATGTACCGGAACCTCGAACGATTCGAACGTGAAATTCCTGCCGGTGCGTTTGCGGTGCTGCGGGAGAGAAACGAGATCAACATTCGCAAGGCGCTCTTTCTCACACGCGAGTTGTTTCGGGTTTTGGATTGCCTGAATGCGCTAGGAATCGAAGCGATTCCGTATAAGGGCATTGTGCTCTCGGAAAATTATTATGGCGATATGGCGCTGCGGCAATGCGGTGACCTGGATTTGTTCGTGCGGGCGCGTGACATGGCACGCGTGAAGAGCGCGATGCGGGAGTTGGGGTTTACGGCGCGTGTGGAAATTCCTGCAGAGGCTGAGAACGATTATATTGCTGCCGGATACGAGTGTTCGTTTGACAGTCCCGCAGGGAAGAATTTGCTGGAGCTGCAGTGGGCACTCGAGCCGCGATACTACGCGGTGGATATCGACATGGAGGGGTTGTTTGCGCGGGCGGTGGAGGTGAATTTTGCGGGGCGACAGATGCTGACTTTGTCGGTGGAGGATTCGTTGCTGGTGCTGGCGATTCATGCGGCGAAGCATGTTTGGGGACGGTTGATCTGGTTATGCGATATCGAGCGGATTTTGCAGCGCGAGTTGGATTGGGTCGGGGTGCGAAATTGCGCAAGTGGGTTGGGAGTGCAGCGCATTTTGCATGTGACGCTGGCGCTGGCAGAGCGATTTTTTGGGGCGCGGGTTCCAGGTGCCGTGGAGAGCGATCTGCGGAACGACCGGGTGGCGTGGAAGTTTGCAGAGGAGATCGCAGAATCGATAGCTGCGGGCGTGGATTACGAAACGAGAAAGGTTTCCTATTTTCGATTGATGATGGGATTGCGGGAGCGGCGAATGGATCGGCTGCGATTCCTGACACGGCTGACGTTTACGCCGGGTCCGGGGGAGTGGGACGCGGTCAAGCTGCCGCGGATTTTGTTTCCTTTCTATCGGGTCGTGCGAATGGCGCGGCTGGCGGGCCGACTGGTGCGAGTCTAGGTCCGGTGCGGCTTTTTTACCGGGTTACTTCTGTAGTTACTCTGCACTGATTTTGATGCAATGTTCATCTCTCGTTAACATTCCTCGGCTACAAATTGAGTATGGATCTGCCGGTTTACAACACGCTGATCCTCTCGGATCTGCACCTGGGTGCACCGACCAGCCGCGCGCGCGAGGCCACTTGCGTGCTGAAGGAAAATGTTTTTGATCGGCTGATTCTGCTGGGCGATATTTTCGCGGACCTTAACTTCGCACGGCTGACGAAAGATCATTGGAAGTTTCTCGGGTACATCCGCAAGCTTTCGAATCCCAAAAGAAATATTGAAGTGGTGTGGGTCGAGGGAAATCACGACCACGGGCTGACGAATATCATGTCGCACCTTGTGGGTGTGCGAGTGTATCAGCGGTACCGGTGGCGGTACGCGGGGTTGCGGCATCTTGCGATTCACGGACATCAGTTCGATGGATTTCAGGTAAACAATGTCAGGCTTTCGCGGGGCGGGACCTCGCTGTATTTGGCGCTGCAGAAGCTGGATTTTCGGAGCAAGCCGATTGCGCGAATGATCGATCGGTTGAATACGCGATGGCTGAGGATGTCTTCGAAAGTGGCACTGGGAGCTTTGCAGTACGCGCGGCAGCATGAGGCTGAGCGCATTTTCTGCGGGCATACGCATGAGGCGTTGCAAGTGCAACAGGATGGAATCGAGTACTACAACTCGGGCGGTTGGGTAGATTCACGGCTGACTTATTTGACGATTGGGGAAGAGGGGGTTCGCATCCATGAATACAAACAGCGAATTGACGATCGTGATTCCGGCGAAGAACGAAGCGAAGATGATTCCGCAATTACTGACTTCGCTGATGAAGCAGGATTACTCGAAGATCGCGAGTACGAGAGTGTTGGTAGCTGACGCGAATTCTACGGACGGCACTCGGGACATAGTGATGAGCTTTCGCGATCAGCTGAACGTAAGTGTTATTCGGGGAGGGATGCCTTCGGTGGGGCGGAATTTGGGCGCGGCGCAGGCGGAGAGCGATTATGTGCTGTTCGTTGATGCGGATGTTGAGTTGGCACATCCTTCGGTCGTGCGGCGGGCCGTGGAGCGGGCGCAGAGCAAAAAATTACATTGCGTGACTACGAATGTCATCTGCCGCGATGGAAACTGGGTGGACAAGGGTTTCTATGCGGTCAACGACATGTTTCAGTATTTGTCGCGGCTGCACCATCCGTTTGCGACGGGGATGTTCATGCTGTTTGACTTGAAGCAGTTTCGCAAGTTGCGCGGATTTCACGAGCAGGTTGCATTTGCGGAAGATTACTTGCTGAGCCAGCAAGTCGAGTGCCGGCGGTTTGGGATTGTGCGCGGTGGGGTTTACACGACGAATCGGCGATTCAAACGGATGGGACGCTTGCGTGTGGGATGGTTGTTTCTGAAGACGGCGATGAATTATTGGAATCCGAATTATTTTCTGCGCGACCACAAGTATTGGCAGACATAATTCGCCAAAAACAGTTCGCCAAAACCAGTTCGGCCTGGAGTTTTCTTCATGGCCCCGGGAGCAGGATCCGTCAAACCAGGCGGATCCTGCTTTTGAGTTTTTGGGGTATGCGCTACGGACCCTGCAACTCCCAGTATAAGCGCCCCACCGAACCCCGCGCCCAGATAGGCTTTCGCTTTGACACTTGCAGAAATCCATGTAGAATTTTCAACGTTGTGGAAGGTTGACCGCCGAAAAACCCAGAGTTGTTCAGACTCGCCCGGAGAGGAATGCCGATGAAAAGATGGCTGCAGATGTGTGCTTACGCCGTGCTTACTTTAATTATTTCTTGTGCTACGCTGATCGCCCAGACTCCACGCACTACAATCTCTCGAAGATCGGCAATCGTTCGACCGGCCAACGAGCCCGAGGCAGGGCTAACCACTATCTTCAGCAATTTGGGCTCGAAAACCGATGCCTATGATGACGGTATCAGCTACCAGATCAGCGGCCCTGGCAATCTTCTTTTTGGTAAAGGTTATCTCGGCATTCCTTTCACACCCTCTGAGAACTCCACCGTTAAAGAAATCCTGATCGCGCTCGGTTACCTGGGCGGCGGCAACAATGGAGGAACCATCGCCCTGGTTGAAGATGATAACGGCGTACCCGGCACTCCGATCAAAACGTGGACAGCCACGAATTTCCAGAAGGAAGGGAACTGCTGTACGCTGGTTGCTTTGAAGGATGCGAACGGCATCTCTCTTGAAGGCGGAGTGCAATATTGGATTGTCGCCGGCGTTACCTCGGCGCAGGACACAGGAAACTACAAGTGGAATTTTGTATGGAACGACGCGTCGGGCCCGGTTGCATTCCTGAACGACAATACGGACGGCCAATGGTTCCCTTACACGGATAATCTGGCGGCGTTCGCGGTGTACGGAACGACGCCGTAACAAGGGATCTCTGTTTGCCACGACGTCGTTTCGGTGGAGTTGAAGGCCCCAGGCCTGGAGACTAGTATGCATCTCGGAATGCCAGCATCTGCCCAAGCCTCTGCTCATGATCTTCGGGAAAGCCGCATCGACCGGCAAACTCATGAGTTTCTCGGAAGGTTCCGAACAAGCGGTCCCACCAGGTTATGTCGCCGTAATTCGCAGAGTGAGAGTCGAGTTGATGATGAATAGAATGATGCTCTGGCCTCTGCAGAAAATAACCCCACCAGTGAGGTGTGCGGAGATTGCTGTGATAGAAGTACTCACCGATAGTTGCAACCACGTTGAACCAAGCTGCGCCAGCCGGCGATGCCCCCAGCACTATCAGCATTAAAGCACTGGCTATGATCGAATCGGCGGCGATCTCAAGCGGATGCTTGTAGAACGCCGTCAGCAATTCAATTCGAGAAGGGCTGTGATGGATTTGATGGCACACCCTCCAGAGAAAATCGGAATCATGCCGTATTCGATGCCACCAATAAAAGACGAAGGTTCCGACAAACCATCCGATTGCTCCTTGAGCGACCGCAGGTAAATACGACAAGCGGAGAAAGGAGTGGCCCTGAAACCATTGATTCCATGCAACCGCTGCCAAGCAAACGATGCCGAGCTGGCATCCATTCAGGAAAGCCGCTCGAACGTACCAGCCAGGGGACTCCGGTAGTTCGCGCCCGGGAAGCGCCCGCTCTAAAACGAAAAACACGATAGTTGCCGCGACAATGGTTGCGATTTGGATCATATGTTCCTCCGTGTATCGATCGAGTTCAGACCGAATAATTCTGCTGACAACTCAAAGATTAGCCGGGCCCCAAGCCTCGCGCGATATGGCGCGTGATAGTTCCTTGAACTGTCACACAATTCGATCGGACGGAGCAGTGATGGAGGAAGCGAGTTAGAATGCTCTGCAATCGATGCAGATTTCGCTCAATAAGCACAGCGACGTTCCTCTTCACGAGCAGCTTGCCGAGCAACTCGTCTTCCTGATCACCACCAAGAAACTCGACGCGGGAGCCCAACTCCCCAGTGTGCGCGCATTCGCACGACAGCTCGGGATTCACCACAATACGGTTAGCAAGAGTTATCGGGACCTTGTGGCTCGCGGATGGCTCAAACGGCAGCGCGGAAGCAGATTGTCCGTTGGAGAGCCTATTACGCCACAAGGAAAGGGCAGGAGCATCGATCTGGATGCCCTCATCAACCACACCATTCGACGCGCAGGTGAGTTGGGGTACTCTCTTCAGGCATTACGCAGCGAAGTGCTTATGCGACTCTCGGCGCAACCTCCGGATCACATTCTGGTGGTCGAACGCGAGCCCGAATTTCGGCAGATTATCTGCGCCGAGATTCGCTCGAAGGTCGGCAAACGAGTGGAATCCTGTGGTGTGGAAGACCTTTCGCGCGCGCCGGCCCTCCTTCTCGGAGCCCAGGTGGTAGCGCCGGATCACCTGGTGCAGCTGGTAAATCCATTTCTTTCCGTAAAATTGCCCTGCATCGGCTTCACCTTCGTTAGCGCCGAGGATCATCTTGATTCTGTTCGTAACCTAATCCAACCATCGGTTATCGGTGTAGTGTCCATCAGTAAAGCTTTTCTGAAAACCGCCCGAAGTCTGCTCGCGCCAGTTGTAGGCCGGCGTCATTCTCTGGAAACACGGCTACTTGAATCCGGCCGTCGTTATAGCTTCCGCGAACTTGACATTGTGTTTTGCGATTCAGCGAGTATTCCGCTAGTGAGCTGTCGTCGCAAGATTCAATACCGATTGATTTCGGAGCGATGCATGGATGACATTGCGGTCAGCTTGAGTCCCCCGATGGGCTCTCATTTGTGAAGAAAAGATATAGTTCTCTTCGCCTCGGCTCGGGAGCAGCAGGACCGGCGGGCGAATCTGTCCGCGCCTTGATCGCTTGGCTGATAAAATAGCCAAGAATCATGTTCGAGAATCTCCAGGAAAAACTCCAGCGCGCGTTCAAGTCCCTGCGGGGACAGGCGCGCCTTTCGGAAGAAAACATTGCTGAAGCGCTGCGCGAAATTCGGCTTGCGCTGCTTGAGGCCGATGTCAACTTCAAAGTCGTCAAAGAACTCATCGACCGGATCCAGGCGAAAGCTGTCGGCCAGGAGGTGATGACCGCGCTCTCGCCGGGCGAGCAGGTCATCAAAATTGTCCGCGACGAGCTGGTCGAAACGCTTGGTAAGGATACTGCGCGCATCAAGTTCGCTTCGCAGCCGCCAACAGTTGTGCTCATGGCAGGCTTGCAAGGTTCCGGCAAAACCACGACTTCCGGCAAGCTGGCAAATTGGTTCAAGACGGGCGGCCATCGCCCGATGTTGGTTTCCGTCGACGTTTACCGGCCCGCCGCGCGCGAGCAATTGAAAGTCGTCGCGGATGCGGTCAAGGTGAACATCTATCAGGGCGAGGTGACTGAAGCGAACACCGCGACGGTTGAGCGGCTGGTGAAGGAAGCGCGACGCGAGGCGGTGATCAGCGGCTGCGATGTTCTCGTCGTGGATACCGCGGGACGACTGCACATTGATGACGAACTGATGGACGAAATGCAGTCGCTTAAGAAACTGCTGAATCCATCGGAAATTCTGTTCGTTGCCGACGCCATGACTGGACAGGACGCCGTGCGCTCCGCGGACGAGTTTCATAAGAAACTTTCGCTGACCGGTGTCGTGCTCACGAAAATGGATGGCGACGCCCGTGGCGGCGCGGCGCTCTCCATCCGCCAGGTCACCGGACAGCCCATCAAGTTCATCGGTATCGGCGAAAAATATGATGCGCTAGAGCCCTTTCATCCCGACCGCATAGTTTCGCGCATTCTCGGCATGGGAGACATCCTCTCGCTTATCGAGCGCGCCGAGAGCCAGATCGACAAGAAAAAAGCCGAGGAGATGGCGACCAAGGCCCTTAGCGGAGACGGCTTCTCGCTCGAGGATTTTCGCGATCAGCTACGCCAGGTAAAAAAGATGGGTTCGATGAAAAGCTTGATCGGCATGTTGCCCAGCATCGGACCGTTCTCTGGCCTGCAAAAAGCCGCTGATAACGTGGACGAGAAACAGATCAACCGCGTCGAGGCAATCATTAATTCGATGACCGCGCACGAGCGCAATCATCACGAGGTCATCAACGGCAGCCGCCGCAAACGGATCGCACGCGGTTCAGGCACTACCGTACAGGAAGTCAACAATCTTCTGCGCCAGTACGCGCAGATGAAAAAAATGTTCAAGCAAATCGGCAAGCCCAGCTTCGCGCGACGGATGGCGGGAATGAAGATGCCGGGGATGTGAAGCCCTACGGCCCGCTGCAAATTTGTCTTGAAGAAATTCGGCCGCCCCGCTGACTCAATGCGCGGCGGCAAGCACCCGCAGATTCCTGCTATATTCCGTTCCGCTCAGAACGCCGAAGCCGGAGTCGAACGTCACCAGGACTCCGCGCTCCTTGACTGCCAGTCCGAGCAAGTAGGCGTCGGTTACCTGTTGATGTCCGAAAATGCGGGCAGCGAACGGTGCAGTCAGTGTGGCCCAGGAATCGACGATGGGCCAGTAGTGGTAACCCGGATGCTCGGCGAAGCTGGCGAGTATCGTGGCCGCTTGCTGCACGGTCCGAGATGCAGGACGATAGTTTGGGTGGGTGGTGATGCGTATAAAGCCCGCCTCGGTCAGCGGGCAGACGCCCCAGTTTCCTTTGCCCTCGGCTTGAAACCACTTTCCCGCGGGCTTATGGAACTCGTGGTCCGGTTCCGCAAGGGCGATCAGAGTGTTGAGATCAAGCAGATACTTCCTCTTCGTGTGGGTCAGTTCAGGCTGGGTCACTTTCCGCCTCATGCACCATCTTCGAAGTCAGCTTTCGTCCGCTGGAAGGAAATGTCGCGAGTCCCGTGATTGCCGAGCGCCGTACTTCGGGGACGGGTAGCTGCGTATCCTGCGCCCGGCGCACCAATTCACTAATTGCAGCGCTCAGAGTGATTCCCTTCGCCCGCGCATAAATCTGTGCAAATTGATGAACATCATCATCAAGTGTTATATTGGTGCGCATTCTGGAATTGTACACCATTTTTGCATTTGTGCACAAAAATCGATCATGGTGCATGAGCGGATATGCCATCATGGGCCTGCGATGAAGTGGCGCTCCCTCGAAGAATCCAGCACCGGCACTGACCCCCGCTCCCTCCGCGAAATTTTTGCTGAGCGGAAGGGACTCATCGCCAAGTATGTTCCTTCTGAAACGGAAGCTATCCACGTGCGTGCCGTCGCCGAATTGAAATCGCGCCACCTAACGGCAAACATCCTCCCAGTGGGCGCAAAGGCCCCACAATGCGAATTACAGGATCACAATGGCAAGGTGGTCCGCGCCTCCGACTTGCTGGCCAAGGGCCGCCTGGTTCTCTGCTTCATCCGCGGCCGGTGGTGCCCATTCTGCGTCGGACAGATGGAAGCCATGAATCTGATCATGCCGCAGATCCAACAACTCGGAGCGACACTCGTCGCCATCTCGCCGCAAACCGTCAAGCAATCCTTCTTCATGCACGACCAACACAAGCTGCGCTTCGCGCTGCTCTCAGACGCGAGCAATGAAATATCTCGCCAGTTCCATCTGACTTACCGCGTTAGCGAAGAACAGCAAATCCTCTACCAACGCACCTTCGTGAACCTGCCATTCATCAATGGCAATGCAAGTTGGGAACTGCCCATCCCGGCAACATACATCGTCGATCGCAACAGCACGATTCTCTACGCCTCCGCCAACGAGGACTACACCGAAAGACCCGAACCGGCTGACATCATCACCGCACTACGACTGACTTTGTCATCCTGAGCGAAGCGAAGGACCTATGCATTTTTCTCGGAGCGGATTCACGCTCGACTGGCGCCACACAGGATCACACGCGTTACACTATCTACTTCATGAACTACATCTACGGCATTAACGCCGTCAGCGAAGCCCTCAAAGCCCGCGGGCGCGCCTTCCAGTGGGTCGGCATGGCCAAGGAGCGCCACGATATTCGCCTACAGCGGCTGATTGAAGACTGCCGCAAGCTCGGCGTTCCCGTGCGGTTCTTGCAGCGCACTGAGCTCGATCACATGGCCGGAAGTGCGGCGCATCAAGGCGTGGTCGCGGTCACTTCGGCGAAGCAATACAGCAACCTGGACGACGTTATCGGCGCCAAGCGTGGCCGCTACTCGCTCATCATCCTCCTCGATGGCGTTGAAGATCCGCACAATCTGGGCGCGGTACTCCGTACCGCCGACGCAGCAGGCGCCGACGGCATAATCATCCCCGAGCGCCGGGCTGCGCCTGTAACCGGTACGGTAACAAAATCATCGGCCGGCGCGAGCGAATATCTGCCCATCGCAAAGGTGACCAACATCGCACGCACGGTAGAAGAATTGAAAGAACGAAATATCTGGACCGTCGGGCTCGACGAACGCGGCCAACAGACCTACGATGCTCTCGATTACAACATGGATTGCGCGGTGGTTCTGGGCGCAGAAGGCAAAGGATTGCACGACCTGGTTAAGCGCAAGTGCGATTTCCTGGTTTCGATTCCGATGCTCGGCAAAGTGCCATCGCTCAACGTATCGGTGGCTGGGGCAATTGTCATGTATGAAGTTGTCCGCCAAAGGCGCGCTCGCGGTGAACAAGCCGTCGAGGAAGCATGAAGTTGCGCATTCTGCTTTTTCTCTGGGTTCTCTGTTCCTCAGCGGTAAATGTTTTTTCTCTCGACCGCGAGGCGTTCACCTTCACCAACTATGATCTGGATGTTCGTGTCGAGCCCGACCAGCAGCGCCTCGGCGTTCGCGGCAAAATCAGTTTGCGAAACGATTCGTCTACTCCGCAAAAAATCGCCGCCCTACAAATTTCCTCCTCGCTCGACTGGCGCTCGATCAAAGCTGGCGACCAACAGTTGCAATTCATCTCCCAGTCCTACACTTCGGATATCGACCACACCGGAGTCTTGACCGAAGCCATCGTTACTCTGCCGTCGGCGATTCCTCCAAAAGGAACAATCGATCTCGACATTGCCTACGAAGGTGTGATCGTGCTGGACGCCACGCGACTCACTCGCCTCGGTGCGCCTGAATCGACGGCGAGCACTACCGATTGGGACCAGATCAGCTCAACCTTCACAGCGGTTCGAGGCGTGGGATATGTAGCCTGGTATCCGATCGCGACAGAGGCTGCTTCTCTTTCCGAGGAAAATAATTTATCGGAGGTCTTGGGCCGCTGGAAGGCGCGTCAGGCCGACTCCGCAATGGCGGTTGTATTGAGGACCAGCGCTGATCTGACCATATTGTTCAGCGGCACGCCCAGCGGGTCCGACTACCGATCCGACGAAAAGATCGGGGAAATAGGCGCCTTCAAAATGACCCGTTTCGGCATGAGCGCGCCCACCTTTGTGCTCGCGAACTATCGGAAGGCCGATGTCAAGGGTGGGTCGACCGTCTTCTACTTGCCGAACCATGAAGCCGCCGCCAAATCCTACGTGGAGATTTTGGGAGGTATCGATCCCATTCCAACCAGTAACGGATCGAGACGACTGCAAGTGGCAGACGTGCCCGATTCTGACGTCTCCGAATTTGTGAGCGAGAGTTTATTGCTGCTGCCGTTGAAACCATCCGTGACCGAAGCAGATCGGCTTGCCCTCGTTTACGCAGTCGCTCGCGGAGAATTGATTGTGACTCGCCGGGCGTGGATCTCCGAGGGCCTGGCGCATTGCGAACAGGCGCTCGACATTGAGCAACGGCGCGGGCGAGAGGCGGCTCTCACCTACGTTGAAGCGCATCGTCCGGTCTTGGTCGCTGCCGAGAAGAGTTTCGCCGGCCAGAACACGGGCGGTGAAGGAGATCGTCGAAATTCGCTGATTCAATCGAATGATGAGGTGTACGTCGCATCAAAATCAATGTGGGTGTGGTGGATGTTACGCGACATGCTACCGGGCAAGAATCTTACTTCTCTCATGCATGCGTATAACCCCGCCCAGGACAAGGAGCCTTCGTACCTCCAGCGATTGATCGAGAAAGAAACCAAAAAAGATCTCGAATGGTTTTTCGACGACTGGGTGTACCGTGACCGCGGCCTGCCGGATTTCAAAATCGAATCCGTTTTTCCACGCAAGACCTTGCCAGAGGGTTACATGGTCACGGTCACGATCAGCAATCAGGGAGTGGCAGGCGCCGAGGTTCCGATCACGATTAAGTTTGATGGAGGGGAAGTCGTGCAGCGGCTCGTGGTTCACGGCAAGAGCAGTGGCGTAATTCGCATCCCGGTTACAAAAGCCCCGGAAGAAGTCGTGGTCAACGATGGCAGCGTTCCGGAGAGCGACATGACTAACAACACGTTTAAGGTTGTTCTTGACGATTCTGCTAAATAGCGGAGGTGAACTTGACTAACGCATCCAGCTTTCCCGCTGCCGCTCCTGAATCGATCGACCTCTCAGCTGGAAGAATCCCGTCGGTAATGTGATCCACGCACCCAGCCGCCACGAGCGCCGCAGCCGAGTTCAGCACAACCACATCGCGTCGCGGAGATTTTTTCCCGCTTAACACCTCGCGCACTATCGACGCGTTCTCCGCGGCATCGCCGCCGGAAATTTCATCGAGCCCGGGCCGCCTCATCCCAAACTCTTCCGGATTGACTTCGTAAGTCCGTACCGATCCATCGCGCGCCTCCGCCACGCGCGTCGGCCCGGTAATTGTGATCTCGTCGAGCCCATCCAGTCCATGCACCACCAGCGCGCGATGCAGCCCCAACATGCTAAGAGCCTCCGCGAGCTTTTCGACCATTTCAAGCGCGTAAACGCCGACAATCTGCCCAGACGCCCGCGCCGGATTGGTCAGTGGACCAAGCAGATTGAAGATGGTGCGTAGCCGCAGTTCCCGCCGCACGCGCTGCACCTGCTTCATCGATAAATGCAGATCGGGGGCGAACAAAAAACAGATTCCAACTTCGCCAAGGCAAGCTGCTGCGCGCTCGGGCGAGAGCTGAATGTTTACACCCAACGCCTCCATTACGTCCGCCGAGCCGCACTTCGAACTGATGCTGCGATTCCCATGCTTCGCCACGCGCACGCCTGCACCTGCAGTCACAAAAGCACTCGCGGTCGAGATGTTGAATGTTCCACAGGCGTCGCCGCCCGTTCCGCTGGTATCGACCAGAGCGGATTCAATCAGCGCATTGCTGCCGGCGCGGGTCAGATCGAGTGCGCCAGCCTGAGGCAATCGGATCGGCAACGGCGTCGCTGCGCTTCGGATCGCCTCCGCAAATCCAACTATCTCCTCTACCGTCTCGCCTTTCATCCGCAGTGCGGTTAGTAAAGCGGCAATTTGAGCGTCGGTGCAAGTTCCGGAGAGCACTTCGTCCATGACTTCGCGAGCCTCAGCGCGCCGAAGCGACTGGCCATGACTCGCCACACGATGGAGAGCATCCAGAATCATTCACTCGGAATTGTAAGGGATAAACGAGGATAGATCCGCGGAGACGAACAAATGCTGCGCGCCTTACACGTATTCCCGCTCGGCTCGCCGAATGGCCCGGTATCGTTTGAAGACTTCGCGGTCGCTCTCAAGACCGAATAACGAACGAATCGTGCTTCCGCGGAAGGTATGGAAAAACATCTCCCATCCGCGGAGCAGCACCCACGCCGGATCATGCCGCAACGCCACCGGAATATGACGGACTTTCATCCAACGCTCGGCCTTCCAGCGCATAAACTCGATCTCTTCCGCTGGAAGATGCTCGGTCCGCACTACGGCAGTCGTGCCATCGTATTCTTCCAGGCGTTCATTCATGATTAGATTCTGATCGCGGAAGTCCTTCGTCATGGGGGTGCGCGGATACGGGGTGGGATGCTGAATGTAAGGCCAATCGACGTAGCGCCGGGCAAATTCCAAGTTAGCTTCAATCGATTCTTTGGTATCTCCAGGGCTGCCGACAATTAATCCGCCGACAACATACATTTCGTTGCGATGCAAATAGTCGATCGCCGTAAGAGTGGCGTTGCCGACGTTATGGCCGTTTTCTTTCTCTGTGTTCTTAGCCGCGGCTCGTAAAAACTCCAGATCGCCTTCGAGAATATTTTCGATGCCCAGAAAAACGTAACGGAATCCTGCCCGCCGCATCAGCGGGGCCAGGGTTTCGCCATGATTCGCAATCGCCGAAGTCATGGCCTGCACAAAGTAATCGAGCGTGTTCAGCCCAGCGCCAATAATCGCCTCGCAAAATGCCTCGAAGCGCCGCACATTCAGCGTGATATTGTCATCGACCAGAAAAATCGTCCGCGCTCCGTGATCGCGCGCGTCGCGAATATCGGCCAGCACGCGGTCGAACGAGTAAGCAAAGAAATTTCGGCCACGCATCTCGATGATCGAGCAGAAGCTGCAATCGAAAGTACAGCCACGCGAGGTTTCGATCACGTCAACTGGCCGCCCCATGAGCGTGTATCCCTTGAGCACACGCGCGTCGCGGTTCGGCAAACGAATGTCGTTGTCCTCTAAACGATGCGGCGGTCGCGCCGGATTATGGACCCATTGGTCGCCGTTTTTATATGACAATCCGCAAATCTGCTCGACCCCTGTCCCTTGTTCGATCGCGCGCAGGAGTTCGCGAAAGGTGACTTCACCCTCGCTGCGCACCAGGTAATCCACGCCCATATCGACATAACCTTCCGGAGCAAGGCTCGGGTCGTAGCCGCCGACAACGATCTTTACTCCCGGCTGCAACTCCCGCACGAGATCGATGATTCGGCCAGCGGTGCGACGCTGAAATGTCATGATCGACAAGCCGACGACCTCTGGCTTCAGCTCGCGCACAAGCCGGGTCACCGTTTCGCGAACCTTGCGGTGAACCAGAATGAGGTCGGCCACAGCAACGCGATGATGCGTATCAACATTTCCCGCCAGGGAAATCAACGCGCCGTTCGGCATGCGCACTGCAGCTGGAGGCATATGCTCGAAAGAATCGGGCATGGAAAGCAAAAGGACATTCATGTGGGACAGTCCTTACCGCCGCGCTATCGATTTACTGGGCGCAATCTGCACGCGGCTACCTACGGTGCGGTAATTGTACTCTAGCGCCTGGCAGAGTTGTTCACGTGAGTAGAAGGGTTGTGCTTACCTGTTCTCTTCGTTAGCTCCGCCACCCACAACACCCACGATAATTCCCGAGGCCTGCTGCCGGGTATGGTAGACGCGCTGGTTGGCCTTCACAAAATCCGCGGGCTTTGCGTAGGGAATATCGACGAAGGTTTGCGGATTGCGATCTGTCAGCGGAAACCACGAACTCTGCACCTGCACCATGATCCGATGTCCGCGGCGAAAAGTGTGGTTCACATCCTGCATCGTGAAATTCACCTCTTCCACTTTGCCGGGTGTAAACGCTTCCGGCTTTTCGAAACTGTGACGGAACTTCCCACGGAACGGTTCGCCGCGCACCAATTGCTCGTACCCTCCCATAGCGAAAGTTGCTGGAAAAACATCCGTCCGCGGCTTGTCTTTCTCCTCGGGTTTTAACTCATCCAGTTTACTGTCCGGATAGTCCGCTGGATACACATCGATCAATTTCACGTCGAAATCCGAATCCGTTCCGCTGGTTGAAACAAAAAGCTTCGGTGAAATCGGCCCGGCAATCGTAACGTCTTGCTGCAATACAGGGGTTTCATAAACCACCACGTCCGTCCTGCTGGAAGCGAATCTCTGATCAGCATCCATATACTGCTGCGGCACACGTGTCGAAACGTAGTTCACGTAGGGTACGGGCTTGGCAGGATCGCTGACGTACTCATCAAAGGCTGCCGAGTCATTTGAAGGGGGCTCAAACGAAAGCTCGCCACCGGCGTGGAAATACAACTCCTTCGTCTCCGCCTCTTTCGGTGGCCATTCCGAATATCGCCTCCAGACGTTGGATCCAGTTTCAAAAACGTAGGCCTTCGGCAATTTCGCATCGCCCGCGCCCTTCAAATACTGTTCGAAAAATGGAAACAGAATATTCTTTCGGTAGAATTCTCCGGTATTCGAGTCGAACTCCACGCGGCCCAGCCGCTCGCCGTCATAGCGATACCATCCGCCGTGCACCCATGGGCCAACCACAAGCGCATTGAAAATTCCCGAGTTGTATTTATCGATTGCGTGAAACGTGCTGAACGGTCCCTGCAAATCTTCCGCGTCAAACCACCCGCCAACCGTCAGTACGGCGCAGTGAATATTTTTCATATGCAGGGCAAGGTTTCTCGGTTTCCAGTAATCGTCGTAAGTGTCGTGCCGCATCTGGTCGTCGAACAGCGCACTCTTGCCATCAAGATATTTGTCCAGATTCGAAATCGGTCCGACATTCAGATAAAAGTCGTAACCGCTCGTGGTGCCGTAATCGAAGGACGCCGGCGTTTTCGGCGGCAACTGCGGATTCTCCTGCGGCTTAAAGAACGCATAAAAACCGAAGTTCGCATTCAGCATGAAAGCCCCGCCATGATAGGCATCGTCGCCCATAAATAAGTTTGTCATTGGAGCCTGCGGCGAAGCCGCTTTCAGCGCCGGATGAGAATCGATAATGCTGGCCGAAGTAAAAAATCCCGGATATGAAATTCCCCAGATGCCTGCATTGCCGTTGTTATTCGGCACATTTTTCAGCAGCCAGTCGATGGTGTCATAAAGGTCGCTGCTGTCGTCGACATCTTGGTTCGATTTTTTGTTGTCGATATGCGGGCGCATTTCGACGAACGTTCCCTCCGACATGTACCGCCCGCGCACATCCTGAAAAACAAATATGTAACCCGCCTTGTCGAACTCGGGCGAAGGACCAAGCTGCTTGCGGTATTGATCCTCTCCGTAGGGCGCGACGCTGTATGGTGTGCGGTCGATCAGAAAGGGATAGCTGTGCGACGTATCCTTCGGAACATAAACCGACGTGAACAGATGCACTCCGTCGCGCATCGCAATCCGGTATTCGTACTTCGTGTAGTGAGATTTGACATCGAGTTCGGACTCGCTCTTCCCGCTTTGCGCGGAGCCGTAAGGGAGAAAAATCGCTAACAACAGAACTGCGCACAAATATTTTCGAGATGCCATGTCCGCTCCATTGCAATTCAACGCAAACTAAGCAAGCTACATTCGCCTGAGGCTCCAGTCAAGCCGAAGCGCGCCAATGGGCGCTACAATAGAAATTTACCGTGGGAACCATATCCGCTTCAGCCGCTGGGGGCGCATGTTCGAAGTCACAGTTGACGACTCTTTTGCCGCGGGCCATTACCTGCGGAATTACAAGGGCAAGTGCGAAAATCCGCACGGCCACAATTACAAAATTCGCGTGACTCTTGCCGGCGATGAACTCGACAAAGCCGGCCTACTGCTGGATTTCAAAGATCTGCGCGAAGTGATGCGCCACGTCATCGAGCGCCTCGACCACAGGATGATCAATGACGTTGAGCCGTTTACTGCGATTAACCCCTCGGCGGAAAATCTAGCCAAATATTTCTATGACGAGTCGAACACACGTTTAAAAACCATAACCAACGGTCGTGTGCGTGTGAAAGACGTAACTGTGTTCGAAACCGACACGACGACAGCGAAATACAGCGAATAGGGAAGTTGCCTGCCGCCAGTTGCGATGCAGATAACGGAAATCTACAAATCGCTTCAAGGTGAGTCGACCTACGCCGGTCTTCCCTGCATTTTCGTGCGTCTCACCGGCTGCAACTTGCGCTGCACCTGGTGCGACAGCGAGTATACGTTCCACGGCGGCCGGAAAATGACACAGGAGCAAATCCTGAAGGAAGTGGTCCGCCTCAGCCCTGACGGAGGACTTATCGAAATCACGGGCGGCGAACCCATGCTGCAGGAACGCGATCTTATCCCGCTGATGCAGCAAATGCTCGAAAACGGCTATCAAGTCCTGTTGGAAACCAGCGGAGAACGGCCGCTGGAGCGAGTTCCGCGGGAGATTGTTAAGATTGTGGACGTAAAGTGTCCCGACTCCGGCGAGGGTGACACTTTTCACCAAGAAAATCTAAGCGCTCTTGCAAAGGACGACGAAGTAAAGTTCGTCCTCAGCACCCGCGCCGACTACGAATTCGCCCGCGATTTCACCCTGCAACACAATCTTTCCGCGCGAGTGAATGCAGTGCTGTTCTCGCCGGCTTTCCGCAAAGACGCCGCAGGCCTTCGCGACAGTTCACACTGCCTGCTCGATCCTCAAAAGCTGGCAGAGTGGATGCTGGCCGACAATGTTCCCGCACGCTTCTCATTACAGCTTCACAAATTCATCTGGGATCCCGCGATGAAAGGGATTTAGAAATTTCACGTGCCGCAAGCGAAACAACGAGCTGTAGTTCTACTCAGCGGAGGCATGGACTCCTGCGTCTGCGCCGCCCTCGCCGTTGGGGGCTATGAAGCGGCTGCTCTGCACATCAGCTACGGACAGCGCACCGAAAGTCGTGAGCGCCAATCCTTCGTGGCTATCTGCGACCGGCTACGGATTCGCGACCGATTGCTGGTTCGCAACGAAGCGCTCCGCGCCATTGGTGGCTCCGCTCTCACCGACGAGACGATTGCCGTCCCTATAGGTGCAGTTCCAGGCAATGAAATCCCCGTTACCTATGTCCCTTTTCGCAACGCGCATTTCTTATCAGTAGCAGTGAGCTGGGCAGAAGTTCTTGGCGCCGGAAAAATCTACATCGGCGCTGTGGAACCAGACAGCTCCGGTTATCCCGATTGCCGGCCGGCGTATTACGAAGCCTTCAACCGAGTCATCGAAGCCGGAACGAAGGAAGGAAAAATCGAAATTGTTACCCCGCTCATCGCCATGCGCAAAGCCGAAATCGTGCGTCTCGGCCTTGAATTGAATGCCCCGTTCGATTTAACTTGGTCATGCTATAGCCATGAGGATCGAGCCTGCGGAGTCTGCGATAGCTGTATGTTGCGCCTGCGCGCCTTCGCTGCAGAGGGAGTTCAGGATCCGATTCCTTATGCCACGGTTGAACCGGTTTGATTTTCGATTATCGAAAGAAAAAGCACCATGGCTTTGTGCTCGGCTTTTTCTCTCCATAGTCAAAAATCAGCCAGGAATTCTTTCGGCCGGGAGGCCATCATGAAAAAACACCACGTAGTGTTTGCCGTTGCTCTCATAGCTCTGGGACTTTCCGCGGTCCCGGCTTTTTCCCAAGGTGCATCGGGCACCGTAAAGGGCGTCTGCAAAGATCCGCAGGGCAATCCCGTCGCCGATGGCGTCGTGGTGTGGTCCAACCAGGATAACGGCCAGAAATACGTCCTCAAGACCAACAAAAAGGGCGAGTACTTTTCCCTTGGCGTTGGCGCGGGCAACTATACCGTCACGCTGTACAAGAACCAGGACGACTACAAAGCCAACAAAGAACTTTTCCACTTCAACAAATTCCAGGTCACGCTCGACGAAAATACGCTCGATTTCGATCTTAAGAAGCAGACTGAAGAAAGTGCAAAGGGCCAGGGCCTTACGCCTGAGCAGCTAAAGGCCCAGCAGGAGCAGCAGGCGAAACAGGCCAAAGAAGCCGGTACGGTCAAGTCTCTGAACGAAAAACTCGCCGCGGCTAAAGTAGCTTCTGATGGCGGCGACTACACCACCGCCATCGCCGATCTCACCGCAGCGAACGAAATCGATCCATCGCGTGATTTGATCTGGTTCAAGCTTGGCGACGCCTACCGCTTATCGGCCAACAAGCAAACCGACACTGCCGAAAAGCAAAAGAGTCTCGATTCCGCGGTTCAGTCGTACCAGAAAGCTCTGGAACTGAAACAGGGGAACGCGAACGACAAGGATCCCAACAGAACCAAGACTTTGGCCGCTTACTACAACAATTTGGCCGAAGCATACGCCAAAGATGGCAAGGTCGATGACTCGATCAAAACTTACGAGCAAGCTGCGCAGGCCGATCCCACCTCGGCGGCTCAGTATTATTTCAATGAAGGCGCGGTGCTCACCAATTCAGGTAAGGCTGAGCAGGCCATCGCCGCCTTCGATAAGTGCATCGCCGCCGATCCGAATCGTGCCGAAGCGTACTACCAAAAGGGTGTGAACCTTTTGGGCAAAGCCACCTTGCAGGGCGACAAGATGGTCGCCGCCCCTGGCACGGCAGAAGCTTTTCAGAAATACCTCGAACTGGTTCCAACCGGCGGCCACTCGGATGAAGCCAAGGCCATGCTCGCGAGCATCGGAGCCCCTGTAGAAACGGGCTTTGGGAGCAAGAAAAAAGCACCGAAAAAATCGAATTGAGAACGTAATAAGTCCCGGATAGAGCCCTTGATTACCAAGGGCTATGTACTTCGTGTCCTTTCTGTTCTTTCTCCCACCGCGTTAAAGTAGACAATCTGTTTCCCATGTGCTCCCAATCTGTGGTGCTGCGATTCCCAGCGCAGGAGAAGTTTCATACGAGGACGCGATGGCAGCACCCGGCATTTCGGCATTATCAGTTTCTTTAGAAGGCTACTCCGGCAGCGGCAAGGTAGCTACACCCGCTCTGCTCACGGCCATGCTGCGCGCCGCGGAGAAAATCAGCGACCTGATTTTCTCTCCCGGCCGGCCGCCGCAGGTGCAGGTCTACGGCCAGTTGACGCCCGTTCAAATTCCTGGCCTCGCGAATTTAACGGCTGACGATACCCGCCACATTGCCGCAGATCTGATCGGCGACAACCAACAGGCCGTTGCAGCGCTGCGGGAACAAGGCTCTTGCGACATCTCTTATGGCCTTGCCGGCGTCGCACGCTTCCGCGCCAATATCTTCATCCAGCGCGGGAGTTGCGCCGTCGTCATGCGAGTGATCTCCACTGCCATTCCCGACCTAGCATCGCTCGGCCTGCCTGCGAATCTCGTAGACGTGGCCAAACTGCGTGACGGCATCGTTCTCGTCACCGGTCCCGCCGGTTCAGGAAAGTCAAGCACGCTAGCTACTCTTCTCGATTGCATCAATCGCGAGAAGTACTACCACATCATCACTATCGAAGATCCCATCGAGTTTCTCTATAGCCACAAGTGCTCCACCATCCATCAGCGCGAGTTGCACAGCGACACTCCGAGCTTCGCGTACGCGCTTCGCTCCGCCTTGCGCCAGGCGCCTAAAGTCATTTTCGTGGGCGAGCTGCGCGACCGCGAAACTATCGAGATGATTCTTGAAGCGGCGGAAACCGGGCACCTCGTTTTTTCCAGCCTGAATACAATGGACGCGTCGAAGACCGTTGAGCGCATCATCAGCTCATTCGCACCCGAAGATCAGCAGAAAATTCGCGAGCGCCTCGCGAAAACATTCCGCTATATTATCTGCCAGCGTTTGCTGCCGAAGACCGACCGCAGTGGCCGTATCGCCGTGGTCGAAATTCTGAAAGCCAATGCCCGCACTCGCGAATGCATCGAAAAAGGTGAGCGCGAAGGGAAGACTTTGTTGGACGCAATCAAAACTTCTTCCAGCGAAGGCATGCAACACTTCGATGGCCAAATCGCGCAATTGGTCCGTGATCGAGTGATCGACCTCGAGACGGCGCTGTCCTTCGTTAGCAATCCGGCCGTATTCGGCCAGGAACTCGCACGCTGATGACGTTCCTGCAGAGTTGGCGATGTTCCTGCAGAAGAGTTGCTGGTTAGCACCGCCTAAAACATCCAAAATCGATGCGGGCTTTAGAGCGTGCGTTCTTGCTCGTCGTGAAGACCGGCTTGATCTATCATCGCCTTCATGCCGCAGACGCAAGCCTCGGTCCTCACTTTCGAAGACGCACGCCGCGTTGTCGAAGAACAAGCTTCGCAAATTGCCCCTCCTCCATCTGAGACAGTCGATCTGCTGAGCGCGGTAAACCGCATACTCTCCGAAACCATCACTGCCGATCGCGACATTCCTCCTTTCCCGCGTGCGACGCGCGACGGTTACGCCGTGCGTTCGACTGATGTCGCTGGCGTTCCAACGACCCTAAGAGTACTTGGAGAAATAAAGGCTGGTGCCTTCGACGAAGATCAATCGAATGTCGGCGTTGGCGAGGCCTTCGCCATCATGACCGGCGCGCCCGTCCCTCGCGGCGCAGACGCCGTGGTGATGGTCGAGTACACCACGACGCAAGGCGAATACGTAGAAATACAGAAAGCCATCGAAGCCCGTGAAAACATCGTCGCGCAAGGCGCCGAAGCGCGCATGAGCAGCGTGTTGTTAAGCCCCGGTACCCGCCTGAACGAAACTTCCATTGCCCTCGCGGCCTCAGTAGGGAAGTCGCGCCTGGATGTTTTCAAGCGGCCGCGGGTCGCCGTGCTCACCACCGGTGACGAAATCGTAGACATCAATGTGCAACCCGACCCTGCCCAAATTCGCAACTCCAACAGCTATTCGCTCGCCGCACAAATCCAGCAAGCTGGAGCCGAACCTGTCGTCCTACCAATCGCTCCGGACGAACCCCGCCACCTGCGCGAATTGATCGAACAGGGCCTTCAATCTGATCTGTTGCTCATGACCGGCGGAGTCTCCATGGGCCGTTACGACTTAGTCGAGCAGGTGCTCACAGAAGCGGAAGCCGAATTTTTTTTCACGGGCGCAAAAATCCAACCCGGCAGGCCAGTAGTCTTCGGACGGTGTAAAGGCTCGTGTGGCGCGGACACTCCATTCGAGCCGAGGGCGGGCTCTGCCCGAAAAATCCCTCCACCGAAATATTTCTTCGGTCTTCCCGGCAATCCAATCTCCACCATTGTCACCTTTGAACTGTTTGCCCGGCCGATTCTCGAAGCACTGTCAGGCCTCCCGCCTCAACCGCTGACTTTCCTCCATGCTCGCCTGAAATCGGCGATCCACATTAAACCCGGTCTCCGCCGTTTTCTCCCCGCGCGTCTATCGGGCCAATATGAAGATTCCCAGGTTGAACTTATCCCCTGGCAGGGCTCCGGCGACATAGCCGCCCGGGCGCGTTCCAACTGCCTGGTGGTAATCCCGCCACATCGCGAACACGTTCCCGCCGGCGACTGGATCGCCGTAATGCCGCACTGAACAAACCATGTAAGATAGAGAGTTCGCATGGCGACCAAACTCTCGCACTACGACGACTCCGGCCGCGCTCGCATGGTCGATATCTCGGCCAAGTCGGCTACAAAACGCGAAGCCGAAGCCAGCGCCTTTGTCGCCATCAAGGCGGAAGTTCTACGGGCATTGCCCCAAAATCCGAAGGGCGACCCGCTGGAAGTCGCCCGCATCGCGGGAATCATGGCGGCCAAGCGAACTGCCGATCTGATTCCCATGTGCCATCCGTTGCCCCTTTCGCACGTTGATGTCGACATGCGCGTGTGCGAAAATGGCGTCGCCATCACCACAAAAGCGGCAACCACGGCGGAAAGCGGCGTTGAGATGGAAGCTTTGGTCGCCGCCAGCATTTCTGCGCTTACCATTTACGATATGGTGAAGGGTCTCGATAAGGGCATCGAGATTCGTGAGATTGTGTTGCAACGCAAAACCGGCGGTAAGAGCGGCGACTATCGCCGCATGAAGTAGATTGATGGAAAACAATATCAAACTGCTTTTGGTCGACGACAATCCCATGGTGCTGAACATGCTGGAGCACGCACTCACGCCCATCGCGCGCGTCGTCGCCGCCGGCGATTCCGCAGACGCGTTGCTCAAAGCCGTAGACGATCCTCCAGATTTGCTGGTGTGCGATTACCGCATGCCCGGTATGGACGGCAGACAACTGGTCGAGAAACTCAAAAGCCGCCCCGCGACATCGAACTTTTCCGCCATCATGATGGCTAGCCGCGCCGACATTGACGAGCGTCTCTCTCCGCAAGACGTCGCCGATGATTACATTGCGAAACCATTTTTCCTGAAAGAAGCGACCAAGCGCATCAAACGCATTGTCGATCGCATCGCGCTTGAGAAAATGGCGAAAACCGCGCCTTCCGATGGGGTGGTCCGCGGCAATCTTGCGCAGATGAACGTCATCGACCTCATGCAGTCGCTTGAAATGGGCCGCAAGAGCTGCCAGCTTAGTCTCTCGAACGCCGGCGAAAAGTGCGAAGTGTTTTTCGTCGAAGGCCAGGTCAAGCATGCCACCTACGGCTCACTCGTCGGTGATGCAGCTGTCTTTAAAGTGCTGCGCTGGACTGGCGGCAACTTCGAACTCAACTTCGAAGGCAAGACGGACAAGGAAACGACACAACTCAACACGCAAGGCCTGCTGATGGAAGGCTTGCGCTTGCTCGACGAGGCGCAACGCGATGGCGGTGGCGACGCAGCCGAAGAAACTTCTGCCAGTGCAAGTGCAGCCTCAGCTTCCACCAGCAGCACGGGAGGGACATCAACCAGTGGGAACAAAGAAGAGGAAGAAGACGTCCTCCTCGACAGCTAAAGTAAGCCCTCAAAGAACTCTTACAGCTGCAGTAGTTACGGTAAGCGATTCCTGCGCGCGCGGCGAGCGCCAGGACGCATCGGGCCCCGCAGTCGCCGAACTTCTATCCGCCTCAGGCTTCCTCATTAGTGCTCGCGAAATTGTCCCGGACGACTCCACCCAGATTCAAACCGTTTTGATCAATCTTGCAAAACAAGCTCGCCTGATCGTAACTACTGGTGGCACCGGGATCGCCGAACGCGATATCACTCCCGAGGCTACGGAAACCATCTGCGACAGACTGGTTCCAGGCATTGCCGAAAAGATGCGCGGCGAAGGTTCGAAGAAGACTCCGTTCGCCGCTTTGAGTCGAGGCATCTGCGGGGTGTTCGCGAACTCGCTTATTTTGAACTTACCGGGCAGCCCGCGCGGCGCGGTCGAATCTCTTCGGGCCGTGCTGGAAATTCTTCCTCACGCTCTCAGTCTGCTGGAAGGGAAAACTGAACATTCGTAATCGGCTTCTACGGATTCTAAAAATGGACGGGTTGTAAACTCATCTGTCGTTTCCTTCCAGCTTTCGCGTAAACTGAATTTCTTTTGAAAACGATCGGACACATCCTCACCCGTTACACCGCATGGATTTGGGGCCTGTTGCAGCATCTCGGAATCTGGGGCGTGTTCGTCATAGCCTTCTCCGACTCCGCGCTGCTCGGCATGCCGGTGGATGCGATCGTTGCCGCCTATGTTTACAAAGATCACCGACGCCTTCTTTTTTATGTACTGATGGCTGCCATTGGATCGGCTCTCGGCAGCATCCCGCTTTACATCATCGGCTATGTTGGCGGCGAAAAAGTTTTGCGTAAACGAATCTCGGAAGAGCGGTTCCTGCGCATTCACCGTTCCTTCGAGGAGCACGAATTCTGGGCGTTGATGTTCCCAGCTATGTTTCCGCCCCCAATGCCTTTCAAGATTTTTGTTCTGGGCGCAGCCATCTTCGAAATGCGGTTTCGCGATTTCATTCTCGCAATCTTTGCGGGCCGCGTCGTGCGCTTTTTCATCCTTTCTGTGCTTGTTCTGTGGCTGGGTCCCCACGTAGTCGACCTTATAGGCACACTGCCGCGACGTCCGATTCTCTGGGTTGTAATACTGCTTATCGTCCTGGGCGGACTGGGATGGCTGCTTCGTCAGAAACGCAGAAAAGCGCGTCTTAAGAGCGTCTGAGAACGGGCCGCTCCATCATGGGCGGGCTTATGATGGGCCGGCTTACCAGATCAACCTTGGGGAAGTAAGTCACTACACCGGCAAGTTCTCGCGTGCCGATTTCTGAAACCATTGGTGAAGCGCATTCAAGAACGCCGGCGTCCCAAAAAATGCGAGCGTGAAAAACAAATCACTTTCCACGGTTCCGCGGAAGAAGGCCAATCCCGCCATGTACGACAACATTAATCCGTGCATGCCGCGCGGATACATCTCCGGCCATGCTGCCCACACCGCAAAATTGCTGATCAGGAAAAATGACAGAGAACTGGCTAGCGCCGCTCCAATCACGCGGCCAATGCCGCTCTTTTCGCGGAGGCCCGTGCCCAGCCATAAGATGGCTGCATACCATGCGACCGTAACCAGGTGATCCCATGTGACGGGGAACCCATAGACGAACTTCGTCAGCACAATGTCCGCCGCAACAAACAATACCAACGGAACCCACATCTGGCGGCGCGAGCCGCGCGCGCCAAAAAAGAGCAGCGACGCGGCCACTGGGGTGAAATGCCAGGCATGTGGGAGGACGTTCAACGGGCCGGCAAACGGCAGGAACCGAACAGCGATTGCAAGTAGAACGAATAAATAGGCCAGCATGTTCACCTCAGGAGCAGACATTATTTTCGACGCGCCAGAGCGGTTACGTCAAGGGCGGATCACGAGGAAGTTCGCTACTTCGAATTCTTCTCTCCCTTAAAGAATAGCCTCGCCAACACGCAGTAAACCACAGCGGCAATCACGAGTAGCCACCATGGGCGGAATACGATTGGAGCAAGAACGAGTAGGGCAATAAGTATTCCGAATCGCCACCACTCCGATCGGATCCCATTCATTTCTGCTCCTCGAGTTAGCCAATCGCGATCTGCCAAACACGTGAGCTTCACAGTGCGACCGAGACTACGGTTCCGGCACGGTTACACGCTTGTCGCCAGATCCGTACACATCTCCCATGACCCGCAAATCGCGATCCAATCGCACACCCGCTCCCAGAGGCCGGGCATCGTTATCGGGCCTACCGCGTATTCGATTGAACAAATCCGGCAGCTGCGCGAACCGCAAATCCTGAAAATCAACAATGTACCCGTGCTCGCCCGAATCAAGCGTCTCCGTCCTGGTAATCGGATACCGCGCCCAACTCAAATAAACTCGCCCCAGATAAGACCGCTTCGCCGCCAGCGTAATCGCCGTCTCCTCCGGCTTATATCGAATCTGCATCTCCCCCCCGGGATCGACTTCTGGTCCAGTCGAATCCACTGGAGCCAGGGCAAAAAAATTCGCAGTCTCCACTACGCCGTACCACTGAAAAGGATTCCACAGATCAGGATACGCGCCCGCGCTCACCGGTTCCGCATCGTGATAAGTCCTGGCCTCCAGAGCATTCAGAGCCCGCCGGTGCTCATAATCGCGAACAATCCACAACGCAACCACCGCAATCAGCGCAACGGTTGCTGCAATCCGGCCCCGCGGCCCGCGCTTGCGCGCTCCCAACTCGGTATCAATCAGCGCAAACAATCCCGGCACAATCAGGCCGAGCAGCAGGCATGTAAACATGATCGGCTCAAAAATGAAAACGATATCCCACGAGTACCACTTTTCCCAAAAGGGCCAGAAAGGCCGCACTCCGTAGTTGTTGGTGAAATCAAGAAGAATATGGCTGAGCCCGGCGAGGCATGCAAAGAAGAACAGCAAACCCCACCGGGGCGGCAGATTCGAGTCTTTCACTTTACGACCACGCAAAATCCAGATCAAATACACAAACCCGACCACTACTGCCGCATCGATCGGCACACCCAGAAACGAGTGTGTAAATCCGCGATGATGTGCGAATGCGAAAGCCGGACCACGAATTCTCGCAAGAACATCGAGGTCTGGAACCTCTGCGGCTAGTGTCAGCGTCAACGTAGCCAGCGCCGTTTTGCGATTGAGCCCGGCGCGACCCATGCACGCGCCGGTCAGGAAGTGAGTGACGGGTTCCAAGCGATAAGAAAGATTTTATGTGCGGAAAAGTGAATTGCCAAACCGAGGAAAAGGAATCAAAAAGACGGGGTCGCAAAATCCTACCCCGATGTACCTCTGTGCCCTGTGTGTTAAGAGAACCCTATACGCCCCATAAATAATCTTCCTGATCATGATGCGGCTCAGGAATCGGCATCGGCACGCTGAAAGTGTCGGGCGCGGCCAGGGGAAAGGGCCGAGGAACTTCCGGCGCGGGCGAGCCTGCCGCGGCGGCGGCCGCTGAATGCAGCGGCTCGAACAAAGGCGTAGCCGAGCCGGCAGGTTTGTGGGTTTCGCGAATTAATTCCAGCAGATGATGATCTTCCACATTCTTGATCTTGTCCGCCAGCCGCACAAATCGACGGTAAATATCGTCCAGCGCCCGCCGGTCGAACTGGTACCCTAGCTTTTCGCAACGCATGCTGAGCGCATGACGCCCCGAGTGCTTGCCCAGTACGAGCTTCGAATCCGGCACTCCAACAGACTGGGGCGTCATAATCTCGTAGGTCAACGGATTCTTGAGAACGCCATCCTGATGAATGCCGGCTTCGTGCGCAAACGCATTGCGGCCGGTCACGGCCTTGTTCGGCTGTACGGGAACGCCGGTAATCTCGCTCAGCATCTGGCTGGCGGCAAAGAGCTGCTCGCATATAATTCCCGTCTCATAGGGATAGCGATCGCGCCGCACCTTCATCGCCATCACAATCTCTTCCAGTGCCGCATTGCCGGCCCGCTCGCCAATACCGTTGATTGTGCACTCAACCTGGCGTACGCCATTGGCGATCGCGGCCATCGAATTTGCGACCGCCATCCCGAGATCGTTGTGGCAGTGCGCCGAGATCGCGACATTCTCGATTCCCTTCACCCGCCGCCGGATCGTGGCGATCAACTCACCAAATTCCGAGGGCACGCTGAAGCCAACCGTGTCCGGAATATTCAACGTCGTCGCTCCCGCGTCAACCACAGCCTGCAGCACCCTACATAAGAAATCGGGATCTGTGCGCGTCGCATCCTCGGGCGAGAACTCGACGTCATCGCACAGCGATTTCGCAAATGCGACCGCTTCCCGCGCCTGTGCTAGACACTCATCGCGCGTGATCCGGAGCTTGTATTGCAAATGAATGTCGGAGGTTGCCAGAAATACGTGAATCCGCGGTCGCGCCGCGCCCTGCAACGCTTCCCATGCGCACTCGATGTCCTGCTTACACGCCCGCGCCAAGCCAGCAATGATTGGGCGCCGGATGATTTCCGCAATCGCCTTCACCGCTTCGAAATCGCCGTCCGAGGCAATCGGGAAACCCGCTTCGATCACATCCGCTCCCAGGCGATCGAGTTGATGCGCCAGCCTCAGCTTCTCCTGGTGGTTCATGCTGCAACCGGGCGACTGCTCCCCATCGCGCAACGTGGTGTCGAAAACGGTGATGCGTACCTGCTCTGTGGCCATGAGTTTTCCTTTAAATCGGCAGAACTTCTGCAACCCTCAATGGTACGAGCGGAAGTGCCTAAAGCAGCGCTTATAATTTTTACGCAAGTATTAGCGTTACTACTATGATAAGATCTGCTAATCGATTTGATACTTATCATTAAGACTGAAACCGCATGGAACTTTCTCAACTTGAGGTCTTTTTGACTGTTGCTCGCGAGCGTCGTTTCTCTCGGGCAGCCGAAAAGCTGTATCGAACGCAGTCGGCGGTCAGCCAAACCATTCGCAAGCTCGAAGACGAACTCGGCGAAAGTCTTTTCGACCGTTCTTCGCGCGAAGGCGTCCTCACTGACGCCGGTCAGGTTCTGTACGAATATGCGGAGAAACTGCTCAACCTGCGCCGCGACGCGCAGGAATCGCTATCCGAACTTCGCGAGCTGCAAAAAGGCAAACTGGTGATCGCTGCCAATGAATTTACGGCGCTTTACCTGCTACCGGTTCTCGCCGAATTTCGCAGTCTGCATACCATGATCAAAATCACCGTGCAACGCGCCTTCGGCAGCCGCATTCCCGATGACGTTCTTCAGCACAGCGCCGAACTTGGCGTGCTTTCTTATAAACCCGAAGAGCCCCGCCTGCACTCGATCATCACCTATCTCGACGAGTTGGTGCTCGTCGTTCCGCCGCGCCATCCTTTAGCTACCGCGCACGAGGTTAGTATTCGCCAACTTGGCGCCGAGTCATTCGTGGCGCACAACGTCTCTTCTCCCTACCGCGAAAAAGTTCTGCAAACATTTCAGAAATACAAAACGCCGCTTCACATGGATCTCGAGTTGCCTACTCTGCAAGCCATCAAGCAATTCGTAGCACTTGGAAGCGGTGTAGCACTGATGCCAGAAATCAGCGTAGAGACGGAGGTTGCACGTGGCGAGTTAGTCCGAGTTCCGGTGCGCGAACTGCGCGTACAACGCAAGCTGCGTCTTATTTACCGGAAAGAAGCGAGCCTTTCCCATGCAGCGCGAGCGTTCCTGAAAGTGGCTGAGGCGGTATCGCGTGAAAGAGCGGGACGGTATCGATTCCAAAGGGAAAGTTAGCTGTGCGCAGAGCGAATGGTCCTCGCCCGAAAATCATGCTGGGGCAGGGATGTTTCGACTGGGAACGGGTTCGGGCGGGCGAACCCGTTCCCAGATCAACATGAAGTACTGTGACTTCGCTCAACATTCGGTGCAAAGTGCGCTTGCTTCGAACGCAGCCAAGGCTTCTCCCACACTCGGATGAATCTCGAGAAAAGAGCCAACCTGTGTGAGGTCGAAAAAGTTCATCACAAAAGGCCGCGGATTTGCATACTTCAACTCCGCTTTCTTCTCCTCAGCGTGCCGATGCAGCAATACGAGCTCGCCGATTCCGGCACTATCGATCGCACTGACGCCGCTGAGATCGAGAACAACCTTCCCTCCTTCTTGCAGAACTTCCCCTACGACGCTCGGAAGTGTATTCGCCTCTTCGCGATATACAATGCGCCCCTGGCAGTGAACAATCACGATTTCACCGCGCTTCCGAGTTTCCAAACTAAGCTTCAACTTCGACTCCTTGGCTTGAATTCCTGGGGCCGCCCACAACACCGGTTGTGGGCACGTTTGACAGTTGGTTTCCATGATCTGCATCCTAGTAGATAGACGCACGTGAACGGATTTCGGAATCATGAAAACTTTGCTAATTTTTCCGGTCGAAGGACCGAATGTGCATCGGCGACAAATTTGGGAGGGCGGGCATCTTCCGTCTCGGTTACACTGCATCTAACGGATTTCAAACAATCAGGTAGAATTTGCTGCTGGCGATTTTCGTACGCCGCGGGAGGAACTATTTTCGTGTCAAAAATTGCAGCCCTTGTGCTGGCGCTGTTGAGTTCCATGCTGTTCATAACTTCTTCGCAGGCGCAGATTTTTCCCAGCGGCAATGTCTATGTCGGTGTGGCCTACCAGGATGGGGTCGATGTCATCCCCACCAACCGCTACACCTTTCGCGGATGGAACGCATCCTTTGAAGACTTTGCTTTTCAGCATCATCCGCACATCGGCATCGTGCTCGATGGCAGCGGCTTCTATCGCCAGGGAATTCAAGAGTACAACCTTTTTCTCGGGCCACGACTGTCCATGAATTACGGAAAATGGCGACCTTTCGTGCACATCATGGGAGGCGGCCAACGCTTCACCTCCGATGGTTTTACCCACAATCCGATTGCCGAAGATGCCGGCGGCGGCGTGGATCGTAAATTTCAATTCTGGGTTTTGCATCATTTCTCATGGCGCCTGCAATTCGATTACATGCGCACGCACCTGCTGAGCGCCACGCAAAATGACTTCCGAGGATCTACTGGCCTGGTGTGGCGGTTCTGACGACTGGACCAAAAGAAGGTTAGAAACGTCAAGAAAAGCCTGAGCGAACTTTACATCTGGCGCTAAGCGAGCGCGGGTGAAATCCGCCAACGCGCCGCGAAACATTTCCTTTCTGAACGGGTTTCAACCCACCGATTAACGGCTGTTCACCAAATCCGATTCTTCGGCATCCAAAGAGTCACAGGCACCGCAGGAAAGGAAGGGTTTAACCGTGGCAGGTAAATTCGTACTGATCGCAATCTCCTTACTTACATTTGCAACTGTTGCCGCCGCTCAGGTTCCCCACGCAAACGTCTTTTTTGGCTACTCTTACTACCACACCGATCTCTCTTCCATCGATAGCGCCAATACCAACGGTTGGGAAGCATCTGTCGAAGGCAAAGTCATCCCCTTCCTCGGCTTTGTCGCCGATGTCGACACCCACTACGGCTCGCAAAATTTTCCGGCTGCTTGCCCAGTAAATAATGGCACGATTAGTTGCTACACTCTCAACGCCAGCTTCACCGAACATAATTTCCTCTTTGGCCCCAGAGTGTCCGTCTCCGTGTCCAAGTTTCGTCCATTCGCGGAAGCTCTGTTTGGCGGCGCTCACATCAGCCTCAACAATAGCGAAGGCTCTGATACTTCGTTTTCCACGGCCGTTGGCGGCGGCCTCGACTACAAGATTATTCCGCTTATCGCATGGCGCTTTCAGGGCGATTACGTTCAGACCCGCTTCTTTGATGCAACCCAGAACAACGTTCGCATCTCCACCGGCCTGGTGCTGAGGTTTTGAACCACGGGGGAATTGGCTGTTGGCAAGGCCATGCTGCAATCGTTCCGCGACCGCAGCTTTAAGAACAGGCTTCGATCCTTAAGCGTGCGGTTTAGTTTTTGTAATTTTTTGTCATGCTTTCTGAATGGCGTAAATCTGCCAGCATCTAAGTGTCTTGCGCCTATTTAAATTCACTGGGATTGAAAGACAGGACCGGTCCGTTCATTTGGCCCGTTGCAATCGAATCATGTAAGGTTATATCTTCATGCGAATCGCTCTCGTTAAAACTATCCCCATCGCCCTGTTCATTCTGTTCTGCTCAAGCATCGCCGGTGCCCAGACTGCGGCTCCCGCGCCACAACCGGAGGAACCCACGAGAGTCAACGCTTTTGTGGGCTACTCCTTTTACAGCACAAACCTCTCCACCGTTGGACGCGCCAGCACCTACGGATGGGAAGCTTCCGGCGAGGTCCGGCTCTATCGCTGGGTCGGCGTTGCGGGTGACATCGATACTCACTACGGATCACAGGGCTTTCCCATCTGCCAAACTTTTCCCACGACCGGCTACGTCTGCTCTACGTTTAGCGCGAATATTATCGAGCGCAATTTTCTGGTCGGCCCGCGTCTCTCCATCAAGAAAGGGAATCTTCACCCATTCGTTGAAGTTCTTGTCGGTGGCGCTCACGTCAATGCGGGCTTGTTCCAGGGCAATGACAACTGCTTCGCCGCCGCGCTGGGCGGCGGTGTCGATGCCAGGCTTACTCGCCGCCTTTCATGGCGCCTCAAAGGTGATTACCTGCGGACACAATTCTTCGGCGCTCGCCAGGACAACGGCCGCTTCTCCACCGGTCCCGTTTTTCGTTTCTAAATCTTAGATAGGCGGAGCGCGTTTGCGAACGCGCGTAATCGGACTAGTCGGTCTGGTTACGGGGCGGGCTATTCGGCTTGGGGCCGCGCCAGTTCGACGCGCTGCGTCGTACGGGTATATTGCATGCCGCCCATGCGGCCGATCAAATCGAGCGAGTTACGGTCGATGCGGCCGTCTTTCAGATGGGCATCGTTGATGTGAATGGCGACGATCTCGCCGATCACCAAGCTTGTGCCATCCGGCACCGCGGAGAAATCGAGAATCTGGTGGAGTTTGCATTCGAAGCTGACGGGAGATTCGGCCACGCGCAATGGGCGGACGATCGTGGATGGTTGCGGAGTTATCTTGGCCAATTCGAATTCGTTCATGGAGGGAGCGTATTCGCCGCTGGTCATATTCATGGGCTGCAGTAAATCGTAGGTGACGACGTTGATTACGAATTCTTTTGTCTCGCGGATGTTGCGGAGTGTGTCTTTTGCTTCTCCGGGAGCTTCGGTGGGCGGGGATGGCTCGCCCTTTGCCGGGCGAAGGGCGGTGGCGAATGCCAGCAAGGGCGGGCTGACGCAAACGCAGTTAAAGAAAGAAAACGGTGCAAGATTTGGATGGCCGGCGGCGCTGAGCGAAGAGACCCATGCAATCGGACGCGGGGCGACCGAGCTAAGGATGATGTTGTAGAGCTCGCGGTGGGGGAGGTCGGATACGTTGACGTGCATTTAATGAATATAACGGCGGAAGGGTGCGTAAGGTTATGGTGGCTATGTGCGGGTGCCGGAGCGTTCAATCACTTGAGGCTGGTCTGAGGCGCTGTCGTCGATCGTGAGCGTGCCAGTCTTCGCAGCTTCAGACCCTGCGCTTTTGGCGAGAAAGTTATGCTGATGCTACAGCTTGCCCCCCGGTGCCACGCGCGGGCGGTGGCACACTCGAGCTTCACAACAGCCAGCGCATTCGGCTCAGGCGAATATTTCCTTCGCCGCGATCACCGTGTTGCAGTGGATGGTCACTGTATCCTCCACCTTCTGCGCATAACCGCCAGCATAAGTCACCATTACCGGAATATTCTTTGCCTTGGCTACGCGAAACACGAGTTCATCGCGCTTTTTCAGACCGTCCATGGTAAGCGAGAGTCCGCCGAGTTGATCGTGTTCGTACGGGTCGGCGCCGGCGATGTAGCAGAGCAGATCGGGATGGCATTGGCGCAGGCCGGAGCTTAGGGCGTTGTCGAGCCAGACGAGGTAATCGTCGTCGCCGGTGCCGTCGGGAAGATCGACATCGATTGAGGATGGCGGCTTGTACTCGGGGTAGTTGTTGTGCTGGTGGAGCGAGATGGTGAAGACGTCTGGGTTGGGGCTACCGGGGATTCCGTGTGCGGCTGCTGCGGAGCCGCTGCCCGAAGGTAACGGGTCGGCGGGGCCGCGTTTTGGGCTGAAGATCGCGGCGGTGCCGTTGCCCTGGTGAACGTCGCAATCGACGGTCATGGCGGTGCGGATTTTGTGGTCGTGCTGCATGCGGCGGATGGCGACGGCCACGTCGTGGATCATGCAGAAGCCTTCACCGTGATCGGGGAAAGCGTGATGGAAGCCTCCGCCGATGTTGAGGCAGACGTGATCGGCGAGCGCGTGGCGGGCGGCGAGAATCGATCCTCCTGCGGCGAGCCAGAAGGCGTCGACGAGTTGGTGAGAGTATGGAATTTCCATTTCCATTTCTTCACGTGGACTGAGTGTGCCTTTTGTGAGTCTATTGACATATTCGGGCGTGTGGACGAGGAGGATGTCTTCGTCGCGCGCGGTCTGCGGGGTCAGGAAGTCGGTTGCGTCGGCGACGTTCTCGGCTAGGAGTTTGTCGTGAATGCGGCGATATTTTTCCGCGGGGAAAACGTGGGCTCCGATGGGCAAGTAGTAGGAAGGACTATAGACCAGCTTGAAGGGAAGCATCATAAAGCAAGTTTCAAGGTTTCAAAGTTTCAAAGACCTAAATTGCACATATGTTTTTGCCGCTTTGAAATTTTTCCACTTTGCCATTTTGCCTTACTTCTTCTTTGGCGGCTGAAGGGTCTGGGCCAGCATGGAGCGGCGCACGGGTACGATTGCACCCTTCGCGGGGTCGGCGGCGGCGTTGGCGCGGGTCAAGACTTCCTGCTGGATGTATTGGACGAATTCCTGAATCTGGCGCTGCATTTCCTCCATGCGCTCGCGCATTTGAAGAATGATGGCCATGCCGCTGATGTTTACACCCAGGTCGCGGGCCAGCGAGAGGATGAATTCGAGGCGTTGGAGGTCTTCGTCGGTGTAGAGGCGCGTATTACCTTCGGTTCGGGAGGGTTTGAGGAGACCTTCGCGCTCGTAGAGGCGCAGGGTTTGAGGATGGATGCCGTACATCTCAGCAACCGCTGAGATCATGTATGCACCTTTGGATTTGCGTTTAGTCACTGGTTCCCTCCGCTGCCCCTTGCGGTCCTTCAAAGGTTCGACATTTAAATCTCATCGCACCAATTTACAACAACCGAAGCGGGGGGCGGACAGGTGAAGGCCGCTTTGCGCGCAAAGCACCGAAACGCTAAAGTTGCCACTCCCTACGTGCCTTTGAGGGCAGGCGCGATGGTGTTAGGTTGGCAACACTGAATGCCAATTTTGCACCTTTTTGGAAGGGTGACTATGAAGTCGCAGTTTTTGGTGATTATGTGCGCGATCTTTGCGTTGGGGGTGAGTGCGCGGAGCGCCGCCGGTCAGTCTTCGGCTGCGCCGGCTGCTCGCCAGATTGCGGATGATTTTGGCGCCGCAGTGAAGGTTTCTACGCTTGGAGTGGGCGTGGAAGCGGCGGCACGGGTGGCGCAGCGCGCGAATGTGAGGGCTGGCTTTAACGTGCTGGGCTACAGCCGGACTTTCACCAAGGATGGGATTCCCTACGACGGACATCTGGATTTTCGGACGGTAGAAGGACATTTTGATTTCTTTCCCTGGGCGGGGAATTTCCACGTCAGTCCAGGCTTGCTCGCGTATATCGGAGATCCGATTAAGGCTCGCGCAGTTGTGCCTGGCGGCCAAAGTTTCACACTTGGCGGGACGGCTTATTACAGCGATACAGCGGCGCCGGTGTTTGGCGGCGGCAAGATCGATTTCAATCCGGTGGCTCCGCTGATTACGGTCGGCTGGGGGAATCTGGTTCCCCGCAGCCAGCGGCGTTTCAGTGTGCCGGTGGAGTTGGGAGTGTCATTTCAGGGCGCGCCTCAAGCTACGCTGAACTTGCAAGGCAGCGTTTGTACATCTCCTGGAGTGAATTGCCAGGCCATACCGAACGATCCTACGGTGCAGAGCAACATCGCTTCGGAGGAGCGCAAACTCAACAACAGCATGTCGGTATTCAAGGCGTATCCGTATATTTCAATTGGGTTCGGGGTCAAGTTCTGAACCCACGCGGTCTTGATGAAAGCCGAACCCAGCTTTATCCGGCTTTCCTGGAAAATATCGCGAGTGCTGTGGTCGCGCTGGCTGCCATCTTTTTCAGCGGGGCTTCCGTCTTCATCTCAGGCGATATCTCAATCGATTTCCAACCCATCACGTGAAAATAGACGCGTTCCACTCGCTCGGCAATGTCGCTCCATTGATAGTGATCGCGGATGCGGAGCTTGGCGCTTCGGCCGGCAGCTTCGCGGACTGCAGGATTGGAAATCAGGAATTTCAGCCGGTCGGCCAGATCCATGGCGTCTCCAGCGCGGAAAGTGAATCCGGCGGCTTGCACGGCTTCGCGATTTTCGGGGATGGCGCTGGCGAGTACGCACAGGCCGGCTCCCATAGCATCAAGCAGGGCAAGCGAAAGACCCTCAAGTGCGGAGGGCAGAACAAAGATCATACAGTTCGTCAACAGTTCATCGAGCGCTTCGCCAGAGACTGAATCGAGGAAAACGATTTTCTGCGAGGCATGAGCGCGCAACTGGCGCGCGTAGTCTGCACAGTAACTCGACGCGCCGGCCATGACGAGCTTCACATTTGTGTGGAGCTTTTCATAGGCTTCGAGCAGAACATGACAGCCTTTTTCCGGCGAAAACCGTCCCAGGAACAGGATGTAGCCCTGCGGTTCGAGGCCGAGGTCGATTAGGTTGCCGGGAGGGCGGCGCTCGCGCAACAAACCGCCATTCGGGATATAAAAGGTTTCCGCCTGATGGTGCGCGCGATAGTGGTCAGACAAGGTTTGAGAAACGACCATTGTGCTGCTGGGTAAGGTTACTGCTGCTCGCTCGCCTATTCGGAGGACTGCGGCGGCGATGCGGCCCCACTTTTTGCGTTGCCAATCGAGGCCTTGGACAGTGACGACGGTCTTTTTTCCAAAGAGGCGTGGAATAAATGAAAACAGCGCGGGGCCAAGGGCGTGGTAGTGAACTACATCGCAGGGCTGGCAGAGAACATGGATCGTGCTGAGGAAAGTATGTAGAAGAGTCTCGGCATGCTTGGTGCGGACGGTGGGCAGGCGCACGATCTTGATTCCCTGGTAATGGCGCGCGGCAGGCGTGAAATAGGAGCGGCAATAGACCGTGACTTCGTGTCCCATCGCGGCTAAGCGTTTGCCGACTTCCTCATAGTAGGTTTCGATGCCACTGTACTTGGAAACCACGCCGCGGCCACCGATGAACGCGATCCGCAGTCTTCGTCGAGGGAAGCTCGTTGTGAGGGAGATTGGGGACTCGCCTAGAGCCGCGAATGGCTTCAAGCGCTGGATTGGTATGAAGTTTGATTTTTGCGCGGAGATGGGATGAAGCGGCCATTTACGAGGCGTTTGTGCGAGGGTGCTGGAGTCACGCGATCGATTCTGGCCGGCGGCCAGGCGCGCATATAAGGCCAACAGGATTTCGTAGTGAGCTTGCGGAGTGTGATGATGGCGAACCAATTCGCGCCCGGAGTTGCCCATCCGGTCGGCAAGGTCGGAGTGGCGACCGAGTAATTCGAGCGCCGCGGTCAGGGCAGTGATGTCACCAGGTTTATAGAGAAGGCCGGTGACGCCGGGGTGAACCAATTCGCGGCGTGAACCGAGATCGGAGGCTACGACGGCTCGGCCCCACGCGTAGGATTCGAGGATGGTTTTGCCAAGCGTTTCATAAGCGTGGGAGGGGAGGACCGTAAAGCGAGATTGGGCAATGGCATGATCCAACTCGGGACCGCGGAGTTGGCCGAGAAAGAAGACGTTTTGCAAGCCCAAGCTGACGCTCAACTGTTCAATTTCAATTCGTTGCGGTCCGTCGCCTGCAATCGCGAGGTCGAGATGCGGAAGGCGACGCATGGCGTGAAGAAGGTCATGTAAGCCCTTTTCAGGCGACAGCCGCCCAAAATACAGGATTGTGGCATGGTTCGGATCACGCTGGATGACATCTTTGATTGGCTGAAAATGTGGAAGGATTTCGAATTTGGTCCCATCCCAGCCGTGCTCAATGAACTTGTCGCGCACGAACCGGCTGGGCGCGAGAAAGCAATCGACGCATTTCCGATAGGAGCCAAGGAGTGAATGGACGTAAGCCTCTAAAACCAGCATGAGCTGGGCAGCTCTGCCCGGATAGCATTGTTCCTTTAGCGCATGCCAGAAAGCACCGCCTTTGCAGGCCTCGCAGGCTTCGCCGCGAGAGACCAGGTTGTAACTCGGACAGAGGGCTTTGAAATCGTTTAGGTGATAGATGATGGGAACGTTTTGCGCTTTCAGTTCCCAGAGGATTGAGGGGGACAGGTGATGGTAGACGTTGCGCACGTGGGCGATGTCGGGGCGAAAGTCGGCGATCATGGCGCGAATTTTTCGGCGAGCTTCGGGCGAGTAAATGGCGTGCGCGGCGAGAGTGGCGCGGTGCCACCATCGAGCCGGCTGTTTGAAATCTACCGGTTCCGGCAGGTATTGGTCGTAGGGCGAAGGCTTGCCACGTGGGTCGGCCATCGAGAAGAGGGCGACTTCATGGCCGTTGGATCGAAGCAACTCCATTACTTCGAAGATGTACGCTTCGGTGCCGCTAAACGGATAGTTGTACTTGTTGCAGAACAGAATTCTCATGGGGAGAGCTCCAGGGTTTGGGTGAGATCGACTGCAGGAACAGGTCGGAGAAACGGTCCAGGTTCTTTTGGCGGTTGAAATCGTGAAAAACCTTTATTCGGGCTGCGTGACGCATGAGGCGCAATTTGTCGGATGATTCGGCTTCTACAGTCATGCGGTGAACAGCGAGAACTTTGTTCACAAATTCGTCGAGGTTTCCGGGTTGGTAGAGAAATCCGGTTTTTTCGTGCGAGATCAGTTCTGGAATTCCTGTGATGGCGGGGGCCAGGACGATCAGTGCATTCGCCATGGCTTCCATCAGTACGAGCGGGATTCCTTCGCTGAGGCTGGTGAGGAGGAATAAATCCGCCTGTTGATAGAGTGAATTCATTTCTTGCGGAGCGATGTGTCCGAGCAATGTGACTTGATCCTGGAGTTGCTTCTCGCGAATCAGCGACTCCAATCGATTCCGCTCGAGGCCTTCGCCAGCGATCCGGCATTCGAAGTCGAGGCCAAAGCCGCGGAGACGGGCGCAGGCATAAATCAAGAAGGCATGATTTTTTACAGGATGCAGGCGTCCGGCGGTAAGCAGTGAGAGCTTTCGTCCTATTGGGACACGAGGTCTGATCTCGAGTGTTGGTGAGATGACGTCGACCCCGAGCCGGGAAACGATGATGGTGGAGGGGGCGATCTCTGGAAAGTGCTGGAGAATGTATTGGCGGTTGTATTCGGAAATGGTGATGCAGAAGCGGCAATGGTGGAATTTTTCGGCGAGATACGCTTGATTCAGGAGCAGGTCGGAGCCGTGCAGGGTCATGCTGAAGGGGACGCCGAGCAGACTGGCGGCTGTCATTGCGATCCAGGAACCGAAGTAGCCGTGGTGGACGTGGATGTGATCGACCTCTCGATCTTGCAGTAGTGTGGCGTAGCAGGCGCCGAGGAGCGTATGGAGGATTGCCTTGAGGCGCAGCTTCAGGCTTTCGTTTCCGCTCAGCAGCGCGCGTGTGACGAGTGGTGAAACGCTCTTCCAACGCTTTGCGATCAGGAAAAAAGCGCGCAGAAGGGTTCGCAGATGGAACGGCTCAATGCAGATGTCTGCGCAGCTGTTGGCGGGGTCGTTGGAAGTACCCGGCCTGCGAACGCTTCCGGAAATTACCTTGAGGCCTCGGCCGCGTAGCGCGCATATTTCGTTGGCGACATAAGGTTCGACGGTAACCGGGTATTGATTTGCGAGGTAGGCAACGGTGGGCATCTAGTTGAGGGCTGGATGTTCGGTGTTCAGGCAGACTGGCGACCAGCGTAGGGTTGCCGAATTGGAGTGGGCCGATGTTTCAGGGTGCGACTTTGCTGAGCGACCAACATTCCGGCTAGTGTGTAGAGAAGGCCGTTGACGAATTGGTAGTTCATGACCACGACAGCGGCATTTATCCAATAGACTCCGAGCAAGACGGGCCACATCGAGTGAAACTGCTGATTGAGGAAGCCGCGAGATTCGCCGGATGGTACGGGCGAACTTCCCAGCTTCCAGAGTTCCCACATCAGCCAGAAATAGAGGGCCAGCCCGAAAATACCGTGCTCGACGAGAAGCTCGAGATAGGTATTGTGAGGATACAGTTCTTTTTCCCGATAGCCGCTTACGTGTCTCGCCAACTCAGCCGGCATTTGGTTCACTCCCCAGCCAGCAAGCGGTTTCTCGAGGAACATTTGCCAGCCTCCGGCATAGACGGCTTCGCGGAAATCGAGCGGGCCGGATTCCTGGAGACGATCTGAGAGTGCACGCTCGTGATCGTCAAAGTTAAGGGCGATGAGCAGGCCAAGAACTCCCATAATTGCAATGACAGCGCAGATGCGGCGGAGGTTGCGATTGCGTGATATGGACATCAATCCGGCGACGCTGAGGACGAAGGAAAGCCAGACGGCGCGGGTCATGGTGGCGAGGATGGCGAGCGGGAGAGATGTGAGCAGTAGAGCAGCCTTTACGCGGCTGATCTTTTTTCGCAATGCTGCATGAATAGCGAGCAGGCCGAGGAGGTTCAACGATACCCCGTTGGCGACGGCTTGCAGAAGCGGACCGCGGGCGCGATCCGCGTGATACCCGAGGCTTTCATCGAGAATGAAGCGCGGGAAAATCAGCGAGCGCAGGTCAAATAGGAATGCGATAGAGGTAAAGCAGAGATAGGCCAGTACCAGGAGACAGAAGACTTCAAATTGGCGCAACTGGCGCTCGCTGCGGAAGACAATTGCAGCGAGATGGAAAAGGGTGAAGGGAACGATGAATTTGGCTGCCAACAGGGACCAGGTACGGTTATCGAACGGTTGAGTGATTACGCTGGCGGTCGCCATCAGGGCGAGGCACAGCATGGGCCATGTGGCTCGAGTGACGAAGCGGACTCGCTGTTGACTGACGAGGACGCCGCCGCCGACTCCGATTACGAGAACGATGAATGCAACGTGATCAATTTCGTAGAAAGGAACGTCCGGGTGACGCAACAGCATGGCGGTCAGGGCCGCAAGGAAAAGGGCAGTTGGCGCGGCGACCAGCCATTGTAGGGGTCGGAGGAGGACGAAGACTCCTGATGAGACGGATCTGGCGCCCCATCGTGCGGCGGGATTGATTCCTATGGATGGCGACGACATAACGTTAGGCTGGTTCGAGATCGTACCCACGGATTTCGACGGCAAGCGAGCGTTGGATCGATTGGATGGAGATAATCAACTTTTCTTTTTCGCGATGGAGGAGTGTGCCTTCCAGGCCTTGCAGAGAGCCGCTGCGAATGCGAACGCGTTGGCCTGTTTGTATGAAGGGATGTGGGGCAAAAGAAGTCTTTTCGTGCAGTAGCAAGCGCAGATCTTCGATTTGTTTTTGCGGGATCGGTGAGATGATGCCGCCGAAGTGGACGAAACGGATCAGTCCAGTCGTTCGTAAAACGACGCGGGATGAATCTCTGGATCGATCGAGTGATACAAAGGCGTATCCGGGAAACAGAGGAGAGGTGATGGCTTTTTGACGGTCGCTCCATTGACGATGCTCAGTTAACAGTGGAAGAAAGACCTGAAATCCTTTGCTGGTCAGCTGTTCAGCGACTTTTTTCTCAAAGCGATTTCTGGTTTCGATCGCGAACCACTGCGTCGGGGGCAGAGCCGGTTGGGCGGAGAGGATTTCCGGTGTAGCGAGATGTGGAAAGCCATAGCTACCGCACATTCAGTCCCATCCAGTTGAATTTGGTTTTTTCACTTCTATTCACAAAACACACACTGCTTACTGCTACTAGTTGCTAAGTTCGTTTCCCGTTCTCAGAGGCGGTTATAGATGCTGTCAGGAATAGGAAAACGCCTTTCGCTCAAGACGGTTCCCAAAATGCGCGATTGCGCTCCTTGCAGCGTTTGCTTGATTTTCTGCGCCGTGGCTTTGCGGGTGCTGTGGGCGCCGAGCACCAGAATCAGACCATCCGTCACTTGTCCAAGAAGCGCGGCTTCGCTGGAGACTCCGGCAGCCGGGCCTTCTATGACGACATATTCGAAATCCTTGCGCAATTCGCTGAGGCAGGTGAGCCAGTGAACTCCGGTTCCGACGTGCTTATCGCCGATGGCGGAAAGGTTTCGCGTTACGTACCAGAGGTTCGAGGCTAGCTGATTGAAAGAGGACTTGATCAAGCTGCGTTTTTCGGATGGGATCGGTGCGGTGGTGAAATCCTCGTTTTCTTCTTCCCGGCCCAGAAGAGCCACTTGCGCGGCTGTTTCCCGCGCCAGCGCACGGGCGACCTTGTCGCAGATAGGGGCTAAGTCGATGTGCAGTTCAGCGGCACAAAAGACGACTTGGCGGACAGGGGATGACCCACCAGCAAAGAATACTCGGCGCACGAGCCCGCGAATCTGTTCGCGGGCAAACTCGTCAGGTTTCCAACCGTTTGACTTATCTGGAAGCACAATCGGCAGAGTCGCTTCCTGCACCGCCGCCCCTGCGACACCGGATTGTTGGAGTACGCCCACACTTGCGCTCATTGCATCTCCTTCAGGCAGAAAGCCTGTGACCGTTTTTTCCCGGCAGTGAAGCGAGGACCGGTATTTCCAGACACGCTAAAACCTCTTCGGGGGTGCGCAGCGCCGGGTCGAGATAGTCGGCAGTGAAAGCTGCGCCGGTGCCTGACACCATCGCGGCTACCAAGCCGACGATCGCGACGCCTCCCGCAGGCCATACCGGAAGCGCAGGTGCGACGGGCGCCTCTGCGATGGCAACGTTGACGATACCGCCGCGATCCAGCGCGTCGCCCATGCGGGCTTCTTCGCGTTTCTTGACGTAAAGCAGATAGTTCTCCTGCGCTGCTTGCTGCGCGCTGGTGAGATCATCCTGAGTAAGGGCGTCGGCTCCCAGCTGACGGGCAAGGGTTCGATATTCGGCCAACTGAGCCGCCGTTTTCTGCTCGCGTGCCAGAAGTCCCGTCACGTCCACGCGTGCGCGCTCCAATTCGCCTTTGGCCCATTCGTAGTCGACATCCTTATCGGTGATCTCGTCGCGGACGGGAGTCGATTTTTCGCCGGCAATGGCGGATTGAGCCTGCTGAATCTGTTTTTCAACTTCCTGTACCAGCGGATGAGTAGGCTCGAATTTTGTAAGGAGCTGGATTTTCTTGAGCTCAAGATCGAGCAGGCTGGCTTTCAGGGAGCGGAGGAGTTCGGGATTATCGGCGGTGCGAACCTGTGTGGTGGTACGGGAGGGAAGTTCGATGATTTCCTTTTCCAGCTCCTGAACGCGATGGGTTGCTTCCGAGAGTTGGACCTGAGTTTGCTTGTATGCAGCTTCGACGTCGTCGATGCGGTGCAAGATGAGATCACGCTGCTGCCCTGCGGAGACGACGTCGTGGCTCTTTGTGAAGTCGAGTAGCTTTTGCTGGGCCTGTTCGAGCTGATGCTGAGATTCGGACATTTGCTTATCAAAAAACTGAAATTCCCCGGCGGGACGATGAACCTCTGTATGTTTTTCGAGGTACGCGTCCGAAAGCGATTGCAGGACGCGGGCGGAAAGTTGGGGGTCGGAGGATTGGTAGCTTACGGCGATCAAGTTCGTTTTCTTGAGGGGCTCGACTTTCAGGCGTTTCGCCAGGCGGCGTGTGGCGCGCTCGACGGCGGCGGCAGGCGCTTCGTGAGGACGCAGCCAGCGGAGCCAATCGTGCGATGCGAGGTCGGTGGAGTCCACGACTCGGCGTAGGACATCGTCGTCTTTCAACAGTTCGACTTCGGAATTCAGTTCTTCCTCGGTCACTTCTGCGCGCGAGAAATCGGGAGGCGCGGTTTGTTGGGCGGCCGCGGGAGGATCGGAGCGGCCGCGTCGCACGAGGATGCGAACTTCAGCGCGATAACTGGCGCCGAAAAATGCATAGAGCAGAGCCAGGATGAAGATCCCGCAAGAAAAGCAGAGGAAGATTTTTCGCTGACGAAATAAAACCATCGCCAACTCGCGTAGGGTTGGCGCTGGGCTGTCCACAGGTTGGTTGATTCGATCTTCTTCTGACATCTGAGCCGCCCTGAAATCCGCACTAAAACTGCGTAGAACTTACGTACATACTTAAGGCCGGTTTGGTAAGAAAACGGTCCATTTTTGAAATGTAGTTTTGGGGCACGAACACCATGTCTCCGGGCGTGAGGTTGGGAACTTCCGCCAAGCTCTTTTCCCTCAGCATTGCCTTGAGATTGAATACGTGCGCCTCGATCAAGCCGTCATTGACGTGGTGGAACAGGACTACCTGGGAATGTTTGGCCTCGTGCGTGAATCCGCCGGCGATCTGGACGGCCTCGATAATGCTGGTCTCGGAGCGCAACTCGTACTTGCCGGGATGGCCTACTTCGCCGCCGGCGACGAAGTAGGGATGCTCGAAATCCTGCAGCGAGACGGCGACCTGGGGATCGTGTAGATATCCGGTGTAAGCCTTCTCGACGGCAGCCTTGAATTCATTCAGGGTGAGGCCCCGGGCGAATACCTGGCCAGCATCTTTCAATGAGACGTAGCCATCGGGTTGCACGCGAAGAGTCTGGTCGTACTCTGGCGACAGAGTGAAAGTGATGGCCACCAGGTCGCTGCAGTTGAGCCGGTAAAGCGGATGGCGTATCCCTCCGAGCTGAAGGTTTCCCACGCCATCCGCCTGTCCGGGTTTTGCGGCCGTCATCCCAGCGCTACCCAATCCGGTCCCGGTTTGACCAGTTTGAGAAGATTGGTTGTTTACCTGATCCTGGGCGAGTACGGCCACGCAAAGTTGCAGCGCCAATATGGCGGATACCCCGAGTTTCAATCCCCTGTTATCCATTGGCGTCAGTCAAAGCCAAGCGATCGGTCTTTAATCACTGGCTTTCTTCGATTCGCTTTCGAGGAAGCTACGTGGATTGACATTTTGCGGCAAGCCATAGGTTGTGTTACCTACCGGCGAGGGTATTCGGACCAATCGAGGAATTACGCGGAAGCCGCGACAGGAGCAGACGTCGCCTTTACTAGCCTCTCACGCTAGTACTTGCGGATACCTTCTTTCGGCCTACCTACTGAAGTGGGGTTGCATGTTTGAGAATCACAGGTGACAGGTAAAGGAAGAAAGGCTTCCGACTGAGTTGCGACAGAAAAATAGGCCAATTTCCCGCAAATTCTGCGAGGCGCTACTAAAACCATTTTGGTCGAATTGAGCATTTCCACAAGGATGTACTAATTCTTCCCAAATTGAGAGTCACCCTAAAATTTTGTGCCATCTTCCCTTGAGCAAGATTCTTCGACTGCGTAGTATCGGGAACGTTTGATAGTTGTTTTACCGGGAGCCTGTGGATGAGCCACTCGTCTGATTCGGAGGGGATCCTTCCCGTCCTTCTTGCGGATTCGAACCGGATGCAAAGCCGCTTGCTGGCCAACGCTTTGCAGCGGCGGCCGGAGTTTCGGATTTCTATATGTCCGATCGAGACCAATTCCATCCGGCAGGCCATCATTCTTGCTCGGGCCAAGGTGTTACTTATTTCTTCGAACGCGTCGGATTCGGCTGAAGGGCTGATGGCGACGATGCACCAAGTGCATCTGGCTTGTCCGGAAGTCGCGAAGATCCTGCTGACCGAGTCATACAGCCGCGAATTGGTGATCAACGCGTTTCGATCGGGCGCTCGAGGAATTTTCTGCTTGTCGAATACGCGTTTCCGTCTGCTTTGCCGGTGCATTCAGCGCGTGGCGGAAGGGCAGATCTGGGCGAACAGCGAGCAGACACGATTTCTGCTGGACCTTATTTCGGATGTGCCCTCGATCCGGGTGGTTAATTCGAAAGGATGGCAGTTGCTCACGCCGCGCGAAGAGCAGGTAGTAGCTCTGGTTGCTGAGGGTTTGAGTAACAGCGAAGTGGCGCGCGATCTGAAGTTGAGCGTGCATACAGTGAAAAAATATCTATTTAACATTTTCGATAAGTTGGGGGTTTCATCTCGGGTGGAATTGGTGTTGCACGCAGTGAATCATTGCGGCCCTCGGGAGATGGAGTGGGTGGCGAGCCGGGCAGTGGCGCGCTCCGACCGGCTGCAGATTTGAAAAGCTTTCGTTCCGGTTGTATAAATCTGTACGAACGCCGTGCCAGATCCTGAAACCAAGCCCGCTTCCAAGTCAGGGACGAGTCGCTCGACGCTTATTGCGGCCGGCTTCCTGCTTGTTGCCTTGTCGCTGGTGGTGATCTACACCACTCGAGGAGCGTTTTTCAGTCCGTTGGCGCTGGTGGTTGTGGCCGCAATTGGCCTGGCGGCGTTGCTGCTGCAGATCCGGCTTCGACCGGACCTTTCTTCTTCGACAGATGTGCATGGCCCACTGTGGCTGAATGGCGTTGGAGTGTTTTCTGCCCTGGCAGCGTTGGTAGCGGATTTTATTCACGCTCGCCAGGCCTGGGTATTGATTGCAGCTTTGGTGGCCGTGGTTTCGTTTGGAGCCAGCGGCATTATTGTTCTGAGCGGATTGCGCAAACGTAAAGCGTGATCCTGAAGGTATTTCGGAATTGCCGGTTGCGCTACGGTTTGAATTCGACTGCGACGGTGGTTTCAGCCACGACTGGCTTGCCCTGGATGCGATAGGGTTCGAAGCGCCACCAGCGCAGGGCATCGACGGCAGCTTGTGCGAGGATTTGTGGGCCTCCGAGAGCGCGCACGTTCAAAACTGAACCATCGCTGCCAATGAGCACGTCGAGTGGGATAACAGCTTGAAGGTTTTGACGGCGCGCGGCGGCGGGGTATTCGGGATCGACGCGGTGGCGTACCAGCTTTTCCATCACTCCCGCAGGCACCAGCGCTTGAGCTTGCGGTAACGAATGGGCGCTTGCGAGGCCGGTTTCGAGGTCTTCCCATCCACGATGCCAGCGCCACCAGAGAACTGAAAGCAGTATGGCAGCGGAGAGCATGAGGAACATCCAGCCGCGCTGGCTGAGCATTGGCGGCGGATCTAACCATGGCTCTCGGTCTGGATTTCTCGCGGGGCTTCCTTCGTTCGGCGGAAGGTCGCGGATGATGGTCGCGGAGCCGGGTTGTGCTTTCTCCGCCCAAGTGCGAATTGCTTTGAGTTGCTCGTCGGAGAGGCCGACGAATTCAAATCCGCAGCGGAGTTTGTCGTGATGGCGTACGAGGGCGCGGGTGCGCAGCGGATTCTCGCTTTGTGGCAGGTGAATCTCGACCCCCACCTTCTCTCCGGGAGAAAGCTCTCCGGCCAGGATTGCGGCGATGCCGTTAGGACTGAGGTTAAGAGAACGTCCGGGAACGGTATCGGGGATACCCCAGCGAAGGACGGTTACGTCCAGAGGGACCTGGAGCGTGTAGCGCGAGCCGCGCCGGCGCTGCGATAACGAATTTAGGTTGTGACCGTTGGTGGGGGCTGGGGCCATCTCGGGTCGCCTCTGCACTAAAGATAATGCAGTTTTGGGGTGCGTGGGGGAATCCTTTTGGGCTAGTCCTAATTGGGAATCGGATTGCAAGAATATGCATCCCTGCGGAGCTTTGGCAGGAACCGGATTACACCCTTGGTTTGATGGGATCTAAGATTAACTGCCTAACGGTGCGGGCCTCATCTCTTCAACCTTGTTCCCGTCCGCTACGAGCACTATGCTGGCCATCCCGATAAAGAGTCCATGCTCGACCACTCCTGGCATGTCGCTGAGTTGACGGGCGAGGGCGTCGGCATCGCGGATTTGGCCGAAGCAGCAATCGAGGATGTAGTTGTTTTCGTCCGTGAGGTAAGGCTGGCCGTCGGAGTTGCGGCGAAGTTCGACTTTCGCGCCGAGGGCTGTGATTTCATTTTCGATCAGCGGGCGGGCGAATTTGATTACTTCTACTGGCAGGGGAAATTTGCCAAGTACCGGGACTCGCTTACTCGCGTCAACAATGATTACGAATTTTTTTGTGGCTGAGGCGACAATTTTTTCGCGCAGTAGCGCGCCGCCGCCGCCTTTGATCAGGCGGAGTTGAGGGTCGACTTCGTCGGCGCCGTCGACGGTTACATCGATTTGCTGGCATTCGTCGAATGTTGTAATGGGGATGCCGAGGCTGATGGCCTGTTCCTGCGAACGAATGGAAGAGGCGATGCCGCGGATTCTCAAGCCTTGCTTTACTTTTTCTCCGAGCAGCTCGATGAAGTATTTGGCGGTTGAGCCGGTGCCGAGGCCGACTACCTGGCCTTCTTTGACGAATTGCAGGCTGGCGCGGGCTGCGGCTTGTTTTGCTTGATCTTGTTTCGTCGTCATAGAAGTCCAAGAATATTCTGTTCGCCGCAGTGTTCCTGGTTTAGAAGATTGAACCCCATCTAGCTCAAGCTCCTTTCTACGTAGATCAGATATCCGGCGAGCGCGAGGCCGAAGAGTACTGTCAGGATAGTTACGAGGCCGACGATAAATCCCGCGGGTTCGAACTTTCCTTCCTCGAGTTGAGCGCGGGTTTTGCGATAGCGTATCAGCCCCGCCACGACCATGATGACGCCGGCGATGATGGCGATGGTTGCGATCCAGACGGAGAAACCGGTGGCTTTGGTTTGGTGCCCTTGGAGAGCGCTGAGCTGGCGCAGGGCCACGGCGAAGCGGCCGATCGCGAATCCGAAGACTACGATGGCGACACTGGTGCGGACCCACGCCAGAAAGGTGCGTTCGTTGGCTAAATGATCGCGGGCTCGATTTGCGTTTTCTGACACCGGGGCGACGGAAGCATTATTCCACAGCCTTGGCTATCAGCGCGCCTGCTCCGGCGAGATTCTTGATGAGATCGGCGGGGACGTTGTGTCGCTGCTGGAGATATTGAGGGTCGTTGTAGGTGATTGAGACTTTGCCGTTTTCGTCTTCGGCGACGAGGGCCTTCAGTGGGAGATCGATGGCGAGCGAAGGCGCGGCGACCATTAATGGTGTGCCTCCTTTTGGGCTTCCGAAGATAAGAACTTTGGTGGGGCGCATTTTCAGGCCGGCCTTTTCGGCTTCGCCGCTGTGATCGATAAGAGCGAAGATTTTCATGCCCTTTTCGGTGAAGATGGCCTGTAGGCGGTTCAGGGTTTCATCGACTGAATAAGGGCTTGGGATTTGGAAAAGACCATTGGTGGGCATGGTTGTCAGTTCTCCTGCTCTCCGAGTGTGGCTAGTGATTGCGAATACTCAGCGGTTCGTGACGATCATCCTTCCGAGCATTTCCTTCAGAATTTTTGCGGCCACTGTTGCGGTTATGCCGGCGGTGTCCTGCTCGGGATTGTACTCGACGATATCGGCCCCGACGATTTGTCCTTCGATCGCATGGAGATGGGCAATGGCTTCGCGAACGCTCATTCCGCCCGGTTCGTGATGAGACACGCCGGGGGCGAACGCGGGGTCGAGCACGTCGATGTCGAAAGAAATGTAGACCGGGCCGTTCAACCTTACGCGGCCAAGGGCCGGCAGCTGGGAAATCGGTAGGATTTCGACGCCAAACTTCACGGCTTGTTCGCGCTGGTGCTGGTTGAGAGTGCGGATGCCGATCTGCAACAAACGCTTTGCAAGACGCTCTTCCATGATTCGTGCGAAAGGGCAGGCGTGGGATAGACGATTGCCTTCGAACTGGTCGTATAAGTCAGGATGGGCGTCGAAGTGGACGATGGTGAGGCCGGGATAATGGCGTGAGAAGGCTTTGAGGATTGGATAGGTGATGGAATGATCGCCGCCTAGCGAGATTGGCCGCGTGCGGCTTGCCAGAAGGTTTTGAATCGCGTTCTCAATGGCGGCGAAATCTTCTGTGACTTTCGGTTTTGAATCGTGCAGTTGCAGGTCGCCCCCATCGGCGTATGTGCCGGGAGCGCCAATATCCACGCCTGATTCCGACCAGGAGTTCGACGCGTCACAGTGCAGCGCCTCACGGATCTTCGCCGGAGCGCGCGAGGGTCCGCGGAGGAACGAGGAGTTGGCGTCGAAGGGAATCCCGAGAAGAGTTGGCATTGGCAGAGGCCGTTTTGAAGTTTACACGGACTCTGGAATTCTCTGCCGCCATACGGAATCTACCGTAGACAATTTGCCACGCTGTGGAAAATTTCTTAGATATACAACGTCGCATCGCTTGCGAAATGTGGCAAATCAGCTGGTTGTTGTTTTTGGCCGCCTTACGGTCATTCAAGATCTTGTGAATTTCTTTTCACGGTCAATTCATTTTGGCGTCATCGTCCTGTAATCGCCCTCCCGCTAACGTTGCGTCTGTAGGTTTTGCCAAACCTTCAGGAGGGAAATTCATGACGTCGAAATTTCTGGCGCAAGCCAGACAGCACCTTGCCGTTGGCGCGAGCTTGTTTGCTCTGATCGCCAACCTGGGAGCGCCGGTTCCGGCCGCCGCGGAAACCCATCCAACCACTGTTACGCCAATTCAGCATGTGATCGTGATCATTGGAGAAAACCGCAGTTTTGATCACGTTTACGCGACGTACAAGCCAGCCGCTGGACAGACAATCTCGAACCTGCTCTCCAAGGGCATCATCAACGCGAAGGGCAAACCCGGTCCGAACTGGGCTTTGGCCGCGCAGTCGAGCGCTCTAGACAAAACGACGTTCGAGATCAGCCCGGGAGGCAAGCACCAGTATGCGAACATTCCTCCCGAGGGAACGCAGTTCGCGCCTACATACGCCAGTGACACCTCGCCTGCACCTTTTCAGACTCTGGCCGTGGCGAAGTTGGCCGAGCCCGACCTATTCGGTAAATACAACAACTATTTGATCACGGGGGCAACGGGCCTGCCTTTCGAGGTTCCCGATACTCGTCAGGCTCATGTCTTTGGCCTCGGGCCGGATGTTTATCAGATCACGCCTTCGATCGTCTACGATGCTTACACCGGCAGTCCAGTGCACCGCTTCTACCAGATGTGGCAGCAAACCGATTGCGCAACAAGTCAGGCGACCTCGACGAATCCCAGCGGCTGCCTTAGCGACCTGTTCCCGTGGGTTGAAGTCTCTGTGGGCGCCGGAACAAACGGACTTCCACAGCAGAAACCTTTCACTCCTATGAGCACGGGGGAGGGGTCGGATGCCATGGGCTTCTATAACGTGCAGGCCGGCGACGCTCCGTACATGAAGTATCTCGCCGATACCTATACCTTGAGCGACAACATGCACCAATCGGTCATGGGCGGCACCGGCGCCAACCACATTATGTTCGGTTACGCCGACGCTCTCTGGTACAGCAACGGCAGCGGAGCAATCGCGACGCCTCCGACCAACCAGATTGAAAACGTAGACCCGCAGCCCGGCACCAACAACTGGTACGACCAGGATGGCTACTCCGGTGGCAGCTACAGCAACTGCTCCGATCCCACTGCCAGTGGCGTCGTCGCTGTGGAAAATTACCTTGAGGCCCTCAATCCTCCAATCAACCCGCGCTGCACCGAGGGTGCCTATTACCTACTCAACAACTACAACCCTGGCTATCTCGGCAACGGAGGCTCCGCCTTCCAGTACTCCCAGTTCAGCATCCCGCCCGTCGCGCAGCCGCACATCGGCGATGTGCTCTCTGCTGCGGGCGTTTCCTGGACCTACTTCGGCGAAGGTTGGAATCTCTACGTAAGCGATCCCGCCGGAACCAATCCTTACGACGCGTATTGCAACATCTGCAACCCGTTCCAATACGCGAGCGACATCATGACCAGCCCCACTCAGATCTCTGAACACATTGCGGACGCCTCCGCCCTGTACGAGGACATCGATCTGGGTTCGCTGCCTGCGGTTTCCATCGTGAAACCCAGCGGGTTCACGGATGGGCACCCTGCTTCCTCGAAGCTCGATCTGTTCGAGGGCTTCATCAACAACATCATCAACAAAGTGCAAGCTTCGTCTCTATGGTCGAGCACGGCAATCTTCATCACCTTCGACGAAGGTGGCGGATATTATGATTCGGGCTACATTCAGCCGATCGATTTCTTCGGCGATGGCACCCGCATGCCGCTGCTCATCGTTTCGCCGTACTCCACCGGAGGCGTCGTTAACCACAGCTACGCCGATCACGTTTCGATCATTAAATTCATCGAGCGCAACTGGGGAACGGGCACGATTGGGCCGAACACGCGGGACAACTTCCCCAACCCGACCGTGAACGCAAGTGATCCCTATGTGCCGACCAACAGCCCCGCGCTCGACGATTTGTTCGACGCGTTTAACTTTGGCGGGAATAAGAAGTAAGCTTGTCATTTGCCGAACGAGCCGGGGCATTTTCGCTCCGGCTCGTTTGGCATTTTGTGAAAGTCTCTGTCATTAACCTTGCGTTAACAGTGGATCGATATGCTGACTGCGACGGCATTCCTTTCGTTGGCCGGCCAGTCAGCATTTCCAAAATCAGGAGTCGGACCTTGTCACGCCTTTTGTTGCACACATTGATTGGGTTGATTGTCATTTCCGTTTCGCTTCCGGTCTGTCGTGCCCAAGCTAGCGGGAGCGGGGCTAAAGCCGCCGAACCCGCAAATGTCAGGGGAAAATGGGAGATGTCCTGGACGGGCCGGCTGGGCACAGAGAAGTGCACCCTGGAATTGCAGCAAGATGCTGCGAAGGTGAAGGGCACGTTTCAGGACCTGCGAGGAAATTCTTCGCTTTCGGGAACGATCAATGGAAATAAGCTTTCTTTCCAAGTCGAGTTCAAAGGCCCCAAGCCATTCACGACCAGATTCACAGGGAGCATCGACGGCGACAAAATCACCGGGACATCTCAAGCCGTAGGCGTGGGAGGTGCGGGAGCATATCTCGGCCACGCTGGAGAAATCGTCCAGCCTGAACATCCGTGGACTGCCGCACGCTCCAAGGATGAGCCGGGCCCCTCGGCGGAAACGAAATCTCCAGCCCGGAACTGAAACAAGTATTCTGATGCTCACTCGGCGCGACTTATTGCGAATGGGTTTTTGCGCGGGCGCAGGTTCGCTCGTCGATCCTCGAAGTTTATTCGCGCAAACCGCGGCTTTGCACTCCGGCATGGCGATGCCCGCGCCGAAGGCTTCGCCGGGTCGAAGGGCGGGGCAAGCCATTGAGCCGGTACCGCAACCTGTCTCTCTCGCCAGTTACGTTACGCCATTAGCGATTCCGGAATATATCCGTCCGAAGCCAGGCGTAACGGTTCCTATTCAAATGCGCCCGTTTCGCCATAAGGCGCATCGCGATCTTCCTGAGGCGAACATGTGGGGCTACAACGGAATGTGGCCTGGACCTACGTTCGAAGTGCGAAGAGGCGAGTCAACTTCGGTGAAGTGGACCAACAAACTTCCCACCAAACATTTTCTTCCGCTCGACTACACGATTCACGGCGAAGAGCAGGACGTTCCAGAGGTCCGCACTGTCACGCATTTGCACGGAGCGAGTGTGTTGCCGGAGAGCGACGGCTACCCCGACGCATGGGTCACCTCTGACGGCCGCGCCGGATCTTTTCGCCCTGCTGATCATTGCCGCTATCCCAACGATCAACCTGGCACCACGCTCTGGTATCACGATCACGCGATCGGCATCACTCGACTGAATGTTTATGCCGGCCTCGCTGGTTTCTACCTCATTCGCGACCCGGAAGAAGACGCGTTGAATCTTCCCTCGGGACAGTACGAGATTCCGCTGATGATTCAGGATCGCAGCTTCGACCCGGATGGTTCGCTGCAATACCCTCGGGCTGCGAATGGCACGCATCCTGCGTGGATGCAGGAATTTTTCGGCAACGTAATCTGCGTGAACGGCAAAGCCGCGCCATATCTCGAAGTCGAGCCGCGCAAATACCGCTTCCGTATCGTCAATGCATCGAACGCGCGGTTTTATCATCTCTCACTGGAGCCTGCCGACGCCGAAGGCAAGCCCAACGGCAAAATTACCGACGCTCCCCCGTTCATCCAGATCGGCACCGACGGCGGACTGCTGCCAGCGCCGCTGCGCCTGCATTATCTGATCGTCTCTCCCGCCGAGCGCTTCGATATCGTCATCGATTTCTCTCAGCACAAGGGCGCGAATCTAGCCCTCACCAACAACGCCCCCGCTCCCTATGCCCGCGGAGGGCAGATCATTCCCGCTGAAGTAATGTTGTTCAAAGTAACCAAACCGCTCACCGGCGCAGATACAAGTTCGGTACCGGAAACGCTTGTCCCTTTCACACCACTCGACCCCGCTCTAGCTGCTCGCGAAAGAGTGCTCTCCCTGGTCGAGTCTGATCGTCCCTCTGACGGCTACACGATGATCGGCCTGCTGGACAAAAAACATTGGGACGACCCGATCAGCGAAGATCCCAAAGCCGGCACAACAGAAATCTGGTCCTTCGTGAACACCACCGGCGATGTGCATCCCATGCACCTTCACCTGGTGCAATTTCAGGTGCTTAACCGTCAGACCTTTGACATCCAGTCCTACCTGCAGACGGGAAAGCTAAACTTCACCGGTCACCCCATGCCGCCCGAATCGAACGAGCGCCCGGCATGGAAAGACACGATCAAGACTTATTCTGGATACGTCACGCGGGTGATAGCGAAATTTGATCTGCCGACCGGAACCGTCGCAAATCCCGGCGAAGAGTTTCGGTATGTGTGGCACTGCCACGTGCTCGAGCACGAAGATAACGAAATGATGCGGCCGTATAAGGTTGTGGGGTAGTTCAAAACCGTTCAATCAGAGTGAAGCCAGGACGACCGAAGGAACCCGGGCGAGTCGAAGGTCCCCACTAGCAATCCCGCACCAAAGTGACCAGCAGAATCCTGCGCACCTCAGCCCTCATCCTTTATCCTAGTGTCAGTACTTATGACCCCGAAATCCAAATCTTCTAACGGCGGCAGCGCAGTCGCCGAAGCTTCGTCGAATGCGGCCAATGCCGAACGCGAGTTGGTGTTCAACGCATACCGCCAGTGGGGATATCTCGCAGGCGATCTCGACCCGCTTGGTTTTCTGCGGCCGCGCGAAACACCTGAACTGCGGATCGACAGCCCATATACGGCGGAAGCACGCTCTATTTACTCGAGCACCATCGGCATAGAAATCAATCACATATATGCCCCGGAGCGTCGCCGCTGGATTTACGAGCGCATGGAATCTCCCTCGCAGGGTTTCGAAGTTACAGAAAATGACCAGAAGCGCATTCTCGATTTGCTCATTCGCGCCGATATTTTCGAGCAGGTAATGCAACAGCGTTACTTGGGCAGTAAGCGCTTCTCGCTTGAGGGCGTGACGGCACTGATACCGCTGGTGGACGAAATTCTTGATACTGGCTCGCGCCTGGGGGCGATCGAACTGGTGATGGGAATGAGCCATCGCGGCCGGTTGAATGCGATTGCGCATGTGGTTAGGCGTCCGGCGGAAGAGATTTTTGCGGGTTTTGAAGATGTTGATCCCCGCAGCGTTCTCGGTTCTGGAGACGTGAAATATCACATGGGCGCGACGGGCGAATACGTCACGCGGAGCGGCGGTAAAGTTCACATTCATCTGGTTTCAAATCCAAGCCACCTCGAGGCCGTTGATCCCGTCACGATCGGCCGAACAAGGGCGAAACAAGATCGCGCCGGCGAAGGCGGGCGAGAAAAATATTTGCCGCTTTTGGTTCATGGCGACGCGGCGTTTGCCGGGCAGGGCATTCTTGCCGAGACCATGAATTACGCCGATCTGCCCAGCTATACGGTCGGCGGGACGATTCACATCATCGTGAACAATCTGCTTGGATTCACCACTAGTTATGTCGAGGAGCACTCCACGCGGTTTGCCGCGTGTATTGCGCGCCGCCAGTCGATTCCAATTTTTCATGTGAATGGAGAAGATGTGGACGCCGTGGTTCGCGTGGGGCGCCTTGCCGCCGAATATCGCTATCAGTTCGGCACCGATGTTGTCATCGACCTCATCGGCTATCGCAGGCACGGCCATAGCGAAGTCGATGACCCCACGGTTACCCAACCGCTGCTCTACAAGAAGATCAAAGATCACCCTCCGCTGTGGGAGATATATGCCGATGATATTGGCGCAACTGGCGCCGCAGCGCAAGCAGCCACTATCAAAGCCGAGTTCGAGAGCGCGCAAAAAGGCGCAGGCAAGATTACGAAAAAACCCACTTTGCGTGAGCTGCCCGGCTATTGGGATCAATATTACGGCGGTCTTTTCAAGCCAGAGTTCGAGGTGGAGACCGGACTCGCCCTCGAAGAATTATCGAGGTTAAGCAATCGCCTCACGACGTATCCCGATGGCTTCCATATCCATCCAAAAGTGAAAAAACTTCTCGAGCAGCGCGCAGAGATGGGCCAGGGCAAGCGTCCGGTCGACTATGGGATGGCTGAGGCTCTTGCGTTTGCGAGCCTGGTGAAGGCCGGCGTTCCGGTTCGCCTATCGGGACAGGATTCGCGCCGCGGAACGTTTAATCAGCGCCATTCTGTTTTGATCGATATTGAAAACGAAAACGAATACGTGCCGCTGGAAAATATTGCAGCCGGCCAGGCCGCGTGCGGAATTCACAATTCAACGCTCTCCGAACCGGGTGTGCTGGGCTACGAATACGGCTACAGCCGCGACTATCCGGAAGCGCTGGTTTTGTGGGAAGCGCAGTTTGGCGATTTCGTCAACGTTGCGCAGGCGATCATTGATCAGTTCATTTCCGCTGGAGAAGCCAAGTGGAATCTGCTTTCGGGACTTGTTCTGCTTCTTCCGCACGGTTACGAAGGGCAGGGCCCGGAACATTCGAGCGCACGCATTGAGCGATTTATTCAGCTTGCAGCCAAGCACAACATTCAGATCACCCAACCTTCGAATGCAGCGCAATATTTCCATCTGCTGCGCCGCCAGGCTCTGCGGCATTGGCGCAAACCGTTGATCGTATTCACACCGAAGAGCATGTTGCGGCATCCGGATGCTTCGTCGCCAATCGACAGTCTTACGCAGAAACATTTTCTAAATGTGATTCCCGATACCGAGGTTGGTGAGGCCGAACGAATTCTGGTCTGCACGGGCAAGATCGGTCACGAGCTAATCGCCGAGCGGAAAAAACGAAAAGACAATTCGACCGCCATCGTTTTTGTGGAGCAGTTGTATCCATTTCCAGAGAAGGAACTCTCTGAGGAGTTTGCGCGCCATGGCGACGAAGGTGACATCGTTTGGGTGCAGGAAGAGCCGGCCAACATGGGCGCGCTATTCAACATGCTGCCACGATTGGAACGAATCGCGGGGAAGCGCCACGTGATGTCGGTGAAGCGCAGTTCCAGCCCGAGTCCCGCGAGCGGCAGCGCCAAGGCACATGAAGTAGAACAGAAGACACTTTTGACGCTCGCTTTTACCACGAAGAGCTGATCATCGAGAGACGGGCCCCTCTTCCGTCCAGCGAGCGGCGCGAACCACGCTGCTTGCCATGAAATGACCATCAGGACTATAATGACCATAAAGGTCATATTATGTCAACCCATCCGTGGACAGTAGTCGAAGCCAAAGCAAAATTCAGCGAAGTAATCGATCGCGCCCAGTCCGAAGGTCCGCAAACCATCACCCGCCACGGACACAATGCCGTTGTAGTTGTAGACGCCGAAGAATGGAAGCGCAAAACCATGCGCGTTGGCACTCTGGCGGACTTCTTCGCAAACTCGCCGCTCAGGGGATCCGGTCTGCAAGTGCGGCGGCCAAAAGGTCGGCTGCGCAAAGTTGATTTGTGAGCTTCCTGTTAGACACAAACGTAGTCTCGGAGTGGGTAAAGCCGAAGCCGAACGCCGGACTCATGCGGTGGACGGGATCGATAGATGAAGATCGGGTTTTCTTAAGCGTGGTTTCTCTGGCGGAGTTGCGACGCGGAATCGAGCGTCTGCAGGCTGGTGCCCGCCAAAGAATGCTCGGGGAATGGCTGCGTTACGGGCTGCCTTCGCGATTTGAAGGCAGGATACTTCCCATTGATCCCGCTGTCGCCGACGTTTGCGGAAGAATCGTCCATCGCTCCGAAAAGCAAGGCCGTCCCATCGAAGCAATGGACGCTTTCATCGCAGCCACGGCAGAGGTTTATCAACTAACGTTGGTGACCCGGAACGTGTCGCATTTTGTCGTCCTGAAGGATGTTCTCAACCCATGGACCGATAGTTAGATTTCCTGCCTCTCGGTAACCGCCTTTCCACCCGCACCCGGCAACTTCGTCTTCGTCCCACCGTGCTTCTCGCCAGTCAGCAACTCTTCCAGACTCGCATACGCATAAATTGTCGGCGCGTGATTCTGCATCAGCCCACCGGTATCCGCAGTCGGACCATAATTGCTGTGCAAATCCCGCCCCAGCATGCGCAACATCGCCATCAACTGCCCCCGATGATGCGACGTATGCGTCATCCGCCGTGTCATTACCCATGCCCGGGATCGCGACACATCGAAAAAGTTTGCCTCCCCTTCCCACCACTCTTCGTCTCTTTCGTGTAGCGTCGCCAGCCGTCTTCCGCTGTCCTCGGCATAGCGCTGGATGAATTCGAGCCGCGTCTCCTGCTTGGGCAACGGGGGCGCGCTCACATCAATTCCCAGCATGTTGCGAAACCACAGATCCTCGCTCACGCACTGGTGCACCATCTGCTCATGTACGCTGCGCCCGCGAGGATCGCTCGCCAGCGGACGAACCGGAAGGTCTTCATCGCGGAATTCGCTCCAGACGCTGACGACTTTCACGCGCTCGGTGGCATAGGTTTCGACGAGAAATGCGTATCTCATAGCCGCAAATGTTACCCTAATTTTCCGGTTCTCACCTCATGCTTCGTCGCCCTCAACCGCTCCGAGTTGCAATCGATACCGGCGGCACATTCACGGACTGCGTCTGGATCGAGGGCGGCCATCTGCGAATGTTAAAAGTCTTCTCGACCCCTGGCGATCCGTCTCAGGCGATTGCCGACGTGCTGGCGAAAATTGGGCACGAGGGCGAAATTATCCTCCTGCACGGCACGACGGTGGGAACGAATACGTTGCTCCAACGCAAGGGCGCGCAAACCGCGCTGATTACGACGGCTGGATTTCAGGATGCGATTGAGATCGGGAGGCAGGCGCGTTCGAAGCTCTACGATTTTTTCTTCGATCGCGTTGAACCGCTGGTACAGAGTGAACTGCGATTTGGGATCGAGGAGCGGACGGCCTGCGATGGCGAGATTCTGATTTCGCCTTCGGCTGCCGCGCTGAGTGAAGTAATTTCGAGGATGCGGGAGAAGCGGCCGGAATCTGTCGCGATCTCGCTGCTGTTCTCCTTTGCGAATCCGAAGAATGAGTTGGCGGCTGCGAAAGCTGCGAAGGCGCTCGGCATTCCTCTCTCTGTTTCTCACCAGATCCTTCCGGAGTTCCGCGAATACGAGCGCACTTCGACGGTTGTGATCAACGCTTATCTTCAGCCGGTAATGCAGCGTTATCTGAAAAATCTCGCGACGCGGGTAACGGGATCACGCCGCATCTTTGTCATGCAATCGAACGGCGGCATCACATCGCTCGCAGCTGCGGCTGGCGAACCGGTTCGCACCGTTCTTTCGGGACCTGCGGGAGGCGTGGTTGGAGCGGCTGCAAGCGCGCGACGAAGTGGATTCGAGCGCATCATCGCTTTCGATATGGGCGGGACATCGACCGACGTTTCGTTAGTGGAAAGTGGGATTCCGGCCGCGAGCAATTCTGGAATTGCCGGGCTTCCGATCGGCGTCCCCATGCTCGATATTCACACAGTCGGGGCCGGTGGTGGATCGCTGGCGCGTTTCGATGCGGCGGGGGTTTTGCGCGTCGGCCCCGAATCGGCCGGAGCTGACCCGGGTCCCATATGCTACGGCCGCGGTGCTCAACCAACCGTCACCGATGCGAACCTCCTAATAGGACGGTTGCAGCCAGTGCGATTTCTCGGCGGCGAATTCAAGCTCGATCTGGAGCGCACACGACGAATCACACGCGAGTGGTTGAAGAAGCATGGGAGCAATCTGTCGTTGGAAAACTTTGCCGCCGGCGTGATTCGCGTTGTGAATAGCACAATGGAAAAAGCGATTCGCGTGGTTTCGATCGAGCGTGGGCGCGATTCGCGAGAGTTTGCTTTGGTGGCTTTCGGTGGCGCCGGCGGCCTCCACGCATGCGCACTCGCGGAGTCTTTGGGCATTCCACATGTGATCGTCCCAGCTTTTCCGGGGGCGCTTTCCGCTTTGGGGATACTTGCGAGCGATGTTGTGAAGGATTACTCGCGCACGGTTTTGTGGAGGGTTCAAAAGGAGTTGCCACGGGCGAAGTTGGAACAGGAGTTCCGAAATCTCGAGGCAAGAGCCGCCGAGGATTTCAGGCTCGAGCGTTGGAATGGAAAAGTGACTTACGCGCGGACTGCAGATTTACGTTATCGCGGGCAAGGTTATGAATTGAATTTGCCGTGTGGTAAGGATGTGCTGCGGCGATTCGAACAGGAGCATAAGCTCCGATACGGGTATGCGCACTCTGGCCGCGAAGTCGAGATTGTTACGTTGCGGCTTCGGGCGATGGTTCGAGCGGGGGATGTTGGCAGAAACTTCCTCGCATTCGCAGGAGCGCGAAGAAGCAAGGTGAAAGCCAAGCCTTTGAGCGCGAAAGTGCTTTTTGGCGGAAAGATGCTGAATGCAAAGATTTACTCGCGTGAAGAGCTGGCATTCGGCAAGTACGCCGGGCCCGCGGTGATTACGGAATACAGCGCCACGACAGTCATCCCGCCGGGGAGAGTCTTTGGGGTGGATAAGGCGGGGAATCTGTTGATTCAGAGCACACGCACTCGAAGGGAATAACCGCAGTGATTGCGTTGCACTGTCCACTTCGAATTCTGATCAATCCTGTCTGCCAAGTCCGAGCGATGGTCAGTTACCTCATGCTGCGAATGTAGTCGGCGTCGATTTTGAGCGCTTCCATCGGTGGCATGTCGAATTCTTCCTGCTCCACAAATATGTGTTTGATATCGGCTTTTCGCGCGGCCGCGAAGATCGGCCGATAGTCGAGGGTGCCGTGGCCGAGTTCTGTTGACGGAGGAGCCGTGGCTGGCGTGGTTGCGGGCGTGAGTTTGAAATCCTTCACATGCAGCATTTTGATGCGATCACGATAGCGCGTCAGCAGAGCAGCAGGTTTCTGGCCGGCGACCGCTGCCCAGCCGCAGTCGAGTTCCATGCAGACCTTTGCCGGATCTGTGAGGCGAAGTAATTCATCATAAAACATCACTCCGTTCTCGGAACGAAACTCCGGAGTGTGGTTGTGGTAGGCGAATCGCATACCGGCCACGTTGATTTGCTCGCCGATGCGATTGAATTGTTCGGCGTTCCATTTCCAGTCGTCGAGCGTCATGGATTCTCGAGCCGCGCGAGAGCCCGGATCTTTCACGCGTGCAGGATCTTTGAACCAGGGCGACGAGCACACGATGTACTCGAGGCCCAAATCTTTTCCGAATTGAATTGTGGCATTGGGTTGTGCGAGCAAGTCTTTCAGTGAATAATGCGCGCTAACACATTGCAGTTTCGCCAGATTCATGGCTTTCTTTACTTCGTTAGCGGAGTGATTGAAAAATCCTGCCGCCTCCACTTCCTGGTACCCAATTGCGGCGAGTTGCTTGAGAGTGCCGTCGTAGTCTTTGGGCAGAAGGTCGCGCACGGAGTAAAGTTGCAGGCCGAGCGGAAGGCCAAGGGCATTCGCCATGAGCAGGCGTGTGCTGCTGCAGAAAGCGGCGCAGGCGATCGAAGCGGACGTGGTTTTCAGGAAAGCTCTTCTGGAAATGGCAAGCATGATGAGGACCTCGACCTGCGATTAGTTGCGGAAAGTAATGCAAAGAGAAGCTACCCGCGAATCATTTTTCCATTTGTATCCCATGTGGCGATGGCGTTTTTGAAATACGCATAATTTGCAAGATGGCAGCCGATCGCCGCATGATTACCGAAAATCTCGTTTTCTACGGGCGGCTTGCGAGTTCGAACCGAATTGAAAAAGTTGGCCTGGTGCGCGGAGACGTCGCTGTAGCCGGCGGGCGCGGTGAAAGTTTCCGCTTCAACAGCTTTGTAGTCGAGCGGAGCAGGTTGTGGATGCTCCGCAGCCCACTGCGCCAAGTATTGCTTGCGCAATCGCTCGGGCCAGCCTTTGGTCGAATACTCTTCCAGCTTGGGACCGTCATCCTGAGGGGTGAAGACCAGAGTTTGACCGTTGATTTCCATTGTGCCCTTCGTCCCATGGAATTTGATGGGCTCACCGCCGGCATTGTTGAGATTGCAGCGCAGAGCTACACGGAATTTCGGAAAGTCGTAGAGCGTTTCGATGAGATCGGGAAAATCACGACCATCCTTCCAGCGGAAAAGCCCGCCGTTCGATTGCGCCCGTTGCGGGGCTTCGTTGGTTCCGGAGATGAAAAAAATTCCGGAGAGCAGATGTACGAATAGATCGCCTGCCAAACCCTCGCCGTAGTCGGCGAAGCAGCGCCAGCGGAAGAATCGCGCAGCGTCGAATGGGCGCTTGGGGGCGTCCCCGAGGAATGCGTTCCAGTCGATGGTCTGCTCGCTCGCGTCGGGAGGGATGGGATAGACCCATGCACCACTCGCGGAGTTGCGGTCGGAAGAGCCTTCAATGAAGAAGACATCGCCGAGCGCGCCGGAGGAGTAGAGTTCGCGGGCTTTTTCGTAGACGATAGAGCTTACGCGCTGGCTGCCTACCTGCATGACGCGGTTATGTTTCTTCACGGCGTCCACGATGGCGAAGCCATCCTGCACCGTGTGCGACATGGGTTTTTCGCAGTAGATATCCTTTCCGGCGGCGCAAGCGTCGATGACGATCGGACGGTGCTGGTGGTCGGGCACGGCGATAATCACGGCATCCACGTCTTTGCGATCGAGAATTTCTTTGTAGCTGCGTGTAGCCGGGACTTGCTTCTGCAAAGCTTCCTGTGCGGCTTCGTGGCGGCTATCATACAGGTCGCAGACGGCGACGCATTCGGCTCCGGGAACGGCGAGCGATGCCGCGAGCAGTTCGCATCCGCGCGTACCGGTGCCGATCGATGCAAAACGCAGGCGGTCGCTCGGGGCTACGGAGTGGTCTTGGCCCCACAGGACCGCGGGTTGCAATAAAGTGAATTTCGTTGCTGCGCCTGCTGCTACCGAACCGCCGCTGATTCTCATGAAATCGCGGCGCGTCAAGGACTGCATTTATGTAGGTCCTCTCTCAGGGATGATGTGCAAGAAATATCTTGCTGAATAACGCGAATGGTAACACTTCTGGGTGGCTTCGGCGCCTGGACAAGACGAGTTGGCTTTCGGGGATGTTTCGACTTCTCAGGAGCTCCTTTCGGCCATCCCTGCTTCGATCAGCTTGACGAGGCGGTTTATTTCAGATTGAGGTCGGAGTAGTGGCTGAAGTTCGCTAGCGCGACCTGATCGCCGCCCGGGATGTAGAAACCGAACCTGCCTTGATTCAAATAGCTGCCTGGCACTGAGAAACGATCGAGCACAACCCAGCTGTCGCCTTGCTTGATCTGATGAACGATTTCACTCGTGCCGACCCGAATCATCAGGGTGCGGAATGCTTTCTTGTCGGTCTTGTGAGGGATTTTGATCTCATCCCCTTTTTGTCCGTTGTGAACGATGGTGCGGTAAAAGTTGTCGTCATCCATTTGGAAGAGGACGTAGTTGTTTGCGTCGGTGCAGTTTAGGAGCCATTGCAGGCGATGGCCTTTGTTGAGCTTGGCAGAGAACGTGAAAGTTCCTGACGTGGGAGCGAGATTGTACATGACAAAATCACCGCCCTTGCGAGCGAACGCGCCTTTTTCCTGCTTCCAGCCGGCGGGATCAGCCCACTTCGCCATACCGTCCGCGGCGAGAGAAAGATCAAGACTTTTTATCTGGCCAGCAGCGATTTCGACCGTTGCCGAGCGGATGAAGTTATCGGAAGTTCTCGCATTGAGGTTATAAGAACCGGCTGGGAGGCTCATCGGAGCGCCGCTCGTGACTTTTGTAGGAGCTTCAGCACCTTTGGAGACGGTTACGATTGCGTCAGCTGGGGTGAAAGAAATCTTCAACTCCCCGGGAGCGGCTTCCAAAGCGGCGTCGGTTGCTGACAATGCTACCGGTGCGCCGGCGGTGAAATGCTTCTTGAATTGCTTCCACTTGTAGCGGTCCTTACGAAGTTCGACCGTGTGATCGCCAGGACTCACCGTATTCAGGTTGAGTGTGCCGTCGGATTGCACGGTTCCAACTGTGGCCTGGTCGATGAGAACTGTGGTTCCAGGGATGCCGCCTTGAATTGCGAGCGAGGCCAAGTGTGGTGTCGCTTGCAGATTGAAGGTCAACCTGGTTTGCTCGCCCTTGCGAACGCGTATTTTCTGCTCGGGAGAGTCGGCGAACCCGTTCTTTGAAACACGTACTGAGTAGTCTTTCGGTTCCAGATTTGAAATACGAAGCTGGCCATTTCGAGTGAGGCGCGGTAAGGCCTTGCCATTCAGGTAGACCTTGGCTTGATCCTGCCCTGCGACTACAACCAGCGTTCCGAGGTTCTGACCGGATTCGAGAAAGAGATTTACCACCGGCGCGGCGCTGGCTTCGAGATCGAGTTTGTATTGATCGCTGCCATGCGTGATTGAGAGTTGATGTGCGCCTGAAGGAATCGAATTCAGGTCGGCGCCGGATGGCGGTATGTCGATCGCGGGCTGGCCGTCGAGGCTTAGCTTTGTGCCGGTTTCGCTGGAGTAGACGCGTAGATGATCCGCCATGCCAGTGGTGATGATCGCCATCGCGCCCTTTGATGCGATGGGAGTCTTGATTGTGGGCATTGAGTCGGCGCTGGTTGAGAAGGTAAGAGAGGCTTCACCGCGCGCTCCCTCGATTTTCAATTTGTGTTCGCCGGCCGATAAGTTATCGGCTGTCCACTGTCCGTCTTGAAGCTCGGCAGGTGGTTGACTGTCGAGCGCTACTTTGCCGCTGCCGGTATCGGAGGAAAGTTTGATTGAGGCGGCAAGTGGCTCGGGCGCAGATATAGCCGATGCTGACGGAGCGGGTGCGGGAGTCGGAGCGGGGGCGGTCGGAGCCGGTTGAGAAGTAGCGGTGGATTCGGGAGTGCGATGCTTTCTTAGCGAAACTACGATCGCCCCAACCAGAACGATGATTACCACCGCAGCTCCGACGAAGCTCAACTTCAAAAAGGGCAGCGGTTTAGGCGATTCTCTCCTCGTCGGTGCGAGAGGCGGCACAACCCCAGCAGAAACTACAGAAACAGGTTCGATCGGTGGGGCCGGTGGAACCGGTCTCATCTCTTTGGCGACGGGTACTTCGGCGACCGGTACTTCGACGACCGGAATTTCGCTTGCTTTGGCTGGCGGAACCTGGACAACTTTGCTGCTTATCTCCGAGGAAGTGGGAGACTGGGGCATGGGAGTGTGAAAAGTTTGAGTCGCACTTTCACTTTCGGGCGAAGCGGTCAGCGGCTTCGAAGCAGCATCGAACATTCCCAGCTTGTGCAAAAGGCCATTCGCGATCGATAGGACTTCGCCATCAGTTGAGTACTTTTCCATCACGGCCCGCAGGCGTTGAGCCAAAGCCTGCTTCGAAGCGGCATCCTTTGCGGCGCTCACTTCGCTTTCCATGCGGCGGAGCTCTTCGACATCCCGGCGGCGCGCCTGGCGGCGTTGCGACTGCAGATCGCGCTGAACGCTTTCCTGGATTTGAATCAATCGCGGGTCGCGCGGGTAAACCGATAAGCCTTCCTCGATACGAGTCAGAGCACCAGCGAGATTTGAGCCGGTTTGCAGTTCGCGCGCCTGCGACACACACTCCTGAACAAAGGTTTCTTTCTTCTGATCCTGGATCAGACTCTTGATTGTCTTGCCCATCGGATGCGCGGGGTTCAGGTCCAGCGCTTCCTTGGTCAGCTTCTCGGATTCCTGCCAGTCGGACTCAACGATGGCATGGGCGAACTCCATGAGCGCGTTTGCCAGAACTGCGCGAGTTAGAGGATTGTTTTCGTCGAGTTCGAATGCGTGACGCAGAACCTTAATCGCCACAGCCGACTTCTCCTGGGAGAAAAGGTCCTGGCCTTCATTCATTACGCGATCGGCTTCGGTTTTCCGCTCCGAGCCGTCCTGAGCGCGCTTTTTCAATGCAGCCAGCTCCGCATCGTTGGGAAATTCCTTTGATGCTTCCTGCAATAGTTCAAGAGCCCGGGAGTAGTCGCTGGCATGGAGACGGGCGTCGACTTCTTCAACCAGGCGCGATTTTGACTCAATGCGCGACTGCTGATCGCGCCGCTTTTGCAGGCGCTCGACTTCAAAACTCAAGCCGGGATACTGGCTGTAAATAGTTCGCAGAATCTCGCAATCGTTGAGCGCATCGCTGTAGAGGCCTTGCTCCTCGTGAAGATGGGCGCGGGCGACGATGGAATTTACCAGGTCGCGCTTATCCTGCACCAGGCGCAGGGAACGCTCGAAGTGCGATTCATCGGGGTGTAGATCAAGCGCTTCACGAAGGATACCGACGCGTTTGTCGAGGTCAGGCTCGTTTTCGACGCGGCGATCGACCGAGGCGATGAAAGCGGAAAGATCCTGGCGCTGATGTTCTTCAATATCGTATTTGAGTGCCTGGAAGATCGCGTTGTTTGGGTATTTGGATAAATAGGTTTCGCATGCGGTCTTGGCCTTGGCGAAGTTGTGCTCGGTGAGATGCTTGCGCGCCTCGGCGTAAGCGGCGTTCATGGCGTCGTGCTCGGAGCGGACCTCATTGTAGAAGCTCTGGTATTTTGCTCCACTTTCGCGATTGATGGAGTCGGGCGCTTTGCGGTCGAGTTCGAGCACTACGCCTAATTTCGAGAGCGCCGCGCTGACGTCACCTTTCTGCCAGGCTTCCACGGCGGCGCGATGAATATTCTCTTTTTCCTGGCGGAGCTTCTTGTATTCCTGCTCCTGGCGATCGACCTCGGCGAGCAACTGCAGCGCGCGAGCTTCTTTTGGACGAAGTTGCAGGACGTTCTGCAACGCTTCACGGGCGTGGCCGTAGGCGTGGTTTTCAATATGCTGCCGGGCGAGACGATACCAGTTGTCGATCTGGCGCTCGCTGCGGCGATTTTCGATTTTGCTTTTGAGTGCCAACGCCGTTGCATTGTCGGGCTCGATCTGCAACGCTTCCTGTAATTTTTGCAGGGCAAGCGGATCTTCTTCTTCTTCGAAACGTGCGCGGGCGGCGTCGAGCAATTGCGAGAGGGTTTTGCGGCGGACCGCGGCGTCCAGTTGACGACGCAGCGAGCCGATGGCGGCATCCATGTGGCCTTCGGCTTCAAGTTCGCCGAGGATTTCTCCCGCGAATTGATGATCGCCTTCTTCAAGGGCTTTAGTGGCGCGCTGCAGGCGCGGGCGCGTGCGCTCGGGATCGAAGAACTCGATCGGCTCATTGCGCTGGCCTTTATTCAACGTGTCGCCGAAATCTTTGGCGCTGGCAAAGCGGTGCCAGGATTGCTTGGCCATCGCTTTGTGCAGAACCCGGCTGACCGGCTGGCTCACGGTGGAATTCAATTCACATGCCAGCGGTGGAATCTGCCGGAGAATAGCGTCGACCACCTCATCCGGACGAGCGCGCTGGAACGGATTGCGGCCGGTCATAGCTTCGTAACAGACGACACTGAGCGAGAAAATGTCGGAAGCGGGCGTCAGTGGCTTGAGTTCGATCTGCTCGGGCGACATGTAGAGCAGAGTGCCTTTTTGCGCGCGGGTGGTGTGGGCGTCGGCCATGTGGGCCACGCCGAAATCAATGATCTTTACCGAGTCATCTTCCATCACGAAGATGTTGCTGGGCTTGAGATCACGATGCACGAGGCCGCGCTCATGGGCAGCCTGAAGGCCGCGGCAGGTTTGCGAAACGATGTCGATGGTGCGCTCGACTGTAAGGCGATGACTGGCTTTTCGAATGAAATATTCGAGCGTGCTGCCCGGCAGCAGGGGCATTACGAAGTAAGGCTTTTTCTTGCCATCTTCTTCGAATTCGCCGATATCGAAAATTTCGACGATGTTGGGATGGCTCATGGAGGCAAGAACATCGCACTCTTTATAGAAAAGTTGCAGCGAAGCGGGGTCGGGAATATCGAGGATGGTTTTAACAGCGACTTCGCGGCGCACGACCACGTCGTAGGCGCGGTACACGAGTCCCATGCCGCCCTGGCCGAGAATTTGCCGGACCTCGTAGCGGTTGGCTAACTTTTTGGGTGACGAAGGCGTGTCCATGGTGCGTTGCGGGGGAACAGCCTTAGCATCTTAATCTATTTTGAGGAAATTGTGGCCGGGGCTCTATGAGCGCAGTAAATTACGGGCGATGAATAGCACATTCGCCGGACGTTCGCCCAAGCGGCGCATGAAATAGGGGTACCATTCGGTCCCGAAGGGAAGATATACCCGCAGCCGCCAACCTTCGCGGACAAGATTTTGCTGCAGATCGCGGCGGATTCCGTAAAGCATCTGAAACTCGAACGACTCACGCGGCAGTTTTTCGCGCTTCGCGAAGGCCTGCGCTTCGCGAACGATGCGCTCATCATGTGTCGCCAGCCCATGATAGATGCCGCTTTTCATCAGCGTCCTCATCAGCTTGATGTAATTGTCATCGACATCTGACTTGGAAGCGAAGGCAATCTCGGGAGGTTCTTTGTAGGCGCCTTTGCAGAGGCGGATGCGGATTTTCTCTGCCAAAAGTTTGTCGATATCGGCTTCGGAGCGCTTCAAATAGGCTTGGATAACGGTTCCAATGGAGTTCGCGAAAGCCGGCATACGGTGCAGTTCGTGGACGAGATCGAGAGTCCGCTGCGTGTAGGGAGATCCCTCCATGTCGACCCGGACGAAGCTGGGTGGAGTCATGGACGCGGCCTTCGCGACGAGATCGCTCACCAGATTTCGGGCAAGACTCTCATCGACGTCGAGACCCATGTGCGTCAGTTTCAGGCTGACGTTGGCATTGAGGTGATTGGCTGCGATGGCGTCGAGAATTTGAAGGTAAAGCTGGGCACTGTGACGGGCCTCATCCGGGTTGGTAACATTTTCGCCGAGATTATCGATAGTGATGCTGATGCCGGCCCGGTTCATCGATTGGGTTGCTCGGACGGCGTCTGCGACTTCAGTGCCCGCAACGAAACGTCCGGAAACACGGCGGCCGAGAGAAGAGCGTTCCGCAAAACTGCGCAAGTTTTTGTTTTCAGAGAGATTGACGAAGAACGATCTCAGCATGCAGCACCGGGGAATTTAAACGCTGCGGATAACAGTGGGTTCGGGAAGATCACAGAATGTTGTATCACATCGCGGCGAAGGAACTGACGAAGCGGAAGTGCAGGAAAGTTGGCCGAGAAACTGACTACATCGTGAACTTGAGTTCGATAATCTCGTGGGTTTCGTGAGGAGTCGGTTCCCATTTCCACTCGCGAATTGCGCTCTCCGCGGCCTGCCCGAGTAATGGATGCCCACCTTTGATTTGAATGGACTTTACGGTGCCGTTGGGTGCTACAAGCACGTCTGCCTTTACGCTGCCCTGCAGATTCATGGTGCGGGCGAGACCGGGATACTGCGGAGAAACACGAGTAACAACTTTACGCGTGGATTCTTGTGCGATGGATGGATGAACTGTACCGGCGAGAAACGCAGAGAGAAGACACGACAACATCGCAGTACGCTTCATTGAGAAGGCCCCTGGTACGCCTTCACAATAAGAGAAATTTAATGCTGGGCGAAGATTACTTCCGTAAGCGGTTTACCCGGTCCTCCCGAGGTTACGGGCATTCGCGTGCAGCGTCAGCGGCCGTGCTCCTCCAGGAACCTCTCCACCTCGAGTGCGGCCATGCACCCGCTGCCGGCAGCGGTGATCGCCTGGCGATACCGGCGGTCCTGCACGTCTCCGCAGGCGTAGACACCATGAACGCGGGTAAGGACGTAATTGTGGGTCTTGAGGTAGCCGTCGGCATCGGTCTCGAGTTGGCCGTGGAACATTTTCGCATTCGGCTCGTGGCCGATGCCGAGGAACATGGCGCTGACGGGGAGGTCCCAGACTTCTTTTGTCTTCACGTTGAGCAGCTTCAGCCCGGTAACTTCGTTCAGCGAAGGATCGAGAACGTCTTCGACTACGGTGTCGGTGAGGAACCTAATCTTGTCGTTGTGCTGCGCGCGTTCGAGCATGATTTTGGAAGCGCGGAAGCTGTCGCGGCGATGAATTAGCGTAACCTTCGTGGCGAAGCGGGTCAGGAAGATCGCTTCTTCCATAGCTGAGTCGCCGCCGCCGATCACTGCAATCTCTTTTCCGGAGAAAAAGAAGCCATCGCAGGTCGCGCATGAAGAGACACCATGCCCGATAAGCTTTTGTTCATTCGGCAGGCCTAGCCAGCGGGCGGAGGCGCCACTGGCGATGATCAGCGATTGAGCGAGCACTTGATGCTTGCCAAGATGGAGTACGAACGGGCGCTGAGTCAGATCGGCGCTGGTAAGGTGAGCCATGCGGTATTCGGCGCCGAAGCGTTCGGCCTGTTTGCGCATGTTATCGATGAGCTGCGGCCCCATGATGCCTTCAGGGAAGCCAGGAAAATTCTCAACCAGTGTGGTGAGAGAGAGCTGTCCGCCGGGTTCGTGTCCTTCGACGACAAGGGGCTTGAGGTTTGCGCGAGCCGTGTAAAGAGCGGCGGTATGTCCGGCGCAGCCGGATCCGATAATGACGACGCTGCGAGTTTCACTCATGATGTTTGCGGTGTTCTTTAGATGGGGAATCGCGTTTTTCGATGCATCGCCGGACACAATGCGGAATTCTGATCTCCATTATTTATTGCCTTGGTTCGGGGTCTTCGAAGCTTTTACTTTTGTGGACGCTCCAGAGGAAATCTGGGCTAACTCACCAATCACGGTGCGTTTTGCGCCGAGGAGATGGCGATAGTCGGACAGAATTTCGGAGCCGGTGCGGAATAGGGGTTCGTAAACTGTCTGATCTGGAGTCGGTCCGTTTTCTGAAGCGCTACAACGCGCGAGAGCGACGGAAGATTTACCAAAGCGTTCGAGTCGGATGCGATTGACCGGAGTGTTGGCCGCGACCATAGATGCAACGGTGCCGATCGCGGAGGCGCTGTCTTCGAGAGAAATCTGTATCAGTTCCTTCGGATCGCGCACGTGGAGAACCAGAGTTTCCACCATACTCTGGCTGTCGTCGCTGAAGGAGTATTGCACGCTCGAGAACGCGGCTTGACCGGAAAATTCGCGCCGGATGCGAACATAACGCGCGACTGAAGGCTGATCCGAGACTTGAGTGTTTTGCCCGGGCTGAAGAAAGTTCGGAGCGTCCGTAAGGGTGGAGACGCCGTGAGATATTTCGAAGTCTGCGCCAAAGGCCGGCTGTTTGGGGATTCGCGCCAGCGCGGAGGAGATTTCTTTTTGCTCCTCCGCCGAAGGCGTGCAGACGTTCAGGACGTTCACTTTAACCTGCGGCTGAGTCGAGGAAGGCTCGCCGCTTTGTTGCGAGAACGCAGGAAGAGCGATTAGCAATCCAACGGTGCAGATGATTTTTGGGAGCACTGCGGAATTCTAAATGATGAAGATGAAAACCTTAAATAAACTCATTAGCGCCCTGAACGCCTTTGTGTGCCTTGGTACCCTTCGTGGTTTTGGAATTTAGGCCGCCGCCACGTAACCGCTCGTTTGGCCAACGTCCCGAAGATGATTAGAATTTGTGTATGGCTAATCTAACGCTTGTGTATGGCATGAGGCTGCTGCCATCGGAAGACATCGCTGAAGTGGGTTCAGCTCCCGTAAAGCTGAGTAATGGACGCGAAGCGCACGTCACAATGCACGTGCTCGAAGGCAGCAAGGAAGATATTGAGAAACAACTGCGTACCAGCCTGGAGGCATTCTTCGATTTGTATCCTGAAATATAAAGACTGAGTGTGTCGAAAGCCGACATCAAACTCAAGTCGATAGGCGTGGAAGAGCGAAATCGAGCGATGCGGGATCTCTATTGGAAGTGTCGCGCGTGGATGGTGGAAAAGGATCTGTGGCCGCGGGGTTGGGTGGCGCGCGGAGCCTGTTATTCGCTTGTTTTGGCGATTGCGCTGTTGCTCCTGAAAGTGTTGCTGGGATTCTTCGCACCCGCCGCCGGCAGCGGGCTGACCGGATGGGTCAAGTTCCTTGTTTTTGATGCAGCACTGCTGTTCTTCATTCTCGCCTTCCGCTGGAGCAGGCGCAGAGTTTTGTGGCGTCTGCGCAACCGGCTGATCGTCACTTACATTTTCATCGGTGTCATTCCGGTGGTGCTACTGGTGGGCATGGCGCTGATCACCATTTATCTTTTCGCCGGGCAATTTGCCAACTTCGTGGTCACGTCTGAGATCAGCTCTCAGTTGCACAGCATGCAGGCGGTGAATGCGGCCGTCGGCAACGAGCTCGCCGGACGGATCGAGCGCGGCGAAACGCCCACCGCCGAATCGCTTATCGGTTTGCGCAAAAGAAATCGCTCGTGGGGAAGGCGGCGGGTCTGTGCCTGGCAGGGTATGGGGCTGGTGCTCCTTAGTAACGGGCCGGATAATTCACCAGCCATGGCCTTTCCTGACTTTCTCGGCAAAGCGGACGGTGACGTTGCCAAGGCCAGCTTTGAAGGAAAACCATTCGAAGAAATTGTGCGCGATCACGGCGAGCTCTATCTGCGCGTCGCGTCAATCTTCGACCTCAAAACCGACAAACTTACCGTCGTGACCAGCGAACCACTCGACAAATATCTCATTTCAGAGATAGCCACGAACCTGGGCGAAATCGTCGTAAGAACGTTGCCCGGAGAAGACGCTTCGGCCCCAGCCAAACCCAAAGCGGGGGCTGCTCTCAACTCTTCGGCTTCCGACAAAAATAAGGGGAAGGTGGTCATCAGTCGGAACGGGTCGGGCCTAAGTGTCGAATCGGACGGTCAGTTGATGCACGCCGCTTTCACGGCTGGCTCGTTAGCGCCTCCATCCGGACTGATGGACCGGGAAATCACCTTCGGCACACCTCTTTCCGTTGTCGACTGGACAACGGGTAAGCGCGAGCAGGTTGGTGCACTGGTGCAGGTGCGCACCCGGCCTTCAGTGCTTTACGCGCACTTGTTCGCGGCTCTCGGAGATTTCGCCAAAGGCATTGAATCCATTCTGCTCGCTGTACTTATCTTCTTCGCGGTGATCGAGCTGATTGCTTTGATCATCGGCACGCGAATGACTCGCACTGTGACTGGAGCAGTAGCGAACCTTTACGATGCGACAAAGAACGTGGACCGCGGCGATTTCAGCCATCGTATTCCCGTGAAGTCGGCAGATCAGCTGGCCCAGCTTTCCCTGTCGTTCAACTCGATGACGGAATCGATCGAGAAGCTGATTCAGGAGCAGAAAGAGAAGCAGCGGCTGGAGGGCGAACTTGCCATCGCGCAGGAGGTGCAGGCGCAACTGTTCCCGCGGCAGGTGTCGGAGTTGGAATCGCTCGAGGTGCATGGTTTTTGCCGCCCGGCGCGCACGGTAAGCGGGGATTACTATGACTTCCTCACGGCCAGTTCGCACAAGTTGATTCTCGCCGTGGGCGATATCAGCGGGAAAGGAATTTCTGCCGCGCTTTTGATGGCGACGATCCATTCGGCTGTGCGCGCTTACAGTTTGGAGAATATGCCGCAGTTGCGGGAACCAATTGCGGTGGGTGCGGTTTCGCGTGACGGGCCGATCATGGCCGCGTGGCCCGAAGGTATTGAGGTTTCGCCCGGTGCGCTGCTGGGCTTGCTGAATCATCAACTGTATGAGAGCACTCCGCCGGAGAAATACGCCACGTTATTTCTCGGCATTTACGATGGACGTTCACGCAGGCTGACCTACAGCAATGGCGGGCATCTGCCGCCGATTCTGATCGGGTTAGACGGCAGCGTCCGGCGTCTGGAAGCAGGAGGCACTGTGGTGGGTCTGTTCGACAATATGAGTTATGACGAAGGCTCGGTGGAAATGCATCACGGAGAAATCTTCGTTGCCTACAGTGACGGAGTGACCGAACCTGAGAATGAATTCGGCGAGTTCGGCGAGGAGCGGTTGATCGAGCTTGTCAGCGAGAATCGTCATCTGCCATTGATTCAAGTAAGCCAGGCAGTCACGTCGGCGGTCGACGATTGGATCGGCGACAAAGAGCAACCGGACGACATTACGCTGGTGCTGGCGCGCGCGAGGTGACGGGCGAACTAGAGGATGTGAACTCTTGCGACGGCGCGTTACTTCTTCGGTAGCAACGTAACTCCTGCCGTTACCGCGATATTTTTCGCCAAGCCTCCCAGAATGACGGGTCCGATCGGCGTTTCGAGCAATCCTCGCGAATCGGCGCGGGGATCGGTTGTGTTCTCAGAGACCGTTTCCCAGCGATTGGTCCGCAGGTCGTAGGCGAAGGTCAGGCTCGAGACTTCGGAGGGATTTCCGTCGTAGGGGTTCCCTTTGTAGTCGTGTGGAGTAGTTGTTCCGCCGGAGAAGAAAATCCTCCGGTCGCGGGTACCGGCGCCGCTTGCAATTCCGTAGTGAGCCGTTCCGGGATGTGGAGGAAGTTTGCTCCATTCGATCTTGGCGGGATCTTTGCGATCGATCTTGCCGAGCCAGCACTCGTCGGCGGCAACGTAACGTGGGCCGCCGTTCGGGCCAGGTTTCGCGCCATCGATGATCACAATGTTGTCTTCGGCTAAACCGCCGGCCATACCGAACGCCGGGGTGCCGGGAAATGGCGTGGCTTGGGTCCAGGCGTCCTTTTCGAGATCGTAAATCTGAACATTGTTAACAGGACCGTTGGCGGAGCGGCCTCCGATGATATAGACGAGATGATCGCGCGTTGCGCCGACGACTGCGCCATCGACTGGAACCGGAATGTCTTTGCCGCGCGACCAGCGCCGCGCGCCGGGTTCGTAGACATTCACATCGGGAACGGTAAGCTCCAGGCCCTGTTTATCGACCACGAAGCCGCCCATCAGAATAACCACCCCTCTTATGCCTGCGGCAGCGGCGTTGAGGCGTCCTACGGGACCCGGAACCTGGCGTCCGGTGCTCCATTTGCCGGTGTGGCCGATAGTCAGGATGTAGACCTGATTGCTAACGTCATCCCAGCTCTTCTTTGGGCCAACTCCCATCAGAGAGAAAAGTTCGAAGCCGCTTTTCAGGCTGGCGACTGCGTTGCCGGAAACCGCTGCAGGCATCGGCAGAAATTTTGGTTCTTCCTGGCTTGCGGCGACTGTGCTGCTAAAAGAAATCAGGAAAATCGCGAAGAATTTCTTCATCGCAGAGATATTACTCTACATTTCCGATTGGACGTTCCGGTTAGGTCGTGCGCTTCAATGTTCTCAGAACCAGCTTCTCAGAGCCAGGTCTTCAGAATCGCAGGTCTTCAGAACCCCGCGTCTTCAGAACCAAGTCTTGCGGCGGTATTCACGGTAGGCATCGCCGAAGGCTGCTTCGAGTACGCGCGCTTCGCGGTGCGCGCGTACCACCTGCAAAATAATGATGGCGATCAGGAACAGGCACAAGGCAGGCCTGTGAAGGATAAGAATGACTCCGGCGATCAAGATCGCGCCGAAAACATAGATGGGATTGCGAATCCTCGAATAGATTCCTCGCGTGACGAGTTGATGCGCCTCCGCCCGCACCGCAAAGGAGCGGCCCAGTTGATAACGGGCCGCAGCTAGGCCGATTACTCCAATGAGGAGAAGTACAGTTCCAAAGTCGCGCTGAAACTCCCACGGTCCAGGCAGAGTGAACAAGAACCAGAGTAGGGCGCAGACTGCCAGGATTTGCACGAGCGAGAACGCGTAATAGTTTCGATTGTTCATCCGTTCCACACTATTCGATGAGCCCTTGACGGACTGCGTGAATGAAATCCGTATACGCCGGTGACGCGCCTGCTTCGCGCAACAGCAATGCGATTTGCCCGCGATGATACGCCGAATGCAGCAGAACGTGCGTGAGGACATCTTGCACTGTGCTGCTCCATAGCTCGCCTTTGCTGTTTTTGTAATTCGACGTCTGCAAGAGTTGTGAATCTGAGAGGCTAGGGAGGAACTCACGCCACAGTTGGATAAGGTCTGAAATCTCTGCCTGGCATTGTGCGATGCCTGACTCCGGCCAAACCGGCATAGTTTGCGGTTGTTGACGGAGCCGTTCCAGCCAAAGTCGCTCCGCAGAAAGAATGTGCGCGAGCACTTTAAGCGGACGGGTGTGATTCGATTGCGCGGACTCGGCATTGATTGCGGATAACACTTCGCCGTTCGCCCATGCGTTGTAGGTGAACTGCCGGCGAAAGTATTGCACAAGCCTCATGCCGATGCGAGTTGTGCCTCCGTCAACCGATTTTAACGATCTTTTCACACGAAACGAATAGACTTTTCGCGGTGCCCGTATGCGGTACTCTGAACTGGAGCACACCGTAATGCCGCGAGCTTCAAAAATTTCACTTATGCCCCTCAAATCTGCTTTGCCAGAGTTGCGGCAAAAACCCGTGGAAGAGAGTCCAGACGAAGCGGCGGGCGCGAATCGGAATGCGCCAAAAAAAGCTCAGAAAAAAAGTGCCGCATCGCTCGATGAGCTGGCGCAGACGGCGCTTAAGGCATTCTTGATTGCCCGCGATGCCGCCTCTAATGTTGGCGATTTGTTCACCCAGTCGGCGCGCATGGCGTTTCTTGCCATCAAAGAATGTGAACAAGAACTGGATGTGATCGAACGCTATATTGACGAGCGAACTCCCGCGGCGATTACGCGCGTAAATGAGGCCCGAGCCCGGCAGCTACTGACCAGTCTTAAATGCACAACAGATCTGGAGCGTATTGGCGATCTGGTGATGAGCATGGCGTTGCGTGTGCAGGCGCGGACCTCGAAAGTCCCCGTTTCCGATGTGCGGCAGCTCGTGGAGATGGCAACGATTCTGCGCGAGATGCTCGATCTCGTTTATCGCGGGTTTGTAGGCCTGGATCTGGAATGCGCCCGCAAGGTCTTGCAGATGGATAAAGACATCGATCGTGTCTGTCATGCTCTTTTCCACAAGCACCTTAATGAACATGCGCAGCAGAGCGGGCCTTCGAGTTTTGAAATTCTGCTGATGGCGCAGGCGCTGGAACGCGCGGGAGACCATACTACGAATCTGGCCGAGGACCTCTATAGCCTGATTGAGGGACGCAGCTTGCGGCACGCACCAAAGAAGCGAGCGGCTACTTAGAAAGAGTTGCCAGTGCTCAGTTGCCAGTTTTCGATTGTCAATTGCGAAAGTCGTCAAGAGCTGGCGTAGGGAGAACCGGCTACTGGCCACCGGGCTCGGCACTACTGATTTCGGACAAATTCATCATTCTTTAACAGGCGGGAAACATTCTCGCAATATTCCCAACTTACATTCTAGGGACGACGCGCGCGTTCGCGCGTTCGACGTCTGCTCGGGCCTGGACACAACCGAACGATGCAATTTCCTATGGAATCGTATGTGCCGCAGGGCGATGCGGAGACTGCGGTCTCTCGCTTGCTGATTTTTGTGGTTGAGGATGATGAGGATATCGCGCGGCTGATTTCACACAATTTGCGGTCTGCCGGGTTTGACGTGCAGAGCTTTGTCAGCGGCGCATCATTAGTTTCAGAAGCCTTGCGCGAAATGCCGGTGGCGTTTCTGCTGGATGTGATGCTGCCCGGAACAGATGGATTTGAACTTTGCCGCCAGATCCGCCAGAACGCGGCGCTTTCGGCAGCTCCGATTATTTTTCTTACTGCAAAGACGTCGGAAGCGGACCGGATCAAAGGGTTGGACCTTGGAGGCGACGATTACATCACCAAGCCGTTCAGTCCCCGCGAACTAGTGGCGCGGCTTCGCAGCGTGCTGCGAGTGTCGCGGCAACCTGGGACTTCGCCGAAGACTTTGCGGATTGGCGAATTGGAAATCGACCCTTCTTCGATGACCGTGCAGGCGCAAGGGAGAACGATTTTAACGACCGTGCGCGAATTTCGCTTGCTAGAATACCTGGCGAACCATTGCGGGCGCGTTCTAACCCGTGCCCAATTGCTGGACGCAGTTTGGACAGAAACTCCTTTTGTGACGCCTCGCTCGATTGATGTCTACGTGCGGCGGTTGCGAGAGAAGATTGAGGTCGATCCCGGGCACCCGAAGTATTTGAAGACGCTGCGAGGCATCGGCTATCGATTCGAAAGCCCGAAATAACTGCTGCTTCATCTCCTCCCCTCCACAGTTTCGATGCGCTGATTTATCCTGTCGGTTATTCCTTTTCCGATCATGAGCCGGCTTAAACCCCTATGGAAGGCGGACAGTCAGAAGGATCGCTTGTCCGAGCTGACGGCCGATTCCGGAGACGCCGCTAAAGATCGGGCGCTGCGGCGAGACGTGCGTTCTTTAGGAGCGTTGCTCGGTCGCGTCCTAGTGGAGCAGGGCGGACAGGAATTGTTCGATACGGTTGAGCAGTTGCGACGTCTGCTGATCCAGCATCGGGAACATGTGCGACGCAATCCCGAGGCGAGCTCCGGCGGACTGATGGAGCGAGCGCGAGCCGTGATTGCGGAAATGGATCTCACTCGCGCGCATCAGGTGACGAAGGCGTTCGCGATCTACTTCGAGTTGACCAACCTGGCGGAAACCAACCATCGCAAACGGCGGCGCAGGGCTCGGCAGATCGAGCGGCAAAAAGTTCCCGTGCCGGGATCGGTTCGCGGCACCCTGCTGCGGATGAAAGCGGCGGGGATGAACTTGCGGCAAGCTTTTGAAGCTCTGCAGCAGATTACCGTCACCCCTGTGTTCACGGCACATCCTACGGAAGTGGCGCGACAAACGGTCCTGCTGAAACGCAGACGGATCGCCGCGCAACTCGAACGACTGGACCGGTTGCCTCTCAGCGTCAGTGAGGCATTGGAATGCGAACAGCTGATCCACGCGGAAATTACTTCCCTATGGCAGACGGACGAAGTGCGACAGGCAAAGCCAACCGTGGAAGATGAAATTCGCATGGGGGTACGCTATTTCCGGTTGGCGCTGTTTGAAACCGTGCCACGAATTTATACCGAGATTGCGGACTCGATTTTTGATGTTTATGGCGCGGCACTCCCCGCTTCCGACGTGCCGAATGTGCTGACGTTCGGATCGTGGATTGGAGGGGACCGCGACGGGCATCCGCTGGTGACTGCGGCGAATGCAAAAAAGGCGTTACAAATCGCGAGGAGCACGGTTTTTCAGGAATACATCCGGCGAGTCGAGTTTTTGAGCGACTGCCTGAGCGCGTCGTCGCGACAGGCGGGAGTTTCAGGCGAACTTGCGACGCGGCTGACACAATACACGCGATCGATGCCTGGAGTTCGAATGCTCTGGGGTCCGGACAATCTGGCAGAACACTACCGGCGTTTTCTCTCCTATGTTGTGTACCGCTTGCAACACAACCGCGAGAGTCTCGATGATGCGCACGGATATCCAGATGACGCGGAGTTTGAGCGTGATCTTGCCTTAGTAAGAATGAGTTTGAACATGAATCGCGGCGAGCAACTGGCAAAGACTTTCGTCGATCCACTGTTGCGACAGGTTCGGACCTTTGGGTTTCACTTGCAGACTCTCGATATTCGGCAGCATGCACGGGTACACGAGGCGGCGCTCGAAGAGATCGCTGCACGGGAAATCAATGTTAGAAAAATCACAGAGGACTCAAACCGCTCCGACGCGAAGATGCGAAGAAGCGATTTGCGTGCGACTGCTCCGGCGCTCGCACCGGGCGCTCCGCTGCGCCAGGGCGAAGACGTTGTTTCTCCGGAAACGCGAGGGGTGATCGAGACGCTGAAGACCGTTCGCGAACTCAAACAAAAATATCCGGCAGGCTCGATTCAACAGTACATTATCAGCGGTGCGGAGGACGAAACCGACGTGTTGAATCTGGTTCGGTTGGTTTCGTTGTGTGGCTTGACGCTTGCAGCCTCGGAACACAATCCGGGGCTGATGCCCGTTCCTTTGTTTGAATCAATTCGTTCGTTGCGTACCGCGCCGGATGTAATGCGGCGGCTGTGGGGGAGCCCGGATTACGAACCTCTGCTCGATTCTTGGGGACGTTGGCAGGAGGTGATGCTGGGCTATTCCGATTCCAATAAAGATGGCGGGATGCTGACCAGCACATGGGAACTGTACAAAGCGCACCGAGCGCTGCATGTTGCGGCGCGTGAATGCGGCGTGAAACTGCGAATCTTCCATGGACGCGGTGGAACGGTGGGGCGCGGCGGTGGGCCGACGCACTCGGCAATTCTGGCGCAGCCGCCGGATTGTTTTTTCGGGAAGATTCGCATTACGGAACAGGGGGAAGTGCTGAACTGGAAGTATGCCGATGCGGTTTTGGCGGAATGGAATCTTGAATTGATGATTGCGGCCAGCCTGGAAGCGCTGACGCGACCGGGAACTCGCGCCCAGAAAGATCAAGTTATTTGGGAAGAGGCTATGGAAGAAATGTCGCAGGAAGCGTATGAGGCGTACCGGCGCGACATCGCTGAAAATGCAGAAGTGCTCGAATATTTCGAGCAGGCGACGCCGGTGCTCGAATTGGACGCGGCGCGCATTGGTTCGCGGCCCTCAAGGCGCGCAAAAACAAGAAATCTGGAAGACCTGCGCGCGATTCCATGGGTTTTTGGCTGGATGCAGAGCCGACATGCGGTTCCGGCGTGGTACGGAATTGGGCATGGCCTGCGAAAGTTTGCTGCCAAGGGCAAAAGCGCCGAACGATTGCTCTCGGAAATGGCGGAACATTTTGCGTTGTTCGCGGATCTGTTGCGCAATGTTGAATTGGCTATGGCTAAGGCGGATCTGCACATCGCGAGGCTTTATTCCGGGTTAGTAAAAAACACGGCGTTACGGGCGCGGGTGTTCGGACTGTTGAAGGAGGAGTTTTTGTTGTCGCGGCAGATGATTTTGCGGGTTACGGGTCAGAGGGAGTTGCTGGGTCGAAACCGGGTGCTGGCGCGGTCAATTCAGTTGCGGAATCCCTACGTGGATCCGATGAGCCTGATTCAGGTAGAACTGTTGCGACGAAAACAGCACGGGGAGGATGCGGCGAGCTTGGAATATCCACTGGGAGCAACGATCAACGGTATTGCGGCTGGACTTCACAATACGGGTTAGGCGGGCTCCGCTAACCGAGCCAGCGGGAGGCCGTCTGTAGTATGTTATTCCGGTTGTTCCAAGGCTTTTCTGCCTGCGACTAAGAGGAACTATGCGAACTCAAAGAATTCTTCTGTGCGCTTTCTTGTTTGTGCCTTTTCTTCTCGCGTTCGGCCAGGACAAAGAGGCCAAACTCGATCATTTCGATCCCAACCTGGAAGATAAATCGATCAATCCCTGCGACGACTTCTATAAATTCGCCTGCAACAAATGGATTGCTGCCAACCCAATTCCCGCCGATCAGGTGTACTGGAGCACCGGGAGCGGTTTGGAACTGTGGAACGACAACATTCTGCGCGAAACCATGGAGGCAAGCAGCAAGAACGATCCGGGGCGCATGGCGGTGCACCAGAAGATCGGCGACTATTGGGCAGCGTGCATGGACGAGAGCGCGATCAATGCCGCGGGAGTGAAGCCGCTGCAGGCGGAACTGGATCGGATCGCCGGGCTGCACTCAAAGGAGGAGATCACGCTCGAAATCGCGCGGCTGCACAGACTATTTCCGCGAGCATGGGAGCAAGGCGACAACCAGACGAACGCGCCATTTTTTGGTTTCACCGGGCAGCCGGATTATGACGACGCATCGAAGGTGGTGGCGCAGATCGATCAAGGCGGATTGAGCCTTCCCAATCGCGACTACTACATCAACACCGATGAGAAATCGGTTCAGACTCTGAAGAAATATCACGCGCACATAGAGAAGATGCTGGCGCTGGCGGGAGAATCGGAATCTCAGGCGGACGCTGATGCGACTACGGTGATCGCGCTGGAAACGGCCATGGCGAAGGCGCAGATGGATAATATCAAGCGCCGCGATCCCAAGAACATCAACAACAGAATGACATTGGCGCAAGTGCAGGCGCTAACGCCGTCGATTCAATGGGACGCCTACCTGAAGGCTGTGAACGCGCCCAGCAGCGATCACTATATTGTGACTTCGCCGGATTTCTTCCGCGCAGAGGAAAAGTTGCTGGAGCAGCGTCCCCTGGAACAGTGGAAGGTTTACATGCGATGGCAGTTGCTGCATCGTGCCGCGCCGTACTTGAACAAGGCAATTGAAGATGAGAATTTTAATTTCTTCGATCACACTCTTGCCGGGCAAGAAGAACAACTTCCGCGTTGGCGGCGTTGCGTCCAAACGGCGGATCGCGATCTGGGCGAGGCGCTTGGGCAGGCGTATGTGGATCGAGCGTTTCCGCCAGAAAACAAAGCGCGAACCCTTGAAATGGTCCACGCCATCGAGAACGCGATGCATAATGACATTGAAACAGTCAGTTGGATGACGCCTGCTACCAAGGCACAAGCGATCGTCAAGCTGAAGGGAATCGAGGATAAGATCGGGTATCCCTCGCACTGGCGCGACTACTCCAGCGTGAAGATCACCCGCGACAGCTATGTGGACAACGTGGAAGACGCGACCACGTTTGAGTTCGAGCGTTGGGTCGCGAAGATCAGCAAGCCGGTGGATCGCAGCGAATGGACGATGACTCCGCCAACGATCAACGCATATTACGACCCGCAGTTGAACACGATTAATTTCCCGGCGGGAATTTTGCAGCCTCCGTTTTTCGACAAGAACAAGGATGATGCGGTGAACTATGGCGCGATCGGCATGGTGATCGGACACGAGCTTACGCATGGCTTCGACGATCAGGGGCGCAAGTTCGATGCGAAGGGAGACCTGCGCGACTGGTGGACAGCCGAGGATGCGAAGCAGTATGACGAACGCGGCAAGTGCATCTCCGATGAATACACTCAGGAAGTTCCCGAAGCCGGGCCTGGGGTGAAACAGAATGGATTGCTTACGCAGGGCGAGGATACAGCCGATAACGGCGGTATTCATCTTGCGCTGATGGCGCTGGAAGCGGATCTCAAGAAGCAGGGCAAATCGCTCGATGAAAAAGGCCCGGATGGTTGGACGAATCTGCAGCGATTTTTCCTGGGGAACGCCTATTCGTGGTGTTCGAACGTCCGCCCGGAGGTCACGCGACTCATCGTGACAACCAATCCGCACTCGATGCCAATTTTCCGCATCGACAACGTGGTTTCGAACATGCCGGAGTTCGCACAGGCTTTCGACTGCAAGGCTGGGCAGAAGATGGTACGGGCGAATGCCTGCAGGGTTTGGTAACGCGGACTATTGATTTTACGCAGTTGGTATAAAGCAGGGCCAGTCTTGGACTGGCCCTTTTTCTTGAACGTTCTAGCGATTGATGTCGTCTTTCGACTGCAATCGCTTTACGTAGTTTTGAAGATTGCTCTTGTTTGAGTCGGGGGCGGTGGTCAGCGCGGCCTGCATTTCCTTGACCGCGTGATCGAAATCGCCCTGGCTGCTGTACACGCGCGCCATTCCAACGTGCGAAGTCCAGTAGTCGGGGAAGCGTTTGGAGTTCTCGCGGAACTGGGCGAGGGCTTCGTCTGGCTTCTTCTCTCCCTGCAACTGCCGGCCGTAGAAATAAAGCTGCAGCGCGCTGCCTTTGTCTACAGCCTCTTTACGGGCCGACAGGGCTTCCTCGTGGCGTCCCATGGCCTCGAGAATTTTCGACTTGGTCATGAGATTGTCGAAGCGTTCTTCGGTTTGGATCGACTGATCTTCGTCCTTTAGCGCCTCTTCGAGATTGACCTTTTCTGAAAGGAAGTAGTTAGCGGCATCGTCCCAGCCTTCCCAATAATATTGGTTGAGGCCGCGGGTCTGCCGCTTAAGGCTCGCCTCCACCGTATCGTGGACGTTTACCGCAACCTTGAATGGCACCGCGACTTTTTCCCACCGCATGGTGACCACGGCGGAATCGGGTTGGAGATCGTCGAAATCATACGCGAGGGCGTTGTGCATTTCGTCGGCTGCGGGCTTTACTGTTACGCGGAGAGCATCTTCGTCCTGCTTGTAGCTGAAGCTGCCCCACGCTGTCGACATCTTGGAGAAAATCACCGTCCATTGATTTTCGTTGGGAATCATGTGCACGCCGTAGGTGCCTTTATCGAGCGCATGGCCTTCGATAGTGACTGGATCGGTGAAAGTGATTGTCGTGTTTTCGTTGGCACCTGCGCGCCAGACTTCACCATAGGGAACGAGCTTGCCCCAAACCTGGCGGCCATTTACCAGAGGACGATGATAGTTGATCGTAATGTCGGTTAAGCCGATGCGCTGCGTGACGACGGCATGCTGGCTCTGCCGCGGCAGGTCGAGCATGACACTTTGAGCGGTGCAAAAGCTGGCCAGCAACAATACCGATAGCAGGGCGAGCAGACGATGTCTGTGCATGGAAACTCCTCTCTTCAATTCTGTGGACGATAATTTTGGGCACCGCAACCGGCGCGGTTCCGAAGGTTCAAACCGCGCAATCCAGTGCATGGCTGCTGTGCTGGTTGGCTTAGACGGGCGATTTGGGCAGAGGTGAGCGACTGTGTGGAGCGGGCACTCTTGCCCGCCAGGGTGCCAGTATCGATAAGCCTCGCAACGCTGGAGTGCCGGCTCCGCACATGAACCACTAAAACCGCATCGTGCTTTCAGTTTTTTTCGTTGCGCAAAACTTGAAACGCATACACGGTTTCTGCTACAACGACTTCTAGTTTCACTTCGTTACAGCTGTGGGGAAGAACGGTGGCAACAGACGCTTTTATTTTTGGCATCTGATTGCAATCATCTGCAAAATACGGCGCCTACGGAACTTCTCGGGGCAGTTGTTCCGCCGGTGTAAGACTTCGAACCTCCTGACAGATTTTTGGAGTTCGGATGTTGTTTCGTGCGAGTGCCGAAGTGATCGTAAAGGGTTCCTGTCCCTCGCCTATCCGCTCGTTCCTTTCTTTTAAGCTTCAACTTATCCCGGGTCCATCGCTTTGCAGTACATCCCTAAAATTCAGGCCTTAGCCGGAGGAAAGTATGGCGACGAATCTCGTCCAGATCGATAGCGAATCGGAAATCAAGCAGCGACTCGAAGCGGAGCGCGCGCGGCTGCGCAAGATTGCGGGGTTGGATCAGCCCGCGCATTTTCATCGTCCTGTGGAGCGGGCGTTCACCGCTGAACAGCGCCCTCACACGACGATTCTTTTTGGTGGGTTCACGTGGAAGCACGAAGACCTGATTCGCTCCGTTTTTCAGGGCTGCGGCTATCGCTGTGAGAAGTTGCCCGTGCCGAACGTGGCCGGATTTCAGACCGGCAAAGAATTCGGCAATAACGGCCAGTGCAACCCGACCTATTTTACGGTTGGCAATCTGGTGCAGTATTTGCAGTTCCTCGAGAAAGAGGGAATTCCGCGGCAGCAGATTCTCGACAATTATGTCTTCTTTACGGCGGGATCATGCGGTCCGTGCCGCTTTGGCATGTACGAGGCGGAATATCGCTTTGCCCTGAAGAATGCGGGCTTCGATGGCTTCCGTGTGCTGCTCTTCAAGGACAGCGACGGAATTAAAGCTGCCTCCGGCGAGCCGGGTTTGAAGTTCACGATTGATTTTGGGTTTGGCATGCTGAACGCCATGCACCTGGGCGACGTCATCAACGACCTCATTTACCAGATTCGTCCGTATGAAGTGAACAAGGGCGAGACTGATCGCGTGTTCCGCGAGATGGTCGACGGGCTATGCGAAGACATGAAAAATCGCAAGTCGTTCGAAATCGAGCAGAGCGCTCCGAACTGGCTTAAGCCGAAGGTCAAGAAAAATAAAATTCTTCGCAATACATTGAACGTCTTCGGCAAGTGGCATGAACACATGTGGGGCAAGGATTATTTGACTGCCTTGGAGAACGCTCGCGTCAAGATGGATTCGATTGAGGTGGACCGCACGCGTGTGAAGCCGATGGTCAAGATTACGGGCGAGTTCTGGGCGCAGATCACGGAAGGCGACGGCAACTTCCACATGTTCGACTTCCTGGAGCGCGAAGGCGCGCAGGTGATTGTTGAGCCGATTGCAACGTGGGTTGCTTACCTGATGTATCAGGCCAAGGCGCACGGGACAGCGAAGTGGCCGGTGAATCGTCCGCATCGCAAGCCCGAGTGGTACGAGTTCAAGAAACAGTTCGCAAACTATATCGGCCTGCGCAAGAAGCTCTGGGGAATTGGCGCCGGACAACGCATGTGGAACTTCTTCTATCACCGCACCATCAAGCACATGGGCGGAATCACTCACCATCTTGTCCCGCAGACCGATTTGGCGGACCTCGCGAATCCTTTCTACAACCAGTTTGCCCGCGGCGGTGAGGGACACCTCGAGGTTGGCAAGAACGTCTATTACACCATTCATAAGCTTTGCCACATGGTGCTAGCGCTGAAGCCGTTCGGATGCATGCCGTCATCGCAATCGGATGGAGTGCAATCCGCAGTCGTCAACAAATTTAAAGACATGATCTTCCTTCCCATCGAGACATCTGGCGAAGGTGAGGTTAACGCGCACAGCCGCGTGCAGATGGCGCTGGGCGAGGCGAAAGTGAAGGCGAAGACGGAGTTCGAGCAATGCCTCAAATCCACTGGCAAGAGCATGTCAAAAATTCGTGAATACATCGATGAGCATCCTGAACTGAAGCGGCCGTTTTATCACGTTCCGCACAAAGATGGGGTGGCGGGCACGGCAGCGCAGTTCATTCTGCATGTGAGCGATCGTATCGATAAGGACACACGCTTCCAGAAGCGATCGCGGGTTCGCGTCGGCGAAGCAGCGCCGGCGATGTCGGGCGATTAAAGATATTTACCGCCGAGATCGCATAGGAGGCAAAGAGTTGTTGAACAGGGTTTTCCCGGCGTTCTTTGCAATCTCGGCGTTTTAATTTTTGTTGTCCCTTATATAGAGAGGAATTCATGCACGATCATAAAGGTCCAGCGCTTGTTCAGATCGCGCCACTCGAACCGCCGAAACCGAAGCTCGCTCCTCGGCCAGACGATCACGCTACGCAATTCCTGGTGGGGCTTGACGTAGGTTCGACCACGGTGAAGGCCGTCGTAGTCGATGCCGCGACGGATGGCGTGCTGTGGCAGGATTATCAGCGGCACGAGACCAAGCAGCCGGAAAAGACGCTCGAATTCCTCAAGCGGATGGAAGCCGAGGTTGGAATTAGCAGCCACAATACCCGCATGTTCATGACCGGTTCCGGCGGTGGCGGGATTGCCGATCAGATTGGCGCGAAGTTTGTGCAGGAAGTGACTGCGGTTTCACTCGCGGTGGAGAAGTTGCACCCGGAAGTGTATTCGGTGATCGAACTCGGTGGCCAGGACGCGAAGATCATCGTCTTCAAAGACGACGCAGAGACAGGCCGCAAGAAGAAGATTCCTTCGATGAACGACAAATGCGCCGGCGGCACGGGCGCGGTCATTGACAAGATCAATGCCAAGCTGAAAATTCCTACCGAACTGCTGGCCGAACAGAAATATAACGACGTCAAGTTGCACAAAGTGGCGGGGAAGTGCGGAGTCTTCGCGGAGACTGATATTAACGGGCTGCAGAAAGTGGGCACGCCGTCGGATGAACTGATGGCGTCACTCTTCGAAGCTATCGTTCTTCAGAATCTCAGTGTGCTTACGCGTGGCCACACGCTGCGGCCGCACGTTCTACTGCTCGGCGGTCCGAACAGCTTCATCAAAGGAATGCGCGAGGCATGGCAGGCAAACATTCCGCGCATGTGGAAGGAGCGCAAGGTTGCGATTCCCGATGGGGCGAAGCCGGAAGATCTGATCAAGGTTCCGCAGAACGCACAGTATTTCGCGGCGCTTGGCGCAGTCGAATTTGGCCGCAGCGAGGACGACATCGTCGGCTGCTATCGCGGTTACGACACCCTGATTCACTACATCGACTTTGGCCGACAGGAAGAAAAAGCCAAGTCCGGCGGAAAAGGATTGGTCGAAGAGCCTGCCGAACTCGATGTTTTCAAGGACGCCTACCGCAAGAAAAAATTCACGCCTGCGGTATTTGCAAAGAACAGCACCGTCGGTGGCTTCATCGGCATCGACGGTGGTTCGACTTCCACCAAAGCTGTGCTGCTCAGCGAAAACGGCGACATCCTCTGCAAGTCCTACCAGCTCTCGAACGGCAATCCGATCCAGGACACGATTGAAATGTTCGAAAACCTGCGCAAGCAGGTTGAGGCGCAAAACGCCAAGATGGAGGTCCTCGGGGTTGCTACCACCGGGTACGCGAAGGACATTCTCAAAGATGTACTCAATGCCGATGTGGCGCTGGTTGAAACTGTGGCACATACCGAATCGGCGCTGAAGTTCTACGAAGACCCACACGTGATCGTCGACGTCGGTGGCCAGGACATCAAGATCATCATTCTGCACAATGGCCGCGTAAAAGACTTCAAGCTGAACACCCAGTGTTCGGCAGGCAACGGATATTTCTTGCAATCGACAGCGGAAGGCTTTGGTCTCGATGTGACGCAGTACGCGGATATGGCATTCTCCGCGCAAGCCATGCCGGTGTTCGGTTACGGCTGCGCCGTGTTCATGCAGTCCGATATCGTAAATTTCCAGCGGCAGGGATGGCGCGCTGAGGAGATTCTGGCTGGGCTTGCGGCGGTGCTGCCGAAGAACGTTTTCCTTTACGTCGCCAGCATTCCGAACCTTGCGGCGCTCGGGACGCGTTTTGTATTACAGGGCGGGACGCAGAACAATCTCGCCGTCGTGAAGGCGGAAGTCGATTTCATCCGTAACAGTTTCCGCGCCACAGGCAAGAAACCAGAGATCATTGTTCACGAGCACTGTGGAGAATCTGGGGCCATCGGTGCTGCGCAGGAATCCCTGCGGCTCTGGCGCAACGGCAAACAGACTACGTTCGTGGGTCTCGAAGCGGTTCGCAAAATCGAGTACCGCACCACGCGCAACGAAGAAACGCGCTGCCACTTCTGCAAGAACGATTGCCTGCGCACCTTCATCGACATTCGAACCCAGCCGAAGAACGATCTCAGCTTCGTGCCGATTCAGAAAGTCACGAAGGTTCCGTTGATGCACGGCGAGCAGAGGCTGATCATCGCCACCTGTGAAAAGGGTACGGTAGAAGACGTCAACGACATGAAGGACATCAAGTCCGGACTCGACGCTATCCGCGCCCAGCATCCCAACTTTGTCGATATGGCGTCGAAAGAAGTCTTCCGTCCCACTAACGCCAAAAGCGTCGCCGATCTACTACCAACGCGCACCTGGTCCGGATGGAAGAAGGGCGACAAGGAACGCCGCGCGCTCATGGAGAACCGGAAGAAGTTTCGCGTCGGAATTCCGCGCGTGCTGAACATTTATACCTACGCGCCGTTGTTTAACGCCTATCTCGAGAGCCTGGGCGTGCAGCCGGAAAACATTATTTACTCCGACTACACGAGTTCCGAACTCTATCGCGCTGGCGCGAGCCGCGGCGCGATCGATCCCTGCTTCCCGGCGAAGATCGGCATCTCGCACGTCTACAACCTGATTCAGGAGAAGCATAGGAAGAAGCCGCTCGACGCCATCTTCTTCCCGATGTACGACGTGCTCCATTCGCCGCTGGTCAAGATCGTCGGCGCGAATGCCTGTCCCACGGTGACTGCGACGCCAGAAACGGTGAAAGCAGCATTTACAAAGGAGAACGACGTTTTCGCTGAGAATAATGTGAAGTACATCAATCCGGTGCTCAACTTCGCCGATCGAAAACTTTTCGCATTCCAGATGCTGCAGGTGTGGCAGCCGGTTCTTGGCCTCTCCGACGAAGAAAACGATCGCGCGGTCGAATCCGGATTTGCCGCGCTGCAAGATTATGAAGACGGCATTCGCCGTCGCGCGCGTCAGGTGCTCGATCAACTGGAGCTCGAAGACCGCATCGGCATCGTGATGCTTGGCCGTCCGTATCATCATGATCCAGGCCTGAACCACGAGATTATGGAAGAATTCCAGAAGCTCGGCTACCCGATCTTCTCGCAGAACAC
>DASXEG010000132.1:0-107194 GCA_036490235.1 Candidatus Sulfotelmatobacter sp. | reverse complement strand
CGCAGCAGGCGCGAACGGCGGCACCTCAGATGTTCCGCCGGGCTCGGTACTGCCCGAAGGCGTGGGCATGGAAACTTACGTCGCGAACATCGAGCGCGGGCTGCTGCAGGGCGCTCTGGATAAATCTAACGGCGTGCAGACTAAGGCCGCTGATCTCCTGGGAATCTCCTATCGCTCGTTCCGGCACTTGATGAAGAAGTACGAGCTGTAGATCAGTTATCGTCCGGCGATCATTGAAAATCATGTAAAGCTGTGAGACCTTGATCGAGCAGAAAATCAATGAGTTTTGCCGAGTCTGCGGCGGTAGGGACCGGATGGTGGAGCGGCGTGTTGTCTTTTTTTTTCGGGCTGCTCTCACTGGGAGCAGTGCTTTGCCTCCGCTTCCCTCAGTTACTAACCGTCCCTCAATTTCGTTCGCTGTATCCCATGCCGGCCATCCGAGCGCTGATTCAATGCCTCATCATTGCCGCAGCGGCCTTCGGCATCCTGTCCTCGATTCTTCGCAAGAAGAAAGTCTTGGCGCTAACGGGACTTCTGCTCGCCATGGCTGCTGCCGCTTTGGGCGGCTCAAGCGTACAGATTAACGAGACCCTCCATGATGGGCCTGCGATTGGCCTCGACTGGTTTTTGCTGGACCTCCTTTTGACAGCGGCAATTTTCGTGCCCCTCGAAAGACTCTTTCCGTTACGCCAGGAACAAGGAACGTTTCGCAACCAGTGGACATTGGATGTGGTTTACTTCATGTCCACTCATCTCCCAATACAGGTCCTATCTTTCCTGATTTTGTTGCCCGCGATTCAGTTCGCAAAATATCTGAGCGTTCCAGGCCTTCAGACTCTGATCGCACGACTGCCTTGGCTTCTACAGTTCTTTATGGCCGTTCTGGTCGCCGACATCGCCGAATATTTTATTCACCTGGCGTTTCACAAGGTTCCATTTCTATGGCGATTTCACGCCGTTCACCATTCTTCCACGGCGCTCGACTGGCTCTCCGGGTCGCGTGGCCACTTCTTCGAAGACACGATCGTGCGCGCAAGTATCATTACGCCTCTTATGATTGCCTTTTCCCAACCCATCATTTTGGGGTATCTGATTGTTGTGACACTTCAGGCTACGTGGTCTCACTGTAATTTCGCGCCTAGCCCGAGATGGCTCGCAAAATGTCTGGTGACGCCTAAATACCACCACTGGCACCATACTTCGCAAAAAGAAGGCCTTGATAAAAACTTCGCTGTGCATTTCCCCTGGATCGACCGGATCTTCGGAACCTACTACCTTCCCGATGAATGGCCAAAACTCTATGGCCTGGACGGAGAACAAATTTCGCCCGGCTTTATCAGGCAAACGATTGAACCGTTCACAAAGAGGATAAGAAACTAACAGTAAGGCTCATTGACTCGTCCCACCTCTCTTTAGCTGCTGCTTCCACCCCAGCACCCGCGCTTTCGCACCTTCCGCCTCTGCCTCCGGGATCATCCCTTTTTTCTGATACAACACCGACAAGCTGGTGTGTGCCAGAACATCATCCGGATCGAGTTCGGCAATCCTCTGCGCGGCTTGAATCGCCTCGTCATAGCGTTGCAAATCCTGCAAAGCGCGCGCCAGTCCGTGCATAGCTTCGGTAAAGCTCGGGTCAATAGAGATCGATTCCCGGTACGCAGCGACTGCTTCCTCTAACTTGCCCTCCGCCATCAGATCGAGCGCGGAGTAATAAATATCTTCGGCTTTTTGGCGATCGTTTGCGTCGGGCATGAAGTGTATTTCCAGGCGGAGAGAGGATTCTAACATGGTGACTCACGAGTGATGAGCTCGGCAACCCTGCGGCAAGACGATGGCGCTGCATGACCCGCGTAAGTATCATGAAGCCATGCGCCACACGCTTCGGTTCTTATGGAACGCGACCAGGGGACATCATCTCGCTCCGTGGCGAAGTTCTTATCTGTTGTGGCGGATCGAGACTTACTGCGGCGTCAAGATGACGCAAATCGGCTTTCTCGAATTCTGGGAATTTCTCTGGCGGGAACGCAATAATCTTTGGCGATTCTTGAAATGGACAGCCGAGATGGATCGCTACGCCCATCCCAAACCGAAAAGTCCGTGACGAAGGAAGAATTTGTGAGGAAAAGAAGCTAAGCGCCTTTGCCCGCGGCCGCGGCGCCACTGAGAATGACGCTGACTTCCGATCCCTTGCCCGCGCCCGTGAGTTGGGCGGCTGCGCCGCGATTGGCGGCGATTTCCAGAAAACCCATGCTGCCCAGAATGGCAATCACTTCGTTCGGAGCGCCTTCCGCGTAAGCGTTGCGAATTTCCGTAATTTCGCTTTTTCCAATTACGATCTTGAAGCTCTTCGCGTCTTGGCCAAAAAGCGCCGGAACGTCCTGCGGCGTGATGTTGGTAATCATGTTTCCAAATTTATCAACCTTCAGAACTACGGCGCGAATCCGATTCGCCTCCACCGCCTTGGGTTTGGGCGCAGAGAAGCGAACGTACTCGTCAAGCTCGTCGCCGAATTTCTGCGAATCGACTTCCTTGGCAAGATACGCCGCGACCGGAGAAAAAATATCCCGTGCGTGAAATGTTTTGCTCACCGGCTGCAGGAAATAATGCTCAGCGGTGATGTGCCGCACGTGCATTCTGCTCTCGCGCGCGTAAACCAGCGAGAGGACGCCGTTATCCGGCGCAACAAAATGGTATTTGTCGCTCGAAGCGAGGATTGGCCTTCGCGCCGTTCCCACTCCCGGATCGACTACCACTATATGCACCGTTCGATTGGGGAAATACGAGTAAGCCTGCGAGATTGTCAGCGCGCCATCCAGCACATCGAAAGCCTGCACCGAATGGCAGATATCGACAATTTCCGCTTCAGGCACAATATCGAGAATCACGCCTTTCATGACGCCCACGAAGTGGTCGTTGGTGCCGAAGTCGGTGGTCAGAGTGATGATCGGACGGTGTGACAAGATTCTCCTCGCTGGCGCAGACACTTAGTCCTTGGTGTCCTAAGTCGAAAGTAATTGTCCGGTAACTCCTGCGTCAAGGCACGGAGGTAATAAAAGGCAGGAGCCAAGGATTAGTGGCCAGTTAAAGATGTCTAATAAGCTCGTGGCCGAGCCACTGATCACTACTCGATACGAATATCTCCCGACCCCGTCCGCAGTGAGAGCAGCGGTCCGCCGCCATGCACTTTGCCCACGATCGTCTTATGCGAATCGTTCACTCGTCCTTGGATAGTTGTCGTGATCGGTTTATCTACGTCCAGCGTTCCTGAACTTGTCGCAATGTCGGCATCGAATGCGGCATCCGCCGGCAAGCGGACATGCACGTTGCCGGAACCGGTACGAATCTCCCACTCGCCGGTTTGTGTTCCTTCGGCGGTGATGTCACCACTTCCCGCCTCGGCACGGAATGCGCCATGAACGCCACGCGCCTGGATGTTGCCGGAACCGGTGTGCAGGTCCACGTCTCCCGACCCGGTTTCCTCAAGTTCCACGTCTCCACTTCCCGTGTTCCCCCGCACCGGACCCGAAATCTCGTGCGCTACTACGTTCCCCGAACCTGCCTGCAGCCGCAGTTCACCCGTGAGCCGTGACACTTTCAAATCGCCGGAACCGCTCTGTAGGTCGGCATTGCCGCGAGTCCCTTCAACGATCTGATCGCCGGAGCCGCTGCGGCTGTGAATCGTGGTGTCTTCGGGAACTGTAATTTCGTAATCCACAGAAATATCGCGGACGTTCACATAATCGATGCGAACGTTATTTCCATCCTGCCGCACCGGAGGATTGTTTTGAATTCCGCTCACATCGGTCTGGCGGCTTCCGAACAACCAGTGATCGCCAACGTATATTTTGCCGTGAATGGAAACACTTCCGGCTGGACCTGTGCGGACCGTAATATCGCCCGAATGGGTTTGCACCGCAAGATCGACTGGCCCGGTCACCTGGAATGTTCGATCAAATGTTCCCTGCGGCGTGGAGGCGGCGGCGAATGCGGAAGCGAGCACCAAAAGCGCGATTTGCGGCAACAATCGATGGCGGATCATGTTCTTAGCTCCAATGTACTCAGATTATGTGTCCTGTACTGGCGGTCAAGCCGGCATTATTGCAATACCACCTGATCGCCCTCTTTCAAACCGCTCAGGACTTCAGTCTTAGCGCCGTTCGAGATGCCAATATTCAGTGCGACCTTCGTCTTGCCATCCTTCCCATGGGAATCTGGAATCTCGACGGATGCTTTCTTATCTTTGTCGTAAAGAATGGCGCCCTCAGGAATCTGCAAGACGTTCTTATGTTCTTCGAGAATGATCTCTGCGTTGGCCGTCATTTCGGCTTTCAATTCGCCGCCAGGATTCTGAATGGAGACGCGAACCTCGAACGTGGTGACGTTATCTTTCTCCACGCCCATGGGCGAAATCTTCGTTACCTTGCCATTGAAGGTCTTATCCTTGAACGATTCCACTTTGATTCGAGCAGGCTGGCCCAGATACACCTTGCCGATGTCGCTCTCATCCACTTTCCCCTTCACGTAAACTTCGCTGGTATCGCCAAGCGTCATGACCAGCGTAGCGGAAGAGCCGAGTACAAGAATCGAGCTGACCGCGTCGCCGATCTCCACGTCGCGGGAGAGCACAATGCCATCAATCGGCGAAACAATATCGGTATAGCTAAGTTGCTCATCCAGTTGCTTCAGGTTCGCCTCGTCTTCCGCCACCTGCGCGCTTGACTGGGCAATCTTGGCTTTTAATACCATCACCTGCGCCTTTGCCACATTTTGCTTATTGAGCGCCATCTGGTAATTCTTGTCGGCATCGTCCAACTGCGAAGCCGAAACCACGCCATCCTTCGCCATTCCCTCCGCGCGGTCGTACGCGCGCTTCAGCAGCGGCACATCAGGAGCCTCGGCATCGACCTTCGCGCGCTCGAAATCCGCCTGGGAACTGGTCAGATTCGCCTTCGCTGCGTCGAGAGCAGCATGCGATTGAGCGACCTGCGCCTCAATCTCTACCTTGTCCAACTGCGCCAATAATTGCCCCGCCTTTACACGGTCGCCATAGTCGACGTAAAGCTTTTTCACAATACCGCTGGCCTTCGACTTCACCTCGACTTTGGTGATCGGCGTAACCTTGCCGGTGGCAACTACGCTCTTCGCCAGATCGCCGCGCTCCACCTTCGCCAGCTTTGTAGGATCGATCTTTGTCCCACCGCGAGAGGCCGCAAACACTCCGATCGCAATCAGCAGAACAATCGCCAGCCCGATTCCGCCATAGATAAAAAGTCTGCGACGCTTCTTCTTATGATTTCCGTTTCCGTTCACGACAGCCTCCTACGGCTTGACATCAGAGCTAACGCCCATCTTTCGATACGCAAGCCAAATTCTTTTTGTTCCGTGGATTTAAAGAATGAATGATTTGCAGAATCAATTGAGGGTCTTAAATCAAATATAACTGGAGTCACCGAACAGTTAGACCGCGATTTGGGATGAATAGTTAGCAAGCGTCCACAAAATGCCTCAGATTTACCCTGTGATCCCCGGGGCCCTCGGTGTTTCAGGTTCAAAAATCTCACTAAGCGAGAACCTCCATCCGGCCGTCCCAGGAGCTAAGAACCGCCTTTAGAATGCTAGAATTACCCATCCATGATCGCCTTTGTGCTGCTCCGGGTGCTTCTCATCCTTCTCCTGGTGGCAGCAAACGCGTTTTTTGCAGCCGCGGAATTTGCGCTGGTCAGCATCCGCGATACCCGCATCCAGCAGATGATTGGAGCCGGCCGCGTCGGTGCCCGCATCGTGCAACGACTCCATCAGCATCTCGACGAAGTTGTGAACGGCGTCCAGCTTGGCATCACCATGGTCAGCCTTACTCTTGGCTGGATCGGCGAACCCATGGTTGCGCAATTAGTCGGGTCGCTGCAGTTCGTGCAGAAAATTCCCCACGCTGCGGTTTATGCGCACGGAATTGCGATTGTGATCGCCTTCAGCCTCATCACTTACCTGCACGTCCTTCTGGGAGAACTTGTTCCGAAGACACTTGCGCTACAGCGTGCCGAGCAGATTGCCGTGGCTATTGCCGCGCCCATGGAAGCCTTTCTAACTATCACTCGTCCAGTACTCTTCTTCATGAGCAAGTCGGGCAGCATCGTGCTGCGGCTCTTCGGTGCGCGCGAGACGCGGCGTGCAGGCGCAATTCATTCACCGGACGAACTCAAACTGATCGTGACGGCAAGCCGCCAGGTTGGCCAGATACCCGAGTCGCAGGAAGAAATGATTCATGCCGCCATCGAACTCGACAGCATTACCGCGCGTGAGGTGATGGTAGCGCGACCCGATATTTTCTCTTTGCCGTCCGACCTAACTCTCGAAGAAGCCCTCAACCGGGTCGTCGAGGGGCAACATTCGCGCATTCCCGTATACGACCCGCAACGTGGGCCGGAACACATTGTCGGCGTGCTCTACTACAAAGAACTCGTTCGTTGGGTCCGGCTGAGGCTCACGAATTTGGGGCAGCCGCTGGCGGCACGCATTGCCCGTATGACCATTGGCCAGATCATGCACGATGTCCTCGTGGTTCCCGAAACCAAAGTTTTGGCCGAATTACTGGAGGAGTTCAAACAGCGCCGACGCCATATGGCGGTGGTTGTGGATGAATTCGGCTCCACGGCCGGCGTCATTACTGTGGAAGATATCCTCGAGCAGCTTGTCGGCGATATCGAAGACGAATTCGATGTTTCTCTTCCAGAAGCCGAGCTGGCCGATGAATCCATGCAAGTGCTGGACGGCTCTGTCAACATTCGCGATCTAGAAACGCAATACGGTCTGCCCCTGGCTCGCGACGCCGGCTTTGAAACACTGGCCGGATTTGTTCTGGCCAGCCTGCAGCGCATACCCTATCTCGGCGAGTCCTTCGAGTACGAAGGCCATCGCTACACTGTCGAAGAAATGGAAGGCCACCGCATCGCAAAGGTGAAGATCGAGAAGATAGAAACAATCGAAAGTGGAACCAAACTGGAATCCTCACAACAAGGCGGTAAATGAATGCGCACATCTGAAACTCAGAACGGCAACCGGCCACCGGAAAGTGGACACTGAAACTACTTTTCCAGCGTGTCCTCTACACTCTTCCGGTTATCTGGCTCGTTGTGTCGCTGGTGTTTCTGCTCATCCATCTCGTTCCCGGAGATCCGATTCAGCAGATGCTCGGCGAAGGCGCGCCGCCCGCCGACATCGCCGCCACGCGCCATCTCTACGGCCTGGATGCCCCCTTGGGTGAGCAATACATCCGCTACTGGCGCGGCGTGCTGCACGGAGATCTGGGACCATCCTTCCGCTACAACCAAAGCGTCACGCGGTTGATTGCCCAGCGCTATCCGTACACGCTGCAACTTACGCTGGCCTCGCTGGTCGTAGCGATTGGGCTATCGATCCCTGCCGGCGTTCGCTCCGCCCGCCGGCGCAATCGCTGGGATGATCGTCTTCTCAGCGTAGTCAGCCTCTTCGGTTTGTCGTTTCCCAACTTCGCGCTAGGTCCAATCCTGATCTTGCTGTTTTCCATCAAGATGGGCTGGCTGCCTGTCTCTGGCGCTGGTTCGTTTGCCAACATTATTCTGCCCGCAGTCACCATGGGTGGAGCGTTGGCTGCCATTCTGACAAGGATGGTGCGTACATCGATGCTGGAAGAGCTAAGCCAGGACTATATCCGCACCGCTCGCGCCAAAGGCCTGCCCGAACGCACTGTGGTATATCGCCACGCCTTGCGCAATGCCCTGATCCCGATCATTACAGTTCTTGGTCTGCAATTCGGTGCGCTGCTCGCCGGGGCGATCGTTACCGAAACGATTTTTTCCTGGCCGGGGATCGGCAGGTTGACCATTCAAGCCATCTCCAATCGCGACTACTATTTGGTGCAAGGTTGCATTCTGGCGATCGGACTGACCTACGTTGCGGTGAATTTTCTTACGGACGTGCTGTATTCGGTGGCCAATCCTAGGATCAGGCAGTGAATACCTGTTCAGCAGCGTGCCTTTTCCTGGCTGATGTAATACATCCGTGATATTATGTATATACAAGCAGGACCATCATGGCGACTCTATTAACGACAATTCGTCTTGATACCGATTTGGCGGACGAAGCTGTCAAAATCCTCAAGGCGAAATCACGCACCGATGCTGTCCACATTGCGTTACGTGAAATTGTCGCCCTCAAGCGATTCAAGCAATTGATGAAAAAGAACGAAGGCAAGCTCAAGTTCGAAGGCTATAGTGAGTGAGCTTGTTATTTTCGACTCCTCGGTCATTATCGACGATCTGCGGAACGCAGTTCACAGAAAGAGAATTCAGGCGGTCGTCGGCATAGTCCGGAATTCGTCAGTCGTGCTGGCGGAACTATGGCGGGGGGCGTCCAAACCGTCAGAGTGGGCGTTCCTCAGAGCAATGGGAAAAAACCATCCAATCCTGACACCAACCGAAAGCATGTGGATTGAGTCTGGGCAGATTTTAGCGCGAATCGGCGGCCAGGGCGGCTTTACTCCCGGGAAGCTGCGCGAACTGCACTTCGACCTTTTGATTGCTCTCACAGCGCGTTCCCATGGCGCGCGCGTGATCACCGCCAATCGTGGAGACTTCCAATTGATCCAACAGTATCGTCAGTTCAAACTTGAGGTTTGGTAATTCCCAGTCTCCCCTCTACGGCTCAATCGCGGGTGTATACTTCTCCCCGTTCAAGCACTCGACAGCAGCTTGTCCCGGGTGCACTCTCCCAACTGAATTTCTTAGTTTAGTAAGGAGCACGCATGCGGCCCCCGATATTCTTCTTCTGCCTTGCCATCTTTTCGTTCGTCCCAATTTTCGCGTCTGCGCAGACGCAAACCCTGGACTTCGACGATTTGGCCGGGCCCAGCCGTTTCGATAGCGTGCAGCTTCCCGTACACGTGTTTTCCGCCGAGATTTCGGGCGGCGAAGTGCTGCGCAATCCTGCGATGACGGCCGCCGGCAAGATTGCAGTGTACGGCACGTCGTCCGCGTGCAAGGGATGCTCTCCAGAAATCACGGTTCGCTTCCGGCAGAAAGTCTCCGATGTGCAGATCTCTCTTCAGAGTCCGCACGTCCTGGCAGCTTCCTACGTCACCGAGGACGAACGTGGCGAATTGCAAACGGTCGCTTTGTCAGAGGGGTTTCGCGCCGGAGCAGGCCCGCTAAAGTTGCCCTCCCGGAACATTCGCCAGATCACGATTGCAGATTATGCGCCCGATTGGAACCTGACGATCGATTCGATCACCTTCGCGACCGGCAGCCCAGTTCTCATCGATCCTGTAGTAGCGAAGCTTCTAAATGGATCTGCCGTAACTACCAACACCAACGCAATCGCTGCTGCGACGACCGGCTTCGTTCAGGGCGCGGCAGCCGACGCGACCACCCAGATTGTGCTGCGAGTTCCGGCTGCGAAGGCAGGCCAGAGCTTTACCGTGACAGTAATTAATGATCAGGGCCAGACCAGCACATCCGTTCCGAACGATGGCGGCGTGATGGCGTTAGGTGCCAGCCTGGGCACGCTGGCAAGTTCCCTGGCGGTAAACGCTGTCAGCACACGCGAGGGTCCGGAGGCTTTCGTCATTTACCGCGGTCCCGTTAACTTTTCACGCGGCACGCAGGATGATAGCCTCACCACTCGCAGCGTGAGCTTGAGCTCGGCCTCGACCAGGGGCTCCACGAGCACGCTTGTCACCGTGGCAAGGCCGCCGGTAGTGCTGGTGCATGGCTTGTGGGGAGACGCGGCGAGCTTCGACAACTTCACTCCGCTCATCACCGACGCCAATTTCAGCATCAACTACGCGGTTTACGACAACCTCATCACCGGCATCACCAAAACCGTGCCAACATTTTCCAGCGGCATCGAATCGACCATTGAGGCGAATTCTCTTGGCTTCGCCTACAACGCTCCCGGCGTACTCACTCAAATCAATAACTTCATCGCCGCTTACAGGACAAGCGCCAACGTGGCCGGAGTGAAGGCCGACGTTGTGGCTCACAGCATGGGCGGCGATATTTCGCGCACGGCATTTCTGCTAAAAAACTTCCTCGCTAACAATACGTTCGGCGCGGGCCCGATCAACAAGCTGATCACGATCGCGACTCCACACCTGGGCACGCCGGTCGCCCCCGACATGCTTACAAGCAGCAATGCCTGCGTGCGCAACACCCTGGCGGGATACGGTGACATCGCTTTGCAATCTGTGACTTTTTCCGGGCAGACTGCTCACGGGGCAGTCTTTGATCTGGAGGGCGACGGTTTTGGCGGCGGATTAAGCGCCGCGCTAAAAAACCTGAAGCCGGTGCAGCCATTCGTTACGGCCTATATCGCAGGAATTGCAACCTCAGCTAATCTCAACGGCCTCAGTTGCGTATTCTGCAACGCGGAAGCGCTGAGAATTCTTTGCTCTGGCGACCCCTTGGCTACTGACCTCACCGCAACAAATTGGCCGACAATATTTGGGCAGGACAATGACACCATTGTGCCGTTAGATAGCGCACTGAATAACCTCACGGGCCAGCAATACTCCGGCGTGATTCATACCGCCGCGCTGGAGACCCTGGATTTCAATGGCCCCTCAGTACTCGATCCGGCGTCGACGATTTCGAGCGAGGTCATTAATTTGCTGAATGAAGCTCCCACGGGCGGCGACTTCCATTGAGAGATCCATTGATAAACAGGTGAAGATAAATGAGTGGTACGGCACTTGAAGCGGCAGGCAGAAGCGGAGGGAGTCAGGGTTATGTCGAAAAAAGAACTGAATAGATTATCGATAGCAGCTGTCGCACTCTTCTTTATCGCAAGTACAGGCAGCCTTCCGTGCTTCGCTCAGCAGAGCCTGCTCCGCATTCTTTCGCCCACTTCCGGCCTCGAAGTGCATCCGGGCCAAACGGTCACGATTAAAGTGGCGGCCGATGCTTCGGTGCAAAAACTGATTTTGACGGCACCTCATCCGCTCGGCATGGGTGAAGTTGAGTTGGGTCAGCTTGGCTTGGGAAACGCCGCTGGAATCGTGGCTCAAGGCCGGGGCGAAGCGAATCCGATCGTATTCCTGCTTACCATTCCAAACCCGATTCAGCCAGGAATCTATCACGTCACCGCGATCGGTAAAACCCCATCTGGCACCGTGGAATCCTATCCTCTCGCCTTAGATGTCGAGCGCGCGGACAATCCGATACGAATCTGGGCCGAGCCTTCCTCTATTCAATTCACGCAATTGGAAGATCGAATTCCCGTCCGCGTGCTTGGCGAGTTTGCCGATGGCTCGCAGATTGATCTGACCCGCTCCAGCAGAACGAAGTTCACCTCTGCAGATACCGGCGTAGCGTCGGTCGCTTCCGATGGCATGGTTACAGCCGTGGCAGAAGGAAAGACCGATATTCTGATGCGGACGCCATCGGTCGACTACACGATACCCGTGCGAGTACAACCGGCAAATTAAGGGCGTCGCGGCAAACTGAGACCGTATTAAAATCCGCGGCAATTTCGAATCACCATTTCAACTGCACCATTTCCGCTGCATGTAAACCAACCAGGTTCTCCACAGCTTTCCACACCCTTTCCAGTTGCCTTTTCCTTCGCCACTTAAAGATAATGATGACGTTAGGTTTTTCCGCGCAACAAACCCAGCGAGTAGAAAATCCCAGCGCGGGGAGGCCGCGAGTAGCCGTGTACAGCCGAGCCGATTTACTGCGAATTCTTCACCTCAGCCCGCGCCAGTTGGCGAACTGGGAGCGGGCAGGACTAGTCTCGGCCTGTGCCAACTATTCCTTCTCCGACCTGCTGAAAATCAAAAAGGTTCGCGATCTCTGCGCCATGCGCGTGCGCCCCACAGTAATCCGCGAATCGCTAGAGGCCATGCAGAAGCAGGCCGCCGGAATGGCTAACCCTCTAGTCGAAGCCAGCGCCTCATCCACAGCCAAGCATCGCATCGCCTTCCGGCACGAAGGCCGCCTGCTGGAGCCCATCGCCGGCCAGTTCGTAATGGATTTCTCCACGCGCGAAAAAGTAGTTACCAGCACGCCCATCCCCGAGCCCGAACCTCCACGGGAAGACGAAGCCGCAGTCTGGTTCGCCCGCGGCGTAGCGCTGGAAGAAAATCCCGCCACGCAAACCGAAGCGATGGCCGCCTATCAGAAAGTTCTGGAATTCGATCCCAACCACGCCGCCGCCCACATCAACCTCGGCACGCTGCACTACAACCGCCAGGATTTCTCGCTGGCCGAAAAACACTACCGCTGCGCCCTAACCGCCGACCCGCGCTACGCGCTAGCCTATTTCGATCTAGGCAACGTCCTGGACGAAACCGGGCGCGTGCAAGAAGCCATCCAGACCTACAAGATGGCCGTCCAACTGGCCCCAACCTACGCCGACGCGCACTACAATCTAGCCCTGGCCTTCGAAAAAGTCCGCGAGCCGCGCAAAGCACTAAAGCACTGGCAAGCCTACATCAAGCTCGACACCGCCGGCCCCTGGTCCGTCCACGCCCGCAACCAAATCCAGCGCATCCTCCAAGCCGACGGCCTGCGGTTAGTCCACTCCCGCAAGAAGTAGCACGAAGAAGAAGTGTCTTTGGTACGCATCGCGTCCGCGCTGCGATTCAGTTCGATTGCATTCCTGGGGTGACTCTTCGGCGGCGGATGCGAGGCCGCTATTGCTATATTTTTGATTTCTACTGTTTCTTCCACAGGCGCTTTCTGCCATAATTGATCGTGCACCCCACCTGCACAAACTTTCCAACACAATTTAAAGCGAGGAAGAGATGCCAGCGAAGTACATCTTTGTAACCGGCGGAGTTGTGTCTTCTCTAGGCAAGGGACTGGCCGCGGCTTCCATCGGCTGTCTGCTCGAAAGCCGTGGGCTCAAGGTCAACATCATGAAGTTCGATCCTTATCTCAATGTCGATCCCGGAACTATGTCGCCGTTTCAGCATGGCGAAGTTTTCGTCACCGACGACGGAGCAGAAACCGATCTCGATCTCGGCCACTACGAGCGCTTCACTCACGCCAGACTTTCCCGCGACAACAACTGGACCACCGGGCGACTTTACGAGCAGATCATCGCCAAGGAACGACGCGGCGATTATCTCGGCAAAACCGTTCAGGTGATTCCGCACGTGACGAATGAGATCAAGGCTGCGATGAAAAAAGTCGCGCAGGATGTGGATGTGGCGATCGTCGAAATCGGCGGCACGGTGGGCGACATCGAGTCGCTGCCCTTCATGGAAGCAATCCGCCAGATGCGGCAGGAACTCGGCCGCGAAGATACATTGTTCGTTCACGTGACGCTGGTTCCCTTTATCGCCGCCGCGCAAGAGCTGAAAACCAAACCCACGCAGCACTCCGTGAAGGAATTACTGAGCATTGGAATTCAGCCGGATATTCTTCTCTGCCGCACCGATCGTTTTCTTGCGAAGGACATAAAGTCGAAGATTGCTCTGTTCTGCAATGTGCGCGAAGAAGCCGTGATCACTGCCAAAGATGTGGCTTCGGTTTACGAAGTGCCGCTCGTGTTTGCTAATGAAGGGGTAGACAAACTGGTTCTCAACTATCTGCACCTTGAGCCAAAAGATGGTGATCTCTCCAAGTGGGAAGACATTGTTCACCGCGTCTACAATCCCAAAGACACGGTCACCATCGGCATCGTCGGAAAATATGTTGAGTACGAAGATTCGTACAAATCGTTGAAGGAAGCGCTGGTGCACGGCGCGCTAGCCCACAATCTGAAACTTCAACTGAACTGGATCGAAGCGGAAGGTCTCGAAAACGCCGATCCAGCCAGTGTCGCCGCGCAGTTGGAAGATTACGACGGCATTCTTGTTCCTGGCGGCTTCGGCAAGCGGGGGATCGAAGGCATGCTGGTCGCGATCCGCCATGCCCGCGAAAATAAAGTTCCCTACTTCGGCATCTGCCTGGGCATGCAGACCGCGTGCGTAGAGTTCGCGCGCAATGTCGTTGGATTAGCCGAAGCCAATTCGAGTGAGTTCGATCCAGCCACTCCGCATCGCGTGATTTACAAGCTGCGCGAACTGCGCGGCGTGGAAGAACTCGGCGGTACCATGCGCCTTGGCGCATGGACCTGCAAAATCGAACCCGGCACTCTCGCCCACAAGATATACGGCAAGCTCGAAATCAGCGAGCGCCATCGCCATCGCTACGAGTTCAACCGTGAATACGAGGAGCCACTGGTAGCTGGCGGCCTGCGCATTTCCGGTTCGACCCCGGATGGCACCTATGTCGAAATGATCGAACTGCCCGATCATCCCCATTTCATCGGCTGCCAGTTCCACCCGGAGTTCAAGTCGAAGCCGCTGGAGCCGCATCCTTTATTCAGCACGTTCATCAAAGCGGCATACGAGCACGGCACCAGCCGCCGCTCGAAGAAAGAAATCGCCGCGGTGGAAATGTTTCATCGACCGGAGAAAGTGGCGCGAATGTAACGCGGACAGCATAGAATCCACCACAGAGCCGCAGAGACGCGGAGAACCAAATCCTTAGTGTTCTTCTCTATGATTCGGTGTCTTGTGGTGAAATCGCAAAAGTGATTTCTTCTTTCCAAGTTGGTGATGTCCGCATCGGCTCCAGCGATCTCTTCCTCATTGCCGGGCCCTGCGTGATTGAGAGCGAAGACCACGCTATCCGCATGGCCGAAATCATCAAGGGCGTGGCCCGCTCGCTCAACTTCCCTTTCATCTTCAAGGCGAGTTACGACAAAGCCAATCGCACGTCGATTCGCAGCTTCCGCGGGCCGGGTCTAAAAGAAGGCCTGCGTATTCTGAAGAAGATCAAAGACGAACTTCAGCTTCCGGTTCTCACCGATGTGCATCAGGTCGAAGACGTCGCCAAAGTTGCTGAAGTTGTCGATATCCTGCAAATCCCCGCATTTCTGTGCCGCCAAACAGACCTCGTGGTCGCCGCCGCGCTGAGTGGGCGAGCCGTTAACATCAAGAAAGGACAATTTGTTTCTCCTTGGGATATGCGCCACGCCGTGGAAAAATGCCGGGAAGCGGGCAATTCTCAGGTGATTCTCACCGAACGTGGCAGCAGTTTCGGCTACAACAATCTTGTGGTCGACATGCGCTCGCTGGCCATTATGCACAAGTTTGCGCCGGTCGTCTTCGACGCCACGCACTCCGTGCAATTGCCTTCGGCGGAGGCGAACGACGGCGTCCCAACCGTGAGCGGCGGCCAGCCGGAATTCATCCCGGTACTCGCGCGCGCCGCCGTTGCCGCGGGAGTGGACGGCATCTTCCTCGAAGTCCATGACAATCCCAAAGAGGCGAAGTCCGATGGCGCGAATGCCTTGGAATCCACCAAGCTGCGCGATTTATTAAAAGAAATTCTGGCGATAAGAAAGGCCTTCGACCTCGCGCACGCCACCCCGTAGCAATTGCGCGGTCGAACCTCCGTGTCTCTGCACTCCGTGGTAGATTTAGATCTCCGCATGAAAGACCTCGCCAACTGGGCCCTCAACCTGGCTTCCCTTCGCGGCGCAACTTACGCCGACGCGCGCATCGTCAACCAGCGCAGCCGTGCCCTAACTACGAAGAACGGCAAAGTCGGCAGCGCGTCCGATTCCGAATCGCTCGGCTATAGCGTACGCGTCATCGCTGATGGCTCATGGGGTTTCGCTGCTTCAGAAGATTTATCGCGCAACGGCGTCGAATCCACCGCCGCCCGCGCCGTCGAAATCGCTCGCGCTTCCGCGCAGGTAAAGAAAGAGGATGTCCGCCTCGCTCCCGAAAAGGCCGCGGCCGCCGACTGGACTACCCCCCACAAAATCGATCCCTTCTCGATCTCAGTCGAACAGAATATCGATCTTCTTCTAAAAATCGATTCCGAACTTCGCTCGGTCGCCGGCGTCACCCTGGCCGAAAGCAATCTCAATTTCAATCGCGAAGAACAATGGTTCGTCTCCTCCGAAGGCGCCAATATCCATCAGACGAAATATTCGACCGGCGCCGGTTACTGCGCCTACGCCTTCGCCGGAAATGAGATTCAGAAACGCTCCTATCCTAATTCGTACGGTGGACAGTGGCAGAACAAAGGCTACGAACTGATCGACGAATTGAAACTCGTCGAAAACGCCCGCCGAGTCGCGGAAGAAGCGGTTGCCCTACACCACGCCGATCAATGCCCCGAGGGAACGTTCGACATTATCCTCGACAGCTCGCAACTCGGCCTTCAGATTCACGAATCAGTGGGTCATCCGATTGAACTCGATCGCGTTCTCGGAATGGAAGCGAATTTCGCAGGGACGTCGTTCCTGACGCTCGACAAACTTCGCACCCTCCGATACGGAAGCAATCTCGTGAACGTTGTCGCCGACGCCCGCCAGGAGCACGGTCCCGGCCTCGGCACCTTCGCCTACGACGACGAAGGCGTAGCCGCGCAATGCACGCCCATCATCACTGACGGACTGTTCACCGGATATCTCAGCTCGCGCGAAACGGCGCACACAATTGGCGCCGACCGCTCCGGTGGCACACTTCGTGCCGAAGGCTGGAACCGTCTGCCGATGATTCGCATGACAAACATCAGCCTGCTCCCCGGCGACAAACCGCTCACTCTCGAACAGTTAGTCGCCTCCACGGATTCTGGCATCTTGATGCAAACCAACCGCTCCTGGTCGATCGACGACAAGCGCTACAACTTTCAATTCGGCTGCGAGATCGGTTGGGAAATCAAGAATGGCGAACGCGCGCGGATGTTGAAAAATCCGTCGTACTCAGGGATTACCACAGAATTCTGGAATTCGCTCGATGCAATCTGCTCCCGCGATGAGTGGACCCTCTGGGGGACGCCCAACTGCGGCAAGGGCCAACCGCAGCAGGTGATGGGCACAGGCCACGGTGCAGCGCCATCGCGGTTTCGGAAAATTAAAGTAGGAAGCGCCTACAAGGGTAGTTAATTCGCCACAGCGTCACAGAGGCACGGAGAGAACCTTTGCTGAGCAAGGAAAAGTCCGGCGATATTTTCGACAGAATTCGAAGACTCTCTTCTGCCGACGAAATCGAGATGCTGATCTCTGGCGGCAGGTTCTCCCTTACTCGATTTGCCAACAACGTCATCCATCAGAACGTTGAAGATGAAAACCATGTGGTCTCCGTGCGAACCGTTTTCAACGGGCGCACCGCCCGCGCCACAACCAACAAGTTTGACGACGAAAGTCTGCGTCGGGTCGTCGAATCCTCCGAGGCTCTCGCAAGAGTTCAGCATCCCGATCCTGATCTCTTGTCCATGCCGGATGCGCGCGAAGCGGAAAATGGGAGCAATCCACCATCCACACCACCTTCCCGTCACTTCCCCGCCACCGCCGCCATCACGCCTCAACTTCGCGCTGAAGGCGTAAAGAAAATTGTCGACGTGGCGAACCATCACCATCTCACCACCGCCGGAATCTATTCCAGTGCTGAACACGTCGAAGGCATCTTCAATTCTCGCGGCCTAAGCAAGTGGCACACGCAAACGCTCGCCGAAGTTTCCATCACGATGCTGGCGCCAGATTCTTCCGGCTGGCAGAAAGCCAACTCGCCTGATGTCGCCAAACTCGATCCGCTTCGCATGGCCGAAATCGCCGCCCAGAAGGCGATCGACTCCGCCCATCCCGCAGAAATTCCCGCCGGAAAATACACCGTCATCCTCGAACCCTCGGCAGTTCTCGATATCACCGGCTTCATGTTCTGGGACTACTCCGGCATGGCGATCCTCGACCAGCGCTCGTTTCTCACCACGCGCATCGGCAGCAAGGTTTTTGGCGACAACATCACCTTCTCCGACGACGTCACGCATCCTCTGCAAACCGGCTCGATGTTCGATGGCGAAGGTATGGCGCGCCAGCGAGTTCCGCTCGTGGAACATGGAATCGTGAAGCGCGTCGTCTACGCCCGCGCCACCGCCGAACGCATGATGCGGTCAGAATATAAAGATAAGGTTGGTCCAATTGCGCCGACCGGCCACGGTTTTGCTCTGCCGAATGAAATGGGCGAGATGCCCGCCAACATCGTCTTCGCCGCACCACAACATCCACAAACTGCCGACCAAATGATCGCCTCCACCGAACGCGGCATTCTCGTCACTCGACTCTGGTATATCCGCGAAGTCGATCCCTACGAAAAAATCTGCACCGGCATGACTCGCGACGGAACATTCTTGGTGGAAAACGGCAAGGTGCAAAAAGGCGTCCTCAACTTCCGCTTCAACCAAAGCCTCATCCACATGCTCTCGAACGTCGAAGCCATGAGCCTGCCGGTTCGCGCCTCTGGCGAGGAGTCGATGGATATGGTCGTACCCGCGATGAAAGTGCGCGATTTCAACTTCACCGAAGTCACCCGGTTTTAACGGCTCCGGCAGATCGATCCGGATCAAAAAAAATTACGGATCAGGCTCGTAAAATCTTGTGAGCTCACAACTTGCGCGACCCTTTGTGCGCGAAATCCGGTTGCGGTATCGAGTAGGATTACGAAAATTTTGGTTGGGGACAAGCTTGGATGTCACGGTGAAGTAGAGGAAAAACGCGCTTGGGCGAAGGCGATCTCGTGATAAGCTGTGCGGGCTGTTGAGAATTCTCCCCTCTTTGCAAAAGACCCAGACGTTGAGGTCCGCCGTGATCCACATCCGTCTTATCTGCCTGCGGCTCGCGTTCCTGGCTGTCGCGTTGATTTTCGTCGCGATCCCGGCCCACGCGCAGTTCGAGACGCGTGGCTCGAGCGCCGCTCCGCAATCTCCGGCTTCGGTCGCAATCGGCGATTTCAACCGTGATGGCAAGCTCGACATGGCAGTTTCCTCTTATCCCCAGACAGTGGATGGCGTGTCGGTGCTCTTGGGAAACGGCGACGGAACCTTCCGTGCGCCGGTGTACTACTCAGGCGGAGTAAACCCCGGGTCTGTAGCCGCTGCGGATTTTCGCGGCGACGGATTGCTGGACCTCGCGGTGGCTGGCGCAAACGGCATCGACATCTTGCTCGGCAACGGCGACGGTACCTTCCAAACCGCCACGCAATACTCAATTCCGGGCGCACCCTTCTTCGTCGCCACCGGGGATTTCAATAACGACCATAAACTTGACATCGTATTCATAAGTTTCGGCAGTATTGGAGTGATGTTCGGTAATGGTGACGGCACGTTCCAGCCCCCCGTTAGCTTCAAGCCTCCCTACTCGCCTTCCGGCGCCGGCGTCGGCGACTTCAATCACGACGGTAAGCTGGACTTGGCCATCGGCGAACAGTCCGGCGGCATAAGCCAAGTACAGATCTATTTGGGATATGGCAACGGGACCTTCCACCAAGGCGAGACTTACGCAGTCGAACCCGTGCCAACGTCAATCGCGGTGGCCGATTTCCGCGGTGACGGCAGGCTGGATCTTGCGGTTGGTTGCTCGCTGGGTAGTCTTTCCGTCTTGCTGGGCAACGGCAACGGCACATTCCAACAAGCTGTTAATTACCAGTCCCTCGGAGGGGCTTACTGGGTAGCAGCGGCTGATCTCAACGGCGATGGCAAGCTCGACTTGGCAGTAGCGAACTTCAGCCTGGGCACGTCGCCGCCAACTACCGAGGTCAGCGTTTATCTTGGCAATGGCGACGGAACCTTTGGAGCTCCCACCAACTATCCTTCGGGCGGCGAGAACACTTACATCGCCGTTGGCGACTTCAACAACGACAAGAAGCCGGACTTAGCCGTCACCGATACGTTGAACAATAACGCGCTGGTTCTGCTCAACACCGGTGTGGCCAGCTTTTCTCCGACCACGCCGCTGGTTTATTCGCCGCAACTTTTGAACACGCTGAGCAGCGCGCAGGCGGTTACTCTTACCAACTCAGGTACTGCGCCGCTGATGATCGCATCGGTTACGGTTGCGGGCGAGTTCAAGGCGTCTGACAACTGCGGCAAGGGAGTAAAGGCGGGAGCGAAGTGCACGATTGCGGTGCGCTCCGCGCCGACCACAGAAGGCACGCTGACGGGAACAGTGACCATCCGCGACAGCGCGTCGAGCAAGCCGCAGGTGATCGAACTTTCGGGCGCGGGAACGGTGGTGGAGTTGACGCCCACCAGCCTGAGCTTCGGTACGCAGACAGAACACATGAGGAGCGCGCCACAATCGGTGGAACTGAGCAACACGGGCAGTACGCCCCTGACCATTAATGTGGTGGCTCTCGAGAACAACGACTGGACAAGCTTTGGGCAGACCAACAACTGCGGCAGCAGCGTGCCGGCAGGGGAAAAGTGCACGATCAGGGTCACGTTCGATCCGACCAGGAAGGGATCGCTGACGGCGGACCTGGATGTATACGACTCCGGCGGCGGCACGTTCCAGAGAGTCACGCTGAGCGGGACCGGCGATTAGGTTCTCTCAACTGATACCGTTCCAGCCCCTGATTCGTTCCATCCCCGGCACGAATGGTCAGTGCCCGAACGAAGGCTTGGATTCGTTGTAATTATCTCATCCTCAACCACTTACACCCCCACCGTTCAATGACTTCCGTAACTTTGCGAGGCTGATTCCGGGGTGTACGCTGCCCTTGAGTTCCGAACTATAGGCAAGCAACGTCTCAAGCCAGAATCTGCTTGCTCTGGGAAAGGTCGCGAGAGTCGTGTTGGGAGAAGCAGCAGACGAGCAATTGGTAGCGGAATCAAAAGAGCAGGTTGCGCGGCACTACGCAGAGATGCAAAGTGCTCCGCGCTTTCCGCTGCATCTGCCCGTCGAACTGAAATCCGCCGCCGGTGGCTATCAAGCGGAAACGCAGAACATCTCCGCCAATGGCGTTTTGTTCGCCATGGATCGCGATGTTCCTGTCGGCTCACTCGTCGACTTCACGATTCTGCTTCCCGGTGAAGTGGTCGGCTCCCGCAGCGACGTGCAGATCGATTGTCACGGCCGCGTGGTCCGCAGCTTTGAAGACAATGGACGCAGAGGCGTAGGCGTAGTCATCGACGAATATCATTTCGAACGCGCATAAAGCAGGCAGGCAAAAGGAAACAGATGGGCAGCGCAGCCAGCATCGGCGAAAATTACGAGGCTAATCAGACGAGCGGCACATCCTCGCTGATTCGCGTTATCCTCGCCGATACTCAAGCCATCTTCCGCGCCGGCTTGAGAAAAATCTTTGCGCTGGAAGACGACATTCGCGTCGTCGGCCAGGCCGAAACCCTGCCGCAGACGCAATCCGCCATCACCAAGTTCTCGGCCGATATTTTAATTCTCGAGTCAGCCCTGGCGCCCAATCCCGTCGAAGCAGTAGCCGAGATCCTGCGCCAGACACCCCAACTCAAGATCGTTGTCGTTACGCCCGCGTCTGACGAGCAGCTTACACTCGATCTTTTCCGTCGCGGAGCGCATGGCATCGTTTCCCGCGAAGTCGAACCGGACGTGTTCGTCGATTGCTTGCGCAAAGTAGCCTCGGGTGAGCCGTGGCTTGAGCATCAGGCGGTGAACTGGGTCATGGAAGCGTTCCGTGGCCATACTCTTCGCCCCTCCGGCGCGCGATCGAAGGTTCAACTAACGCCGAAAGAGGCCTTAATCGTCTCCTGCGTAACGCAGGGCATGAAGAATAAAGAGATTGCAATCCGCGTGGGCACCACCGAGCAAGTAGTTAAGAATTATCTTCGCAAGGTCTACGACAAACTCGGCGTGGCCGATCGCCTCGAGCTCGCGCTGTATTGTCTGAACCATCACATTGTCGACGGAATCAAGCCTCCGCCCAGCCCTACAAACAATACCAATCCCGAATCAGCTCCTGTCTCACACGACACTAACGGCGCAGCTCTCGGGGCGTCCGCCGCAGCTGGCTCCTCCGCAAGCTCCAGCGCACCGTTTCGCACAGATCCGTCCAAGCTCTCGTAAGCGCGCCCGCGAAGCGAGGGCGCGGTCTCGATTCAAACCACAAGGCGCCGCAAGTCTCCCGCTAACTCTTTGCCAGATATCATTCGCGTACCGTAGTAGCGATGTAGTTTGGCTGTTATCTTGACCAAATATCTTTTGCGATGCGAAGAGCCTGAGCTGAGCCGAACGCCGACAGGATCAAGAAACCGCGGGATTGGCTTTGGAGCCTGAGCGAAAGCAGCCGACCGGACAGGCGCGCGTTAGCTCGCGTTCCTTTTTCAGACGGCAACACTCCGCCTTCCTTATCGCGCGTCTGCGGTCTGCCGCAAAAAACGAAAATCGCACAATAGTGTCCTTGTGTGGGGAACGTAGAATTCTTACCGTGCGCAGACGCAAGCGTTTGCGCCGACCCGCCTTCGCACCATAAAATGAAATCGGCCACAAGGCACTTCATTTGCCCCACAGGCCGTCAATGCGTCCCTAACCCCCCAAAGCGCCGGAGAGATGGCCGAGTGGCTGAAGGCGCACGCTTGGAAAGCGTGTTTACTCGAAAGGGTAACGTGGGTTCGAATCCCACTCTCTCCGCCATATTTTTCCCCGCATAAACACTGGTGATTACCAAAGATTCGTTGACGGCGTGTTAGACCGTGGGTTAGCCTCGCAAGTGAGTGGAGGTTAACCCGGCGTGAATATTCAGCCCAAATCAATCGTCACCGTCTTCGTCAGGCACCGGGAGACCTGTTCCCACCGGAGCCGGGGCGAGTTCTACCGGGGCTGCCAGTGCTCCAAATTCCTGCGGTACTCCCGCAACGGACGACAGCACCGCCAAGCCGCCAAGACCCGGACGTGGGCCGTCGCCGAGGATAAGGCGGTCGAACTCCAAGAGCAGCTAGACCGGGGCGATACCCCGAAGCCCATCATCGTCAAAGGCCCGCAGCCGACCATTTCGGACTGCATCCAGACCTTCATCAGCGGAAAGCAAAGCGAGGGCATCTCAAAGCGGCGGGTCAAGAAACTCCAGCTTCAGTTGAACCAGTTCGAGCAGTTCATGTCGGCCCGGTCGAAGCTATTTCCATCCCTCATCACTGCGGCTGACGTAATCGAGTTCCGGGCTGGCTGGGAGAAGGATTGGCCCTCGGCTACAACCCGTCAGAAGGCCCAGCAAAACATTCGTACCTTCCTTCGGACTTGCTGTCGGGAGAACCTCAATGACCTGCTTGCTGCTTTGAAGACCATCCGCCTGTCAAAACAGGACAAGGAACGGCTGGAGCCGAAGCCCTTCAGCGAGGAAGAAATCAAGGCTCTCTTCGCCAAGATTCCGAAGACATTCGAGCCGGAGAAGGTCGCCACTGCGACACTCCTCGTGAAATTCCAGATTGCGACCGGGGTTGCCATTCGAGACACGGTGCAACTGGATCGGCACAAGCATCTTCGGGATGGCTGGTTGCGATTCAATCGGCAAAAGACAGGGAGGCCCGTGGTGCAGCACCTTGACCCGGCTCTGTATGCGGAACTGGTCGAGGGCGAGGGCAAGTATGTTTTCTGGGATGGCAAATATCAGGTGACTTCTGAAGTCACGACGTGGCAAGACGAAGTGCGATTGCTCATGCAGAACGCTGGAGTGTGGATTGAGGGGAATACGACGCATCGGTTCCGAGACACGGCGGTGGATTTCTGGCTCGGTCAGGGATGCAGCCTGACGGAGATCGCTGCGATGCTGGGCGACACTGTCGCCGTCTGCGAGAGGCACTATGCGAATCTGGCTTCGGCTCGAATGGAGTCGAGATTGGCAAAGATGCCGAAGCGTTCGTGGGGTAAACAGGGAGCACACGCATGAGCGAACTATTGACAGTTTCAGAAGTGGCAGCGATTCTCGGCGTCGGGGAAGACACAGTGACCCGGCGATTTGCCAAAGTCAAAGGCGTCATCGACCTCGGGAGTCCTGAAACGCCCAAGCGTCGGCGGTATCGCGTGCTGAGAATTCCGAAAACCGTTATCGAGAAATTCCTGCTGGCACGAGGCGGGCCTGTCGAAATCAAGACGCCGCTAAGACCTCAGAAAACCGAGAAAAGCAAAGTGAAGCCAACACTCGGTGAGGATGAGATTGTTCGACAACTAGCAAGGATGATGAACCAACGCGGAGCCAAAGCCCAGAAGACGCTCGACAAGATTACAGAGCGGATACGGCTGATGAAATCTGTGCCGGAGTCACACTGGGAGGTCATGGTGTGGTTTGACCGGGAGGGCGAGTGGGAGCGAGATGGTAGTGAGGAAGAATCTTAAAGATGGCGTCCGAACCTGAACGATTGTTGACACCAGATGATCTTGCCAAAGTGCTCGGAACCTCTCGTGCCCTCGTGATTCGACAGTCACGAGCGGGAAAAATCCCAGCAATCAAAATTGGAAAGGCATGGAGATTTCGACGGAGCACTATCGACCGCTGGCTTGCCGAACACGAGCAGGCCGGGTTCCTCGACAACTAAAAAGATTGGGTTAAGAAACGTGAAAAGCGGGACACCGACCAGAGCGTGCTGGAGGTGTCCCGCGTTTGTTTCTTTGGGTTGGAACTTGCTCGGGGGCGATATGCACATTCAGTGCGTCATCGGGGAGGAAGGCCGAAAGACAGCAGCATGTCGTTTTCGTCTAGGTAACCCACTCTGACCAATCCCCGCTCCCACTAATCTCACGGGTCTGGGCTTGAGGGTAAACGGGCACCACTCGTTCACGACGGGACTGTGCCTCGTCTGAGCCTACGAATCCGAACTGCTGACGCTTCAAGTTCTCATCGGCGGTCTTCGGATCATCCACACGAACAGGTCGCGGCGGACTGACGACACCCTCCCTCATCAACGCCTCTTTTGTCTTACGAAGAACTTCCTCATTCTCTGCTTGCAGATCACGCGGTGCTGGGATGAGAGGAACAAAAGTCATCTTCGCCAGCGTCTCCGCCTCTTGTTGTGTAATTTCATCCATCACTCCACCTCAAATAAAAATCTACTCAGCCGATTCCGGCTTCGATTGCAGCCCTCGTAGTTCCATTTCCAGCGTAGCGACCTGTTCGTTATGCTGACGACGAAGCCACTCTGGAATTTCCAGTGATGGCTCCGCGTCTGGGAATTCTAATTGTGGTTGCTCATGTTCGCGGGCGGCTCGTTCCGCCGACGCGTCAAGACTGCTGTGCATCTGTTCGATTGCTCTCGCTTCAATGTCTTTATTCAAACTGGTGAATGAGGGCCGGAGAACCGCATCCGTGGAATCCGGCAACCTGTTTCCGAAACCATCCGTTGTCATTTGCTCCTCCTGAGTTCTCTAATCCGTTCGTTCACTGCTGCAATCGCTTCTTCCGGCGTGCGTCCGACGAAAATTTCTCGACGCGTGCGAACGCCGTCAGACCATCTAATTTCGGTCTCGAAGCCGGACGCGGTCTGCGTGACGGCGGTCTTACTGATTTCACTCGACAAGGTTATAGAATCCTGTCGATGATGGTGCGTTGTCCGCCCCCGGCCCACCATTCTGGGATGGCCCACCAAACTGGCGTGCGGCCTGTGCTTGGACAACGATGTCGATGACGCCTCTCACACCGGATGGTGAACCGTCTGGCCGCAACGCAGTGGCAGTAATCTGTACCAACCCGCCAAGTTGTCCGGTCGAAACACAACCATTGCTGTCGAACGATGACGCTTGGGGATTCGATACTCGCGTGCAATTTCCGTTCTGGTCAACCGCACAGCAACACGGATTCGAGGACTCCCACAAGAAATTCGGTTGAGGCGATAGCGGAACACCATTGAGGTATGCAGTCGCCGTCAACTGTGGGAGAGATGTCTGCGGAGCGACACTCGGCACGAGCAATCCTTGCTGGGCGGTCGTCACGCCTTCGTTCAAACCACCGACAGGCACTCCCAGCATTACGCGGGAGGTCGTCGAGTCTTGTGATGTCACCTTGACGGTGTCGAAAAATATGACTGTCATTTAGAAAACCTTTCCTAAGCTGCCGCTGAGAATGTCAGCAACGCCTTCTTGTTGCGTCGTGCTAACCCCTGTTCAGAGTCGGTCTGCCAGAAGCAAGGCGACCGAAGAGGGCGGATGATCGCCCTCCTCACTTAATAGGAGTCAGCAAACTACGGCAGCACAGCAGCCGTCAGAAGATGATGAAGGTATCCACTGCCTCCGAACACCAGAGACGAAATACCCGCAGACCACTTCGCAGCCGTCTGCAATCTCTTCGCTTTGACCGCCGCGTATCCTTCCTTCATCAAAGTGTCAGCACCTTCTGGGCCGAGAGCCTGCTCTAGACGAGATGGCACGCCCTTGTTGGGCCGAGCGTTCAACTTTTCCAGCTTCGTGACCAGTTGAGATGGATTGACGATTTCTTTCTCCCCGTAGAGAGAATTTCCTTTGGTCGAAGTGCCGATGGCCCGCTGCACATCCTTGAGGGCCTGTGCTTGACGCCAATGAGCATTCGCGGCTTTCGCGAGGTCTGAATTGACACCGTCACCTTTCAAGTCATCAAACATTTGAGCTTGCGAGGTTTCGATTTCATTCTTCTTCTGCTCTAGCCGTTCAATCTCATCGTCATCAACGCCTTCTACCAAGTTGCCCAGCCTGTCGTGAATCTTGTCGAGACTGTCGGTGTAGCGTTGGAATCTTCCGCCACTGGCCTTGTCGAGTTGGGCGTAGATTTTCTTACCCTTCGATTCGATGTCATCAGCGACATCCTGAAGGGCGTTTCGCATACTTGCTGTCGAGGCCGGACCCTCAGTTGGTGTTGTCGGGGTCTCGACTGCTTGCAGTGCAGGCTTGCGAGGTTGACCATCGCCAGCACGAACAGCACCTTGTTGTTCGTCCGTCGCGGCAATTGAATCCCGCACTTCCTGAAGCGTTTTCCCGAGGCCCATTTTTGCCGCTACAGCTTGCGGAGTCTGGGGCAGAGTCTCGGTAGTTCCGTCAGCCAATGTGGTCTTGACCGGAATCGTCTCATCGCCCCGTTCTAGTGCGGCGAGAACGCGATGACGACCATCGACGGAAGTGATATTCCCAGATTCGTCATGAGTGACGCTGACTGGATACTTATCTTCCAGAGTGATCTCTGGACGAACGTTAGCCACGTCCGCTGCACTTTGGCCTGCGGTACGAATAGCGGGCTGGAGTTTCGGCTGTCCACCTTTCCTAATGTTCTCGACAGTTTCAGCGGCTCCCCGAACTGTCGGAGAGACTTTCGAGACACCTGCGGAGATAGGCTCTGCGAGAGCCGCAGCCCCGCCAGTTGCCATTGCTGCACCCTGAAGACGTTGCTGCCATGCTTCAGAAGTGTTTTCGGTGCCTGCTTCATAAATGTCGTGGGCACCCTTGAGACCGAAGGCAGTTCCGGCAAGAGCTTTGGCGACAGGAGCGACTTTTGCCAAAACAGTCCCAGCCTTAGCTTCAGGGCCGACGCCTGCGAGAGTCGTCGCGATACCGACCGGACTTGTGAATCCCGCCGCCATGTCACTCGTGTCTTTGCCGACGCCTGCGATGAACGTGCGGATAGCGTTCTTCACCGCATGACTCTCTGGAGCAGCGACATAGGGGTGACCATCTTTAGTTCCCACTACAGCTTTTGCCGGAGCCTCAAAATGGTCACGAGCCTTCGTGTCAAAATCGTTCACGCCGGGGATGTACGCTTCGTTGTACATCTTCTCGAACGCAGCGGCTTTGACGATGTCGCTCGTCTTGATGCCTTGAGGTAGAACGTTGTCGAACAATGGTTCGTTGACCCAGTCCCACGCACGCTGCAACAGTCCATGCTTGGCCACGCTGGATGTTGAGGCAGGCGGTTGATTCGTGGTAGCCGCAGTATCCGACGATGTGCTCGGATTGACCTGTTCAAAGATGTTCCCCGTCGTTGGCTGCTGCGTAGGTGTCCCCGACGTTGTGGGTTGAGTGGACTGGGCGGGTTGAACGGGTTGAACGGGTTGGTCGGGTGCGGCAGTCGATGCCGTACCCGGATTTACTTGGTCAAAAATGTTCCCCATAAATTTCCCTTAGAATCCCGTCCAGCCGTTGTCTTTTGCGATTTCAGCGGCTCGTGCATTGTTTCCACCCGCCGCCTGAACAAAGCTCTTGGCTGCCGTCGGATTTGTGAGCGGCTGTCCCTGTCCATTCTTCCAGCCTTTCGGAAGAGAGACGGACAGCGGAACTGCCTTACTCTGGATGCCGACGCGTCTCAAAGTGCGTTGAGCGTCATCGCTAATCAGATGCGGATAGGTTGTACCCATCACGTCGAGGTAGCGACGGCCCATTGCACCCAATCGGATGTCAGCCGTTTCCGCCAACTGACGCAATGCCGAATCAACCCGGCTCGGTGTCTCGTGTGGGTCAAGAACCTGCTGCATCAACGCCTGCTCATGGGCTTGCACAGCAAATCCGCCCGACAAGAAGTTGTTGATTTCATTTTGGACGGGCAGCAGCGAAGTCTTGAACGCCTTCCAATCAGGGTCGTTCGTCAATTGCTTGCCGACCGAGTCCATCGCGGTATTCCAGACAGGGCTGTTGCTCAATCCAAGAGTCTTGTTCTTCAGTTTGTCGAGGGTGTCGAGGGCAGCACCTTCGTGGCCAAGGAAAGCATCAAAGGATGACAACTGCGAACCCGTCGAACCTTTCTTGTTCGACATGAAGTCCCGCATCATGTTGCCCTTCGCTTCCAAAGCCTGTTCACTGTAGTTGACCGGGTCAAGCCCACGTTTGACGGCTTCGTCGTGAATCGCGTTGAGCGTCACTTGACGAGACTGTCCACGTAGGGTCGTGCTGTGAACGAGGGAGTCCACGTCGCCTTCGATAATGTTCGACGCGGTCTTCGCCGCCTGCACTGGGTCGCCCGTCTCCTTGAGCTTGTTGAAGTCTTCGACCTTGTTCTGCTGTACGGTTGTGAGAACTTTGTCTTTCAACTTTTCCAGTTCACCGACAGTCATGCCCTGCGGATTGATTCCCGCCAAAATTGCGTTAGCATCCTCGGGCGGCAACTTCTTAGCTTCTGCGATGACGGCGGAAACCATCTGAGGTGGTGCCGGAGATTTGTCTCCGATTCCGCCTTCAGCCGCCAGCTTGTCAGCCGCCTTCGCAGCGTTCGACTGTTTCTGAATATAAGAATTGACCGCATCCGGGCTGAGACCAAGAGCATTGAGCAGGACACCACCGTTGGGGGCCGTCCTCAGTGCATTCAATGTCAGATACGTCGGACTCCCCGCTGCGATAGCATCGCGAGTTGCATCGAGTGCTGTCGCTAGTGATTTCCCGTTCGGTCCACGGAGAGCAGCCGCGACATTCGCTTGCTTCATGTCAGGGAAAGCTGATTTGAGTTCAGGCGAATCTGCGAATGCTTGGACGACGTGTGCTTCGTTGACGAGATGCTGCGTGCTGACCGCGATACTCAACGGCACTTCAACTTTTCCATTCGTCGCTTCCCACGCACCTTTATAAGTCGGATTGACCGTCGCCAAAATATTAACCGCCTCCTCATTGAGCGGGACATTGACGTTCGGGTTGACGATTGAATAGACAGGATGCTCCTCGTTTTGGCCCGTTTCAGAATTCAAGACGCTTTCGGTGCCAGTAGGAATTGCCTTCCACTCCGTGAAGTGCCCCTTCATCTTGGCTTCGGCATCTTCCTTCGACAAATTCTCTCCGATGAGAGCCGAGGGTTGGTCTGCCGTTCGGGTCTTCTCATATTCCTTAATGCTCGACAACAGCGGGACGGAACTATCGACTATCGACTGGAGTGCCGCATGGCCTTTAAGGGTGGATGCACTCATATTTTTTATGAGGTTCGCGTTCGACGTGATAGCCATCAGTCGCCGTGCTTGCTCCTCATCACTCATCTGCTGAGGGCGGTTGCGTGCGGCTTCCATTACACCCTTGCCTGCTTGTGCGGCACCAGCCGCCGTAGCTCCGAAGTCTTCAACTCGGGAGCCGAATGCACCCTCACGATATTGCGTCGGTGTCAGAAGTCCCGCCAATGCAGCAGCCACGATGCTCTTAGCCATCGTTCCACGCGATTGCGGGGCGACTTGTTTTTGCCCGTTGGCGTCGATGTAAGTGACAGGCCCGCCCGTCATCGTCTTCAAGATGCCATCGAAAATGCGGCTGACAGGGTGTGGCTGATTCTGCTCTGGCTGTTTAGCCAACGTCGGCATCTGGGGTTGTGACTGCCCAAGACTAGGCGGTGCTCCGGCGGGCATATTGACTTGAGGAGCCGCGTCGGGATTTTGAGCGGTCGGCTGCTGGTCAGGCGTCGGCTGTTGCTGCTGTTGCTGTTGGTTCGGGTCTGGAGTTACGTCTGGCATTGGTGTCCTTTGTGCCACTGTGTGGCGAAATAAGAACGGCGTATGGCACGCCGCCTACGAACGAGGTCGCAGGAAAATTAGAAGCGGGCACGTCACGGGGAGGAAGCCGTGACTGGCGAAGAGTGTGCCCGCTGATGTCTACTGGCTGTGGCCGAATTTAGCTCGGTCCTCTTCCTGTGCAGCCTGTTTCTTGTTGCTCAGAATTCTCCGCTCGTCGAAGGTCATTCTGGTCGTATCAAGATTTTCAAAATCCAACAGGAAACGCTCTGTCGCGGTGAGGCAAGTTGCGGAGTTCCAATATCCGCTGGCACACATCCAACGGCGGGCTGCATCATAAAGCCTTTTGTCATTTCGATTATGATGCTGACCGTTCCGCTGAATCCAGTCATTCACCCGCCGCAAGTCCTCCGGCGTTGGAGAGAAACCGAAGAACTTTTGTAGGGACGTGACCCAGTCCTTTGCGATTTCGAGCCATTCTGTCTGCCAATGCTGGTCCCCGATGTCAACAGCCTTCCGCTCATCCTCTCGCGAATCGCCAAGAGCGAGAAGGTCGTCCATCAAGGCACGACGCGGTTCTGACTCTTCGCGGGGCTGTTCGACAACTGTCTGCGACGAAGCCAGCGAAAGGTAGCCCGCTAATTCGTATTGTTGAAAGCAATTCAAGGAAGCTAGCCTGTCAAGAGCCGCTTGATAGTTATTGAAGGTCAGCGACACTCCTCTAGCTTTGAGATATAGCTGAAGACGAACGAGTCCCCCACGGTACAGTGTGATTCCTCTATTTACGAGGTCAGAATTAAACTCATCAAATGCATCTCCGGCGTCACCTGTCTCATACACTCCGAACGTGTCAACGGGCACGAGAGAAATTCCGTTGTCGTATACATCGGCAGAGATGTTCGTTTGAATTTCTTGTAATGCTAACGCCCAAAAGAAAGCTACTGCCCGTGTCGCCGGACTCGATAGCTCGTCGATTCTTGCCCGTTCCTCCCGATTGAGCCTTGCCTGCTTTGCTTTGACTGCGGCTTCCTGTTCCTCGCGTGCTAATTGCTTGCGATAGTCAGAGAGACGACCAACTGGTGCTGCCTCACCCTGCGGTAAATTGACGGGCGTGTTTTCCAGTCTGCCGAGGTCATAGATTGATAACTTTCGTTTACGTTTCATCTTCCATCCTCACTTTTCTTACGTGCAATTGCCTTCGCTTCGGCAATAGCTTCTGCGATACGTCTTTGCTGAGCGTCAACAATCCTGCCCGCTTTTTCTTTTGCCAGCCTGTCGGCGTCTGCCTCAGCCTCCCTTTGGTGATGCAGGGCGAGGTAATAGTCAGCGATTTGCTGTTCGGGTGTTCTTGGTTGGGCTTCTGGCTTCATCGCTTCCACGGCTTGACGGTCACGAGTTCTGATGAACGCACCGACTTCGTACTGGACACTGGCACTGCTGGTAACGGAGCGATGTACAGTGCCCTCGGGGTTGGCGGCATCGTCTCTTCTCTCTTGAGATTGTCTGGTCGAGCCAGAGCCAGACCCGCCTGCCGATAGTGCAACGCGACGGCTAGGCATTGTCGTCCTCTTCCTTCGGCAGTGGTTGCGGCGTGAGGCCCAACCAAATGCAACTAGCTCTGCTTCTCGCGAACATGCCCACGACGACAGGTTCGGTTTCCCCGCGTGTGGTCACCCATTTCACTGACGCCGCATATTCGGTGAGGGCTGCTTTCGCTTTCTCGCGGTCCTCTGGAGATGAAGCTGGATTCGTAACGATTGCTTTGAAATCGTCGCTCGAACGTGGCCCAGACTTGTACGCGTTGAAAGCGTCCCAACTATCCTTTGAAATTTCCATCTATCCTCCGTGCTCTCTCAAAAACTGCTCGATGTCTGAAACAACGTTCGGCACTCTTGCGACAGGTTTCCCAATTGGGCTGGCCACTTCGCCTTCAATCGGCTTTAGCCGATAGAGATGCTTTCCCGTCTCAACGCCGCTGATGAATAGCAGCCTGCTGCGGATCGCCATCGGGTGCTGCTCGTGGAGATATCCCTTCGACTTCAAGAGCCGCCGCAGTAACTTTATGACACTTTGTCTGGCTCGCTCCGTCGTCTCGACGTAAACGTCCGTGTGAATCTTCTTCGTCTGATAGCAGTTGGTCAGCGATGCCAGCGTGTCAATCGCGATGAGACGCTTCGATGCCGGGGCCGACTCATCCGCCCCGATTGCTCGGAGTAAACCAATGGTCCGATTGTCAGTCACGCTCTCCTCCGAGATGTTTCTAGCTTCGCCCGTTCACCCACGACGGCGATGTCCACGTCGAATCGCCGTTCTTGTGCATCGTGCGGCAAATGAAATTCAGCCGACTATGAGAATTTATGAAGGCTCGTAAATCTGTAATTGCCAGATTCCCTGCGTTGAACTCTTCGTAATACTCTTGTGCGTCAAGGGACGGAACGTCACAATGAAAGTCCCGACATCTTTTCCCTCTGTCATCGGTGCCGCTCACGATTTGAGTCAAGCATTCTTCACCGAAGAGATAGGTCAGAAAAGCCGCGAAACCCTCATGTCTGGTCGCATAGCCGTCGTTCATCGAACCCCCAGCGATTCCATTGATGCTCCGAGGTCCGTGTCCGAGACAAACTCATCCTCCCAAAATCGCAGTAGTCCATTCACAGTGTGTCCGCAGACGAGTTTGTAACCGGTGCGATTCTTCCCTGTGACTTCGCGACGAACATTCGGAATTCGGGTTCCCTTCACGACGGAATAGTCGTTGAAATTAAAACTACACACAGAACACACGAGGTTCCCCGTCACGCATTTCTCTTCGTCAAGTTTCTCTTTTGCAGCGAACTTGCGAAGCAACGTCGCTGCTGTCCAATCAAAAGTCATGCTGCCTCCACATTTTCTTCATAGCGATGGATTCGACCCCCAGCCGTGGGAGCCGCGTACCCCAGAATCTCTTTCCGAATTTTCCGCTGTTCGATTTCGGACTGAAAATCTCTTGCCACGCCCTCATCTAAGAAGAAGGCAGGGCGTCGGTGCTGGCAGTCAAGGACAGCCTCACCTGAAGCGAAATAATCTCTCACAGTCCGCATCACTCGGCACTCATGGCAGTAGAGCCTTGTTCCGAGTCGGAGAAGCCTCACTCGCTTCAATCCACGAAGGCTGGAACGCAGAAGTTTGAACGTGCTTTCATTCAATTGGTCCTCCAGAAAAGGGTAAGGGCGAGAGTAGCTCCCGCCCCGCAGTGGCACATGGTCGCCTATGGTGGGGCGGGATGCACTGCTATCCGGGTTCACCGCCATGCAACGTCCGGGAGGACGGTGGCTATCCGGCATGTCAAGAAATTCGGGAGCGGGCCGTCCGTGGACGCCGGATGCTCCCTCGACGGTTGCCCGCCGAATCTTCAGTTGTCTTTCTACGAAATAGAATGAGCGGCTGACGCACTCAGCCTGCGTTACCGAGACGGAAGACCTAAAAGTTCTCTCACTTGATAGGTATCTAATCTGGTCCGCTGTGCAGGTCTGACCAACTTTATTTTTCGACGACAGTCCACGGCTCGAACGGTATCCCCGCGTCATCGAAGACTGCGTTCTTCTGGTCCTCTGCTGCTTTGTTGTCGTATTGACGAGTCGTCGGTGTCCGCCCGGTCGGTTTTGCGGGCGATGGGTCGTCTGGATTGGGCACGCCCTGTTTCAAATCGGCCCTGAGTTGAACCATGTTCCGGTCAAACTCTTGTTGGGAATCGTCATTGTTGACAATCACCAGATTCGGCAGGATTGATGTGAAACTCTCATTCAGCGGTCGGTCACCCTTCCGCACAGCGATACCTTGGACAGCAACAGCTTCGACTGTCACTCTGACAGTTGTCGTCGTGAAGTTCAAAAAATCCCCGTCAACTGCCTCAACATGGTCGTCGCGTCCGGCATCAAGATAGAGTCGATGGACTGGTGTTTCGCGTCCGTCAATCGACTTCATCAACTGGTATCGAGGGGGCGACGTGTCTATCGTGGACATCGACTCCAACCGCTCAAGTTCGCGAACAAACTCGGCCCGCTGGTCGGAGGTCATATACGGCATCTTGTGTTTGAATTGCCGCTTCAGTCGTCGAATCTGTTTGGTCGTCTCCGATTCGACCGCAGGCAAGGTCTTGAGGTAGACCGGGAACAGGCCGAGTGCCCACGACAGCCGGGAGACTGGCACCCGCCAAATGCACGGGTCGCCGGAGTCACCGACCTCAATGAGTGCGGTGTCTCCGTTGATGACGTACCGGAACCCGTCGTTCGCTCTGACTGTTTCAAGAGGACAACGGCTTTCCTGCATCCACGTCAGGTGTCGGGCGGTTTCTTCAGTGCGGGCGAGTTGAATGCGGAGCCACTGCCAGAAAGTCTTTTTGCTTTTCGCGTTGCAGCGTTTCAAAAGGGGTTGGAGATAATCAGCAGCTTCCTCACGCGTGACGACACTGTCGCACGGAAGGGCTAACGCTTCATCGAGCCAACGAACTTTGGGGGTTTGGTCATGCACGATGACCCGCTTTCGTAGAATTTGACTCCGTCGAGCCTTCTGAAATCGAAGGCAGCATCTTCACAAGATTTTCCGCAATCTGAGATTCAACTGACTCCATGAACTCAGCACGCATCTGATACTTCATGATGATGTCGGAAGCGATGTGGTGGGCCTCCATCAGGGCGTTGAGAAGTTTCACTTGTGCTGCGACGATGTCTTCAATTGGTCCGCTTCGGAGTGCTTTCTTCAGAGTTGGGACTTCTTGCAACATGTCTGCGAGACGGAGATACTCTATCGTTTGTGATTCGTGAAATTTGACTGTGTCGGACATAGGAACTAACCCGAACCCGAATTGCTGTTTCATTACATTCCTCCTGTTGCAGCCGCCGCTTTCATCCCAGCGGCTTCCTCTTCCAATTCCTTGAGCCACTGGTGCTCCTGACTGGAATCACCCAGCAGTTCGCCCGCACGCAGGACCAATCGCCCCATCAGGCCGAGAAGTTTCTTACTCTCATTCCTGTCGCCCAACATGCTGACCAACTCCCACTGCGACCGGATGAGATTGGACGCTGCCAGCAATCGTCTCGCGGTGTTCGGTCGGTTCTCACTCGCGAGGCAACACTCAATCAGATAGTTGACCTCTTGCACTAAAGCGTCATTCGTTGTCATTGTCGTTTCCCCCTGAAAATGTTCATGCCTTCCCACACGCGTTGAGTCAGTTTGATTTGCTCAGTCGTGCCGTCCTTCTTACGTACCGGGACGACATCACCGACATCGCATCCACTCGCACGGATGAGCCAGCCTTGATTCTTGTCGCGGACCCATGCTCCAGTTTTTGCGAGTGTCATCTTTCGTCCCGGCTTCGCGAGAGTCAGACCTGATTTCTTCACATCGGCCTGACGCTGTCGTTGCCACTGGTGATAGCGAAGCATCTGGGTCTTGGCGGTTTCATCATCTGGGTTGAGCCTCAATGCTTCTTCGGCTTCCTCTTTGACGATGTCCCACACGATGTCCGACTCAGCGAGTGCTTTGTCGTACCGTTCGCGGAATTCTGTTTCGCACATCTCACTCGGTGATAGCTTGACCTCCTCGAACTTGTTGAAGTCTCGAAATGCTTTCTCTTCCGGCGTCATGATGGTCATGGCGTCACCTTCGTGAGACGTGACCTGAGTTCATCGACCTGTTGTCGTGTCGCGGCAACGATGCCCTCATCCTCGCGATAGTCGCGTCTCAGGCGGGCCAACTTCTTCTCCGCGTCCTTGAGTTGACGCTCGATTTTCAGAATCTCTGGGTCCGTGTGCATCTTTGCACGCGGCTCATCTCCAGTGTTCATGCGGGTCAGAGCCGTATGCACGTTTGCATCGACCCCACTGCTATGCTCTATTACACTTAAATAACTACTCTCTAATGACACAGGTTTATGTCTATGTGGGCTACTGTCAGTAGCTATATTATGCAGAGTTGCATGTGGCTCATCGCCGCTGTTTATGCGGGTCGGAGCCGTATGCACGTTTGCATAAGGGGCTTCGGATTGGAGAGCCTGTCGGACTTCCTGAGCGGCTTGGGCCAACTTGAGGACGGACGCCGGAGGAGCGACCGTGACACAGAGGACGCTCTCGACAAACCATTGATTCTGGCCTCGCTCTTTATGATGCAGACGATGGGCTGCTCCAACTTCGACGAGAGCCGTGTTGCGTCGGCTGATGGTGCTCTGGTTACATCCGAAAAGACGTGCGGTCGCGGATTCTTTCTCGCGGAATAAGTTGTCGGGATTCGTCTGCTGAACTTTCCATGCGTGTGCCCAGTGAATCAACTCGTCGAGGGTGAGTTGATGCCAGCCGGGACTCTTCGCCTTTGGCTTCGTGGGCTTCGTTTGTTTGGGAATCTTTAAGGTCATCTCAGTTCACTTTCTTCAGTTCGTCGTGCTACCTTCGTCGTGCTACTTCTGGTCGCTGGCTAGGGCGTTCGCGACCGCTGAGATATCCTGACTATTCAGGGCACGCAGGACATCGTTTTGTGCTCGGGTTGTAATTGTTCCGCTTTCCTTCGTGAGCTTGCGAAGGTTGCGGATAGTCAGTAACGCCTTCTGTGCTGTTGGCGTCAGTGTTGTTGTTGTTGTCATCGTGTCTTCTCCGTCGTTGTCTGTGTCATGGTCATTTCCTTTTTTCGTGCTATGCGGTCATGCGGTTAGCGAACTCCCACCCCTCCGCATCAGTTCTTACGTTTTGCGGCACGTTGACGTTCTCTTCGGCCCAATAATTAAGGCACCGACACGAATCGCCATCCCATATCGGCTCGACAAAACTGCCGAGACTGACGTAAGCATCGCGTGATGGTATGAACACATCAGTCGTCGTGACGCCATACGAACGTTTCACGTCCATGTCCTTAAACAGCACGCGTCCGTCTGCGAATACGTGGTCAATAATGACGCTGTAGCGTCCGTTTCCCTCTTGGAGATATCCCACGGTGCATCTTTTCAATTCACTCATCTCATGTCCTCTTTCTGCCCACACGAGCGTGGGCCTCGCAGGGAGACCCCCGCGAGTGTTTACCAAGTAAACGATCTGTCGGATTTTCTGTTTACGGCTTTCGCCGTCGCATCGGGCTGTTGCCCATCCACCGTGGCGACTCTCATCGCTCGGTTGGCGTGATGCCCGCACGGGGCACCCGCTCTTAATGCAAGTCGAGAGACTCCTCGACCTAAATCAATCATACACTATGTCTTCTATCCTGTCAAGTCACTCAGACTGTGAGTCATCCTGACTCCGGTATTAGCCGACAATAGCCGGGTCACCAGACCGTCTGACAGTGTAAACGATCAGAGGTCCTGCGGCGACGCTCGGCTTGTGAGCCATCGGGGAGTCATACGATGGGTTGACCGGAACATGGCAAGGCACAGGGGAGGGCGTCCGGGTTAAGTAGTCATGTCGTCAGACTTGCTTTGGACGCACGAAAGGGCGAAGTCTTGGATGACTTCATCCGACTCTTTCTGAAACCTCTCGGTGTCGATGCTTCCAGTCTTTAAAACGTCAAGCATCGCATTTCGATGGGTGATTAGTGTTTTCAAGTCTTCGGCATCTGCGTGTTCAACATTTGTGCTCATGGAGTCTCCTTTTGGACTTTCGTCCCGCATCTGGCTGGTGCCAACCACCGTGGAGATGATCTTCTACCCCTCGGTTGGTGAGGTCGGAGCAAGTCCGGCCCGCTCTTGATGCTGACCCATCCTGCCACGGCTGACGGGCCGAGGGCAAGAAATCTTCGGTAACCATCAGGGCTATTACGTCGGGAGTGATGCCCGCCTCCGGGACACGGATAGATGGCTCAGTTCACGGTCGGAGCGAAGACGACGCTGGAGTGGTCCTTGAAGACGTAGATCAATCCGCCCTGCGGGTGCTTGTCGTCCACGATGAAGAGGAGATCGTCGTCATCCGTCAGGTTGTGCGGATCGCGTCGGCCCTCCAGATACTCAAAAGCAGAAGTGCCGGGTTCCGACGGCTTGCTGACGAAGTCCTTCGGGAGCGAGATTCTGGTCTCTATGAAGCGTTTCACAGTAGCCCCGGCCTGAGAAATGATACAACACTCCGCTTCCGCCACTCCGTCGTCCGCAGCGAGCCGTCCTAGCCCGTCTGAGGGTCTCTTTCGGCGGGGAGGCATCTGAGGTCACCCAGCGTGAGAACGTTGCTCTGGCGTCATCCCTGTGCGTCCGACGGTGTCCTAGAGGGAACTCCTGACACTCTCGAAGACTCCTTTACTTCCTGCCAGCCGTTCTACATTCTATATTCCCAAAATTTCCAAAATTATAGAGGCCCTTTCCGGCCACGAGACCAAGGCCGAGGGGAACGTGTGTCCACGAATCCCAGAAACCTGAATCGCGTTCTACAGCGTAGAAGACTCACAAAATCCCACCCGGCCCCGAGTACGCAGACAAACGTGCAGGTAGATGAGCGGGTCTGAGTCGCCGAGGGAGTCACACGGGGAGTCATGGGGTGCCTCGCCGCCGTGAGTTTGGCTAGGCCCTGCCAGCGGGAAGGTGGAGGGTGGTGTGGGGTGAGGCCGGGTGCCCGTTTTGGAAGGGTGGTAGACACCCTATTTTCATGGACTTAGCTTCCTCCTGACTACCCCTGATTCGACAGTGACCCAGCAGCCCGCGTGAATCGTCCGGGTCAGTGTCCCGCGTTCTTCCCCGCAACCCGGCCAAAATGTAGTCACCGCGTGTGAGCGTTCAGGGCGAACCCACTTCCGGTCCTAAGTCATTGATTCTGGGTTGACGCGGGTTAATCCGTGGGCTTACTCGTGTCTCGTATCAGGCTGACTCGCGGGAAGTATGACAATCTGGAGACAGTCTATGGGAATCTGTATCATAATGAGATTGTGTCGAGAGATGTTGAGTGGGCGTGGTCACCACACTCAGGAGGATGACACACGGCCTGTGACTCACTTACTCTTATCGTCTACATTGTAGAATGACTCACGCGACTCATCCGGTCTGGCCTCCCTCCGTCTTGTCTCTCGTGTGACTCAGGTATGAGTGCCCGGATTGGCCGAACTTGCCCGGTTACCCGTGGTGACCAAAGATTTCAGCCCAACCGTCATTAGTCATTGACACACGTCAATGACTGCGAGATACTAAAACTGCAAGACAGGGGATACGTCCTCTAACAATCCGACAGGAGTCAGACGCCATGCACAGCATGAAACGCAACCCAGAAGTAGAAGCCCGCCAGAAACGTCAACGCAAGGTCTTCCCCACATCGGAAATCCCGCATCTCTGGTTTCATCAAACCCAGTCCGACGCCCGCAGTCAAGGCAACGTCTTTTTCAACGGGGATACGATCTACTCTTACGGCGAGCATTTCCCGATTGCCCGTCACGTCACAAACAAGAGCGGGGAGCGTGCCGTTCTCTTCACAATCGCACACTACAGCGTGACCACGACCGGGCATTGTTCTGCCGTTCGCTCTGCAATTCCGAGCGGTACGGTGGTCTTCGGTGTTCCGAGCTTGGGAACGCATTACGCCAGTGGAACTCCGAACCATAACGACAACCTGAAGTATTTCGTCACTCAAATTAACGAACACGTCACGAAGGCTTCTAGGGCGAGAAGCACATGGGCAATCACGTCGCATCTTGGACAGGCTGACGGGCTAGTTGAGTCCGCACGGGCTTATGGAAAGTTTTTCCGGGTGCGAGTTCCTAGCCTTCCCGTGGTGCCAGAGGCAGACAGCGAAAAACTTGCAGCCATCGGCAAGCGTGAGCGGGAAGAGTCCGCACGCAAGGCAAAGGAGCAACGGGAACAAAACGAGCTACGCAAACAACGCATAGAGCAAGAGCGGAAAGAGTGGGAAGAGAAGCTCCCGAGCCTCTGCGATGAATGGCGTAACGGTGCCAACGTCCGTATTCCTCACCCTAGCTACATTTGGTATGACTCGTGCAACGTCCCCAGAATCCCCACGATGCTGCGAATCAGTGGGGATGCGGTTGAAACCTCGTTAGGTGCTCGCGTCCCTGTCTCTCATGCGAAACGCGGGTTGCGGTTTGTCCGCTCCGTCATTGCGTCCGGTCAAGAGTACGTCCGCAACGGTCACACGCTGCATCTGGGCCATTACGCGATTGACCGGATTGAGACAGACGGAACGTTGCACGCGGGCTGTCACGTCATCAAGTACGCGGAGATTGATGCACTCGCACCCGCGTTAGAGGCTCTGGCAATCGCTGAAGCGAACGATGCGGGAATCGAGGCTTCCAATGTCTAACATGCAACCCCAAATCACGCGGTTACAGAATTGGCTGCGAGTCGAGACGACGCACGGGACGGAATGGGTTGACTCCGCAAGCCTGTCACTCTTCGTTCGTGATTCAGAAACGAAGACGCACCCGATGAGCGAGCAGGAACGTGCGGACACCGTCAAGAAGATTCAGCCGTACACGGAAGGCACTCCGCTGTCATGGGAGAACGTCAAGGGATTCGGAGCACGGTTGTCAGCACCCGGATACCTCGATTGTACGGAGTGGACTGTCTTCGACACTGAAGACGAGGCACGGGAGTATCTCGCGGAGAATTACCCCGACGAAGACGACGAACCCGAGCAGGACTAGGGAACGTGTACAGCATCCGACCGTATCCGGGTTCTGTGCGAGTCAACCTAGCACGCGGGCTTAAACCGCAGAGGGAGAAAGACGCCATGAAGAATATGAAACGCATCTCGAAAGTCACGATTAAACGGATGACGGACAGTGACCCGGACACTTCGTATCTGGGACACTACTCCGACCGGGCAGAGACGGAATACGCGATTGACCGCAAGCACTCGCCCGATTGCCAAATTAGCGACGTTCCGACTGAGGGTCTAGAGACGCTGTCCCGCGTCATGCACTATCTGACTGCTGTGACCTATGAGCCTTGCCCGTTTTCAGAAGACGGCATTTGGCAGGATGTTTCCGACGCACAAGACTTGCTCATCGAAAAACAGGATGAACTGCAAGAGTGTGACTGTGACGAACGCGGGGACATGGGACGCGGAGAACTCCGGTACTTTAACGGATGCGTGGAGAACTACAAAGGCGAATCGCCCGAAGACATTCGGAAATACGTCCGTCAAGACTATGAGCGGATGGAACGTCTTCAGCGTGGAGACTGGTGTTACATGGGCATCCGGGCAGAGGCGGAGATTCTCTTACCGTCTGGAGATGCCAGCATCGTGCAAGAGATTACGTCCGGCGGGCTGTGGGGCGTCGAGTCTGATTCCGACCGGGCGTATCTCACGGAGATTGACGGCGAGCAACTGTCAGAACTTCGTGAGCAGTTGCGGGCACTCGGATTCGGGACGCGGGCAATCAGTGCAGCGTTTCGGAACGCCGAGCACGCGGAATAGTCTGAGAACGTGTACGGCATCCGGTCTGCGGGTGCCGTGCGAGTCAATCAGACGCGGGAGGATAACAGGCACGCCCCGAGTAAACTGGGACGATGCCAGAACATAAGATTCAGCGGATTAGTGTCACGAGGATTGACGGCGAACGAGTCCGAGCAGAGGCGATAGTGTCACTGGGCGGAGAGACGAAAACTCTCACGACAGAAGAGACACCACCGCCCGGAGAGTCTCTCGCCGTCGCTGAAGACCGTGCCATCGCAGCATTGCGAAAGACGCTGTATGCAGCGGGACTGCCTAAGCGGGCGATTGCTACAGCAGTCAAGGACATTAAGAGGTAGGGCAGGAGGAACAATGGCGAATCCAACAGAGCGAGGCGAGACGTGGGAGCGAGCACGCAAGCTCGGTCTCAAATATCCCCTGTTGAGTCTTGCAGACCTTGCTCGACTGCTCGGTGTCTCCCGTGCTCGGGTCAGTGAGTGTCTGCTCGACTTGAGTGACGAACGGGAAAGATTACGGGGCGAGGAACTGGCACGCATCGCACGCAAAGAAGGATTGTGACGCGTGCATCCGACGCCCGGTCAACGGGGCGGAGAATCGCGGATTCTCGTCGCCCATTTCCGATTTACATGGGTGGGGGCTTTTGTTTTCTGGGGAAAAGTTTCGGAGCGTTTTTGAAATTGGGAATTGAGGTCTCCTCCCCTCGTGCGGAGACTCCGGGTTGGTGACGTGGGAGGAAGATTTTGATGTACCCCTGTCCTGAAGTCATTGTTCGGGTCGGGCTACGAGTTCTGGCGGTCGGATGTTGAAGCACAGTTGAATTTGCAAAATGTAAAACGGAGGGAACAATGACTCTGATTCTGGCTCTGATTCTCGCGGCACTCGTCGTTATCATTATTCTCTTGGCAACGCCGAATGAAGACGCTCGTGCAACGGCGGTCATGCTCGCGGGGGTAACAGTCTTGCTAGTCTCCGTTGTCGGTTGGGGCTGGGCTGGCGTCTTACTCGCCTGCTGGGGGTTGTGGAGAATCATTCGCTACGTCCGCTGGGACAAAGACTGGAGGCGACGGCGTCACATCAAAACTGCGGGGTTGAATCGCCAATTGACGAAAGAAGAACTCGACTACCTCAACAAGCCGGGGATGCTCTTGTGACAGTCTTCACAGTTCAATCCGATTGGCCAGTTCTCGTGCTCGAAGACACGCCCGAGAGAATCGCATGGTTCAAACAGCGGCTTCCGCACGCGGTCTACTGCGTGACGGCGGATGCGGCGATTGAAGCACTCAAGGCTCAAGAGTTTCGGGCTGTCTTTCTCGACCATGATCTTCACTGGATGCACGCTGACAACAACATCGTGAAGGGGACGGGGAAAGAAGTTGCTTTGTACCTCAAGAAGTCACGATTCCCCGGCGTCATTGTGATCCACAGCAAGCATGACAATGCTGCCGATGTGATGCGAAAGATTCTTCCCCATGCGAAGCGAGCACGATTCGACGAGTTCGACATCGTCGTGGAGAACTGATGAGCCTGATGAAATCTGAGGTCTATCTCGTATACTCACAGGCAAGAAAGGAATCGAAAACATGTCCTTTAGCGTAGAGGCAACCTTAGCTGACGTGCGGGCCGAAATAGTTCGTCTCCAGAAAATTGAACAATCCCTCCTCGAAGCGGCGGGCAGTTCCCCACAACAGAAGTCACGCATCAGTCCTGAGGGTGCTGCGATCATAAGTCTCGCTGCACGCCTGAGACATCTTCGCAAGTCTGGCGACAAGCGAACGATCAAGCAAGCTGAGAAGGAATTGGAACTGGCGAAGAAGGCGAAGGCTCGGATGAAGAAGTAGGCCGGGGCAATTCTCAGCAGAGGAGTGACCCACTTCAACGAGGATACTGCTCATCTCCGTGATCCTCGAAATACTTCCTGAGCCATTCAAAGAGGTCTAAGACAGTTCTGTGATACCTGCGGAATTCATCGCTTGTCACGTACAAGCCATCACCGCCAAGCGGGAGTGAGAGTGGTGAGGCTACAAACGTGTCGGAATCGTCTTTTCGCAATGCCGGGTAAACAAACAAATCTGGACGTTTCTCCCTGAGTCGCTCGGCGGCTCGCCCTTCGCCGTGTTTCGTGCTATTGGCAACCAACCGCAATTCGTCAATGACCCACCAGTCGGGGAATTGTTGAAGGTCTAGCTGAAATCCCTTCTTGTACCAGTCAATCAGCTTATCCAACTTGCTATCGGACGCTTCCTTTTCTATTGCTCCGTCTCTGGTCAGGTCAGAAAGTTGCTGCTCCATGACATGGAATAAACCAGCGGAAAACAGATTCAGTGTCGCCTGATACATCTTGCTGATGTCCTCGTAAAAAGACAGCCCTGTGTCGTGTGCCGTTTCTGCTTCCTCCGATCCATCACCCAAATACTCCTCGCCAAAAGGTTGTGACATGAGTTCGTCGTATGTTTGCTTCTCCACATCCTCAGCCATTTTCTGTAGCTGCTCTGATAGCGGGATGATGCGTTCCTCAACCCACTGACCGTAGACGCGAACGAATGGAAGCACCATCCGACGAATCCGATATGCGATGTACAGCCCGCCGACCGCCATTGCATGTGCTCCACAGAATGCTGATCTGATGGTACGCCGATCTATAATCTACTGATGTGCGGACGCTACCGATTGTCGCGGAGAAAGGAGATCGTCGAGGAATATTTCGACGCCGGGTCGGACGACGACTGGGCACCCCGCTACAACGTCGCTCCTACGCAACCAGTCCCGGTCATCCGCCAGAATCCCAAGGAACCCAGACGTGAGATGTCCCTGATGCGTTGGGGTCTGGTCCCATCATGGGTGAAAACCGTGTCCGGCCCGCCGATGATTAACGCACGGTCGGAGACGGCGGCGACAATGCCTGCGTTCCGTGATCCGATGAAATCCCGCCGATGCCTCATTCCAGCAGGCGGCTTTTACGAGTGGCAGAAAAAGGCCGGAGTGAAGCAGCCCTTCTGTTTTGAGGTCAACGGCGGTGAGTTGTTCGCGTTCGCTGGGCTGTGGGATCGCTGGAAAGAACCGAGCGGGCAATGGATCAAGTCATGTTCGATTCTGACGACGGCTCCGAACGCTGTGATCTCAGCCGTTCACGACCGGATGCCCGTCATTCTCAATCCTGACAATTACGACCTGTGGCTCGATCCGGGGATGACTGATGTCGCGGCGGTCTCAGAAATGTTGAAACCTTACGACGCTCGGATGATGCGAAGCTACGCCGTCAGTGCTCGGGTCAACCATGTCGTCAATGATGACATGGAATGCTCGACGCCTGTCGAGATACAGACGCAGGACACTCTCTTTTGAAAAGCACTCTACTCATTCCTTCTAACTGATTTACAATACGTTCACTTCCCCTTTGAAAGGGGAAAGTGTGTCCAGACATCAAACACCTCCAATTCACATTTACACTCTCAGTCGCCTCGTTCACGCCAATGCTCCGCAGTGGGAACGACTAATAAGACAGATCGAAGCAGGCAGGCAGAGAGCATATTCTTACTATCTTCCCATGAGAGAAGCCGTTGTTCGCTTTTGTGCCGGGGGCGGCGACAACTTTGAAGGAATTCTCTCTGACATGAAACGTCGTGCTGAAGAGATGGGCGGCGTTCGATCTAGAAAAGTTGTGGCGGACAACGAGAATGCATTCGTCAGTTTTGTTGAGAACTTCTATCCGAAAATCGCTAAGTTCAAACGCAATCTTTTGCGTGACCAACAGAGCGGAGTCTCGCTTGAAGGCGTCGCCCTACTCGGTACTCCGCATCTGATAGCAGTGGATCAAAAGGGCGACACTCGCTACGTTTTCCTGTACGCCGCAAAGTGGAAACCCAACGACTTGAAAAGCTATCTCCATCTTCTTAGCATCATCATCGAAGGAAAGCACGGAGGGACGGCAGACCAACTTTGGTGTATGGATTTGAGGGCGGGAAAGACTCATAAATTCAAGAAATCCGAGAGACTCGCAACCCGGTGTGCCGACGCAGCACGGCATTATGCACGCGTCTTCTAATATGCCGAAGCGACCAGCGAAGAAAGAAGCACCCGAAACTCTGAAAGGCTGGCAGCAGATAGCCGATTTTCTCGGTGAGCCTCAATCGGTTGTGCAGCGTTGGGCGAATGAGGGAATGCCAGTTCACAAGGAAGGCCGATTTGTCTCGACTACACCCGATGAATTGAATGCGTGGCTTGGAAAAGAATCAGGCAAGCCAGTTCACGCTGTGACGGAGACGACAGACTTGACCGCTGAACTGAAACGCGGGTTGTCTTACGTATGGGACGAACAGAACAGGAATGCCAAGACCGACCGGGTGGGTCGAAAACTCCACAAGAGTAAGATAAAGAACGCACTATGAAATCCGGTTACACAAGAGAGAAAATTCTGATCTGGGCAAAAACCTACCCAGAACTGAGTAAGAAGCATCTCGAAACAGTCTGCACTGCGGGGCTGTTGCCGTCCGGTAAACCGCTTCGTCTCTATCCCATCCCTTACCGATACTTGAGCGACGGCGATGAGCAGTTCAAACTTTACCAGTGGGTCACGGCGGACATTCAGAAGAACCCTGACGACCCTCGCCCCGAGAGCTACAAGATTGACTGCGATTCCATCGAGTCCGGTCCCGTCATTCCGACGACGCAGGATGAGTGGGGCAAGCGAGGCGAGTTCATCTATCGAGATACGAGTTGGCACTTCGAGTCAGTTGACGATCTTCTGAAAGCACAGAAGGAGGCGGGCACGTCAATCGGCGTTGTCGCTCCTCGCGAAGTCACGAAGGTCGAGATTGTCACGCGGTCTGAGGATGAGGCTCGTAGCTTCGCACAAAAGTTTGATGACCTCAAGAAGACTCTCGAAGCGAAGCGAGCACAACTCGAAATGTTCGAGCGGGCGATTCCGCCTGAGATGAAGACCCTCGAATTTCAAAAGTGTCGAGTACAGGTCTCGTGGTTTTGCAAGACGCCCGAGTGTGCCGGACACCGGATGCAAGTTTTGGATTGGGGTCTCTGCGAACTCCAGCGGAGAGACGGTGACGAAGCCGCCCTCAACAGGATGAAAGAATTGTGCAGGCTCGATATTTATGATCTGAAGTTTTTCCTCGGGAATCTGTTCCTCTTTCCATCGAGCTTCATGATTGTCGGGATGTGGTATCCGAAGCGACGACCGGACATGCTGAGGTTTACAGGTGGACTGGATGTATCTTGATCTGACGGCTCATCGCATCGACGAGGATCGAGCGATGGCAATCGCTGACATCCTTCTCAAAGCAGGTCAGGCAGACTGTCCTTCGTTGTGAGGCGGCTCTGCGAATGACTTCAATCAATTCGGTCACTCCTGCGGGATTCTTGTCCAGATAGCACTTGTATCGTTTCAGGCATTCAACGAGGTCGGGAGCCGTGCGGCGGTTCTCTTTCGGATTGCCTGCGGACTTGACGTGGACATATTCGATTCCGGCCTTCGACAATTCAGAACTCAGAATGTTCTTGCAGAAGCCGCGTTTGTGGCTCCACGGAGTCTCCCGCACGTCAGCAACAACGCCGACGCCCGCAGATTTCAGCTTCTCAACGTACGCGTCTACGTCCACTCCCTGATAGCCGAGCGTGTACAAGTTCAATGGATGAGAGACGCAGCAACCACCAGAGCAAGTGATCGGATGTCTGACCATAACCGAGAGGTTGGCATTTAGTCCAGTCCCTTGCGGGATGCCTTAGTCAGGTGATCGGAGGATCGCAGCGAAGATGCTGACGACCCGGTAATAACCCAAACCTGCATAACTCAGGACGAACAGCCACGCCGCAAACCCAAACGGATACCACCAGCGATGGGCCTTGGGGTCTATCAAAAGAGCAAATGCACTGATGGCCGCGAGAGCAAAAGAAAGGTGGATTGCCTCCATCATGTAATCGACGAGAGCCTTAAAAGAACCAGCGTCCTTGAGAAATTGAGTCACTCGCTTGCTCTCTAGCGAGAAGAGAATTGATTGTGCAGTTGCCAAGAAGCCGACTGCTATCGCTGCCACGCTCACCATCGCCGTGAAGAGATTTGTCAGAGCATCGCGAGAAATGAAATCGAAGTTTCCGTGTATCAGAAGATATCCCGCCGCGACAACTACGCTGCCGACGCGAGGATAATTGCGTTCAAATGTCGCCTTCACTGCGAGTCACCTTGCCTGAAACATCTCCACGAGTTCTTCGCGGCGTTTCGCCCACGCTTCTCGGACGGCATCGCGTCGAGCACGGTAAGGAATTGTCCTATTCTCTTCGGGTTGAACGAATTGAACATCGGTCATTCTTTCCTCAATCAGATCAAGGACAACTTTTTCGTCGGCTCCGTCAATCCCCGAAATCTCAATCTTCTGTATTTCATCATGGTGGTCACCTGCCAAATTCCGCAAATTTCTCGCAAGGGCCACGACTCGATCTAGCATCAGGCCGCCGCGTCTTTGATGACCCATCGACAACGAGATCGAGACTCTGGGTGCTCGTAATTCCTCGCTGAGTCGAACGATATCACCGACGCCATGACCACCATTTTGCAGAATCAATCCCCGATCAAGGCCAGCCACTCCAATCTCTAATCGTCGAACAGTTTGAATCTCAGCCAGTCGTTGCATGACGCCACGTTGTAACACGGGATCGATATCAATTGCTTGCTCGATGTGGCCCTTCTCCTTGAAATACCAAACCAGAGTAGAGGCAGAAACACCAGTCCGATTACGCTGTATTGCCAAAACCCTCATCGCAGGGTGATACAAGAAAGCCGTCTCTTCACCGAGTCCCTCATCGTCCTCAAAGTCGAGGTCTTCTATGACGCCGTCCAGACTGGCTTTTCTGGGCAGCATCTCCATCCGAATGCGAACCATTTCACCTTCGAGGCTATTCGCATCCCAGACGGCTGATTCTTGAAGTCGGATCGGGTTGCTGCCAACGTCGAGATTTCGGGTGTCATCTTGCGGCATGGCAGTGACCTGTTGGATCAAGTGCTCAAACATTGGAGCACCGTCCGGCATTGTCAGACGGTAAAAGTCGATTGAAATCTGCTTCATGCCTAGACCACGTCCGATAGCGGAAATAGAGTCGCACAGGAGCCGAGGTTCGGATAACCCACCCATGCCCTTGCGAGTGGGGCTGAAATAAGTATACCCATTGGGCGAACAAAAGGCGAATCTGATAATATGGGCGACGTGGATGAAGGCCGCAAACGCGTCATCTTGATAGCCGCCGCGATTCTCGCGGCACGGAAATTGTCGTCGTTCGAGGGCGGAAAAAGGGTTCCGGCCACGGTCGCTGCGATCTCGGATGCAGTGCGTTGGGCAGAGGCGATCATGAAGGAAATCGACGACAAGTGGCCGACTCGCTAGTGATTCTCTTTCTCATCCTCGTTGATTCTTTTCATGAGGCTGTCAACGAGACCTTTGGTTGCACTGTGAAACCCCGTATAGAGATTTCCCCATCGCTTTGAATCACTCCACAGATTGTTTCCAGTCTTCGGGTCAATGACCGTAAGGTAGGTGTAACCAACCGTGACCGGACTGGTGTAGGTCGGTTCGGTTGTTGTGTTGACAGTTCCCGAAGTGTTGACGGTGCCTGTCGTCTGGTTTCCTATAGTCGTCGCGTCGATATTGCCACTTGTATTGACCGTGCTCGTAGAGCCTCCACCAGAAGTGACATAGCCCCGAGTGTATTCCTTGGCGGACAGTAGGAGGACAAGGTCGGCGTCCTTCGAGTTTTGAACAACTTTGAATCGACCCCACTTCTCAATCTCGGTATAACACCGATCTCCCAGTTTCGCTATGCCGCTCTGATTGTCGATGTAAACGGTCGTGGCTTTCGCGATCTGCGGCGGGAGTGGTAAGTGTTTATCTTTTGCAGTGCTGGTGATTGGAGTGGATATGACCGCGACCAGCAGGACGAAGTGTGGGAGATAAGCTCTCATTACTGATCTCCTTCGGCAGAGTGGACTTCAACCTTGGCCCGTCGCATAGTAGCACAAAGGCGACATTAGAAAAGCTCTGGCTCTATCTCAGCGAGATGCTCCGGGTGAAAAAGCTTCGCCACGATACTATGACCCCGCTTCTCTGCTTTTTGTGACAGGGGGACGCAGTGCAAGCAGCCGCAGATCACTAGCACTGTCCCGCCTTTCGCCGCCGCCTCGATTCTATCTAGCCAAAACTCTTCTCTCATCCCGTCTTCTCGCGTAGCATAGCGGATCGCCATTTCGGGATAGCCGTCGTCGTTGTAGCGACGAATCTGCATTCGGTTCGCGAGCTTCCCGTCGATTCCTGCCTTGACCCGATCTTCAAGTGTCATGTCAATCTGGACCCACGGAAGACTCAGCGATTCGGCGACCTGTCTTCCGAGAGTGACTGCATAAACGCGATTCTCCTCCGCGATCATCGTCACGGCTTCTCGCTCGATAAGTTCAACGATGAGCGATTCTAGTCGCTGGTCACGACCTTGAAGTCCATGATCTGTCCCCAGAACAATCAATTTCATATTCGATCAGTGTTCGTTACTACGACGCTTGATAATTTCGATTGCACTGACCCACGGTCTCTTATTCTTGACCAATTCAATTTGCTTCTCCTGCAACAGAAGGTCGAAAGCGATCTGGCAGTCCAACACACATCGGAGGTCGGAGCCGTCGAAGAGAATCACCCTCTCGTAGTCTCCTCCGGTCATCGCCTCAAGACAATCCTTCGAGAATCCGTTGAACGAAACAAACAGAGCCTTTGTGTCGCCGCCAAAACTCCGTGACGCCCTGTCCCTGAGCACTGACACATCCGCCGAGTTGCTCTTTTCGCCTTTCCAGCGAATCTCGACAAGATACCAGTGCTTGTCAAAATAGAAGAGACCATCCACTTGTTCGCCGGTACGCTCGAACGGACCTTCAGATCGTTCGCTGTAGTGGCCGAAGATTTTGTTCATCAACGGCTCAAAGCGGTCTCCCCTTTCTTTCTTATCTTTCAAGATGTAAACCGCATCGAACTCGTCACGGAAAGATTGCAGCTTCGCGTGGTCAAGTTGCGTGATGCGTCCTCGCGATTCTCGTTCTTCCTGCATCAGCCGTTCTCGTTCTTCCCGCTCTTTCCTTTCGAGCAATTCCTGTTCTGCGTGAAACTCTTTCATCACGGATCGAAAAGCAGCAAGAGATTCGGCTGCTTTCTGTTTTCGTTCAGGTGCAATGCTCTGCATGTCTTTCCCGTGATACATCTTGGTCAGAATTCTCTTCGCCATGACCCAGCCTTCGTCTTCCAAGGCATCAAGTTGGTCTATGACGAAATGCACGGTTTTGATTGTCGGTTCGCCCGCCTGTTGCTGCTTTTTAACTTCTGCAAGAAGAACTTTTGGCAACTGACAGTCCTTGTAGAACGAGAAAACGCTTGGCTTGAACCAAAGCACGTCCCGGATGGCAACGGCTAGCGGATTTGCGATGTCCTGAGGTACACGCATCTCCCCGAATTCTACGCCGGGGGAACTGTTTTTATCGTAACTTATTCGTTTCGATTGCTGCGAAGAGGGAATGGCATTCAAGTGCTTTGTTCTGCCACGTTCGGGCCATATCTAATATCATGCGATCCGCGTAGCTTTATCGGTCAATCGTTCAGGTTCTGTCCGTTCTAGATCGAGTGTACGGCCCTCCGACTTAGGAGACCGTTGGAAACGCCACTGCAAGATGAAACAATACAACCTATCCACTTTGACTTCGCAGGCGGAAGCCGCACTGGTTAGTTACTTGGCATCATCCCTGCCGGTCGGCAACCATCAGAACCAGTCCAAGCTAGGAGAGAGGTTTCTTGCTCTATGGAACGAGCACACTTTCAAAGGCCCATACATCGAAACACTTCCGCAGTATGAAAAGACTTCAAGCCTGAGCGAGCTGGCGGCTTCGTCGGTATCCGCCAATGGGAAAGATGGAGCATTCTTCTGCAAAATGCGTCCTTCGTACAACTGGAGCCGCATCGATTCGGACCCGACACTCAGGAAGTTCCTCCGAGCACGTCGGCAGTTGTGGCCGGACGATTGTGCTGACGGCGTGAACGAGGTTGAGAAAACCACTCTCGAACGGCTTTGGGATCGCAAGCTCTACAGCCATCAGCGTCAGGCATTCGAGACTGTCTCAAAATCTCGCTCCAATGCCATCGTCGCTACAGCCACGGGCAGTGGAAAAACGGAATGCTTTCTGATCCCTCTACTATATGAACTCCTGACTGAGCCAAATGACACGCGACTCCGTAGCGGGGTCAGAGCAATTCTGCTGTACCCCATGAACGCACTCGTTGAAGACCAGATGGCACGTCTGCGGAGGTTGCTCTTTTGGATAAACCTGCGGGCATTCGACGGCTCACCAAGAGACTCCCGGCTGGTTCGAGCAATAACCTTCGGTCGGTACACAGGCGAGACTCAAGTGAACGAGGGAGATAACGGACCGGACAGAAGTGTGTCTCAAGAGGAAGTACACGAACTAGGAGAGCTTCGTTACCGCCAAGAGATGCAGCAGACCCCACCCGACATTCTCGTTACGAATTTCACGATGTTGGAATACATGCTGTTGAGAAATGATGATCGTAGGCTCTTTCGAGAACCAGACCTTTTCAAGTTTCTGATTCTGGACGAGGTCCACTCATATCGCGGAACGACCGGGATGGAGGTTGCCACTTTGTTGTCCCGGTTTCGCAATTACCTGACCCGCAATTCTTCCGCCAAAATGGTCAGCTATTTCTGCATAGGAACAAGTGCCACACTCAGCAGCGAAGCCGATGCCCCCGACAAGATGGCGAAGTTCGCAAGTAGGCTGTTCGGTGCTCCCTTTTCTACGAACAATGTCATAACAGGTGACATCCGCCCTAGCGGGTTGGCGGCCAGCAACAAAGTCGATTCCGGTCAATTTCTGGAAAGGCTCCTTCAGCTTCCGTCTTCAGTTCCGAAGTTGTGTCGAGCCTTTGGTATTGAGGGATTGTACGATGATTCTGCTGATGACTCCGACATCCCTGACGACGAATGGAAAATTCTGGCCAGCCTGCTCGGGGCTGATGCCGTACTCGTCGGGGACTTGCTCAACGAGCAGATGGAACGCACCGACCTTCTGGGCAGGCTCGTATTGGCTTGCCCCCTATTCGCCGAGTTCAAGACCGCATTTACGGCTAGGAACGGCATTCCGATAACACTCAATGACTTGGTGAGAACGCTCTGGGGCGAGTCTTCCGGTGCTCGGAGGGCTGATTGCTGCACAGCAGCCGGGAGATTCATTCAACTCATGCAAGCCGCTCGTTCAAAGGGTGAGGGTCTTCTACCGTTGCGGGCACACGTATTCGTCCGGGAGCATCGCAGTGCCTATCTCTGTGTTGATCCGACTCATGCGACGAAGGATACAAGAAGCACTGATGGTTGGTGGTCCGAACTTTTTGTGAGTCATAGAAATAGCTGCGACATATGTGGGTCCCTCGTCTACCCACTTTGGTTGTGCAGAAAATGTGGCTTTGTAGTTCTCGAAGGGTGGATCAGAACAAAATCACGTCGCGTTTGTCCCGAGAGGGACGACCTGATGGGTAGAGACCAGTTCAAGAGAATTCTCTTTCGTCCGCTCAACGGATTGACTGTGCGGACGCGGGACCGACTGCAACTAGACAATAAACCCGTCGTCTCAATCTGCACGCATTGCGGCCTACGGTTCCCCCCACGACCGTGAAGAGTATTTGCAAGCAGCGATCAACCAACATGCAACCCTATGTCCTTCCTCATGCGTTATCGAGGCCATCGAATGGTCAGAGCCGACCTCTGACGTTTGCTTAAACGAGTGCCCATATTGCGATCAGGATTGGTTTGCAGGGCAAGAGGTTGTGACACCCCCAACTCTGTCTCTCTACTCAGCAGCGACTATCTTGCTGGAGGAGATGAAAAGAGGCATTGATGAGTCTCTTCAGGGAACAGGTTCGGTGAATAAAGTTCTCTGTTTTTCAGATAGCCGTCAACAGGCCGCTTTCATCGCCAGTCGTCTCCAGCGTACAAACGAGGACTTCACTTTTCGTCAGGTCATGCACGGGGTGCTGAAACAGTCGCCGGAGTCGATTCCAACCAGAACCCTCATTTCGAGGCTGGCTGAGGTGCTGATTGCGGACCTCAGTCTTGCAAAGCTCTTTTGCGAAATTGACGAATTGTCTGATGAAAGCCTCGTACGAAAGAGAGTCGCCACTCTTCTCTTTCGTGATACATGCACTGAATATAGGACTCTAGAATCCCTTGGGATCGTATCGGTCCTTTATCCCGATTCTGTGCTCGACCGATCTCGTACCTTTCTCGCAACCCAGCCGTTGACTCGGGAGTTCACCGATGGTGAGCGAACCTCCCTGACCGAGTTCATCTTGGACTGGACTTTCCGCTTTCGGAGATGGGCGATCTCCCCGGCTCCCATGCAGTTGTTGTACACCGAATTGGACAAATACAGCTATCAAGACAAATCGGTCGGCAAATTGGCTGGCGATCAGTATTCACGCACGACTGGCTTTTCCCTGAAGCAAGATAATCCTCGCAACAGAACCTTGGATTTTTACAAACGCCTTTGCAAACGACAAACGCGGTTGCGGTTTGCTGGCGACCTCCCAAGCTACAAAGCTCTGATGGAGAACTGGTGGGATCAGGTCATGGCCCAACCCGAAATGCATTTTCGGCAAAAGCTGGGATTGCCCACGCCTGAAGACAAGCCCTTCTTGGCAGTAAGAGGGACCGACGCGGACACCCTTCAATTGAAACTCAGTTGGTCGTCGCTGCGATGGCGACTCGAACAAGACTGCATCGAGAGATATAGATGCGATTCGTGCGGCTACATTACACGAAGTGACATTCTCCATCTTTGCCCTGTGCGTGATTGCAGCGGATCGTTGAAAAAGACCACGATTGCCGAAATGCTACAGGAGCAATTTTCTCCCGCGAGACACTACCTGACGCTGCTGAAAACCAAAGCTCCTAAGCCTCTCAACATTGAGGAACACACCGCTCAAATTTCGCCCATCGCTCGACGAGAGATTGAGGAATCGTTCAGGAGAGAGGAAAAGGGTTCCACCGATATTATTTCTGGCTCTACGACGTTTGAATTGGGCATCGATCTTGGCACTGTCAGTGCCGTTTTCCTCGCGAACATGCCTCCAGAGGTCTCGAACTATCGACAACGAGCGGGCCGTGCGGGGCGTCGTACTGGCATGTTGCCACTGGTCATGACCTATGTTCGTGAGAGACCCCACGACTCGTACTTCTGGAGCAATCCGGACTATTTCATTGCAGGACCACTGAGAGTGCCTCGTTTTTCGTTGCCAAGCTACGAGGTGCTCCTGCGGCATGTCAATGCAACAGTTTTCTCCGCACTGATGCAGACCTATCCAACATCGACGGGACTTCAGGGACCATCAATTGATGACTTCATCAGCTTTGCCACTCAGCCCGGTAGAGAGACCAACTTCCGTCAACAAGCCAAGAGTCCCACCAGCGACTTGTGGAAGAGTCTGAAGTCGTTGCTGGACAACAATCCGGGGATTGTGATGACGCCGGAAGAGAGCCTCGATCACTTTTATCGGAGGCTCCGACACTTTCAACAGACGTATTTGGTGCTAGTGAGCGGCGATGGAACGATCTCAACATTGAGCGACTACGGCATACTCCCCAGCTACAACTACCCAATCTATGTTGATGAACTTCGACTCTATGAGTGGCCGCGAACAGAGGGGCCCAGAAAAAACCTCAAATTACAGCGAGACCGAAGCATCAGTCTAAACGAATATTTCCCCGGTCGAATCATCGTTGCAGGAAAACTTCCGATTCGTTCAGTCGGACTTTGGAACGGCTTCAAATACTTGCAATTCAAATACTGTAGAGAGTGTTCCTATGTGGATACTCGTGGAGCAACCCAGACTTCATCAAACTGTCCCAACGGTTGCGGTGTCCTTGTTTCACTTTCGGCAGTGCGGCCCCTCGGCGGATTTGTTGGTCGAATCGAGAAAGGGCTGGCACGGCAAGACCCAGACCTGTTCTCGGTAGCCCGAAGCCAATTCCTCTTCGATCCTGCTGGTAACCCGCCACCCCCGTTAGAGCCTAGCGGTCGAGCCGTGAACGCCGCAAAGCAAACCTCATTCAACGTCGAGAAATCCGGGGCACGAATGAGAACTTTTGTCCCTAGACCAGACAGCCAACAATCTTTGGAACTGGCGAAGGAGATGCTGCGTGACGTTGCAATGCCCGGTACTAAGCAATTGGAATGTCTCGTAATTCCGACGAAGGCCAACGGGGAAAAAGAGAAGCATTTTCTGATGCACGAGTTCACAACGGACATCCTGCGGTTGCAGATCAAAGACAATGAGGTTGGAAGACTGTTGCTTTCATCAGACGCTTATCAGCGAACTGGAAACAATGGCGACGGCGGCGAGAAGAAGAAGGGCAACACGATCTTGCTCAACACGCTGATCCAAGCACTCGCAACAGCAGGAGCGAGAATATTGCAGATCGATCCTCGGGAGATTGCGACTACGTTTCGGTTTGCACCCACGGACGCTCTTCTACGATCCGAGGCGATTCTGTTTGATACCGCTCCGGGAGGTGCTGGATACTGCGACCAACTGTTTGACAACCTCAAAGGATTGTTTGAAGTAGCAATTGAGGTGTTGGACTGCAAAGAAGGATGCGGCGACAGTTGCTACTCGTGCTTGCGTTCCTTTGACAATCAGGGCGTCCACACTCGCTTGAATCGTTTCTTTGTCTTGGACGGGTTGAAAAAATTCGTAGAGGCGAATTGGTTATGATCGAGATGGTGTCGGACAATATCGCTTCACGTCGGGGCGAACGAGGACAATGTGACCAATCTTTACCACGCTAAGAACGGCGACCTCTTGTTAGTGTCGCGGACGCGACTTGCCAGAGAAGATCAACTGCAAGCGTGGATTGCTGCCGATCCACGCTTGATCGGACTGGATGTGCTCGTGCTCGGACGGGAAGTCGCTACCGAGTTCGGCGGGCGTATCGACATTCTTGGACTTGATCGTGAAGGGAACATCGTTGTCATCGAATGCAAACGCGACCGAACTCCACGCGACATCATCGCACAAATCCTAGATTATGCGAGTTGGGTCTCGAAGCTCTCAACGCGAGAAGTTCACGAGATCGCACACAACAAATTGGGCAAGCCGCTCCAGACGGCGTTTCAGGATCGTTTCGGAATAAGTCTGCCAGAGAATCTCAACGAGAGCCACAGCCTCATCATCGTCGCCAGCGAATTCGATTCGTCCTCTCGCCGAATCGTGTCGTACTTGGCTGAGGAACACGACCTCGCCATCAACACGGCCTTCTTCAACACGTTTGAGCATGAGGGGCAAACGTTTCTGACTACCGACTGGTTGCTCGATCAGGAAGAGGTTGTCGAGAGAGCCGAAAGAAAAGCCAAAGCTCCTTGGTCGGGGCTGTGGTATTACAACGTCGGGCAGTCGGAGAACCGTTCGTGGGAAGACATGCGTCGATACGGTTTTATCGCGGCTGGCGGCGGCAAGTACTATTCCGATTTCTTGAAGAAGCTGACTCCTGATGACCGCGTATGTGCCTACCAGAAACAGTACGGGTACGTCGGATTTGGGATCGTGACGGCACCATCCGTGCCTGTGCGGAGCTTCTTGGTGACGGGACAATCCATCCTGGCCCAACCACTTGATTGTCCCGGCATGGGCCACGATGCCGATAATCTTGAGCTTTGTGAATATCTTGTAGGAATCGACTGGCACAAGACCGTGCCTCTCGCCGAAGCCAAGACATTCCCCGGTGTTTTTGCTAATCAGAACATTGTCTGCAAACTGCGAGACGCCGCGACTGTTGAATTCTTGAAAGGGATTTTTCCTTTAGAAGCAAAGACTCCCCAACCCGTAGCCGTGTAGTATCTGCTCGCGTCCGCTGGTAGGCATTGAGATTAACGATTCTTCCCCGGAAAAGGGCGGCGTCCATTTTGTTCTAGAACGATCAAACCGAGGCGTGAGCATGGATGTGGCACTCGATGCCAACGAATTTCTCTCAGACCCACGAATGCAAAGTGTGAGATTTCAGACTTTGCTCTCGTATCTCCGCAAGACACAGTCTCGCCTGTTAATTCCAAAGATTGTGTTTGACGAAGTCGTCGCGAGGTATCCTGAGCGAATTTCCGGTCCTTACAGCAAAGCTGCGAACGACGTGAAAATTCTTCGTAGCCTCTTGATTGCCACGAGGGTTCCAGAAATTACGGAATTGGAAATCGGAAAGGAAGTGTCCGCACTGAAAAGGAAATTGCGAAAGCCTTCACCATACGTTCGAGCACTCGTCCTCAGCAATTTTTCAGATGTCTCGATGGAAGAGGTAGCCAGACGAGGGATAGAACGAACACCTCCGGCCAATCCAAAAGGTGAGGAGCTTAGGGACGTGATGATCTGGCTGATGGTGCTGGGTCATGCAAAGAGATCGGGTCGTGACGTGGCCTTTATTTCACACGATGAGCATTTCAGGGAAAACGATGATCTGCATCCAAAACTCCGAGGCGATCTTGAAGAGGGCAAGGTCAAGCTGCACTTCTACAAGGGTATCGACGATTTCATCAAAGCTCATGCCCCGTCACCTCGCAATTTGAGTGAAGATGAGGCGTTTCAGTTGCGAAGCAGGCAGTTGGTGCTCGATACATTCGAGATCGAAGCTCGCAGGTTGTTTCCACGATATTGGGGTTCGGCGACCGAGGTGGGCATCACCGATAGGAAGATGCAATTTGTACAAGCTGCTTTATATGACGTTGGCGGCGGCTCTCAATTCGGTGAATTGGAAATCGAGGCGATATTACATGTCACACTTTCCAAACCGGACTACACCCTCAACGTCAACGTGCTTCCCGCATACACCCCCGACGTGGCTTTTGATTCGGGCGTTGGCGTCACGGGGGTTTTCGCGAATCCTGTGGCCCCGAATTGGGGAGTGCGTGGCTGGAAAACTCCCACGTCGCCAATAGAGTTTCCTGCACTCGGACTAGGACAGCCTGTCGATTGGAAAAATATTTCTTACAAGATTGGGAACGAAGTCTATCCAGCCGCAAACTTTATCACCCCAAAGAAAGAGAGTGCCGCTGTGCTTTCGGGGAAAATGACTATTTCGTTTCGTGTTGTGTCGAACCGGGTAACAAAAGTTGAAGTGGAAAGTCTCGAAATAACGGATATCAAAGAATCAGCCCACCAACGCGAGTGACTCGCTATATCGTTTGACGATGTGTGCTGGGATCGCCCGATGCTGACAAATTTCAAGTTCTTCGCTTTCACCTACTTGAGCGACTGGTGGCAATACGACGAGAAATTCGTGGTGGGTCTTCGCCGACAGGCGAATCGCAGAGAAACTCTGGTTCAAGCGGCTACCTATTATCAGGTTATCAGATCGTTTGCAAAGAAGTGGGACGGCGGTCCCCAAAGGTTGGGAAAAGCACTCCAAGAACTGGATTCAGCGTTGACAAACGTTAACAACGTCATCACGCCCGCGAATGTGGATCAAACGGTCACTGATCTAGCCAGCCGCCTCGGTACGATCTACAAAAAGAAGGGCAAGCCTCAAACTTTGGTGTCTGCGGCCTCGAAGTTCTTGTGGATTTGTCGTCGAACACCAGTCGTGATCTACGATGACCGGGCGAAGACGTGCTTAAACCGGATGAACGCAACACCCGGAACGACCTACAAGAGCTACCGGGAGGCTTGGCAAGTCGAATTTCCAAAGTATGAAGCTCGAATACGGTCGGCCTGTCTTGCATTAGCCAACGGAAGTGTCAGGAATTTTGCACCGAATAGCTCTGCGAAAAGAGGATTAAAATCTGTCGTTCGGAAAAGATGGTTTCATGAACGAGTGTTCGACAAGTTCCTCTGGTGGAACGGAGTTTAGTTGTATTTCTTCGTGCGAACAGGGTTGGTAAAGGTGATGCCGCGATGGAAAAAATCGTAGAGCCGGATGGCTACATTGACAGACTTGAACCGAGACATAAAGTGACCGATCCAAACTTGGTGGAGCGACTTGAGGAGTCCATGAAGAAGTGCGGCTGGGTTGGGCGACCACTCATCATCGCCAAGTTCAGACAGGGCGATGGATACAAGTATGAGGGTATTACGGGCTGTCATAGGGCCACTGCTGCTATGAACATAGGAATTCCGATTCCAGCAGTCTTTGTGTCGCCCGAAGACATGACTCCAGAAGATTGGGATTTCATCATGACGAATTCTGAGGGTTTAGATGTACTGTTCGACCGGATCAACTTGGCGAAAGCAGCGGAACTCATCCGGCAAGAAGGGGTGCTCGGAAACACCGCCGCTGAAGTTAAGCCACCAGAGCGGGACAAGACTAAAGGCAGGCGGTTCAGTGTAAAGCGTGGCGAGCCGTAGCACCCGGCGGCGTGCTAACTCGTGGGTTAGACTCCTGCGGAAGCTGCGATTGTTGAGATTCGAGAGGTCTTGTTTTTCAACAACTTCCTTTGTTTTCAATACGGCTGAGGCTGCGAATCCCACTCTCTCCGCCAGATTCTAAAGCACTTGCACGACCACAAATCACTACAAATCACAGCAAATCACGAAGCCCTCGGGATAGCCAGACGCACAACTTTCGCATGCGCCTCAGCCATCTCGTTCGTGACTACATCCCCGTAGATGTTCAGGGTGGTGCGGATATCCGAGTGCCGCATGAGTTTCTGCTGCACGGCGATCGGAGTTCCCACGGCGTCGAGCCAGGAACGTTAGCTGTGGCGAAGCGAATGCGTCCCCAGCTTCCCGACCCCTGCGGCTGATGCCGCTTTTTGAAACATGAGCCACACTCACGGATAGGAGACAGGCAGGCGGCCGAGTTTCACTGGACTCGCAAAGATCCAATCCTTATCGGCCGAGAATTGGGTCGTTTGCTTCCACGCCCTCAGAACGGCCAGCATCTCCGCATCGATGCACATCCTCCGTCCCGAGTAAACGGTTTTTACATCGTCTAGCCGTTGCCGAACGATCCCGCGCTCAACGCGAAGCTTGGCTGCAAACCAATCTACATCGCCCCACTGAAGAGCGAGGCATTCGCTGATCCGCAAACCAAAACACACGCATACGAGAGCAATGGTTCGCACAGGTTCCCTTAGCTGTTGCAGGAAGCTCAGGAATTCCTCCACAGTGAGGCTCCGCGGGATCTGGCGCCGTTTGGTCGCACCTTTGATCGTCACCAGCTCCATAGGATTCCGCTGCGTCGGAATATCGCCCCTCCACATCGCATACTCCCAAAGCGCCCGGATCAGTCAGCGGATATGGACCTTACTCTTCGGGGAAATGGGAATGGTTCTCAACCACAGTTCCACCGGTCGTGCCTGAAGAGTCGTGATCGTCCCAACTCCCCACCGTGGAAGAATGTGATTGTCGAACCAACAGTTGTATCCCAATTGCGTACTGAATCGTTCCGGCATCTTCTCCAACCTGAACCCTCTTACGAGATTGGCAACTATCGGCAGGTTGCCAGGTTGCGGCTCATTGAGATGTTGCCGCATCCCTTCCGCTGCACGAGAGGCTACCTCCTTCGTTTTGTACTCACTCAGTGTTCCAATGCGTCTTGATTTTCTGCGACCTCTTCGAACCACAGAAAATTCCAAGAGCGGTACTTTTTGTTGAATACAACACAACCGTTTTGAACCCGTGCTCTCTTCATTCAAGCCCCCTTCGGAGAGTTCCGCCACGGCCGAGCAGGAGTGAGTGAAGGTAGGATTGCGGAAAGCAAAGAGTCACGGTTGCCTGGGGTGGTCCCTCGCGGGGTTGGATCAACCCCCGAGTTTCTAGTTCCCAGGGAAGCAGGGGCTACGTTGGCCAGAGACCTCGAAGACACCAGGGATGGCTCTCAAGACTCGCTCTGAAGACGGGCCCCCTCCTCAGACGGTAGCCTAGCAATGAAACGATATCGATTTTGTTTGTGCATACCTTCAGCAACATTCGCGCACCCCTCGGCTCGCCATCTATCACGATGGAATATATCTATTATTTGCAACAATTTATAATAACTTAATCGCAAATGAAATTTATTATTATCCTTAAAGGCTTACCTCTTTGCGCAAAATAACGATTATTTTTCATGTTGACAAACGAAGGTTGCCGGGTGTACTTGTTTCCTGCTCTAGAAAATCCAAACGTATTTTCCATTAGGATCTGTTTTTGGCTGGAAAAATGGAAGGATGCGGGTAGTTTCGAGCAAAACTAAAGAGACGCTGTACTCCTACAAAACCGGAAAGGCTGCTCGCTCTCTTAATGACGACGCATCGCACGCACGATTCGGGGATTATGGGTAGATGCTGACTGCGCCGCGCGTACACCAGTTTTCTCTGCACTATAGCTCGTGGTCAGAAACGGTTCTGCCGAATTCGTGTAGCTAGTACAAGTAGCAAAAAAGATTTCGCGCTTTCCGCGCAAGCTCAAGGTGACTCTAGATGCGGCGACACCAACTATCAACGATCCTCATGAAATTGATGGCGCTGCTCGTCGCAGTCGTGGTCGCTGTCGCCGCTTCGGCGCAGACGGCGGACAAAGACTTCCTTGACTCGCTTGGCCTGGCGCGGCTGAAAAATTATTCTGCCGGCCGGGAGTCCAGCGGGAACCGCTATGTGTATAGCAATGATGACAGCAAGCGAATCATGCCCGGAGAAACCCTCGTTATGGCCGACTTGGCCGGTCCTGGCATGGTTACCCACATCTGGCTGACGGTGGCGGCAAATGAGTTTGGCTGGCCTCGGCTGGCTCGAATCCGCGTCTATTACGATGGCCATAAGACACCCAGCGTGGACGCTCCGCTCGGGGATTTTTTTGCCGTGGGGCATGGTGCGGAGCGCGACATAAATTCCATGATGGTGCGGGACAGTTCCTTTGGCCGGGCACGCAATAGCTACTGGCCCATGCCATTTCAAAAGTCGTGCCGCATCGCCATCACGAACGAGGGCAAGCGTATTTTGCCCATGTTCTATTACCACGTCGACTATCGTAAGTACGATTCTCTGCCCGCGGACACTGGTTATTTTCACGCCTACTACCGGCAAGAGCGCCCTGCTCAAAGTGGGCGCAACTATGCATTTCTCGACACCGAAGGGACTGGACACTATGTTGGCACCGTACTCAGCGTTGTGCTGACACAGATTTCCTGGTTCGGTGAAGGCGACGATCTGTTCTACATCGACGGCGCCAAACAACCCCAGATTTACGGCACGGGAACGGAAGATTATTTTAACGATGCCTGGGACCTGCGAGATGCCAGTGCCACATGGACGGGCACACCGATTGCCGAGGGAGAGCTTCCGGGATCAAGGCTTTCGGCATACCGTTGGCATGTTCCGGATCCAATCCCGTTCACCAAATCGATCTGGGCGGGAATCGAACATTCAGGTTGGACTTCAAATCCCGACGGCACCGTTCGATCCGGATTTGAAGAGCGTCCCGACTATTTTTCCAGTGTGGCGTTCTGGTACCAGAAAGGCGTCAACGAAAATCTTCCTGAACCTCCGTTTGGAGATGCGCGCCTTCCCTACGGCAATGCCACACAAATCGCGGTGGAAGATTCGATTAAGGACGTGACCACAGAACGTGGGAAGGCCTCTGTATTGCGGGATGTGGACTGGGCGAAGGACCTCTTACTCTTCACCGCAGAGGGAGTCGGATCCAAAATCAATGTTCCCATCGACATTCCCGACAGCGGAAAGTATGCGATTGTGGCCCAAATTGCCCTAGGCCCCGACTACGGAGACTACACCGCACTGCTGGATGGAAATCAAACCAATGTGGATACCCGTAAGCCGGCGGTTTCTGAGATTCCCCTTCCTGGGCCGGAGGTATTTCGCAATTACTGGAATGAGCTTTATGTAGCCCGCGACCGGGCGCTTGGGGTGTTCAATTTGCCGAAGGGGCGGCACATCTTGACCTTCGTATGCCAGAGCAAGGATCCACGCTCCGTAGGGTACAACCTTGGCATCAACGACGTCGTGCTGGAAAAGGTTCCAGCGGCCGAAGCATCAACGGACGGCTTGGCGATGGAAGAGAAACAGGAACCAACAAAGGCCGAGGGCGTACCTGTGTACCGCGGTCGTCCGCTTTCGTACTACGTGACCAATCTCAAAGGTGGTTCCGCCGAAAACCGCGTGGAATCGATTCGCGCCATCGGCTACTTCGGCGACGACGGAGTTTCAGCAGTACCCGAACTCACAACCTCGTTATCGGATTTGTCCCCCGTCGTACGTTCTGCCGCTGCGGGTTCCCTCGCACAGATCGGACCCGCAGCCGCAGAGACGGTTCCAGCGCTGGCAAAAGCGCTTTCGGACTCCAGTCCGCACGTGCGCGATTTGGCGGCGATTGCGCTAAGGGTAATGGGCCCTAAAGCAGTAGCGGCGGTGCCCGAACTTATTCGATCTCTGAACGACCCGGTAGACTTTGTTCGTGCTCCGGCAGCCGATGCGTTGGGCGCCATTGGGCCGGGCGCCCAGGCTGCGGTTCCGGCGCTGGCAGAAAAACTGCTTCAGCAAAAGGAAGAGGGATTCGTGTTGACCAGCGTGGCGTATGCTTTGGGCGACATTGGTTCTGCCGCAAAGGATGCGCTCCCCGCGCTGCATCAGGTTCACGAGAAGCGCCGCGTGGGCGCTGCAGCCGAAGAAGCCATTCTCAAAATCGAGGGGAAACCGGTACCAACCTATCATCCATGATAGTCGGCAAAACTTAATAAGTTCTACGGCCGTGCGATGAACCTTCGGTTTCTAGTTTGATTGCAGGGTGCCGTTTTTCGAGAGGAGTTTGGATGCTTTGCAGGATTTTACCGGCGTTACTGCTTGTGCTACTGGCAACGACAAATATGGTCGCCACTGTGAAAGTCGAAAAAACGGAATACAAAGGCTGGCAGAACTGTTACCGCGTCAGCAACGGCGAGGTCGAACTGATTGTTACCGCAGACGTGGGCCCGCGCATTATCCGCTTTGGATTTGTTGGCGGGCAAAATGTGTTCAAAGAGTTTGCCGAGCAGTTGGGAAAAAGCGGAGAGGAGAAATTTCAGCTGCGTGGTGGAGATCGCGTATGGAAGGCGCCTGAAGATCCGATCGCGACCTGGGCGCCCGACAACGTTCCCGTCGAAATTCGGGTGACGCCTTCGGGGCTGGTTGCCCGCGAGCCAGTCGAACCACTCACCGGCCTGCAGAAAGAAATCGAGGTCAGCATGATGGCCTCCGGGACAACTGTGACGGTTTCGCATCGCATTACGAATCATTCGTTGTTCACGCTGGAGTTTGCTCCCTGGGCGCTCACCATGATGGCTCCCGGCGGTTTGGCTGTGAGTGCATTTCCGCCACGCGGCCGGCACCCAATCAATCTTGAAGCGACAAACCCGCTGGTCATGTGGGCATACACCAACCTTTCTGATTCCCGCTGGAAGTTTACGAAAAAATATTTAACGCTGCGCCAGGATCCCAATAACAGTGATCCGCAGAAGCTGGGCTCGTTCAATCCGGATACCTGGGTCGCGTACCTGTTGAACGGTGATGTGTTCGTGAAGAGAGCCAAGGCCGATCCATCAAAGACTTATACGGATTTTGGCTGTTCGTTCGAAATGTTCACCAATAACGATTTTCTGGAAGTCGAGACACTCGGTCCGGTCACAAAGATATCCCCGGGGCATATGGTGGAGCAGGTGGAGCACTGGGGAATGTATCGGCAAGCGCAACCCGGTAACCTGACGGACGAAGAACTGGATCGCGCGCTCCTGCCGCTCGTGCAATCGACCGGGAGCAACGAGTAGATGTTAGCCGCATGTTTTCTTCAGGCGGCGCAAGCGCGTCTGTCACTCAGTCCGATTGATCTGGTCATCATTGTTTTGTACTTCGTCTTGGTCTTGGGGCTGGGTGTCTACCTGCGTCGCTTCACCACGACGGCTGAAGAGTTTTTTATGGCTGGCCGCGAGATGACCATGTGGGTTGCCGGTCTCAGCTTTATTTCCGCCAACCTGGGCTCTCTAGAGATGATGGGCTACGCGGCGGCAACCTATCAGTACGGAATCCTGGTCGCCCACGCCTATTGGATCGGAGCAATCCCTGCAATTCTGTTTCTCGCGCTGGTGATGTTGCCGTTTTACTACATCTGCAAGACTCACTCCGTGCCCGGTTATCTAAAGCTGAGATTCGGAGAAGGTGCGCGGTCGCTCTCCGCCATCTCCTTCGCTGTAATGACGATCCTGATGAGCGGCATCAACATGTACTCGATGGCCATCATCATGAAGGTCATTCTCGGCTGGAATATCCACTTCAGTATTTGGGTTTCGTCACTGACAGTGGCGATTTACGTGGCAGCAGGCGGACTGCTTTCCGCAATCTTCAATGAAGTGCTTCAGTTTTTTCTTATCTGGATTGGCTGTCTCGTAATTCCAGTGGTGGGATTGATCGAAACTGGAGGCTGGGCTGGGATGGTTCACCGGATTCAAGTGAATTTTCCCGGCCAGGATTTCCTGCACATGTGGAGTACGACCGGAACCTTCTCCAACAATCCCATGGGTGCGCACTGGACGGGAATCGTATTCGGCTGGGGCCTGGCGATTTCATTCGGTTATTGGACGACAGACTTTCTCGTGGTACAGCGTGTGATGGCGGCGAAGGATCTTCGCTCGGCCCAGTTAGGCACGATCATCGGCGCATTCTTCAAGATGATTGTGCCTCTGATCGTTATCGTGCCAGGCCTACTTGCGCTCGCAGTTTTGCCTTATCACCTGGTTCCTGAGAGTCAAGCCGGACTCCCCAATGTTCACACATACAACGAAGCGCTTCCCTTGATGCTGGCTCGCTACTGTGGACCTGGGCTTCTCGGTCTCGGAGTTACGGCGCTAGTCGCCGGCTTCATGTCGGGGATGGCCGGCAATGTGACAGCTTTTACAACGGTCTGGACTTATGACATTTACAAGCCGTTGATCTGGAAAGAAGCCTCGGAGCAACACTATGTTTCCATGGGCCGTTGGTGTTCGCTGCTGGGAGTGTTCATCAGCATCGGGACGGCGTATCTGGTCATGAATTTTTCCAGCATCATTGTCTATGCGCAGGTCGTTTTCGTCTTCTTTATTGTGCCCATGTTCGGCACTGTGATCCTGGGCATGCTCTGGAAACGAACAACGCCTGCTGCCGGTTTTTGGGGGTTGCTTGCGGGAATTTTGACTTCTTTTGCGCTATGGCTCTGGGTAAGGTTCGATCCGGCCGCGCTGAACTATGTTGCGTTTTCCGGTTACGCGAAAGATATGTCGGAGAACATGTATCGCGCGATGTGGTCGCTCATCGCAAATGTTCTGGTCACCGTAGTCGTCACTCTGGTCACTAAACCAAAGCCCGATCATGAACTTAAAGGATTGGTGTACGGAATGACGGATTTGCCGTCTGAGAGCGCGTTCCCGATTTTCCAGCGGCCGATCGCTTGGGCGGCGGCCGTCGGGGGTGCGTTCGTGGCATTGAACATCTGGTTTTGGTGAGAAGGCAAATCGTGGAGAAGCATTTTATCTCGGTGTGGTTTTTTATCGGGGCGCTGCTTCTAATTTATGGCGTCCTGATTCTTAGCTCCGGAATTTACGGTCTTTTTGTGGCGCCTGATCACGCCGTCGCCATGTCTCGCCTCCACATTGGAATCTGGTGGGGCTCGGGCATGGTGCTATTTGGCGCAGGGTATGTCATTCGCTTTCGGCCGAAGAAAAAGAATCTGTGAGCCGGCTTTCATTTGAAAGGTAGAGCATGCAGAACGCAGAAGTGATCCTGGTTGCCAGTGGCGATTTAAGACTGTCGGCGAATCAAGCCTGCTGGCCTGCTCAGAACCAGGTGGAACAGTCGGTGATGAGCGCCATTCGCGAGTGCGGACATCCCGTTCGCCGCGGTCATCCGTTCGATCCAGTACAGCAGCACGGCTTTATTCACAGCCAGCGCCATGGCATCGAGGTGTTTCGCACGATTCCGCGCGAGGCTCCGCTGATCGTCGTCGAAGCTGTGTGGCAATACAGCCACCACGTTCTGCCCGGCCTCATGACCCATCGTGGACCGATCCTTACGGTTGCAAATTGGTGCGGGCAGTGGCCGGGACTAGTCGGCATGCTTAATTTGAACGCCTCGATGGCGAAGGCTGGCGTCAAATACAGCACTCTGTGGAGCGCCGACTTCACCGACGATTACTTCCTCGACAGGCTTCGCCAATGGCTCAATCACGAACCAGTCATCCACGATGCCAGCCACGTTCATCCGCTCACAGCGTGCCGTCTGTCTGCCGACGCAGAAAATGCAGGACGCGTGCTGGGTCGAGAACTCCTGCGCAACAAAGCGATCCTGGGTGTTTTCGACGAAGGGTGCATGGGAATGTACAACGCCATCATCCCTGACGAGCTGTTGAACGCAGTTGGAGTGTATAAGGAACGTCTTAGCCAATCTGCCCTGTACGCGGAGATGCGCCGCACATCTCACGATGAAGCGCAGGGAGTTCGCAGCTGGCTTGGCAGCAAAGGTATGACATTCCGCACGGGATCCGATCCGGCTCGTGATCTCACAGATGATCAGATTCTCGAGCAGTGCAGAATGTACATTGCCGCCCTGCGCATCGCAGACGAATTTGGTTGCGATGCGATCGGCATTCAGTATCAGCAGGGACTGAAGGATATCTGTCCGGCCTCGGATCTCGCCGAGGGCCTTCTAAACAATGTCGATCGTCCTCCAATAAAAAATGCTGCCGGAAATAAAATTCTGTTCGACGGTCTCGCCCTCCCCCATTTCAACGAAGCAGACGAGTGTGCGGGCCTTGATGCGCTGGTAACAAATCGTGTTTGGCGGCGCTTGGGATTTGACCCCGAAACAACTCTTCACGACGTGCGTTACGGCGAGCCGTTCACGACGAACGGCCACGAGGAATTCGTGTGGGTGCTCGAAATCTCAGGTTCCGCTCCGCCGAGGCATTTTGCGAATGAATATAAAAGTGCAGTCAGTGAACGCCAGCCTCCGATGTATTTTCCGCTGGGAGGCGGCACGATCAAAGGAGTTAGTAAACCGGGAGAAATTGTTTGGAGCCGCGTATTCGTCGAAAACGGAAAATTGAACGCCGATATCGGCCGTGCCCGAGCGCTATCACTGCCCGACTCTGAAACTCAGCGCCGCTGGTCGATTACAACGCCGCAGTGGCCCATCATGCACGCGGTTCTTTCGGGCATCAGCCGGAATCAGTTCATGGCGCGGCACAAGTCGAATCATATTCAGGTTGCTTACACGCCCGACGCGAACGGCGCACGTTCAGCGCTTGCCGCAAAGGCCGCCATGATGGACGAACTCGGCATCGCTGTGAATCTGTGTGGCGATTGGGAATCGTAATCTAACTGATACTCGCCGCTTGAAGGGTCGATCCTTTGAATACTGATAACCGAAATCTGGCCTTCTCTCGGGATCGATATGAGGTGCGCGTTACAAAAGATATTCTGACACCCGCACTTCTCATCTATCGGGATCTTGTCGCGGCCAACATCGACACGACGATTCGGTTGCTGAATGGCAATCCCGATCGTTGGCGGCCGCACGTGAAGACTGCAAAACTCGGTTATGTCATGAAGATGTTGACGGCTCGCGGCGTAACTGCGTTCAAATGCGCAACGAGCCTCGAACTTTTGACGGCGATTCGTGCCGGTGCCCGGGACGTGTTGGTGGCGTATCCAGTGATGGGAGCGAACGCGACACGAATTCGAGAAATCTCGGCCGCGCACCCGCAGGTTGCCATCTCGGTACTAGTAGAGAGCGCGGGTCAACTCGATAGCTGGGTTGGCTCCAGAGTTGGAATCTTTCTCGATGTAAATCCAGGGATGAATCGTACCGGCATCGCGCAAGATCGGGATGCAGAAATAGCGAAGCTTGCAAACCTTGTCTGCAGGTCCGGGCTGGAATTTCGGGGTCTCCATTACTACGACGGTCACCTGGCCTCTGTAGCGTTGGCGGAGCGCACAGTGCAGGGGCACGCGGGATACGATCGATTGATGCATATCGTAGAAATGCTGGAAGCGAAAAACCTTCCGGTGAAGGAAGTCGTTACCGCAGGTACGCCCGCCTTTCCTTGCACGCTTTCTTATCCAAAATTCTCGCAGCCTGGATTTGTGCATCGGGCTTCACCCGGTACCGTCGTCTATGGCGACGCAACTGCGGTGGACCAATTGCCGGACGAATTTGGTTATGTCCCCGCCGCTCTGGTCTTGAGCCGAGTGGTTAGTCAACCTACAGGCGGAGTGATTACATGCGATGCCGGGCACAAGACGCTTTCGGTTGACTGTGGCGTTCCGAATTGTGTCGTAGCTGGAATGAATGATCTGGAACCCCAGCGCCCCTCCGAAGAACACTTGCCTATCCATGTGCCAGAGAAAACGTTGTCGTCTCCCGAATTGGGGGATCTTCTCTACTTGATCCCGCGGCACGTCTGTCCGACTGTGAACAACTTCGACTGGGCGCTGATCGTTGAGCAAGGCGAGGTCGTAGCGATCGAGCAGGTAGATGCGCGCGGACGCGAACAACCATTGCTGCCACAAGAGTACCCGCATGAGATCGGATGAGATGATCGGGAAAATTGTTCATGAAACCCCAATGCGGGCCAATCTAGCCATAATATTCGCGAGAGGCATTAGCGAACCTGGAGTTTTTATCGTTCCTCGGTTTGAAAGTGAAGAGCTATGGCCATTGTTGCCGGAGTAGACTTCGGAACCCTAAGCGTTCGCGTTTCCATCGTAGACAGCAGGCTAGGTTTACTGGGTTCCGCTCACGCTGGATATCCTCTCATTCAGAGTAAGGACGACCCGGACTATTCCGCTCAGTCTCATGATGACCATATGCGTGCGCTGGTCGAAGCTACCCGCCAAGCTTTGAAAGTAAGTAAGATTTCGGGTGAAGAAATCGCAGCGATGGCCCTCGACACAACAGGGTCCAGCGTCATCCCAGTCGGAGAAGGCATGATTCCCTTGGACCACTACTATCTCTGGTGTGACCATCGCGCTCGCAGCGAAGCCGCGGAGATCACCGAAATGGCGCACCGCGAAGGTCTTCTCGCGATCGAGTGGTGTGGGGGTGTGTACTCGTCGGAATGGGGATTCGCCAAACTACTGCACTGGTTGCGCCACAATCCAGACAAGCGGCGAGCTTTTGCCAGCGCCTTCGAACATTGCGATATGGTCGCGGCCACTCTCTGCGGGATTACCAACCCAAAGCAGGTAAAGCGCAGTGTATGCGCGATGGGGCACAAGTGGTTGTGGAACTCCGACCTGGGCGGCCTTCCGTCAGATAGTTTTCTTGTCAAAGTCGATCCTTTATTTGCGGGGATTCGATCACAACTTGCAGGCGAATATGCGCTTTCCGACGAGATTGCTGGAAGGCTTTCGCCCAGTTGGGCCGAGAAATTGGGATTGCGTGTTGGCATTCCGATTCCCGTTGGTGCGCTGGATGCACATTGGGATGCGATCGGCGTCGGAGCAAAAGAGGGAGACGTCGTAAACGTTGTCGGAACTTCCACGTGCATTATTGCCTATCTTCAGCAAACCGAGCTGATTCCGGGAATTTGCGGCGTAGTGAAAGGAAGTGTGCACCCGCGATACACCGGGATCGAAGCTGGACTATCTGCCACCGGTGACATCTTCAACGCCATCGCCAGGCGGGCGGGCACGACCGTGGCGCAATTGAGCAAAGGCTTAGAGAGTTACCATGCCGGCCAGACTGGGCTGTTGCGCCTGGCTTGGGATAACGGTGACCGAACCGTCCTCGTAAACCCCAATCTCTGTGGCATCACTCTCGGTTGGAATTTGCAGCATACAGCACAGGACGAACTCTTTGCTGCCATTGAGGGCACGGCGTTCCACACGAGAGTCATTCTAGATCGACTGAGCGAACATGGCGCCACGATCCGTCGTGTAATCAATGGCGGGGGGATTCCTCAGAATAATCCGGCGTTGAATCAAATCTATGCCGATGTTCTGGGCCGACCAGTGTTAGTTCCGAGCAGCAGCGTAACAGGTATTGGTTCGTCCGTTTTTGCGTTTCTCGCAGCCGGCGCCTTTGCCAGTATCGAAGAATGCCAGGATCATATATGCCCAAAATACACCGAGTTCACTCCTCGACCCGGGGAGCGCAGCATCTACAACGAGCTTTATTCGCTGTTTCGTCGCGTGTATTTTGATTTCGGAAAAGCTTCTCCGCAGAGTTGCTTCGGTGACGTATTGCCCAAACTGATTCAGACTGCCCGCAGCAGGATGCGCCCTCTCGATGTCAACTAGCTGTAGGGACATCGAGAACATTGAGCCGTTTTTTAAGAGACACAAATGCCCAAGAAATCAGCTCTCAGAGGTGTTATACCATCGGTGGCGACGCCGTTGACCGACCAGGACCGCGTCGACGAACCTAGCCTTCGGCAATTAGTCCGCTTCCTGTTGAGCGCTGGTGTGCATGGCATTCTGGCCAATGGCACAATGAGCGGATTTGCTTTCCTCACTGACCAGGAACAAATCCGGGCGATCTCCATTGTGGTCGACGAGGTTCGTGGAGCCGTTCCTGTAATTGGTTGCATCGCGGAAACAAGTACTAGCTGCGCAATTCCGAGAGCGCTGCAAATCCAGAAATGTGGAGTGACTTACCTTTCAGTGTTACTGCCCTTTTATTTTTTCGCTGCTCAGGAACATCTAATCGCCTACTTCTCAGACATTGCTTCTGCGGTTGAGCTGCCTATCCTTGTCTACAACAATCCGGTGATGACCAAGAACCGAATTCTTCCAGAAACGGTTGCCACTCTGCGTAAGCGCATTCCTCGCATCATTGGCATTAAGGAGAGTGATTCCGATTGCATTAACTTGCAGAACCTCCTCGCATTGACGAGCGATGATGAGGAGTTCTCCGTTCTTACAGGTAACGAATGCCTCAGCCTTGTTGGCTTGCAGATGGGCTGCTCTGGGTTCATTGGAGGCCTGCACAATATATGCCCTCATCTAGCGGTCAGACTTTATGATGCTTTCCGCGAAGGACACCTCGAAATCGCCCGTGATCTGCAGCGGACGATGAGTCAGGCCTGGCGGTTATTTGAGTTCGGCAATGTTTGGGGCGGATTTGACGAAGCATTACGTTATCTGAAGATCGCGGAGCGCGTGACCGGCGCCCCGTATTCGTCCAAGTTGAGTTCTCGGGAGGCCGGTGAAGTTCACCGAATTATCGAATCTTTCGTCAAGCCCTCCTTTGGCTAAAGAACTCGTTGATGGCGCAGCTCAGCTTGTTAGAGGAATGCGTTTTCGCTGCGACGAGTTGAGGAGAGGAAATTTTCTTAGACTTAGTAACTGTGATCGGTACGCCCAGCTGAGTGGAAGGCGGAAGTGGATCGTTGGCTGGCACGAAGCCTCGCTCTTGCTTTCATGCAAAAATATCAAACTTTGCTGTTCTAGAGGGGGACCATGCGCAAATCACGCCGCACATTTTTGACGACTGCTTCATTGGGTCTGCTTGGAGCTGTGTCCGTTTCAAAAACTCGCGCCCAAACACAAGAGCCCGCCGGCGAGCCACCGGCATTCGGAGTGGGGCCGGCCGTCGGGCCTGAAGTCTCTACGCAGACGTTTGCGGAAGCGGAAAAGCTTGTGCAATTCCCGCTCAGTGAGGGCGAACGCACCCAGGCCGCCGGCACCTGGCGCAAGAACATGGCATTCCTTTATGAGCGACGTACCGGGCCGCGCAAAGTCGGGTTGGAGCCGACACTGGCTCCAGCGACGAAGTGGAATCCACTACTGCCTGGCGAGTATTCCGGTCCCGATAAAAATGAATTCGTTCGCAGCAATTCCGATCCGGGGCCTCTGCCTCAACGCGACGAGGACATTGCCTTCTCTTCAGTTCCTCAGCTCAGCCGTTGGATCGAGCAGCGAAAACTCACTTCCGAGCGCCTGACGAATATTTATCTCTCCAGGCTGGAACGATTCGACCCTAAATTGCGATGCGTAATCACACTCACCCGCGATCATGCTCTTTCGCAAGCGAAGCGGGCCGATGCCGAGATCGCAGCAGGCAACTATCGAGGCCCTCTTCACGGAATTCCTTGGGGCGCGAAGGATCTCTTAGACACAACTAGCATTCCGACGACCTACGGCGCCGAGCCATTCAGAAACCGTATTCCCAACCAGGACGCCGTAGTTGTGAAACGGCTACAGGAGGCAGGCGCAGTACTGGTCGCCAAGCTTAGCCTTGGCGCATTGGCACTCAACGATATCTGGTTTGGCGGGCAGACAATGAATCCCTGGCTGCTCGAAGAAGGGTCATCAGGATCCAGCGCGGGCCCCGCCGCGGCAACAGCGGCGGGTTTGGTCGCATTCGCAATCGGCAGCGAGACTGGTGGAAGCATCGTCTCTCCAAGCATGAGGTGTGGAGTTACAGGTCTTCGTCCCACGTTCGGCCGCGTCGCGCGCACTGGCGCAATGACGCTATGCTGGTCGCTCGACAAATTAGGCCCACTGACGCGACACGTCGAAGACGCGATCATGGTTCTGAATACAATCTCAGGGGCTGATCCCGGCGATGTGGCCAGCATTCCCAGTACGCTGGCCTTCAATGCTAACGCCAGCGTGAAAGGCTTACGCGTCGGTTACTTTCCTGACTGGATGAAAAGCCGGCCGGCAACTGATGTCGACCGCGCGGCCCTCGAAACAGTGAAAAAGATTGGTATGATGCCGGTCGAAGTTTCGATCCCCGATTGGCCTTACGACTGCCTCGATCTGATCTTGTTTGCGGAAGGCGCGGCAGCATTTGAAGAACTCATGCTCAGTGGCGGCCTGAATGAACTCAAAGTTCAGGTCGCGGATGCATGGCCGAATATTTTTCGTCAGGCGCGTTTTCTTTCCGCAGTCGATTTTGTGCAAGCCGATCGTTTCCGCCGTAAAGTCGCAGAAGAAATGAGGCGCGTCTTTTCGCAAGTTGATCTTCTGCTTGTGCCATCATTGCGCGACGAAATGCTCACGCTCACCAATTTCACCGGTCACCCGTCGCTTACCTTACGTGCAGGATTTGTGGAAGTGAAGAAGGCGCGAAGCGATTGGGCGCCGGATCCGAATAACCCTGTCCCAACTTTCGCCACGCCGCGCCGAGTGCCGCATGGAATCACACTGATCGGCAGACTCTTCGACGAAGGCACGCTCGCTCAGGCAGGCCTCGCCCTTGAGCACGCCTTCGGAGTGGCCGACGAACGCCCGCCCGGGTTTTAGCTATGAAGCGAGGGTGCCAATCGCCAGTTTCCGACACAATGAATCGATGCTATTGCAGCGATCTTTACGCCGCTGACTGCTCTTCTAAAAAGCCCGCCAAGGCGTATTTCTTTGCTAAAATGTCTGTTGCAGCAACTTTGTTTACGAACAGCCGCGGAGCAATCCCAGAACATAGAATCGATTCTTCCTCGATAATTCATCTGGTATCCTGTGCCTTGAGCTTCGCTGAGCATTAATCCTCGGGCGGTTCCAAGCAGAATTTTGATTGGGGGTCAGACGTTGTACACGATCCGTGACATTGCTCGACTGGCCGGAGTCTCTGTCGCTACGGTTTCCGGAGTCGTCAACAACAAGCCCACGGTTAAACCTGCACTGGTAGAACGCGTGAAGAAGGCGATGGACGCGTTGGACTACCATCCGGATCAGGTGGCTCGTAGCTTGCGAGTCCGCCGCACCTCAACCATCGGAATGGTGATCGCGGACGTCACGAACCCCTTTTTCACCGAGGTCATCCGTGGGGTGGAAAAAGAGGCGCAAAGCAAGGGATACTCGGTCATCCTCTGCAATGCAAACGAAGACCCGGATTTGGAACAGCATTACCTGAGCACCCTCTTTGCTCGGCGGGTAGACGGAGTTTTGCTGGCGGAGACAAGTTCTTCCTCGATTCGGGAATCGCGCATTCATAAGCGCTTTCCCATCGTTCTGATTGATCGTGTTCCGCCCGGATTCGCCGGCGCTGCGGTAATTACAGACAACTTCAGCGCTGCTTACGAAGGCACCCGCCATTTGATCGAGCTTGGCCATCACAAGATCGCCATCATCACCGGGCAATTGAGCCTTTCGAATGGCCTGGATCGTCTAGAGGGATTTCGGAAGGCATTGCAGGAGCAGCATCTTGCACTTCCCGACGAGTATTTGCAGCACGGTAACTTTCAGTTGGAAAGTGGGTATCAGTGCGGGCTGGAGCTTATGCGCCTTCCGGTACCGCCCACGGCAATTTTTTCCTGCAACAACAAGATGACCCTGGGCCTGATGCGTGCTCTGGGAGAGCTTCGCATAAAGTGCCCTGAGGCCTTAAGCGTTCTCGGTTTCGATGATTTCGAATGGTCTGCCTACTTCACTCCGCGCTTAACCACAATCGCGCAGCCCACCTACGAAATGGGTAGACAAGCAATGCAGATGTTATTGCGCATCCTACAGGAACCAGCCGGGAACGATGGTCATGCTGACGGAACCCACGAAACTATTGTGAGACTGAAAGCTGAACTAAGAGTGAGAGACTCTACCACCACTCCAGTTTCGTAGCGTCCGAAGTAGACCGTCTTTGTTAAGTGTCCACGAATCGGTTAGGTGGAGACTTCAGTACTTGTGCCGACGCTGAAGCTTCATCTGCAAAACGCGCGGTTTGGTTATTTGTGGTACTCCGGCACCGGTTTTCCCTCGATTCTCAGGATTGCCTCTTCTGCGGCGCTGCCAACTCTTCGGCGCGCCAGGACTTCATTGAGCCCGGGCAGAGCGTCCTTTGCGGTGGGGCCAATATCACCCAACGCAGATGCAACGGCGGACAACACGAACACTTGATCGTTGGTGAGCAGCTTTGTGGCCAGCGGAGAGACCGCTGCGCCAGCGCTCGCACCCATGGCCCCCAAAGCTTCGGCCGCGACTACCCGCACATAATCCACCGGATCGTTCAAAGTCTCAACAAGCTGCGGAATCGCTCGCGCTGCCTTTGGCCCCATCGAACGCAAAGCGACCGCGGCCAGATCGCGCACCTCTGGGTCAGTGTCGGAAAGAGCCTTGGACAGGGCTGCCAATGCATCTGTGGAACTGTGTCGACCAACCTGCGCCAGAGCGGCCGCAGAGGCTTCGCGAATGGATGCCGACGGATCGGAAAGCCCAACAATTAACTGCGGAGAGGCAGGCGCCGCATCGGCGCCAAAGCTGCCAATAGCTCGAATCAAAATTGGGCGCTGTTCCTCCGATGCATTCTTCAGCTTTGCAACATAGGAGCCCAAAGGAAAGCCTCGAAACGTCGGCCCATCTCCCTGTTTGGACATTCCTTCGCGAATATCGGGAACTTCGGGCGCGTTCGTCACCCTTTCCAACACCACGTCATTCACGCCAAGGTTGTAACCTACGGAACGCTGATCTTTACCTGTAACGATAAATGTAATCGTGTGCCTGCCCGGTGTGAGTTGAAACATCCCTAGCGTTCGATCGTAGGCGACGTAGAGCTCGGGAAGATAGTTGTGAAAGATCTCCGGTCCCGGCAGAGGAATCTCTGAAGTCGCTGGTTGCCGCGTGTCCAGATTAGCGGCTTGCCCGTCGACTTGGACTGTGTAATCTCCATAGTCTGGGCCTTCCGCAATCTCTGCGACGATCTCATAAAGTCCGGCCTCTCCCACGTCGATCGGTACAGTCATCTTTGACCCGACGCCAGAGGCTTTGAAAAACAGAATATCTTTCGCCCAGTCCACGTCCTTTAGAACCGAAGCGTGTCCCTGCTCGGTCGTAACATCCGCAATCGAGTTCTCGATCGGAATCTGTGTAGCATTTCCAAATGGAAGGCGGTCATCCCCAAAAGGCGGTTCAGGCAGTCCTTTATTCACGCCCTGCTGGTACCAGAAAGCGACACTGGAGAAATAATCTGGCCGGTCCTCGAATCCGGCGCGCACCGAACCGTCCGGATTGGCAGTCCATCCTTTGTGCTCAATCCCCGCCCAGATCGATCGCGTGAACGCAACCGGGTCGGGAACATGCCACCTGTACGCGGAGATCCGCGACCCGGGCAACTCTCCTTCCACGATCGGCGCTCCCGTCCAAAGCCCGTTGTCAACACGCAGGTCCCACGCGCTATTGAAGTAATCTTCGGTACCGGTACCATAAATATCTGCCAGCGATGCTCCATCAATGTAGAAAAGATCGTCGCCCTCCCCGAACCAGGATATCTGGGTCAGAAGGACATTTAGAACCGTTCCCACATAATGCCCGGTGCCCTTGGTATCGAGAAAGGCATAGTTCTGTCCTTTGTGGGCCGGTCTTTCCTGGCGATAATAGGCGTGAAAATACCCAATATCCGTGGGCAATGAGACATACTTTCGATAGTCGATATGCCAGAAGAAATCGGGCACATACCGATGGCCCTCATTCGTCACTGTGACGCGGCAGGACTTTCTGAACGGCATCGGCCAATAGCTGTTGCGTGCACGGCCAAATGAACTGTCTCGCACCATCATAGAGTTCACTTCGCGCTCGGCACCATGTCCAACTGCAAAGAAATCCCCCACAGGCGCATCGACACTCGGGGTTTTGCTGCCATCGTAGTAGACCCGGATGCGCAGCAGACGCGGCCAGCCGTACTCATTCTGCGTCACGGTCACCCAGATGTGTGTGATCATGCCGGCTCCGGTGATATTGGCCACCTCCAACGTCTCGCCCGGCATAATGCGTTTGTCGTCGTCGTTGCTGTTGGCGTAACGGTTGCCACTCGATATTCGATGGCTGGTATAGTTCTTTAACTTGGCCAGCCCCATGGCATCCAGGTAGTCGTTGGCCGGAGTCTGCGCAGATGCAGCCGTTGAAAAAAGCAGAAGCAGACCTATGGCCAGTTTGCTCATCAAGATGGTTGACGCCTCGGTTTGCTTTGGTTTGGACGCACTGATCGATCCATTTAAGAACGAGAGCATAGGAGTCTCCTGTGCAAAGAGTGCCTTGGGCTGCCGCCCAAGGCACCTTATAAGTGGAACTGAGGCACCGCTAGAAGCCGTAGCGAAGCGAGAATTGCTGGACGCGGGGAGCTGTAAGCATCGCGCCGTAGTTCCCGAATCCACCGGACGTCACATCTCTGTTCATGGAGTAGACATCGAAGCGCGCGGAATTGGTTACATTGAAAACCTCCCACGCGAATTTCACAGTATGTCGTTCGCGAATCGACCAAGTTTTTGAGAGTCCCGTGTCAATCCCGAAGTAACCATCTCCGCGGTATCTGTTCCGTTGTCCGGCTTCTCCAGGATATGCATTGCGCACGGGAGAACCCGTTATATAGCCTTGTTCCAGCGCAGTCGGATTTGTGAAAGCCTGCGGAACGCCGGCGCTGCCAATATGCTTGCCGGTTTGCACGGGAGCCGTTTGCACCATCCAGCTCACCTGGGTCCAGTTGGTTGACCAGTTCGAACTGTTATCGATCCCAAATGGCAGTCCACTCGTCCAGCGGGCTAAGCCCGTCAGTTGCCATCCACCCAGGATGGCTTCGCTGATCCCGCCATGCTGAAGAAATGGCCGGCCCCGGCCGAAGGGCAGTGAATACACTCCTTCCCCATTCAACATGTGCCTCGTGTCAAAGTCAGATACCGCGTAGTTATCCCGCGGGTGCCAAGTGCTGATAATCGGGCTGGCAACTCCGCCATTGCAGTACTCACATGTACGCTCAGTATCCGATCCAAGGTCGAGCGATTTGCTGAGCGTGTAGCTGAAGTCGAGCTGGAGTCCCTTTGTCATTGGGTGGCGCAACTGGATCTGGCCCGCGTTGTAACTGCTGTATCCGTTGGAATCCCAAATGACCAGCGATCCATATTGAGGCGCAAAATACCGTTGCGTTTGTGGAGGATTACCGCTGCATGCGGGGGTGCAAAGTATATCCAGATTCCAAATGTCGAACGTTTCATTCCCGGGAAGCGTCTTCCACATGTTGTAGATATTTTGGGTCGCGGTCAAACCGCCCCCAGCGGCAGCAGGCCATTCATGTTCAAAATAAGGGATGGCCGCAACATTCGTGGCCCCGGCATACACGCTCTTTGAGAGTTCCGTCGCGGCGGCGTAGTAATCCATGCCGGAGGCGGGATCGACTAAATCGAGCGGCTCTCCCCAGTCGTATTCCTGCATCAGGTGCCGCCCGAGACGGCCAACATATGCGACGTCGAGAGTGAAGCCTCCTTTCAGTTGCCTCTCAATCGATGTATTGAAGGCAAAGGAATAAGGAGTTGTGACGTGGTTATCGACTCCGATCGCGTTTTGATTGTGCACACCTGTTAGCGGCTGAGTTGGGTAGTCAACCACTGGGGGGGCAGGCGACGGTCCAACCGGAGGCGGAACATTATGGATTCCGGTAAAGCGGGGATCGTTGGCAAAGCTGACGCCTTCCTGCAAGGGTGCGCTCGTCGTAGTTGCGGAAAGGCTGAATGACCCATATTGCGAGAACGAGTTTACGATTCCTTGCCCGAAGTGGTCGTAGTACACTCCGACTCCAGCCCGAATTGAACTCTCGTGCCCGCTTCCGAAGAGGGTATGAAGGATTCCATGTTCCGCGGAAGGCGAATATGCCACACCCAATCGGGGCGCGATGTTGTAAGGGTCCATTGCCCAATAGCCCTTCAGTCCGCGAGCCTGGCCGGACGGCGCATACGATATGTTCGGCTGGTCAGGTACGCCTAATAAAGCAAATTGGGTACGGGTCTGAAACCAGTTTTGCAGGTCGGTCACCGACTGCACTTGCTGGCCGTGTACTTCATAGGGAGTCTGCAACAGGGTGTGATGCAATCCAAAGGTAATAGTCAGGTTAGGCCGAGCTCTCCATTGGTCCTGCAGATAATACTCAAATTCATTTGTCTTGAAGTCTCGGCCGATTATTGTTCCCTGGTTCAGGAGGTTCCCTTCCAGCCCGTTCGGCGAGACGGAGTAGTTGGCTGACGAGTAAATGCCGCTGATCAATCCGGTCGCAGCGATGATTGCATTGTTATACGAGTTCGTGAACGACGGACCCACGGCCGGAAAGCCGTACGTGCCGGGATCATAGTTCTGCCCTGTATTCGCGATGCCGGAAAGAGGGAAAAAACCGTAGCTACCGACCGCGGAATTCCAGGATGTATTGTCCGTCGCGGTGAGGTTGTGAATCAGTCTGTAATTTACGCCGAATTGCAGGGTGTGCTCACGTTTCACCCAGGTAACATCGTCAACGAAATTGTGGACGGGTACGGTCTGAAGGGTGGTGCGGTTCTCCGCATTTATCGAACTCAATCCGCCAAAATCGACGTATGCGCCGTCGCCCGCCCCGCGATTCCCAATTCCCTGCCGTATGTAGCCGTAGCGGAATGAGTTGATGAGATTGCTTCTGATCATCCAGGAGTCATTCGCTGCGATCCCTTTGGTGTTATTCGTAAGGTTATAGCTCGGGGGTTCGCCCGGAAATTGCGGCGGCCCCTCGGTGGAATCGCCCTGAAGATTCCCGCGGACGAAGAGGTGGTGCTTGCCTGTGGAATAGTCGATCTTGGCAATGTACGTGGTGAGCTTGATTGGATTGGGAGCCGACCAGGTATAAGACGCTGTGTTCAGGCCGCCATCTCCAAGAACTAGACCATTGCTCTGCGGATACTGATTGAAAAGCGTGAGCGAATTTGGATCGACGCCCGGGCCGATTGCGCACGTAGCGCAGCTCGGACCCATTGAGGCGATTTGCGTGGGGGTGAGAGTGACAAGACTGCCACCCGCGTTGAAATACTTTACGTTACCCGCGCGAAGGGAATTCGTCGGTACGGTTTGCGTCTCCTGTTTGTTTTCCGCAGTGCGCTGCTGCTCAAAGTTGAGGAAGAAAAACAAACGATCTTTTTTTATCGGGCCGCCAATTGCAGCTCCGAACGTATTGCGGATTAGTTCTCCCGGCTTGTTGGGCAAACCCGACGACAATTCAGCTTGCTTATTAAACCAGTCGTTCGCGGCAGTAGCTGTGTTGCGGTTGTACTCATAGAGACTGCCGTGGAATTGATTTGTACCGCTCTTCGTAATAATTGAAATCTGCCCGCCGGAACTTCTACCCGAATCCGAGTTCGAATTGGTAGTGGTCACTCGAAACTCTTCAACGGAATCGAGGGTGGAACGAAGTACGGATGTGAAGGCGAAGCCGTTTTCCTGATCGTTGTCGTCGACGCCGTCCAGGGTTATGTTGGACTGATCCGACCGTGCGCCGGCGACCGCGCCGCTCCGGCTATCCACCGCCTGGTTAACTTGCCGGCCCAAATACAACACGCCGGGCTGAAGACTCAGAAGATCCGCCACATTGCGTCCTTCCATGGGAAGGGCCTCAATCGTGCCGCCGCTCACGGCGTTGCCAATGGTCGCGTCCGTGGTATTCAAAGTTTGCGTGGCTGCGGAAACATCCACCGTCTCCGTCATCGCTTTTACCGACAAGGTAAACACAATCGTCGCGGGCTGGTTCACTAGTAATTCAGCAACTTTGACCTGCGTACCCAGACCCGTAGCCTTGACCGTAACTGTGTATGTGCCGGGTGCAAGTTGAGCGAATTCGTATTGCCCCTTGCCGTCGGAATGTGTGGCGGCCTGAAACCCATTGCTATTGTTGCTAATGGAAAGAGATGCCCCAGCCACGACTGCGCCCGATGAATCTTCAATCGTTCCGTTAAGTGATGTTGTGGAAGACTGAGGCCACATTGATATCGAAACAAAAACGCAGACCAACGAAATGAGTCCACTCCGCATGGAAGTGAGAAACTTCGACTTTGCTTTTTGCATAAATAGCCCCCTCGGTGCGACGAAACCGAATCGCCCGTGTTTCGACCTGCGCATCAACTTGCTGCTTCAACTGCTGGCTTGCTCTTCAGCTGTTTAAGTACCCTTCCCGAGCAGGTACGTTCCGAACCGCACACCAAACTGGTATGCATCCCAATACGCGCTTCGCGCTCGCTTGTCAAGAATAAAATAATCGTTTCATTTATCCTGCCACTCAGGTAGACGATGGATTTTGAGGCGTGCGATAAGTTATTACCCCTATTGTGCTGGGGTTTTCTGCCTTTTGTGCCCGGCTGGAAAGCAATCTTTTCCGGTTCATTTCCGATGATTAACTCCAAAAATAGAATCGATTATATTTCTTCTTGACAACGTGCCAAACCAGATGTTAACTATCCAGCCCGAAGAATAAATCTGACTCGGATGCACTGTTATGACGGCCACAACGTGGTGAGCAAGAGCAACCGCCCGCAAGCTCTGCGTTGTGTGTGCACAGTATTCGGAGGAGCAATGCCAGAAACACAAATGTTCCGGTCATCGCTTTTATTGGTGACGTTGTCCGTTTCGCTTACCCTGGTCTTCATTTGCGGTGTTGCGTGGGGCGTCGAGCCAGCAAAGGAGATCGTGCTGATAGGAGGAGCGAAAATCCATGGTGGCATCGGCCAGCATGACCTCCCTAACTGCGTCGCCGTTCTAAAAGAACTCCTGGACGCCTCCCCAGACGCCCATGATGTAAGAGTTGTGGCCTATCCCGACGGGTGGCCATCGGAGGCATCGGCGCTCGATGGCGCATCTACCATCGTATTTTGCTTTGATGGCCTGGAATCACACCCGCTCCTCAACGTCGCACACCGGGCTCAATTTGAAAAGCTGATGAAAGCTGGAGTTGGCGTTGTTGCATTTCATCAAGCGTCAACGGTGCCTGCGGATGACAAGACCCTCCATTTGGAGCGTTGGTTGGGCGGCGCTCGCTATGGCATGTTCGACCGGACGGACGAACCGGTTCTCTTTACTCCTGCCGATCACCCGATCGGCAACGGCGTCGGCCAGTTCCTCCTACCCGACGAGTTCTATCCGACGATCCGCTTTGAGGACGGCAAGAAGATAACTCCGATTCTCACTGGGAAGCTTCACCCTCAATTCCGCGATGACAAGCCCATCGTGATCGATAAAGCAGAAGACCGTGTTGTGGCTTGGACATTCGAGCGTGACGACCGAGGACGGGCATTCACATTTACTGGCCTGCACTACCTCGCCGGGCTCGATAACCCGCCGCTCCGCAAGCTCGTGCTCAATGCCATCTTTTGGACGGCAAAGATCGAAGTCCCGAAAGATGGCGTCACGACCACGGCACCCGCCGACGCCGCTCAGAAACTTGTCAATCAGGAACTAAAAGCTGAACTAGAAGCCACCGCTCGTCCGAAAAAGACGATTGACACGGCTATTGTCAGTCCAGCCGCGAATAATCAAGTCATCCAATATCCTTGGGGACAACTTACCTGGTACGTATCTCGTGAGCTCAAGAACTCCGACACGATGACGGTCGGTGAGGCCGTTATCAAACCGGGTCTAGAAAACCCGCGCCACTTTCACCCGAACTGCGACGAAGTGTTGCACGTCATCAAAGGCCGCATTCTTCAGACCGTGGGCGATAAGTCCGTGGAGATGAACGAAGGCGATACCGTGAGTATTCCGGCGGGGATCCGCCACAACGCCAAGAATATCGGAACAGAGAATGCTGTGCTGGCAATCAGTTTTTCATCGGCCACGCGAAAAACGATCGGAGAGTAAGCAGAATGAGTGGTGGCACCAATGCACCGAAATGGCTATGGGCTTTGACCCTCATCGTAAGTGCATTTCTGCCGGGAAGATTGGCGGGCGTTGACAAGCTAACCTATCACTACAATTCTCAGCGCACTGGGTGGGACGATCACGAGGTAGTGCTGACGCCTAAAGCTGTACGGGGCCCTTCTTTCGGTCTACTTTGGCAAACACCGACGCTTGACTATTTCGAAGGTATCCCCCCGCGTCTTTTCGCTTCTCCACTTTATGTCGACAAAGTTGAAATTTCGGCCGGTCCCTATCGAGGCCATACCTTTCCTGCCCTCTTTGTAGTTACCAGTACCGGATTTATCTACTCGATAAGCGCCTTTAAGTCCGGTACGACAGCGCCAGGCACGATTTTGTGGCGCAGACGGCTGACCGACAAGCCGTGTGATGCGGGCGAGGCGGGAAATCTCAGCACCCCAATTATCGACCTGAAGAAAGAGCGAATTTATGTAACCAACTGCGGCGGTGAGGGGCAATGGCAGGTGCATGCCATCGACATCCGAAGCGGCGATGAACTTCCCGGATGGCCCGTGGAGCTTGATCACGAGGCGCTAAACGCGCCCGGTATCAACCGCAACGGCACCACGCAGTTTTCTGAGAAAGACGGACATACACAACGTGGTGCGCTCAACCTAAGCCTCGACGGAGCGCGCCTCTATGTGAGCTTCGGCCTGGATAACTCGAGCGGCTGGCTCGTCGCCGTGGACACGAATCGCGCAAGGGTGGCGACAGCGTTCTCGACAACGCCGATCACCAGTGAAATCCAAGGCGGCATGTGGGCTTCGGGAGGCCCGGCGGTCGACCTGCAAGGGAATGTCTACATTGCGACTGGCGCCAGCTACACGCAGTGGCAGAGACACGCGGGGATCCCGGGTGTTTTCCCCGAGTCGGCTCATAGCTGGGGACAATCGATATTGCAGTTGAAAGATGATCCCGTAGCGGGTTTTGAACTGCTGGGGACCTACACGCCTTTCAACTACTGCCTGGTCGCGGCGAATGACATTGACTTGGGTAGCAGCGGGACGGTCGTCATCGATCTCGAGCCAAGCAAGACTTCCACGCCTCACTTGTTGGCGCTTGGCGGCGCAAAACAGGGAAACGCTTACTTATTGGATCGCACTCGCATGCCGGGAGGTGTGATCAAGCGCCACCCGTGCAGTGACGACTCCTCAAGCGACCTGTCACTTCTCTCACCGGAAAATCAACCCCAATTTGGCAAGCGTGGTCCCATCAATGTATTTGGGCCGTACACGGATGAGCACGCCATCTTGAATCAGGCACGAAGTCGTACGACCCTGGCATACTTCCGCACTCCGACCGGCGACGACTATGTCTACATTACAGGAAGTAAGAAGCGAGGAGATGACTTCCAGGTCAGTACGCCACCCGGCCTTGCAAAACTCAAGATCGTCACTTCGCCGGGCCAGCCGGCGTATTTGCACATCGATCAATTGGAGCAGACCCAGACCTTCCACAACCCGGGGTCACCGATCGCGACGAGCAGCCTCGGTGGGAAGGACGCGATTGTGTGGGTACTCGACATGAATGCCCCAGAACAAACCACGTTATATGGGATCCACGCTCCGCAGCCAATTCTCTATGCCTTCGACGCCATGAACTTGAAGCTCTTGTGGAAGAGCCCGCCTGGGGTGCTATCGCCCAGCGGCAAATATAACGAACCGGCCGTCGTGAACGGCGCTGTTTTCGTCGGCACCGATCGCGTTCAGGCATTTGGTCTGCGCCCGGCAGAGGCCAAAGCGAAGTTCAAGCCGCTATTCGATGGCAAGACGCTGAACCATTGGCGCGGCGATTCCACGCTCTGGTCTGTGCGCGACAGTGCAATCACTGGCCGCACCTCGGAGACCAATACCAAGGACATATCGCTGATTCACGACGGTACCTATCGCGACTTTGAACTTCATTTCAAGTACCGATTTCTCACGACATCGGGGAATGTCAGCATGCAATATCGCAGCCGGCTTGATCCTGAGCACAACGTTTCGGTTCCTGGGTACCAGGCGAACGTTGCGACCCGCGATGCGAAGGAGGGGTTCGCGATGCTATCGGATGAGAGTGCACGTGGCGTCTTGGCCTTCTTGGGGGAGAAGAGCGATGTCTTTAATCGCAATGGAAAAATTGAACGTAGAGTGTTCGGCATTGTGAACCCGCCCGAAACTATTTATGCCACAGTGAAACCGTATCCAGCTTGGAACGATTATGTGGTCATAGCTTATGGAAATCGCTGCATCCATGCGGTCAACGGCTTCCTCGCCACAGACGTACTAGACGACGATTTCGACCGCCGACCTAGTGAAGGTTCTTTTGCCCTACAGATTCATGCAGGGCCGCCGATGGGTGTCCAATTCAAAGATATTGAAGTCAAGGAACTCACTGCTCCTCCTGACTTCACGGGGCAGTTCGTAACTCAACTTGCAGCCGCCCCCATACAAGCGCCGACCATCGACAAGGCGGTTCTGGAAACGGGCAGATCAGTCTACAAACAGCGGTGCGCGATGTGCCACAGCAATAAGCAATCAGGTGCGCCTCCCAAGGAAACGCTGACTCAGCTGCCTCCCACGAAGATTATCGATGTGCTCGTAAATGGTCTTATGAAAGACAAGGCAGTAGGGCTCGGCGATAAGGAGATCAAGGCCGTTGCGACTTACCTCACCTCTACGGACGAGTAAGAAATCGCGCACTCAGGTGAGAATGTGAGCAATACAATGCAACCGAAAACGATCGCCATTATCGCAGCGCTGGATACGAAGGGTGCCGAGGCACAATTCATCGAACGGATCCTTCACGCACGAGGCCATCACAGTCTTGTCATCGACATTGGAGTCTTGGGAGATTCGAAGCACCGAACAGATGTCAAGTCTATCGAGGTAGCGCAAGAAGGAGGTGTCGAGCTGGACGACCTCCGTCGCAGAGCTGATAAAGCGAATGCGATGGACGTCATGACTCGGGGTGCGGCGGTGGTGGCCGCCAAACTTTACGCTGCACAGCGCTTCAACGCCGTTATCGGTATTGGTGGCAGCGCCGGCACAGTGATTGCATCGAGTGCGATGCGTGCACTCCCGATGGGCGTACCAAAAGTAATGGTCTCGACCGTCGCATCAGGTGACACTCGGCCCTACGTTGGCGTCAAGGACATCACGATGATGTACTCGGTCGTCGATATCGCTGGGTTGAACAGAATCTCAACCCAGATCCTCGCCAATGCCGCGGGCGCGGTGATTGGAATGGTCGAGACCGAAGTGCCACCACAGCAAGAGCGGTCGCTCATAGCCGCGAGTATGTTCGGGAATACAACGCCCTGCGTCGACCAGGCCCGCCGCGTGTTGGAGGCCGCTGGCTTCGAGGTACTGGTATTTCACGCGACCGGCGCAGGCGGCATGACGATGGAGAGCCTCATTGCCGACGGCTACGTCGACGGTGTACTCGATATCACGACGACCGAATGGGCAGATCAGCTTTGCGGTGGCGTTTTTTCAGCCGGCCCGAAGAGGCTTGAGGCTGCCGCTTTCGCCGGTATTCCCCAGGTAGTAGCGCCCGGCTGCCTGGACATGGTCAATTTCGCAGCGCCGGAGACTGTGCCGTCGAAATATGCCGGGCGGAAATTATTTCGCTGGAATCCGAACGTAACCCTGATGCGGACCGATGTCGGGGAGAATCGCGAGCTGGGACGTATTCTCGCTGGGAAAATCAATCAGAGTACCGGGCCAGTCCGGGTGCTAATTCCATTAGGCGGCGTATCCCAGCTCGACAGCGCCGGACGCGAGTTCTGGTGGCCGGAATCCGACCAATCCTTATTCAATAGCTTGAAAGAGCACCTGCGCAGCGACATTCCCGTGATCGAGCTAGACGCCAACATTAACGATGCAGCTTTTGCCGAGCGTGCCGCGCAGGAACTGCTTGAGTTGCTGAGCGCGCGGGTTTCGCAACCGGTCGCTAATTCCAGGTCGTGAGTTAAATGGATGCAATGAAATTTACTCGTGAAGAGGTGTTGCACCAGTTACGCAGCCAGATCGCCAATGGACGCCCGATCGTGGGCGCCGGTGCAGGAACTGGCATCTCCGCCAAGTTCGCCGAAGAAGGCGGGGCCGATCTCATCATCATCTACAACTCCGGAAGGTTTCGCATGGCCGGTCACGGGAGTTTAGCCGGCCTACTCGCCTACGGAGATGCCAACGCGATCGTTAAGGAGATGGGCGAACGCGAGGTCCTGCCGGTAGTGCGCAATGTGCCTGTCATCGCAGGCGTCATGGGCACCGATCCCATGCGTCGCATGGAACATCTCCTGGCGGAGTTAGACACGTTGGGTTTCTCTGGTATCAACAACTTCCCGACAGTCGGACTTATCGATGGTCGCTTTCGCATGGAGCTCGAGCGCACTGCGATGGGGTTTGGGAAAGAGGTTGAGATGATCCGCCTCGCGCATGAGCGCGGATTCTTCACGGTCGTCTACGTATTCAATCCAGACGAGGCAATGGCTATGGCAAGCGTTGGTGCAGATGCGATTATTGCGCATCTCGGATTGACCGTGGGAGGGACTATCGGCCTTGCCGAGAATGATGCTTTGAGTCTTGAAAAAGCGCCTGCCGTCGTCCAGCAAATCGGTGATGCCGCCAAGAGGCTCAAGTCAGACGTGATACTGCTGTGCCACGGTGGGCCGATTGCAACTCCCGAAAATGCTGCCTATGTTCTTGCGCGGTGTGCCGCAGTTGGATTTGTGGGCGCATCATCAATGGAGCGGCTCCCGGTGGAAACTGCAATCGCGGCGACTACCAGAGCATTCAAGTCCATCGCAATCAGACGCCCGGCCCCGTAGCTAAGGAAGTGCTGAGTCACTTCCAACAGTTCATCAATAATAAAAATCAAAAACAAAACTTCAACATCAATTCGAATGTCGCCGCCAACTTGTCAGGAACCGAGGGCCACACAAACGGCGTACCGATACGAACCGCTGGCCGGTTTGCAAGATCTCAAATCAGTTAAGATCAAGTTTTGGTTTTACACGCACTTGCAAGAACTAGCGTTGCTGACCGTGCTCAGTTAAGTCCTTCGTTTTAGGTTCGCTGGCGGGTTCGAATCCCACTCTCTCCGCCATACCCCGGCCAACTGACGCCCGCCAGAACAGTACGCAATACCAGTACGACGCGCTGAACCGCCAGATTGTGATGATCAATCCCGACCACGCGTGACTTATCGCGCCGTCTTTTGCATGCCTCAGCGCCAGAAATGAATGTGATCGGTCCAGTTTCGATGGATACAACGTCTTGTTGATCTACAGCCAGCCCCCAAATTCTTGCACGTGCGCGACGGTCGAACTCGATGGTATTATCACGCCGCTTGCTAGTTTCCTTTCCGCGCCGCATCCACGAGAGCGCACCTGTGTGTGGAGAGACGGGAACGTCAACGGCGAGCATCCAGCTCCGTCTGGACCGATCTATCAGAGATTTGCTAATCGCGCTTCTGGAGGAGATGTCATGAAACCAGACATGCTGAGACCGATCCTGTGCGGCATTCTTTCGCTCGTGCTGATCGGGGGAACAGCAGTGCACGGCCAGACCTTGAAGGAGCGCTATCCCACTATGGCTCCGCTGGCTCAATACATGATGGATCAAAGTGCAGAAATAGCCTTGGCTCGGAGCGCGGCGCCGAAATCGATCTCGGAGGGTGCAGAGGTGTTGCTTCTCGGATCTGGGGGATTCGACGTTGGGGTGAAAGGCGCAAATGGATGGACTTGTTTGGTGGAGCGATCGTGGAATGCCGCGGTCGACTTTCCGGAATTCTGGAATCCCAAGATCCGGGCGCCAATCTGCTTCAATCCCGCTGCGGTGCGTTCTGTCCTGCCGGTTGCGATTGTCTGGGCGAAGATGGTGTTAGCTGGCCAGTCGCAGGCGCAGATGGCATCCCAGGCGAAAGCCGCATTCGACGCGAAGAAGATGCCAGCGCTGGAGCCGGGTGCGATGGGCTTCATGATGTCCAAGGACGGATATTTGACCGATGACCACCCGCACTTTCATCCACACGTCATGTTCTTTGAGCCGCTTGGTGAGGGGCCGCAATGGGGCGCAAACCTGCCGGGATCGCCAATCTTCGCTGGCGACGACAACGTGAACCGCATGAGTATTCTTCCGGTCCCGGTACCGCGGTGGTCGGATGGAACACAGGATTCTGAGCCGGCAAACTGAGTTCTTAGACGGGGCTGGCCCAGCTTTTCCTCTTGCCTGCATCTCCACCGAAGCGACTGCCCAGCCTCAACCATCGTATTGTCCAAGCGCACAGGCGAAAGCTTGGCCAGCCAGCCCCTCAATCCACCGACCTCACATCCGCCGGCAAATCCATCATTAATATGCACTCCCCGCCTGCATCGCAAGTCACCTTCCCCCGTCGAATAATCTTGATCGGAGTTTCATCCGGCGCCTTCTGCGCGAATTGCGCCTTTCCCAGAGCATCCGCAACCTTTTTCATTCCGTCGCTTCCACTCACAAACTTTACATCCTCAATCTTTACTTCGCCTTCGCCCGTGCCCCCGAACAGCACAAAAAAGTCGCCATGCCCTTCGCGCTTGGCTACGCTCTTAAACTTCACCGTGCGCTTCTGTGCCCACTCGTCTTTATGTTTCGCCACCAGGGCGTCCACCTTATCGTCGCCACCCGCCAGGGCTGCCAGACGGCCGCGCGTTTCCGATGCTGGCCGGCGCGTGCTTAGAGCTGTCGCGTAGGCTCGAATGGCTCCTTGTTTATCTCCCTGCTTCTCGCAGATCTGTCCCATGTGGTCGCCTGTTTCTCCGTCCTGCCCCAATTCCCAGGCCGCCGAAACATATTTCTTCGCCGCATCCAAATTTCCCTCCGCGAACGCCACCCATCCCAACGTGTCCCAATAACTCGCCAGCGAAGCCGTCAACTGCACATCGCTCTGTCGCAATTGATCCAGGGTTACATTGCGCAGCTGCGCCGATATCGACGCCACTGCCGATTCGGCATACCGTCGCGCCACGTCCAGATGCGCTCCCTTCAGTGCCAGCCTGTATGCAACGCTGTTCCAGACTTGCGGCTTGGCCGATATTTTCACTGCCTTGTCAAAGGCCGCCATCGCTTTCTCATCCTGGCCGACGTACAAATAAGCGTCGCCCAGCCGCACCTGCGCCTCGGCATTATTTGGCGTGATCCCCGCCGCTTCCTCCAGTTCCGGCAGCGCCTCCTGATATTTGTGCTCCTCCATGTACGCGATGCCCAAATTCTCATGCGCGTACTTATCCAGCGGCTGCACTTCTATCTGCCTGTTAAACCATTTCTCCGCATCGTCATACTTCCGCTGCCGCAGATAAACCCGCCCCAAATTGTTGTACGCGCTCGAATCGTAGGGATTCACTTCCGTCTGCTTGCGGAACGCGTTCATCGCCAACCCGTCCTGCCCGTCGTCGAAGTAAGCCAACCCCAGCAGATCCCATGCCCGTCTGCTTTTGGCATCCGCCTCCACCGCGCGGTTTAGCAGGTTGATCGCCAGGGTGTAATTTCCTTTCTTACGCGCTTCACTTGCGCTTCTGATCAATTCTTCCGTTTTCATGCCGGAAGGTATCGTTTCCGCACCCGCCGCCGTGCTCTCAATCGTCAGGAATTGCCCGCTGTCCGCCACCACCGACCGCCGGAAAGCCCTGTAGTCGTCCGCCCGCGCCGGCGGCAACTCCCCCTTGCGAAGGTCCAGCTTGCGTTCCGCGGTAAGAACATTCCCCTCCATCGCATAGCTCGATTTATATCCGCCGTAATCCCGCTCGACGCTGACCGACACCGGCGCCGTCGCCGTATACCGCGCCGCCAGTTCGAGTTTCAGTTTGTAAGTTTGCTGATTCGGCACACCCAGCTTGAACGGCTCCGCATCCTCGGACTCGTCTTCGCCCACATGGGATCCGATCTTCGCCAGCGCAATGTCCGAAAGCGGCAATCTTACGTCCAATTCTTTCTTCGACCAGTCCACAAAATTCGCCTTGCTCACCGTGTACGCCACCACAAACGCTTCCCGAGTGGCCGCCGGGTCGCTTACCTTCACTTCACTCACATCTCCGCCCAGCGCCTTGTTCACAGCCTCCACCATCATTTGCCACTTACCCGTCGCCATCCTGCGGAATAAAGTTCGAAACGACAACTCGCTGTCTCCTCGGAAAGTGTACGTAACTCGAGCCTCGAGTTTGCCGCTCTCGTCCACCTTCCCGTTGATCTCTAGTGCCTCCAGGTCGCCCATCGGCGGATCGGCCGGCGTCTCCTCCAGATGGGCCACGCCTCCCGGAGGAATTACCAACGCCTGTTTTTTCCTTATCTGGTAAGAGAGCAACCGGAAGGGCGCAACCTCCGTCGTCGTATCCATCCAGATTTCTTCCTTACCCAGCGGCAACATCGTGATCACGTGATTGAACTGCAAAGGCGACGGCATATCCGGATCAAGCTTGCGTGACGTATGAATTAATACCGTCGAAGAGTGCAGGCCTTGCGCCTCCAGCAACGCCGCCAGCAGCGTATTCTTGTCCTTGCAATCCCCATATTGGTTGTGCAGCGTGTCGGCCGCCGCCTGCGGCTGGTAGCGTCCTGTCCCTAGCGACAGGCTTACATAGCGGAAATTCGTCGCCACATAGTCATAAAGCGCTTCTGCCTTGTCGATATCCGTCGTAAGCCCCTTGGTCAACTCCTGGCTCTCGGCCCGTACCTCTTTCGATGGCACTCGCCGCTCCTTCTCCAGTCCCGCGTACCACTGCCCCACCTCTTGCCAACTGCCGAAGGTGGTCAACTGCACATCGGCCGCCTCATCCGTCTTCTTCTTTTTCTTCTGGCTGTCTTTGTCTTTATCTGTCGCCTCGTCTTCCCGCTCCAAATGAGAACTGGTCCAGCGGTAAGTCTTTCTACCTTTCTCCTCAGTAATCCTGGGATCAAGTCCCGCCTTGTTCTTCGTCTTGACCGCGCGTCCCGCCGGAATGTCGATCTCGAACTGCTCATCCAGGACAATGCCCGTACGATCAAAGTCGTATTGCGTCCAAAATTGTCCTGGCGCAAGCGGGGTGTTTATCATAGTTATCGATTCGCACTCCAACATATCCCCGGGACGCAATCCCGGCACGCTTACATGCTTTTCCCGGTAATCCGTGTACACCGGAGCCAGTTGCTGTACCGGGCTGCTAACGTCCTGCACCGCTTCCGGCCCCGCCGTTACCACCGAGCCATCCGCCTTCAGCACCCGCACATAACTGATGTCCATCTTTTCGTTGGCCGAGTTATAGCCAAACCGCAGCTGTCCCCAGTGCTGCACTCCAGCCTCACTCTGCACCCGCACCCGGAACAAATTCTGCCTGCGGCCGGTGCCATCATTTTCGAAACGATAGAGCGAGCGTATCTGCTCAATGACATACCCTTCTTTGGAGTAATCAGGCTTCGTCTCAGTCGAAGCTCCAGGCTCAACTTCCTGCGGCGCAGGAATCTGGGCAGATCCAGCTTGCGGAGGGCCGCTTTGACCCCCGTCTCCGTTTTGCGCAAAGCCGGGAATTGCGAAAGTGATAAAAGAAAAAACAGAAAAGGAGAAAACCACCAGCAGGAAACGAAAGGGGCGCACTACGCGTTTCGCCATGCGCTGTTTTGTACCCGAAACCGCCTCCGGAAGCAAGGCGCACCGGTCCCGGAGTTCAGAAAAGCACGGGATCGGAGGCTGGCCCGACTCTTCGTTTGCGCGCATCTCCGCCGAAGCGGCTGCCCCACCCTAAGTGCCGAGCGTGCTACCGAAATCAGGTCGAGGCCATTGCCTTCCACCCATCGAAACTACGATGGGTGGGGCAGCCTCAACCGTGGTAGTGTCCAACCGCGCAGGCTAAAGCTGATGCCAGCCCCCAGAGATATCCGTAACTCCGTAACGCTTGTTCCCACGCGTTCCGAGTGCTACGCGCTCGCCACGACTTCTTTCAGCGGCTGGGACTGACCGCGGAGGTCATTTGATGTCCCCATTGCATTGCTTCGTTATAGGACCGGTTTACAAAAGGTAGGGACAAATTAAGCTGCTTGGCTTGGGCCGTTACTTCCTCCCAATCTCCCTCTTCGCGTGCCACCATCAGGTGGAAAAGTGGAGATAGAGGCGTCTTCTTGCCGATCTTAGCGCCCAGCAGGTCTTCTTTGGTGGCGGGATCAAAGCCCAGACCCTCCATTACGACGCCCATGGGAACATCCAGAATCGAGTCCATCAACGAGAACATCCCAATCAAAAACAGGTCGCATTTGAACTGGGCGAGCTTGGGTTCAAGAAGCTCACAAAAACGTGCGCGCACCAGCGACGACAAGATCAGGTCGGAACACTTTTCCTGTCCCATGAGCAGAGTAGTAGCCATGCGAATCCACCGGATCAGTTCATGCTCCCCCAGCAGTGTCATTCCATGGCGAACCGATTGGACAGGAGATGAAATACCGAGAAGCGGGGAGTTCAGGTGGCGTAGCAGACGATAGCACAAAGATGCGTCGTGCTTGATGAGATCCTCGATCGCCGCAAGATCGACTTTCTGCGCCGATACGGCTTTTAAGAGTTGCAACTGGCTAGCCTGATTCGCGGGGATGTGCCGGGCCCGCATCTGTTCTGGGCGCTGAAAGAAATATCCCTGGAAGAAAGTGAACCCTTCCTTGCACACAGTCAGGAACTGTTCGCGCGTTTCCACCTTGTGCGCCAGCATTGAAATCTGCGTGCCAGTTTGCTGGGCAGCGATTCGAACCATTCCAACGCGTTGCTCCGGTGTAAACCGGCGAATATCGACTTTGACGAAATCAACGTAGGGAAGAAGCGGCCGTCTCGAGTCATCCGGAACAAAATTATCCAAGGCGATTCTGTAACCTGCGCTTCTGAGTTGTTGAGCCGCCTTGATGACATCTTCGGCCGGCGGGATATCCGGCTGGATCTCCACCACTGTCTTCTCCGGAGGCAATAAGAAGAGGGATTCATTCAGCAGCATGTTCTGCGTGGAATTAATGAAGGCGGCACTCCCGTCGCACACTACGTCCAACCCCAGCACATCGAGAGTATCAATGATGTGTGAAGGTGCATTCTCATCGTTGGATGTAAACCGATCTTCCGGGGTTTCGCGAAACAAAAGCTCATAGCCTGCTACTTTTTCGTCTTTGGTCAGGATCGGCTGACGCGCGAGGCAGGCAATGGACTTTTCGGCAGGAATGGCTCGGCCAGGGGTGCTCATAGGTCTTCAAGATTCTTATCGGCAAGATCGAGAAAAACCTGAGTCAAGCCAGAGTTTGTGGTGCGCTCCCAATTCGATGGTGCGTCCTCGGATTACAAGATGAAGCGAATTCCGGGGTGCGAGCCGCTTGGGTGAGGGCGAAATCGCTCCAAAATCGAAAATGCTTGGGCCCCCCAAAAAACCCGGGCCACCCGGGTCGACTGGTTGGCCTCTATGGCAGCCTCAAGATCTCTGGGAAACGGCCGGGCTGGAGTTCCCGCCTAAATAGCCGAACTGCCCCAGAAGAGGGCCTTCTCGGCCACGCGCTGAAATTTTTTCCACCATGGTAATCCGTCCATCGCGCGCCAACAGGGCTGAGTCGAAATTGTTCACCGTTGGACAGATGTGGCGAGGCAGGAGAAACAGCGATTCGCCTACAGCCACGCTCGATCCCTCCGTTACCTCAATCGGCAAGTGCTCTTCGCTGGGTGAAAGGGGGCTCATACCGGAATGCCCGACAACAATACAAGTCGGTACTCCAGCATCGGCCGATACGGTCTTGTGTCCGGCATCGCAAGTAATGATCCCATGCCGGGGGTGGCTGACTACTCGAGTCAAGACCAGCGCAGCTGGTGCGTAGCCATACAAAGCAGGTAGCTGCGCCAGGCTCGTGGCATCACCGTAAACGATTGTTCCCGGCGAAATGCGATGAATGAACCGGTTTGTGAAACCCGCGTATGAGAGCGAGGCGGGGAACGTGGGCGTGCCCGCTGTGATCAACTCGGGAATGTTCAGGCCCTGTTGTTCACATGTGCGGACAAGCTCGAGCAACTGATCATACCCTGCATGTGCCGCCGCGGAGCGTTGCGGCTCTGCGAGCCCTCCATACTGGCCGTCGTAATAGTGCAGCCCTCGGAACTCTAAGGCTTCGTTTTGAACCTGGCGGATCAGGCTGCAGACGCGGTCGCGCTCCGACACAGCGATGCCCGTTCGATTCATGCCGGGATTGATGTCAAGAAAAACGCCAACTCGGCTTTCGCGCCATTGTGCGACTTGCTGGTCGTTCTCCGCGAGGACGGAAATTTTTGTCCTCGGGAACTGATCCGCAATTTCACGGACACGGCGCGCATTAGCGCCCATGACGGGATATGCGAGAAGAACATCCGCAGCGCCAGCATCGGACGCGGTTATGAGCTCCAGGGTAGTGGCGCACTTGAAATTTCTAACTCCACGTTCGATCAGCATGTGGACCGTGTATCCCAGCTTTGCTGTCTTGATATGCACGCGCCAGCGGTCGGCGTCGCCACTCAGCAGCGCCAGTGTGCGCTCGATATTAGAGGCGATCAGTTCCGGGTAAACCACGAGCGCCGGCGTGAGTATCTGTTCGAGATCGTGCACTCGGTATCGTTCGTCCCAAGGAAACTCGTTCAGCATGAGCTTGAGGACTGCCATTGTGTTTCGATCATACCTCGCGTCGACCAAGGGCAGGAGATTCATCGGCAGCGCACCCGGAATGAATTTTTCGTGAGGCTGATTATTCCGGCGCAACGCAGTCATAGGATGGATGCTCAAGGCGTGCCAGAGGACAAAAGCCGCCGGGCTGCCTGTCGACAGATATCTTCTTTCTTGCATGCTCTCATCTTCTTTCTTTGCATCCTCTTAATCTTCTTCCTTGCATTCTCTTAAAAACCAGGCCAGATCAAGATTCCGCCTGGGCGCTGACTGGAAAATTCCGTCCCGGGCCGATTCACTTTTAATACGCCTGTAACTTTCGTTGCGTAGCATTCGTCTCAGCCGGTGGGGTATTCCTTCACTCCAGTCTGGAAAGGATAAAAATCTATGCGTCAACTGTTGTCTTGGTGTCTCGCTGCCGCCCTCGTGGCCAGTCCGTTAGCAATGCCAATGGCTTCTGCCGCCGATGCGAAAACCGCAACGCCGATCAAACACATCGTGATCATCTTCGGGGAAAATGAGTCGTTTGACCATTATTTCGGAACGTATCCGAACGCGCTCAATCCGAGTGGAGAGCCGGCTTTCACAGCGCTTCCCAACACACCCACGGTTAACGGGTTAAGCTACGCGCTTCTGAACAATAACCCTAACCTGAATCCCGCCAACGGAGCCGGTGCGGCCAATCCCTTCCGGCTGGATCGCTCACAGGCTTACACACAAGATATGAGCCACGACTACATGCCGGAGCAGCAAGCCTTCGACGGTGGCGCCATGGATTTGTTCCCGGAATTCACGGGGTACCCGGGTCCTCCTCCGCGACAGGACGGCAAGCAACCGGTGCTGACAACCGGTTTGGTGATGGGCTACTACGACGGCAATACGGCTACGGCCCTGTGGAATTATGCCCAGCACTTCGCGATGAGCGACAACTCTTATAGCACCAACTTTGGTCCTTCCACGGTGGGTGCGATCAATCTGATTTCGGGCCAGACTAACGGCGTCGTGAATTACACCGGAGGTACAGGTGCATTCGTTGGTGACGGCAACGGGGGATACTCGGTAATCGGCGATCCTGATCCTTACGGCGACGTATGTTCCGGCTCAGAAACGGCGCAGATGGGCAGCAAGAATATTGGCGATCTGCTCAACGCAGCCGGAATCACCTGGGGATGGTTTGCCGGAGGATTTAACCTGAACATCGTAAATTCAAACGGGACCACCGGCTGCAACCGCTCGTCGAGTTCGTCTATTGTTGTTGCCGGGCCGCAGGGCGATTACGTTCCGCACCACACACCGTTCCAGTACTACGCTTCAACTGCGAACCCGACGCATGCCCGCCCGAAATCGGTGCAGAACGTCGGCTTCTCGGATGCCGCCAATCACGGCTATGACGTCAACGATTTCTTTAGCGCACTGGCTGCCGGAAATTTCCCAGCGGTAAGTTTCCTCAAAGCCATCGCCATTCAGGATGCTCATCCGGGAAATTCCGATCCTCTGGATGAACAGGAATTCGTGGTGAAAGTCGCCAACACGTTGCAAAGCATGCCGGAGTGGTCGAGTACGGCGTTGATCGTTCTCTACGACGACTCGGATGGCTGGTACGATCATCAACTCGGCACGATCGTGAACGGTTCAAACACCTCGGCCGATGCTCTCAGCGGACCGGGGAACTGCGGCAGCGGCGCCAATGCGCTGGCTGGCCTTAATCCAGCTACCGCGCACGCTCAGGGCCGTTGCGGATACGGCCCGCGGCAGCCGCTCATGGTTATTTCACCTTGGGCACAGCATAACTTTGTGGACCACTCGGTCACCGATCAAACCTCGGTCATCCGCTTCATCGAAGATAATTGGCTGGGCGGTCAACGGATCGGGACAGGTTCGTTTGATGCGGTTGCAGACTCGATCACTTCTTTGTTCGACTTCAACCAGACCATAAGCACTACGCCGTACCTTCTCAACGAAAAGACCGGCGAACCCTCAAATTAAAGTTATTTCGAGCAAATCTGAAATAGCGATCAAAGATAACGGCGAGGCAGGTGAGGCACTCTCACTGCCTTGCCGTTGTTGTATGCTCGGTAGGCGAAAAGCTGCATGGCGATTACACGGCGAAACTTTCTGCAACGATCGGGCCTCTTAGCTGCAACATTATCGTCCGGAAAAACAAGATGGCTCAATGCTGCGACGCACCAGGCGCCCACCATGCCGGCGGCGCTTGACGTCAATACTCTTGCGCAGTTTGTGGATCCGCTTCCGATTCCAAAAATCGCCAAGCGCCAGGGGTTTCGGCCCAGCCCTACAAATCCAAAGACGAGCGTCCCGTTCTATCGCATTTCAGCCCAGGCCATCGCGAGCAAAGTTCATCGCGATTTGCAGCCGACAAGGTTTTGGAGCTTCGGATCCTCGGCGCCTGGTCCCACATTGGAGACATGCTCCGGCGAACCGCTGCTGGTAGAGTGGGTGAACGCGCTCCCGAACCGGCATTTCCTGCCGATTGACCATACCATTCACGGAGCTGAAGCGGACAAGCCCGCGGTCCGCACAGTGGTGCACTTGCATGGCGCGAAGACAGCTCCCGAAAGCGACGGGTATCCGGAAGACTGGATTGTGCCCGGAAGATCCTCTCTTTACTACTATCCCAACCAGCAAGATGCGGCCATGCTCTGGTACCACGACCACGCGTTGGGGATTAATCGGCTGAATGTTTACGCGGGACTGCTGGGAACGTTCTTCATTCGAGATAGCGTTGAGGATGCGCTCAATTTGCCGAAGGACAACTATGAGGTGCCACTCATTCTTTATGACCGCCTGCTGACCCGCGACGGCCAGCTTCTCTATCCGACGTCGGGAAATGAGCAGGCACCCTGGGTTCCAGAGGTCTTTGGCAATGCCATCCTGGTCAACGGGAAACTCTTTCCCTATCTGGACGTGGAGCCGCGGAGGTATCGCTTTCGCCTGCTGAACGGATCTAATGCCCGCACCTACCATTTAGCGTTTGCAAATTCGTCTGCCGATTCAAATTCCAATGACGCGCCGTTTCACCAGATTGGAACGGATCAAGGATTACTGCCCGCGCCAGCTCCGCTTAAGAGGCTCGAAATTTCGCCTGGTGAACGCGCCGATCTTGTCGTCGATTTTAGTGAGCATCGAGGAGCACGTGTCATTCTCAAAAGCGATGCTTTTACGGTCATGCAGTTTCGCGTCGGGTCGGCAAGAGTACCTGATATGAGTTCTTTGCCTGCCACTCTTCGATCCGTGCCGAAAATTCCAGAGTCGGAGGCCGTGCAAACCCGCTTGCTCACGCTGGATGAATATGTCAACAAGTCGGGCAATTCCGCGATGTTGCTGCTAAATGCTTCTCACTGGGGCATGCCGATCACGGAAAAACCTGTGCTCGGATCGACCGAAATCTGGACGCTTATCAACCCCACCAACGACACCCACCCTATTCATTTGCACCTGGTGCGCTTTCAAATTCTCGACCGGCAACCCTACGAGCCCTGGCTATTCCAGAGCAAGCGTCAGCTACATTTCATGGGGCCGCCCGTACCTCCCGATCCGAATGAGGCCGGTTGGAAAGATACGGTACGGGCTCACTCTCGAATGGTCACGCGTATTATTGTGCCGTTTACCGGCTTCACTGGCCGTTATGTATGGCACTGCCACATCCTCGAGCACGAGGATAATGAAATGATGCGCCCTTACGAAGTTATTGCTCCCGGATGAGTGATAGAAACGTCGTGCTGCAATCGAACGCTATTGGTTTACCCCGCTGGCGAGATATCCACCATCCACGGCAAGGACAGTACCCGTTACAAAGCTCGCGGCATCGGATGCGAGAAAGATCGCGGCTCCAATCAGTTCGTCCAATTCCCCAAAGCGCTTCATTGGAGTGCGAATCAGTATCTCCTGCCCTCGCGGCGTGCCGACGACTAGCTTCTCGCTCAACGGTGTGCGGAAGTAGCCGGGTGCAATCGCGTTCACACAGACTCCATACCGGGCCCACTCGATGGCCAGCGATTTCGTCAATGAGGCCACGCCCGCCTTGCTCGCGCAGTATGCCGCGACTTCGTAAAGTGCCAGGAACGAGCCCAGGGATGCGATGTTGATGATGCGGCCATAACCGCGCGCGATCATGTGGCGTCCGAAAACCTGGCATGCTCGCAACGTACCAGTCAGGTTTGTGTTGAGGAGACGGTCCCACTCAGCATCAGGAAAGTCCAACGTAGGGGCGCGCTGGTTGAATCCGGCGGCGTTGACCAGGATATCCACTCTCCCTAGCGACTCGACCGAAACCTGCAGTAGATTTGCCAACGATGCGCGGTCAGCTACATCGCAGCTTACACGCAGCGATCGGCGACCCAGAGACTCGATTTCGTCGGCTACGTGATTTACGAGTTCCATGCGGCGCGCGCTGGGTACCACATCGGCTCCGCCTTCGGCTAGTCCGCGCGCGAGCGTGCGGCCGATTCCAGAACTGCCACCGACCACGACTGCTACTTTGCCGCTGAGATCCATTTTCTTATATGCCATGGTTCCTTGGAAGTCCCGAATTCGAATTCCTCAATCAGAAGTCCTGAAAGTTTGTTCAAAGATCAAATTCGCCGCACCAGCCCTTGGTTCGTTGCCTGCGTGTTGCGCACCAACAGCAGGACCAGAATCATGCCTGCGAAGGGCACCACGCCGGCGATGATCACAATCGGATCGAAAGAATGCGTACCCGTGGCTCGGCGGGCATCAGAGAAATAACCAATGAGCTTGAACGCAACAATCGTTCCGATGCCGGCTCCCGTGCCGCTCAATCCGCTCACCGACGCCACCGATTCACTGTTATAAAGGTCCGAAGGCAGCACATTTGCCATGGTGGTGAAACCCGCATAAGTGAAGGTCGCGACAGCAAACAAGAGAGCAATCCAATAAAGATTGGTTGTGAAAATCGTGGGGATTAGCATGGTCATGCCCAGCCCGCCAAAAATAATCAGAGCTTTGCGCGCCGCGCCCAGAGACCATCCCCGCTTGATCAAATAGCCCGAAATGCCGCCGCCGAAGAAGCTACCCAGATCGGCGGCGATGAACGGGATCCACACGGCGATTAAGCCATTCTTCAGGTCGATGCCCTTCGCCACCAGGTAAATCGGAAACCACTCCGTGATGAAGAAAAAAACCGGGTCGGTACAGGTTTTCGCGATGATGACGCCCCAGGTCTGCGGAAGCTTCAGCAGTTCACTCCAACGGGGCCGCGCCTTGCCTTGCTCGGAAAACTCTGATTCCTGTTTGTCCGCAACGATCATCTCGCGTTCAGCGCGGCTAATTCGGCTGTGCTCCTCGGGCGGATAGTACAGCCATCTCCAGACTATCAACCAGAGAAATCCAAGAATGCCCGGGATCATAAATGCCGGGCGCCATCCCCAACGAAAATAAATCCCTAACACAATAAAAGGAGCGACGGCTCCGCCTATTGAAGAACCGCTATCAAAAAGTGCGGTTGCAAGCGCGCGTTCGCGTTTGGGGAACCACTCCGAGACTGCCTTCGTTGCAGCCGGCCAATTCGCGGATTCCCCGGCGCCCAGCAGGAACCGAAACGTGGCGAAGCTGTAAAAGCCGCTCGCGAGCGACGTCAACATCGAGACCACCGAATACCAGATCACGGTGAGAGTCAGGCCGCGGCGCGTGCCGACGCGGTCCATGAGCCGCCCGAAGGCAGTCTGTCCGATCGAATACGCCACGCGGAAGGCGATGGCAATATTCGCGTAGTCCGAGTTGGTCCAGTGGTATTCGAGCTTGAGATAGGGAGCGAGAAGCGAGAGCGTCTGCCGATCGATGTAGTTGATCACCGTGGAGGCGAACAGAAGGCCGCCAATCCACCAGCGCAACGAGGCAATCGGCTTCCTGGCGGTTACCATGAAGGATTATTCGCGAACAACACGCTGAGAACCAACCACGCTTACGAACCAATAACCAGCTGCGCTTCGTGGTGCGCATTCTGGCTGAGGGTATTCTGCAAGGCGGGGCCCAGGAGCGAAGCCGACTCCTTGTCGAGATAAATCGTGGCATCGGGATGCGTGCGCAGAATCGAGGCCGGAGCCATCGGACTGATCGGGCCTTCAACACAAGTCTTCACGGCTTGCGCTTTGCGCGGGCCGGGCACGACCGCCAATATCTCCCGGGCTTTTAGAATCTGGCGAGCCGACATCGATATTGCTTGCTTTGGCACCTGAGAAATCTCGGCAAACCACGCTTCGCCTACCTGCTGCTGACGGCAGGCTTCATCCAGCTTCACGATGATGTAAGGTTCCTCGGTCTCAAAATCGGCAGGAGGATCGTTGAATGCGATGTGCCCATTCTCACCAATGCCAAGAAATGCAATATCCACGGGCCGGGATGCGAGTTGCGCGCCTACACGGCTCACAATTTCCGACGGATCAGCAGCGTCACCATCGAGCAGGTGATAGTGCGAAATCCCGGTTTTCTGCACCAACTGCTCGAGCAGCATTTTCCGGAAACTTCCCGGATGACTGGCAGGCAAGCCGATGTATTCATCGAGGTGAAAAACTTCTACGTGCGACCAGTCGATTCCGGACGATTTTGTCAAGGCATCGAGAAATTCGAGCTGCGATGCCGCGGTCGCGGCAATGATCCGGGCATCGCCATGCTCTGCGATGGCGCGGCGAATGGCCACCGCCGCCTGTTCGGCGGCAGCCTTCCCCATTGTGACGCGGTCGCTGAAAACTTTGAGCAGCATCAAGAAGCTCCGGCCTGCAATGAGCAGTATCACGCACTCTACAGCGTCGCTGAATTATATAAAGGAGTCTGGCCATTCGGCGGCGGTTCTGAAAAACGATTTTCATTCCGTGAAAGCAAGGGCTTCCATAAGACCCCGGCTTCGATTTGACCTATGAATTTTGTGCGAGCATTGTGATCAAGAGTTTCGAGGTAAAGTTGGCAATATGGTCTCCCCCATAAATCCTGACAGCTTTGAGGAGATAGTCGAGTGGGCCTACGGCAGTCTGCCGCAGAAGATTAAGGATCTGCCGGACTTCCCTGGAATTCAGGTGCTTGACGAACCTCCTGCGGACGTATTGAAGGATATTTCGGAAAAAAAGAGATGGCGCCCGGGAACTGAGTTACTCGGGTTGTATAGCGGCACATTTAGAACGAAACGGTCGTTCACCGAGGTAAAATACGCCCCCGACTTGATATTTGTTTTTCGTGGTCCCATTTTACGGTGCTCACAGGGGGATTTGCGGGCTGAAGTAAAACGGGTGGTCTGGCACGAAGTGGCACACTGGCTTGGCTACGAAACCGAGGAGCAAGTGAAAGCCTTAGGTTTATGACCACAGCTCGTCGAGCAGATCCATGTGTCGAACAGATCGATGGGTCGAGCAGATCGATGGGTCGAGCAGATTCAGCCACGGTCAGTATTTTCGTGAATACAGTACAGATCAATGCGAGACTCACCCCACTAACATACCAACCAGTATGGATGTTCGCATTAGCAGAATCAAGCGCGAATATAGAATTTCGAAGATCCACTCTGGCAGCCTTTATTGAATTGTGTAGAGAGTCGAGCGATTCATGACAGGGGTGCGCGGAGGTCGTCTCGGCGCCGGATCATTTCACGGCTGAAGCTAACTGTTTCGCCCCCTCACAACAGGACATTCGTCACAAAGGATACCGATTCCGATTTTTTGGGATGACAGCGTGCTCATACAAAGTGCCAGCGCGTCGAGTAGTACTTGACGCACATCGCCACCCGTCTCGGCACCACAACTTTAACTGAGGAAGAGGAGATTATGAACACGCTTACACGCTTGCGGAATTTCTGGATACTGTGGGTTACGACGATGGTTCTGGCTTGCTTCAGCAATGCGGTCGCTCAGGCGCGCTACAAAGTACAGGATTTGGGCGTTCAGCGCCCTGACAACCTGGGCATGGCCATGGGCCTCAATAATTACGGCTGGACGGAGAACATGGAACAACTCCTGGATCATTTCACCCTTTCCACCCTCTACCCGCCGGTGCAAGGCACGGTGAGGATCAGCATCGGGGATCTCAACCTCGAACTCGGCACGCTTGGAGGAGAGAACAGTTCGATCAATTGGAACGGAATCAACGACCCTGGGGAAGCCGTCGGCATGTCCGAAACATCTGTTCCAGATCCGAATGGCGAAGATGTTTGCGGTTTCGGCACGCACCTTACCTGTAGTCCGTTCCTATGGCGAAACGGCGTGATGATCGCTCTGCCAACGGTGGGCGGCAATAACGGGCAGGCCAGCGCGATCAATAACAGCGAACAAGTCGCAGGATATGCGGAAAACGGCGCCGTGGACTCCACTTGCCCGGCTGGCATTACTAATAATCGAGTTGACCTGCCGGTGTTGTGGGACAAAGGCATAGCCCAAGCTCTGCCTCTGATCAATGGCGATCCAGACGGCGTCGCATTCGGCATCAACAATCAAGGCCAAGCCGTAGGCTACTCGGGAACCTGCACCGCTGCGAATTACGGCGTAGTGTGGGACTACGGCACTGCCACTCCGCTGCCTGACCTCGGTGACCCGGGCGCGATAGCCTTCGCCATTAACAGCCGCGGCCAAATTGTTGGGCAAGCCGTTAACTCTGACGGCACAGCCTTGGCCGCTCTTTGGCAGAACAATACAGTCAGAGCTCTCGGCGGCCTTCTGCCGGGAGATGCTTCCTCTTTTGCCACCAGCATCAACAACCGGGGCCAGGCGGTGGGAAGCTCCTTTAGCTCCAGAGGCAACTGGTCCCACGGCCTGCTCTGGCAGAACGGCATCATGATCGACCTTAACACTGTATTTCCCGCAAGTTCCAATCTCTACGTAGTCAACGCCAGCAATATCAATGAGAGCGGACAAATTGCGGGTATGGCGGTGGAGATGGACGGGCCGCACTCGGGAACTATCGTCCACGCCTTTCTTGCCACCCCGGTAGACCAAGACCAGGGCAAGTCGGTTGCAGAGGTGGTAGGTACGCTTCCGGAAATCAATTTGCCCGCGGCGAAGGTAGGCAAGCAGCTTTCGCCCAGGTCCGCACACTGCTCAATCCACGATAACGGCACTTTCTGAGCTTCCTCACCCTGCATTCCAGCCGCGGGCTGCGCGATGGCGCAAGGTTGGAGTTTCTAGGGAGAATCTGGGTCACGTCTAATATCGACGTGGCCCAGAATGTTTACGGCGAGAGCACTCTCTTGTTTACCATTTGCTCCGCACTGAGACCGGACGTCGAGAGATTTCTTTCAGAAACAGAGTGGCGTAGGGCTTTCGGGGAAAACCTTCGCTGACGGCGGCCCGGTACCCGCCCTTCGCAACGTGCGCGAAGGACGGGGCACCCACAGTTGTGGCGGCGTTGGCGATCGGAGGCTGGGCCACCCGCCGTATCCCCCGTCCTAGCGAGAGAGAAGCCACGGCCCGATTTGGATGTCCACCCGATCGGGCAGCATAAACTGCACGTTCACGCCATGCTCTAAGGGCGTAGTAACGTGTTCAATGGTATACGCAATTTTCATTTCGTCGTTGTTTAAACTGTACTCGAACCGCCAGCTTTTCAAGTTCTGTAGCGCAAGATCGACGAGCGCCTTCTGCTGGATCGACGGAGTCACCTCAGCGTGAACGACGTGCACATTTGAGACAGATCCATCGCGGTCAATCTGGGCCTCCAGGGTAACCATTGCAGGGCCATCGTCACTGGATGCGCCAATATGCTCAAACTCAAGCAAGCAGCGACCCCGAATCTCTAGTTTGCATCGGAGATTTCCAGCCGCGGGAAGGTCAATGCGCGTATTGAAGGGGGAGTTGGGTGCGAAGCTGAGCGCGTCTGGTATGAGAATCAGATATTCTTCATGCTTCTCTGCTTCGTAATTGTATTCGGCGTGTCGCTGCGATGCCCATAGTATCGCGTTCTTCGAATTATCGGAAACAAGGGGTCTGAAATACAACGCAGCTGGATAGGAGCTGAATATGGCTGCCCTGATTTCAGCGGCTCGATACGTTCGCTTTAGATGACTCGCCAGACAAATTAATCTTTCGGGAGCAAAATCCTCAGGTCGAATGGCGACATTGAGCATGACCTCGGACGCGGTGTCCACGTAGATCCTTCCCACTTGGTACGAAGGACCTTCGCAGGTTCCGAGTAAGTAAGGGCTCATCCATTGAAAAACCAGAAGAGCAAATACGCAGCGACATAACCATCCAAGTTTCCGCTTTGCCATAATTGGTACCGTTCTTTACTTTGTTCCTGCGCAACCATTCTGCTCTAGTGGGGGCTGGCCCGGCTTTGCCGGCACCATTCGAATTGAGGCTGCCCCAGCTTTCCTTCGGTTGGAAAACTGGATACCGAGGGCCCCGATCTTGACTCGAGAACTATCACGGTGCGGAGAAAATCTCATGATGTCGGCAGCATCGCGC
>DASXEG010000092.1:0-8198 GCA_036490235.1 Candidatus Sulfotelmatobacter sp. | reverse complement strand
GGTGCTTGTGCAAAACGATGTTTGCAACGGATGCGGTTACTGCGTCGTGACCTGTCCGTTCGGGGTAATCGATCGGCGTCCGGAAGACGGTCGCGCATTCAAATGCACATTTTGTTATGACCGCCAGAAAGCCGGGCTCATGCCCGCCTGTGCGAAAGCCTGTCCGACGCAATCGATCCAGTTTGGAGAGTTGGAAGAACTGCAAGCGAGGGCGAGGAATCGCGTTCAGGAATTGCAACAGCGCGGATACGAGGATGCCCGCCTTTATGACCCACAGGAGACGAGTGTGGGAGGCGTCCACGCTTTCTTTGTAATATTGGGAGAGCCGGAGAATTACAATCTTCCGCCCGCGCCGGAAGTACCGACGTCTTACCTGAAAAGCGCGTGGACATCCGCGCTCATTTGCGCAGTCATCGCTCTCGGAATTGTGTTTCTTGCTTTTGCCCTATAACGGAAGCCCATCTTGCCCTCCGATTCCACGCCGATCACGAAAGTAAAAGCCTCCAGAGCTTCAGAAGCACGCCTGGATGAAATTCGCAACGCCGCGGCACAGGCTGCTCGATCTTCCACTCGCAGCAGCTCTCATCCTCCGCAAATCCGCGGAAGAGAAAGCTACTACGGACTTCCCGTCGTTAAAGCTCCGGTCTGGACATGGGAAGTGCCACTGTATTTTTTTATCGGCGGCATCGCTGGCCTGTCATCGTGCATTGCTTTGGCGGCACATTTGTTCGGCAACGACGCTTCGCTGGTTCGTACCGCCCTCTGGATCGCACTCGTTGGAGCTGCGGTCTGTCCCATCTTTCTCATCACCGATCTAGGAAGGCCCGCGCGTTTTTTGAACATGTTGCGGGTGATCAAGTTTCAGTCGCCCATGTCGGTGGGAGCTTGGGTTCTGGTTGCGTTTTCGGGTTGCGCGTTCGTCGCGGTGCTGGCGGAAGAATTGATCGTGCGAGGATATGCGAACACGGCGATTGTGGCATTAGGCTGGGCGGGAGAGTGGGCAGGCGTTCTGACTGGACTGTTGCTTGCCGCTTACACTGGCGTCCTGATCGGAGCGACCGCAAACCCCGTCTGGTCGCATAATCGCAAAGCGATTCCGGCGCACTTTATGACGTCCGCGTTTGGGAGTGCCGGTGCGGTACTCGAACTCTGCGGGTTTCTAATACCCGCCACGAAATTTCTTGGATTGGCGGCTGCAGTAATCGAAACATTACTTGGAATCTACTTCGAACTCGGTAGATCGCCGGTGAATGCACCCTTGCATCACGGAAAGAGCGGGATCGCGTTTCGTATCGCCGGCCTTATGGCAGGACCGGCTACACTCGTTCTTCGGCTTACATCGCACGCACCGCCGGTCCGAGACGCAGCGGCGATTTGTTTTCTATGCGGCGCGCTGCTCAGCCGTTATGCATGGATTTGGGCTGGCCCCGCCTCCGCCAAAAATCCCGAGGTTCTGTTTCAGATTCAGCGAAAATCGTAAATGCGCCCACGAGGGATCGTTCTCAGCGCCGATTCATTCCGAAGGTTTCACTTCTGCAAAACTAAATTCCTTGTCGACCTTTTCGTAAGGCTTGCCGTCGACTTCTACATACGGGTAAACGAAGTAATTTAGCGCCGGACCATCCTGCTTGGGAGATAGCATGATGTCTCGCCCTGTTGAGAACTGCACTCGATTGGCGTCAATGCTGCCGAAGAAGTAATCCTGCTTCTCCTTCGCTTTCCACGCCTCCGAAATATCAACTGGAATCCAGCCGGTCTTGGGCGCATAGAACTCAGCCCAACAGTGATAACCGGGAATATCGCCTTTGTCCTTGTTCTCAGGCAGGGGAAAACCGATATCGAAGCGAGCTGGAATTCCGTCAGCCCGCAGTACGCCGATAAACGGCGAGTGAAAGTCCGTGCAATTGCCGCGCTTGGAATCGCAAGCCCACACAGCGTCCCCTCGCCCCCAACCTGATCCTGTTTTGTCGTAACGCATGTTGGTGAAGAAGTAATCGTAGGCAGCCTTCGCTTTTGCGACTGTGCCGGGCCGCGATCCCGTCACCTCAACCGCCAGTTCTTTGATCTTTCCGTCTATAGGGATCAAATGGTCTGGGCCAATCAATCGAACCATCGACGCCGGAACTACACTCGGATTCTGATCCATACGCTCGAGTTTTGTGTAATCTCCGCGCGAGTATTCGCGGCGCGTGACCTCGTACTCAAATGTAAAGTCCGCTTTGCCCGCAGCAGAGTTCCTTAGCTCGGCATACATCATTCGATTGCCGTATTCGGAGTCCTGTGTGACACGCGTTTTCACGGGGGCTTTGATGGCCAGCACGCGGATTCTCTGATGCCGGTCACTCTGCGGCACTGGGACCCAAACACGTACCCGCTTCGCCTCCGGAGGAATATCCTTCACGGTGAAGTGATAGGTGAAGCGAAAGGTACGAGATGGCGGACTGAATTTCCCAGCGTTGGAAGCTGTCTGCGCTGCCAGTTGAGCAATGGGAACAACGAACAACAGAAACCACGAAGGAAGTCGAAGTTTCAAGGATACTCCTTGATCGATAGACACAAAGCGGCAAAGATCGATGAAAAAGTTTATCAGGAGTAAATCTACAACGTGGACTACTGCCACATCGACAGCGCAGATAGTTCGCCGGACGAAGGCAGACTTCATTCTGGTCAAGCGAACTATCTGAGAAAGCCCTACTGCAAAACGCAAGGATCAGACGACATCGAAGCGATCGTGGTTCATCACCTTGGTCCACGCCGTCACGAAATCTTTCACAAACTTCTCCTTTGCGTCCGCGCTGCCGTAGACCTCGGCAAGCGCCCGCAACTGCGAGTGCGAGCCGAAGATCAGGTCCACCCGGGTTGCGGTCCACTTCACTGCGTTCGTTTTGCGGTCGCGGCCCTCATACACGGGTCCAGAGCCGTTGCCGGATGTTGGCTGCCATTGCGTTCCCATATCCAGCAGGTTGATGAAGAAATCGTTCGTGAGCGCCCCGGGCTTCCTGGTGAAGACGCCGTGCTGCGACTTACCGGTGTTTGCGCCTAATACGCGCAGACCGCCGATGAGAACCGTCATCTCCGGCGCAGTAAGCCGCAGGAGTTGCGCCTTATCCACCAGCATCTCTTCCGGAGACAGGCGCTGCTTTCCGCTGAAATAGTTGCGGAAGCCGTCTGACCTTGGTTCAAGCGGTTCGAAGGACTCGACATCAGTTTGTTCTTGCGTCGCATCCATGCGCCCCGGCTTGAACGGGACTTTCACGTCGCGCCCACCCTCCTTCGCAGCCTTCTCGATCGCAGCGTTGCCGCCAAGAACGATCAAATCCGCCAGCGAGATTTTCTTCCCGCCGGGAGCTGACGCGTTGAATTCCTTCTGAATCCCTTCGAGCTTCTGCAACGCCTTTGCCAGCTCAGCCGGTTGGTTGACCTCCCAGTTTTTCTGTGGTTCCAGGCGAATGCGCGCGCCATTCGCTCCACCACGCTTATCCGAGCCACGGAACGTTGATGCCGACGCCCATGCCGTCGAGATCAACTGAGAAACCGACAGCCCGGAGGCGAGAATTTTAGCCTTTAAAGCAGCTATGTCCTGCTCGTTCACCAATGGATGGTTCACGGCGGGGATCGGATCCTGCCACGGCAGTTGCTCCTTAGGAACCAGCGGGCCCAGATAACGCTGGATCGGGCCCATATCGCGATGCGTCAACTTATACCAGGCCCGGGCAAATGCATCTGCGAACTGATCTGGATGGTCGTGGAAACGCCGGGAAATTTTTTCGTAGGCGGGATCCATCCGTAAAGCGAGGTCCGTTGTCAGCATAGTTGGCGCGTGACGCTTCGCAGGATCATGCGCATCGGGAACAGTTCCCTTACCGCCGCCATTCCTCGGAGTCCACTGATGCGCGCCCGCCGGACTTTTGGTGAGTTCCCAATCGTAGCTGAACAGGTTCGTGAAGAAATTGTTGCTCCATTTCGTGGGCGTCTGGGTCCAGATAACCTCCAGGCCGCTGCCGATGGTGTCCGCACCGCAACCTTTGCCAAATTTATTTTTCCACCCAAAGCCTTGGTCCTGGATTTCGGCGCCCTCAGGTTCGGCGCCCACATAGTCAGCGGGAATGGCTGCGCCGTGAGTCTTACCGAAGGTGTGACCGCCGGCAATGAGCGCGACAGTTTCTTCATCGTTCATCGCCATGCGGCGGAATGTTTCGCGAATGTCTCTCCCGGCCGCAACCGGATCGGGCTTTCCGTTCGGTCCCTCCGGGTTCACGTAAATCAGACCCATCTGAACCGCGCCGAGAGGATTCTGAAGATCACGATCGCCGCTGTAGCGTTCATCTGCCAGCCAAGTGCCTTCCGGTCCCCAGTTCAGCTCTTCTGGTTCCCACACATCGGCTCGCCCACCCCCGAAGCCGAACGTCTTGAATCCCATCGACTCCAGAGCAACGTTGCCGGCGAGAATCATCAAGTCAGCCCACGAAATCTTCTTGCCGTATTTCTGCTTGATCGGCCACAGTAACCGGCGTGCCTTGTCGAGATTCACATTGTCTGGCCAGCTATTGAGCGGCGCGAAACGCTGCTGCCCGGCTCCCGCGCCACCGCGGCCATCGCCGATGCGGTAGGTGCCCGCGCTGTGCCAAGCCATGCGAATGAACAAACCTCCGTAGTGACCGAAGTCGGCGGGCCACCAATCCTGCGAATCCGTCATGAGGGCATTGAGGTCTTTGATCACAGCATTCAGGTCGAGGCTTTTAAATTCTTCGGCATAGTTAAACTCTTCGCCCATTGGGTCCGACTTGGGCGAGTGCTGGTTCAAAACCTGCACGTTCACCTGCTTCGGCCACCAGTCACGGTTCGTGGCTACGGAGGCGCCGTGATTAAACGGACACTTCGCTTCAGGCAGAGTGCTTTTATCTTTAGTTTCCGGGGAAACGCTCCCCGATGAAGTCGCAAGTGTATTTTCCATAATGTTTTTTCCTTCGATTAGTAAAAAGTTGTGATGACGAACGAACCTTCAGACTTGCGGTTCGCATAATTCATATTTGCCGCAATTTGCTCAACGGCGTTCAACCAGTATCCAATACCTCCCATATTCAATGGGAGGCGTGACGGCGGACACACTTCGTGCAAAGCCCTCGAAAAATCAGTTCGCATTCGCGAACTACACGCTTGCCGAGAGATCGAGCTGCCGGTTTCGGTACCTCGTACCACTCCACGTCCTCAACATTACCGCAGCGGTCGCAGATAAAATGGTGGTGTTTCATTCCTTGCAGATCGAACCGTCCGGCGCGGCCCTCGACGGCTACCTCACGAACCAGGCCGGCTTTCACCAGATCCCTCAGATTGTTATAAGTTGTGGCCCTGGAAGATCGCGGATCGACGCGATTCACAGCTTCGAAGATTTCTGCAGCCGTAGGATGCCCCGTGTGATCGGTCAAGAACGCAATCACGGCGTAGCGCTGCGCGGTGCATCGCAACCCGCTGCCAAGCAAAGACCGTTTGATCGTCTGCGCATCCATCCCTAGTTTAGATTATATCTAATGTAAGTTGTTGTCCAGATTCGGTGCAAGCAGATTGGGAATTCTTTTCGCGATTACTTGTTGGCGGCGCTGGTTGTGCGCGCCTTGGCGATTGCAGCATCGAATCTGGGATCGCCGTGCAGGCCTTTCAATTCCGGATCGGAAGAAATCTCGCCCGGAGAAATGCGCCCGATCGCGACCGCGCGGTCGAGATCGCCAAATGCCTCATCACGACGCCCTCTTGCGCTTTCCGCGCACGCGAGGTTATACCACGCCTCGGCAACGGTCCCCGGCTGATTCGTTTTCTCCGCCGTGTCGATGACCTCCGCAAACATCTTCTGAGACTCGGCATGCTTTCCCTCGCGGCTCAGACCAAGCGCCTCCATCTCCATGCTCTGCAAGGTTGAGGTGTGGGCTGGCCCGAGCACGCGAGTCTTGGTTGCAATAACCTGGTCTTGTAAAGCGTCGGCCTCCGCGAAATGTCCTTCTTTCATCAGCGCAACGGCCAGCATCGTCATCGCCCGCAGAGTCTGAGGATGGTCCGGGCCTAGTATTCGCCGTTGAGCTGCGATTACGGTCGCATAGAGCTTCTCGGCATCCGCATAGCGGCCTTCCTCTTCGAGATTCTCGGCCGCATGGGACATCGAGAGCAGAGTTGAGGGGTGATCCGGACCCAGCGCCTGCCGCTGCGCTGCGATCAGTTCGTCGTAGATCTTGTCGGCTTCCGCATACCGTCCCTGTGGCGTCAAATCCTCCGCCAACTCGTTTAACGTGCTCAAGGTTTGCGGGTTGCTCGGGCCAAGTACGGGCCGTTCGGCTGCAAGCGCCCGGCGGAACAGATTTTCCGCTTCGGCGTAACGGCCCTCGTTGGAATAGACATAACCCAGACGATCCAGCGAGACCAGTGTGTCAGGATCATTTGGCCCGAGTACTTTGCTTTGAGTGTCGATGGTTGTCTGCAATAGCTTTTCGGCGCCAGTCGCGTCACCCTGCGCCCGCATCAGCTGGGCCAAATTGCTCTCGCTCTCAAGCGTTGCGCGGTCGCGGTCTCCAAACGAGGACTTGCGAATTGCGAGTGCCTGCTCAGTGAGTTCACGCGCACGGCGATACAGTCCCAGTCCGGAATAGGTTTGCGCCATCGTCTCCATCAATTGGGACTGGAGGGCCTTGTCATTCAGATTGGCTGTGATCCGCTGCGAGGCCGAGTCCAAAATTTCGCGCGCAGTGACGCTGTTTCCGCGCGCTTCGCTCGGATTGGGCACCTTGAAAATGCCAGTCATGAATTGGCTGATGCGATCCGCACGATCTCGTTGTTGCCGGATGGTTCGTAAATCGATCGCCTGGGCGATTGCGAAGCCGATAAGCAGCACCGTGGCCGAAATCGCAACTGTGACGCCGGCACGATGTCGGCGAATATACTTGCGCGCGCGATAACCAACACCGGGAGGATGCGCAGAAACCGGCAAATTTTGCAGGAATCGATGAACATCGGCGGCCAGCTCCAGCGGGGTTGCGTAACGGCGTTCTCGCTCTTTTTCTACGGCTTGCAGAACGATACACTCGAGATCCCCACTTACCTGTTTGGCGAGTAATACAGGTTCAGTCTGCCGTTTGCGAGCCAAGTCGGCGAGGCTCGCGGCGTTCTGCGAATGAATCTTCGCGCTCGGCCGGGGTGGGTCGGTCTCGCGCAGCTCGCGAACCACTTCATAAAACGGCATCGTTTTCCAGCGAGTATTATCAAAGGGTTCACTCCCGGTGAGCAGAACATACAGGACGATTCCCAACGCATACACGTCGGTTCGCGTATCGACATCTCCTTTGGACTCGGCCTGCTCGGGACTCATGTACCCTGGCGTCCCCACCCAGGCTCCAGCATGCGTCATCATGGGATCGTCGCCCAACTGAGGTCCAATGGCCTTTGCCAGACCAAAATCGATGATTCGTGGCGTAGGCTTGCCGTCAACCTCGATTACCAGAATGTTCGGCGGTTTCAAATCACGGTGGATGATCGCCTTCTGATGTGCGTGCTGCACGCCTTCGCAGACCTTGATGAATAACTCGAGCCGTTCCTCAATGGTCAGGCGGTTGCGATCGCAATATGCGTCGATCGGAAGACCCGGCACATACTCCATAACGAAATAAGGCTGGCCGTCAGGCGTTGCGCCGGCGTCGAACACTTTCGCTATCGCGGGATGATCCATCAGAGCGAGCGATTGCTGCTCGGCGCGGAACCGCTGCAAATGCCGGGAATCATACCTGCCCAGCCGAATCAACTTCACCGCGACTTGCCGCTGGACTGGATCAGTTTGTTCGGCGAGCCACACCTGCCCCATGCCGCCCTCGCCCAGCCGCCGAAGAAATTTATAGGGCCCGATTGAAGTTGGCTCTGAGCCGGCGCTTCCATCGAGAGGGGAAACGTGATACGGGGCCGAGCTGGCGAGTGTTGCATCAGGATCAGGGGACGCAGAACTGATGTCGGGCGGCGTTTCTTTGTCGGTGGGCGGGCGATGCGATTCGGTCATGAACCTATCAGGGTACATCAGGCAAGCTGGAAAGTTGACTGTGCTGCGCGAAGTCGCGCCTATTCCCATCTTACCGCTTTGACGAACAGCAACTTTCGGCGATCTCCTGTGAAAAAGCTCCCATCTGCATGACCGGCGGAATCGTGCATCCCGGAAAGGCGATCTAGCC
>DASXEG010000085.1:0-7632 GCA_036490235.1 Candidatus Sulfotelmatobacter sp. | reverse complement strand
GGCAAAAATCTGGGGTGGGAAACGGGAATCGAACCCGCAACCGTCGGAGCCACAGTCCGGTGCTCTGCCAGTTGAGCTATTCCCACCGTTCTGTTGATTATAGCAACTGGGGTTGGCTGACCGTAAAGGTGTTTCGGCTTTTCGCCTCGCTCTGATTTTCCCCGGTGAGACTTTCAGAAATTAGAGGTCTATGCAGGTGAAAATGATCCACGACACTGGGCAATCGAACAGGAAAATGAAAAGCGGAAAGAGAGGCCGTTCTATCCCCGGCCCACGCCCACATACTCAAACCCCATTGCGCGCAAGCGCGTGGAGTCCAGAAGATTCTTGGTATCAACAATGATCGGCTTCTTCACCAAATGTTTAATGCGATCGAAATCGAGTGCGCGAAATTCCGGCCAACCCGTGCCCACGACTAACGCGTCCACGCCCTCAGCCACGGCATATGCCGAGTCGCAATAGCGAACGGAGCCATTCAGATGGCTCTTCGCATCGGATAACGCAACCGGATCATAAGCGCGTACCCGCGCCCCCTTCGAGACCAGCGTTTCCGCCAGCCGCAAAGCCGAGGAACCGGCCACCGAATTCGTGTTCGGCTTGAAAGCCAACCCGAGAATGCCGACATCCTTGTTTTCCACGGAGTTCAGCGCCATCGCGATTTTGTCCAGCAGGCGGTCGGCCAGATTGTGGTTCACCTCCCGCGCCGCGCTCAAGACCTTCAACGGAACGCCATTCGCTTTTGCCAGGTCGTCCAGAGAGTCCATGTCCGACTCGGCAAAAACTCCGCCCATACCCGCTCCGGGCTGAAGGCAACGAGGTGCAATCTTCTTATCAAGTCCGAGAGCTAAAGCCAAATTGACGGCGTCGGCATTCACACGTTCGCACAAGGCTGCGACTTCGTTGATGAACGAAATCTTGGTTGCCACGAAAGCGGTTGCCGCTTCCCGCGCCAGCTCGGCAGTAGCCTGGTTGGTCACGATCACGGGAACACCGCGCATCACCAGCGGATGAAAAATCTGCTTCAGAACCTGAACTGCCTCGTTCGAGTTGGAACCCAAAATCAGGCGATCCGGCCAGTTGAAATCTTCCACCGCGCAACCATCCGTAAAGAACATCGGTTGCGAAACGATGGTGCCCTGCAAGCCCGCATCCTTTAAACCCTTTTCCAGAGCAGCAGCCGTTCCCACGGCAACTGGCGTAACAATGGTCAGAATTGGAGGCTTCGAAGCCAGCCGCGCAATGCGCATCACGACATCCGATAAGGACTCCGCTCCATCCTCGGCCAAAAAGATAACCTGAGCCTTGCGCGCGAAGGATTCGATATCGGTGGAATAGGCCAGCCGTCCCGCCCGGACATTCCGGCGAATGATTTCTTTGAGATTCTTCTCGAAGAAGGGGATGTTCCCCTGCGCCATCTCAACCATCCGCGTGCGGTCCGGATGACAACAGGAAACCGGAGTGCCAAAATCCGCCAGACAGGCTGATATCACTGTTCCAAGAAATCCCGAACCATAAACGCCAATCTGCATCCTGGCCCCTTGGCTTTCTGAAAACCGCGTCCGAAGCGGCTATTGACGCGGCTTTCGCACTTCCCTTGTTCTTCTTGTTTACAGTCCACCAGGGCGCGACGCAATGCACAAAGGGGAAATGTACCCAGGTCCAGTGACCGTAGCCGTGGGTAACGTAATGTGCAGGTAATCGACGAGAGGTTACCGCGGACCTTATCGCGGAACCAGGGTCGCTCCGAGCGGAACTGGAGCCAGATCGACCCAGCAATTTGGCGTTTCTTCCCGGACAAAAACCAGGCGGTCCAGCAGAATACGGCGCGTCCCCGAATAATGGCTCCATCGTAGCCGGGCAATCTCCAGGGATGTAGCAGCCTCTGGGAAGCCTGGCATTTTCACAACCGTCAGGTGCGGTGTGTATGGCCACTCCTCTTTAGAAGCCAGGGTTTGCGTGTTCAGTTGGTCATGTAACTGCTCTAAACGCGCGTCGCCTCCCATCATGCCGATATAAACCGTGGGCGTGGTCGGAGCAAAGGAATGAATCTCCCCCAGACCTACTTCAAAAGGCTCGGTCCGGCCGCAAATCTGCCCCAGCAACTGCAATGCGTCAGATTCCTCCCCTTGCAAGGGCCGTGGCGGCAACAGGGTGAGATGCGCGGAGAGATGAGGCAAGGCGGGATGCAACTCCCGCCTGAGACTCTCGACGAAGTCGCCGACCGGACCAGTCACATAGGCGACCAAGGCATACCGCGCGCTCGGCATATCCAGACAAAAATTATAGCTCGGTTCCGTCGTTTTTATCCGGGCGGTACAAGAGGGTACTAATCGGCGTGGATCGGAGCGGGCGCGTTGGCAAAGTTATTCGATTCAACGGGAGCTTCTAACCACTTGCGGACTGCAGGCAGAGCTTCGCGCATGGCTTGCTCACCCGCACGAATGAGTTCACCTGCTCGTTTGAAGTCGTCATAGCCGAAACCAGCAACGTCAGGCTCGACCACGAGATCCGCGGCTCTGCGCCATATGTCACTTACCATATCCTGCGCGATCGCGAACGATTGACCGATTACATCGAAAAGATGTCGCGGCGCTCCGCCCTTCGTCCACTGGCCTTTCAAATGCACGCCTAACACGCGATCGGCCCCCATTTCGCGCAACGGCCGGGTCGGCACCGGATGCGAGAGCATGCCGTCCACCAGCCATTTTCCCCGAATATTCACCGGCAAAAACATTCCAGGATAAGCACAACTGGCGCGAACCGGATCGATAATTGAACCGGAATGAAAGACCACGCCCTGGCCGCTGTTGAAGTCGGTGGCCGTGACGCCCAACGGGATACGCAGCTCCTCGAACGTTTTGACCTTCAGGATGCGATTCAAGAATACCGTCATGCGATCATTCGTCGCGAAGCCGTAACGAGAGACGGTCCAGCGGGCGAAAGTCGTAAAGCGACATGATTCCGCAACTTCTTCGAGCTCCCCAATGGAAAGCCCGCTACAGTAGGCCGCGCCGATGAGCGCGCCGACACTGGTGCCAGCAACCACCCGAATGGGTATGCCTTCTTCCTCGAGAACTTTAAGAACGCCGACGTGAGCGATGCCACGGGCAAAACCACCGCCGAGGGCAACTCCAATGGCGGGAATTCGTGGCTGGATCGCCGTTTTGCGTGAGAGCTCGCGCCCAAGGGCCTGAACGGACCGGACGATCCTGCCAAGACTTTTCACTGCAACCTCGTATGCCCTATTCCTTGGGCATCTACAATTTAAGATGCCATAACTCTGATATCGGCTGTAGAGCCTGTTGGTGCCATTTTTACGTTACTTTGGTCCCCTCGGTCACTGTAGACGCTACTTAGGTCGCTTCGACCCCGCCACCTCACGCCGTGACTAACTCCCTTCGCTCTGCTACGTTACAAATAAATGATTCGGGAGATATCAGCAGGTGGTGTAGTAATTCGTAACCGAGACGCAGCATGGTGGATGGCTGCCATCGAGCCGCCCATCGACGAGGAACGTGCCGCAAAACTCAAGCCCGAGGGCGGCGCGAAGCATAAGGCTGTACTGGCTCTGCCGAAGGGTTTGGTCGACCCCGGTGAAAAGCCGCTGGAAACGGCCCTGCGTGAAGTCTACGAGGAGACCGGCATCTCGGCTGACCTGATCACCAAACTTGCAGACATCAAGTATGTCTATTCGCGTACGTGGAGCGACGGAGCGCGCGTGTTCAAGATCGTCAGCTTCTATCTCATGCGCTATCGCTCGGGCCGGATCAATCAGATTTCCCCCGCCATGCGAATTGAAGTCGCGCGCGCCCTTTGGGTTCCCCTCGCAGATGCCAATAAGAGACTCGCTTACAAAGGCGAAAAACAAATGGCACAGAAGGCGCTGGAATATGTGACCGCACATCCGGAACTGGCAGCGTGAAGGCTATGCATCCTGCATAATGTGGTCATGTCATATCGAGAAACGGGAGGCACTGCAGCGGTAATATCTTCTCTGCTGGTTTCTCTTCTGCTGGTTGCACAGCAATCTGCCTACTCGGCAACCGCGGCCCCGCCTGTGCCGGCATCGCTGCCCGACTACCTTTCCGCCCTTTCTGCTGCGGATCATTTTCTCCAAGCCTGGCAGGCTGGAGATACCGAGAATGGTATGTCCTTGCTCACAAGCCACGCAAAGAAAGCTGTAACCACCGAAATTGTTGAAGAATTTTTTTCGAATGAACCTCCAGCCGCTTACGAAATTGAACATGGCAAAGTGTTGAGCCGGGGCCGCTATGAGTTCCCGGTCGTGCTGATGACGGCAAAGCACAATCGCATTCACAGGCAGTTCTCCAGCATTATTGTTTTGGATACTGGCGGCAACGACTGGGCCATCGATAAACTTCCGTAAGAAGCATTGTTCAGGTGTGCAGAAGAATCGATTTGTTTTTTTCTCACTAGGCAATCGACAATCGAAAGTTGCCACTCCCGACCGAGGCTACTCGATGAAAGGAATTCATAAAGTTGCAATTTTGGGGGCGGGCACCATGGGTGCACGCATCGCCGCGCATTTTGCCAACGCGAATGTCCCCAGCTACTTGCTTGATATCGTCCCTCCCGATGCTGATGCCATGGCACGAAACAAGATCGCCGCCTCGGGTCTGGAAGGAGCGAAAAAATCCAAGCCCGCAGCTTTTATGGATCCCTCGCTCGCCCACCTGATCACCGTCGGCAGTTTTGAAGACGATCTGAAGAAACTTGCAGAAGTGGACTGGATCATCGAAGCGGTGGTCGAAAATCTTGATCTGAAGCGCGCGTTGTTGCGTCGAGTGGAAGCCGTTCGCAAACCAGGGACCATTGTCACGACAAATACCAGCGGGCTGCCAGTAACGCGAATTGCCGAGGGTTTTTCCGACGATTTCCGCCGGCACTGGTTCGGTACGCACTTTTTCAATCCCCCTCGCTACATGCGCCTACTCGAACTCATCCCCACGCCAGAAGCAGACCGCGCGGGCATGGACCTGATTTCGCACTTTTGCGACGTGCGCCTGGGAAAAGGAGTCGTGCTGGCAAAAGATACGCCCAACTTTATCGCGAACCGTATCGGAACTTTCTCGGTGCTAAACGTGATGCGCCTCATGCAGGACATGGATCTGTCGGTCGAAGATGTGGATGCACTGACCGGCCAAGCCGTGGGTTGGCCGAAATCGGCAACGTTTCGCACGATTGATTTGGTTGGCCTGGATATTTTGGGTCACGTCGTTGCGAACATGACCGCAAACGTGCACGACGAGCGTAGCGAACTGAAGTTGCCCGCCTTCTACAACAACATGATCGAGCGAAAGTGGCTCGGCGACAAAACCGGAGGCGGCTTCTACAAAAAGGTAAAACAAGGCGACGGCAAAGAAGATGAACGGCTCGCGCTCGACTGGAAAACGCTCGAATATCGTCCGCGACAAAAGCCGAAGTTCGCAGCCCTCGACTTGGCGAAAAATATTGAAGAGACCGGCGCGCGTCTGCGCATGCTGCTCGGCTTCGATAGCAGTTCGCAAAAGGCCGAAAAAGCCGGGACATTCCTTTGGTCCGCGCTTTCCGATTTATGGAATTACTCCGCCAATCGAGTGCCGGAGATTTCCGATTCCATCGTCGAAATCGACCGAGCCATGCGCCTGGGCTTCAACTGGGAAATGGGGCCATTCGAATTGTGGACAGCCGTCGGAGTTGAACCTACTGTCACTCGCATGAAAAAGGAAGGTAAACAGGTCGCCGCGAATGCAGAAAAACTTCTCGCAGCAGGCCATAAGGGCTGGTACGTAGACGACGCAATGTCTTCCTCCGGCCGCAAGTATTGGGACGTGAAAAGCGAAAGCTGGCGCGCAGTCCAAGTTCCCGCGGGTGTGTGGTCTGTGACCGTCGCGAAGAAATCGAACGGGGTTGTGAAGAAAAATTCCGGGGCATCGCTGGTCGATCTTGGTGATGGTGTCGGTTGCATCGAGTTTCACAGCAAGATGAACTCGCTCGGCGCGGACATCATTGGCCTGATTGCGCAAACGCTCAAGCCCGGCGGCCCGGGCGATAACTTCGACGCCTTCGTCATCACCAACGACGCCACAAATTTTTCCGTCGGCGCCAATCTGATGCTGTTGCTCATGAGCGTGCAGGAAGAAGAGTGGGATGAAGTTGACCTGGTCATCCGGCAATTCCAGGGCATGACTCAGGCCATCAAATTCTCACCTAAGCCGGTTGTCTCCGCGCCTTTCGGCCTGTGCCTTGGAGGCGGAACGGAAATCTCGCTGCACGCCGCCGCGCGGCAGCCGCACGCCGAGCTTTATACCGGACTGGTGGAAGTTGGAGTGGGCCTGCTTCCCGGCGGCGGAGGCTGCAAAGAGATGCTGTTGCGCGCGGTCGATAGCGCGTCTGCCGATCGTGGTGGAAAAGTTTCCGGCGACGTGCTGGCGGGATCCATTGAGATGCTCGAAGCTATGAAGCGGACATTCGAGATCGTCGCCACCGCCAAGGTCGCAACCTCGGCGCAAGAAGCACGCGGTCTGGGATTCCTTTCAGAGAGCGACCGCATCACGATGAATCGCGACCGCATACTATCAGACGCAAAAGCTCGCGCGCTGGAGCTGGTGCGTATGGGTTACGAGCCGCCCGTTCCGCGAGCCGATATCCCAGCGCCGGGCGAGAATCTTTTGGCAACATTGAAAATGGGCGTACACCTGATGCGTCAGGGCGACTACATTACGGATTACGAGGTAAAACTCGGGGGCAAGATTGCGGAAGTCTTGTGCGGCGGGAATATCACGCCGGGAATACCGGTGAGCGAGCAGTACATTCTGGATCTTGAGCGCGAGGCGTTTAAGTCCTTATGCGGGGAACGCAAGACCCAGGAAAGGATTCAGTACACGCTGAAGACGGGCAAGACGCTGAGGAACTAACGTTGCGAGTGGAAGCGCGGCCCTGCGGTAAAATCGGCAACAACCGAGGTCATATGCAAAATCGTTTAGGGTCGTTCGCACTCGTAATCTTTCTTAGCACAGCACTCGCGGGCGCACAAAATGCTGCGCCGCAAAAAGAACCTCCGCCGGACGTTCCCGATGCTATCCAAGCACCCGCCGGCTTGGAAGTCGCAGTCTACACGCACGCCACCGGATCGCAAATCTACACCTGCCAAGGGAGTGCCGACGGAAAATTCGCGTGGACCCTCAAAGGTCCCGATGCTGACCTACACGACCGCAAAGATAAAGTGATTGGACATCACTCGGCCGGTCCCACATGGAAGTTGAACGATGGCAGCGAAGTGACAGCGAAGGTTGCGGCTCATGTCGACTCGCTCGATCCCGATTCCGTTCCATGGCTGCTGCTCAATGTCGTCAGCCATTCCGGCAAAGGACAGCTTTCGGATGTGACCGCGATTCAGCGGGTTCGTACGCATGGCGGCATGCCTCCAGCCGAAGGCTGCGATGCAGCTCATGTCAACGCTGAAACAAAAAGCGGCTATACAGCTGATTATTATTTCTACGCTCCAGCGAAGTGACGCGAATCCGGCGCATCCATCCAACGGAGTTGAAAGCCGTGGGTAAGTTGATACTTCTGTCTGGAATTGGTCGGGGCGATAGGATTTGAACCTACGACCCCCTGCGCCCAAGGCAG
>DASXEG010000068.1:0-6669 GCA_036490235.1 Candidatus Sulfotelmatobacter sp. | reverse complement strand
TCACTACTACAGAAACGTAAAACAGACTCTGAACGTGCCGATCACGCTGTTCTCTACCGACGGCACCAGCACCAGGTGCGTCTATACGAAGGCGGGCGGCTTCTGCGACGACACCGAGCAGACGCTGGACATGACCCAGTCCCTGGGCATGGCGCCGGGGCTGGCCAGCCTGGTGATGTATGTCGGCTCGACGGATACAGCGATGATCAGTGCCATGACTACGCACAACCCGCTTCCGACAACCATCGGATGCTCCTGGGGTTGGCTGCCGCCGGACGCAAACACGCTCGATCCTTACTTCCGCAAGATGTCGGCGCAGGGTCAGAACTTTTTCGTGGCTTCGGGGGACGATGGCGTGTGGACGAAGTCGGGTGGTTCGGAGGCCTGGCCGGCGGACAATGCTTACATCGTCTCCGTGGGCGGCACGGATCTAAACACCGCCAGCGCCGGAGGTCCCTGGAAGTCGGAGAGGGCGTGGGGCTATAGCAGCGGAGGCTTCTCGCCGTATGGGATTCCGATTCCTGAGTGGCAGCAGATCCCGGGCGTGATCAACTCCAGCAATGAGGGCTCGACCATATATCGCAACGGGCCCGACGTCTCGGCCAACGCGAACTTCACATTTTACGTTTGCGCTGACCAGACCACTTGCACAGCTAACCTATATGGTGGAACCAGCTTCGCCGCTCCCATGTGGGCCGGCTACATCGCTTTGGCCAACCAGCAGTTGGTGGACAACGGCGATAAGACCATCGGTTTCATCAACCCCTATGTCTACCGCATTGGTGTGAGTTCGAATTACGATACGGACTTCCACGACATTATTAAAGGCGGGTCGCCAAGCTACTCGGCGGTAGAGGGCTTCGATCTGGTAACAGGCTGGGGCAGCCCTAACGGCGGACTGATTGACGCCCTTGTGTCAGGGAAATAGCATCGAGGCGTTGAGAAAAAATCCGTTGGGTCAGCGCGCCCTTCGATGATTTATCTTCTGGGCAAGTCTAAGGATGAACCCATGTACTTCGAGCAATGTTATCTGGGTTGTCTGGCACACGCCTCTTACATTCTGATATCGGACGGCGAGGCGGTTATTGTAGATCCGCAGCGGGATGTTGAGATTTACTGCGAAGCGGCCGCAGCGCATGGGGCGAAGATCCTCCACGTTTTTGAAACTCATCTGCACGCCGATTTTGTCTCCGGTCACAGAGAACTGGCGGAGCGAACCGGAGCGCAGATTTACATTGGCGCTCGAGCGAACGCCACGTTTCCGCATGTCGCAGTGCAGGATGGATTCGAGCTGCGCATTGGCGCACTTCGCATACAGGCCTTGGAAACGCCGGGGCATACTCCCGAGAGCATTTGCCTGCTCGTAACCGACGAGGAGAAATCTTCCAGCCCTTGGGCCATTCTTACCGGCGACACATTATTTCTTGGCGATGTGGGCCGGCCTGATCTTTCGAAGACACACACACCTGAAGAATTGGCGGGAATGTTATTCGACAGTTTGCACGAGAAAATACTCACGCTGCCTGATGACGTGCTGGTTTATCCCGCTCACGGCGCGGGTTCACTTTGCGGCCGTAACATGAGGTCGGAGCGCTCGTCGACGATGGGGACTGAGCGCATGACGAATTACGCTCTGCAAATCAAAAGCCGGGATGAGTTCATCCACGAGCTGACATTGAACCTGCCTTCGCGTCCTGAGTATTTTTTGCAGGATGCCGAGCTTAATCGTCAGGGCGCGGCGGCGCTCTCAGAGTTGCCTGAACTGCGAGCAATACCGCCGCAAGAGCTTGCTCAAGAACTAGCGAACGGCGCCAACGTGCTCGACGTTCGAACCGTCGAGGCTTTTGCCGCAGCCCACGTGCCGGGTTCGATTAATATTGCGCTCTCGGGACAGTTCGCTTCCTGGGCGGGAATCATTTTGGGGTTATCGGCCCGCCCGATTCTGATTGCGGACACGCTTGAACAATTATCCGAGGCGCGTATGAGAATGGCGCGGGTTGGGATTGAAGATGTTCGCGGCTATCTGCAGGGTGGAACCGAAGGGTGGAAGCAAGCGGGGTTGCCGTTGGAACGCCTGAAACAGATTTCAGTGCAGACTCTGAACGAATGGCGATCCACGAAAAGCGTTCATGTGATCGATGTACGCCGAGAGCCGGAATTCGCGGCGGGGCACGTCGCCGATGCGCTTTCGCTTCCGCTGAATGGCGCTATTGCTGCTGCACTTCCTCTGGAGCGCGGCGCACTCGTAGCCGTCCATTGCAAAGGCGGATATCGCAGCGCCATCGCTTGCAGCCTTCTGCAGCGAGCAGGGTTCAAAAACGTGGTAAACGTCACCGGCGGGTTCGATGCGTGGGAAGAGGCCAAATTGCCGGTGATGAATGAAACGACGATTGAAGTTTGAATTTCGCGGCAGACCGCGAATCCATTTGAGCAGATATTTGCCTCATTCGTGCTGAATGTGGCAAACTAACCGGCCAAGCCGTCCAAGCGAGGAAATAATGACAATCCGCCTGACCCGAGTGTCTACGAAACACGAGTCCGTCAAACAGAAGGAAGCCTGGGAGCGTCGGGCGGAGTACCAGCGAGTGGAGCGCCTCCGTGAGGTGCTTGCGGCTAAACTAGCCGCGATAGCTGCTGCCCGGCCCGCCGCTTAGGTCTCCATTTAGCCATCGGCTGTACTCCTCACATCTGTTCGAGGTTCAGAAGAACAACCGCGAGCAAACCGTGACCCCCACCTTTATCGAGGAGGCAGGAAGAGTCCTTTTACCTTGGATCGAAAGCCAACATCCAATATCAGTCCATTGAAAGAGAGATTCGTCTATGAAGAAAACGGTCGCAGTAATCACTCTTGCCGTTCTCGTATTGTTCTTAACAATCAAAGTGAGTTCGCGAGCATGGGCTGCAACGCCGCAGCCCACGGGTCAAGAAGGGAAGGGCTGCGGCGCGCCTAAAGAATGGGGTCAACTCAAAGGAGTGGCTGATCGAGCTGTGGCCTTCGAAGACTCATCCGGAAATATTCGCGTGCTCGATCTTGGTCCGTGCATGAGAGGACAAACGGAACTTATCGTGACGATCAATCGGCCTTAGGGCCAATGTTTATCGAGTCCACTCAAGTTTCTGTATCGAACGGTCGGCAGTCAATTTCTGCACGGGAGCGGGGAGATCGGTATCTTCATGTTCTCCTTTCCATTCCACCTTCCAGCCGTAAACCTTATGTTCGCTCGGTAGAGTCTCGATGCAGAGGGTAGGTTCCTTAAGCGAAAGACCTGCGCTATGTAGCAGGGCTGCGATTTCAGCCTGCGAGGGTCCTCCGGGTGAAACACTGACCTTCAATATCGCACTGTGGCGCCTGGGCAATCGAAGTTCGACCTTCTTCAACCCGGTCAAAACGAGAAAACCGAGAACGAACCCGGCCACGCCGAGTTCAAGTTGCCCGCCTCCGAAACAAAGGCCCATTACAGTGATAAACCAGATTGTCGCGGCGGTGGTTACGCCTGCTATCAACTCTCCGCGTTTGATGATGGCGCCTGCGCCGATGAAACCGATGCCCGAAAGAATTCCCAGCGGAAGACGCATGATATCCATGACGACGAAGGAATCTTCGGGCTTCCCGTTTGAATTGATCAGCCAGTTCGCTTGCAACATGGCAAGGGACGCGGCTAGTCCCACCAATAGATTCGTTCGCAGCCCGGCGGAATGGCCTTTTTCATCCCTATCGAAACCCAAAATTCCGGCGCAAAGAGCGGTTAGCCCGAGGCGCACGATAATGGTTTGCCAAGAGAGAGTGGTTGGCATAGTTTTCCTTCAGTTCCGGCGCTTTTATCACCGGCCCGATTTCACGATTTTGCGCGCCTGCTCAGGATCTTTGAAGCCGAAAATGCGATACCGTTTCCCTGTGACTATGTGGTAATGGACAAAAAATTTGTCTTCTTGCCTATGAGGGCCTCCGACCAGTATTGAGGATGCTGGATAAACTCTTAGGGGTTGTTGGTTCATTGTCATGAGTCGGTAATTGGAGATTCTGCGGCACGACGACGTTGCGGTCACTCGGGCGAGCTACATCAGGACGGTCGGTCAGAAGACGATTGACGCGACGGACAGGCTGGAAGCCGAGATTCGCAAGCCCGTTCGGTCGGTAAAGACGCGGAAGGCAGACACCGTTGTGCCTGTCGGCATGGCCTAACGATGCAAGACTTGCGGGGTTGATTCGTTCCCCTACGGACTATGACGAAGTATCGACTAGCAATCGCATTGTTGTGGGGCGTAGGATTTGCGTCGTTTTCGTGTTTGCTGATGAATCTCAACGGGTTCGTCGGATTCTTTCTGCTTCCCGGCGGGCTGGTAGCGTTCGCCGTGGGCTTTCTGATGTTTCGCAAGGTGGGGTTGCCACAACTAAGACGGGTTGCTGGTTGGTCGGTGCTTCCCGTGACCGTTCTAGCCGCCCTCGCCTGCATCCCCTCGATGAATCCGCTGTGGCCGCACGGCATGAGGGAATTAACGAAGCAGGAAACCGACCTTCAGACTGCAATTCCCGCCGGGATGAGTTTGGAGCAGGTTCGGGGTGTGCTCAACTCAAGAAAGATTCAGTTCTACGAATCCACTGAGCCAAGTGACGGCGTAGTGCTGCAAAACGCAGAGACGACGATAACGGCACAGTCAGGTGATACGGTTGTCGTGAGCCGTTTCCAAACGGAGGCTTTCGAGTTTCCTTGCGGGTATGACATGCAGATCGTTCTAGTGTTCGGGCATGATCGCAACCTAAAGGATCGCTACATCCACCGTTTTCGGATGTGTCCTTAAAGCACGAACGGCACTGACGTGCCGATTGTCTGATTTTATGGGATACGGGATGGGATACGCTCACAACCCCGAAATCGCTTTGACCGCATGAAATCTGGAGCCAACGAGGGGACTTGAACCGCGACTTGAAGCCGAGATTCGCAAGCCCGTTGCCTCCGTCAAAGGGAAGACTCGAAAGGCAGACACCGTTGTGCCGTCGGCATGGTCTAATTGCTGTGTTGTGGCTGGGAGCGTAAAGTTTCTCGGTGATGAAGGTTTCAGACTGGATTGTACGTGCACTGGTGACGCTGACGTTCTTTGCGTTGATTGCGTCACCTGAGCGATGGGGTTGGCCGCTCGGACTCGCCTGCTTTGCGGTCGTAGGTGGTTGGTCAATCCTTTATCCGCAAGGCATTCTAGGTTGGGCGAAGACTGCTCATCCCAGCCTCGATGTAGATGACCGAAGTCTCTGGTGGGTTCCTAGGCTCATCGGCTGCTGTTTTGTGATTTTCGTGCTCCTAATCACGGTCGCTAAGTTCTGGCGATGAAGACTCCGGTTGCCAAAGCACTGGATGACTTGCCGGTAGCCCTTAGCGATGGGACATGAGATGGGACAAACAAAATTCCCATTTTTTCGTTTCGACCGCATGAAAACTGGAGCCGACGAGCGGACTTGAACCGCTGACCTGCCGATTACGAATCACTTTGTGCTGCTGTCCCGTCAAGCACTTACGCGACCAGTGACGACGTGACCAGTCCCGTTGAATCAATGGATTGCAGAATGACAGGATACGAATATCCTAGGATACGGCAGGCTGTCGGGCTAGTCGTCATGGGAACTTTCGTAGACGTTCTCCGGCAGTTCTCCAGTGACCGCGTAGCGTCGTGGACCAGCATCGGGAATCTTGCCCAGGAAGCAAAATGAAAGTGCTGAACGCAGCAGTATTCGTTTGCAGCATTGCTTTTTCAGCATTGCTACATGCTCAACAAACTACGACACCTACTACGCTCCCCTGTGACCACAGTGCCGAGATGCGAATCTACTCAAATGCATTCGTTCACAAAGAGACGGGAGATGTCCTTGGGTACGAGTTGGCGATTAGAGAGAATGGCGACTCCACCACCAACGCATTGCTATACGTCTTCGAGGGAGCACCCAATGACGAGGGCATACCTCTTTCTGGTCGCATTTCGGGCAAGAGCCTGACCGTGGAAGGTAAATGGGTCGAGCACCTTGTGGAGTATCCCTCAAAGAAGGAAACCATCCAGACGCACGTCGTCAAAATAGACGGGGCACTCGATGAGGGTTCGTTCCGAGGCAAAATCAAAATCGAGAACATGGACTCGCCGGATAATGTCCGACTGAAGCGGGTAAAGAGACTTTGGCTCTGCAAACGGTAAGGCTGTCGTGTGTCGGCGGATGACGTGCCGATAGCATGATTTTATGGGATACGGGATGGGATATGGTCACCATCCCGAAATCGCTTGGACCTGCATGAAATCTGGAGCCGACGAGCGGACTTGAACCGCTGACCTGCCGATTACGAATCGGCTGCTCTACCAACTGAGCTACGTCGGCTTCTTGTTTGCTTTGTTCAGTTTACCAGACCGCTTGAGCTTTCCTGCTGTACAAGGGTTGTACATGCAATTTGATCCTCAAGCCGTTTCATGGCGGCGGTGACGACCTCCGGCACGGTCTTGATGTAGCTGCGCTGGATCGTGCTCACGTCCTCGTGCCTGAGTATCGCCTGAATCACAATGTCAGGAACTCCGAGTTCGTGGAGGTTCGTGGCGAGCCCTCGCCGATATCTCCCCCGTCTTTTGGCAAGCGTAACCTCCACTGGCGATTGAAGGCCAGAGTTTGTTGCCTGGCCCTCGCTCCCTGTGCCA
>DASXEG010000024.1:0-38021 GCA_036490235.1 Candidatus Sulfotelmatobacter sp. | reverse complement strand
ACGCGTCGCCAAATCGCGCAGAGCGCGGGTGCGTCTCTCGCTTAACATTCGACTGGTCGTTTCAGTCACCGGATGAAACAAACCTACGACGCCCGTCTCATCGCGGATGGGACTGAAGGAAAACGTAAAAAATGTTTCCTCTAAATATCCATTGCGATCGAGGAAAAGCCGCTGATTTTCGAGGAAGGAGGTCTGCCCAGCCAGAGCGCTCGCGAACGCTTCGCCGATGACCGGCCACGCCGAAGCCCAGCACTCGCTGAAGTCCTGGCCCATGGCGTGAGGATGCTTTTCGCCGCAGATTGGCCAGTAGCCGTCGTTATAAATCTGCACATGCTTTGGACCCCAGGCCAGCGAGATGGGAAACTTCGACGCGAGGCACAGGCTGACAGTCGTGCGCAGGCTCTGAGGCCAGGATTCGATGGGGCCCAGCGGGGTCTTGGCCCAGTCCATCGACTGGATCAGTTCGCCCATTTTCCCGCCGCCGACCAGCCAGTCTTGTGGCTGGCTCTGCTGCCGTCGCGGACTTGCGCCAACACCCGACTGTGCGACAGACATACTGCGTCCCTTTGCCTTCACGGTCTACATCGGCAGGCCCATACGATCCCGCGACCCAAGTCATGAACTTAAGTCATGACGGATCGCAGGTCCCTTTCGAATTCATGATCAGCCCCCTGCCGTGGCCGCATCGCCTCGTGATCCAGTGACTTCGTTGCCGCCGAGTGTGAAATAAAAAGTTGCGCCCCGGTCGAGCTCCGCTTCCGCCCAAATTCGGCCACCATGTTTTTGCACGATACGATGGACCGTGGCCAATCCCACACCCGTGCCTTCAAAGTCCTCGTCACGGTGAAGGCGCTGGAAGACTCCGAACAATTTATCGGCATATTGCATGTTGAAGCCAACGCCGTTGTCGCGCACGAAGATCACCTGTTGGCCCTTCTCCTGAGTGTGTCCAATCTCAATGATCGCGTGTGGCCGCGGGCGAGAGTACTTGATTGCATTGGAAAGCAAGTTCTGAAAAATCTGCCGGACCAAAACTGAGTCGCATTCCAGGGAAGGAAGACTACCGATTTTCCATTGCACGTCGCGCCCCGCAGTTTCCGCCGCTAGTAAGGAGATGATTTCTTCCACGACTGAGTTCAATGCGGTGAGTTCCACACGCAATGATCGTTGCCCAGTTCGAGCCAGATTCAGCAGTTCATTGACTAAGAGGTTCATGCGCTGTATGCCCTCCTGAATACGCTGCACATAGTGCAGTGCCTGAGGATCGAGGGTTGCGCTGAATTCCTCCATGAATGCACCGGCGAATCCCAGGATGCGGCGCAGTGGAGCGCGCAGATCATGGGAAACGGAGTAGCTAAAAGACTCCAGTTCGCGGTTCGCGGTTTCCAGTTGCGCGGTACGTTGTGCTATTCGTTCTTCGAGGCTTTCATTCAGTTTACGGATTTCCAGTTCGGCTGCCTTCTTCTGCGTGATATCGCGGAACGCGACCACTCCGCCACGTAGCGCGCCATTCTTATCTCTCAAGGGAGCACCGTTGGATTCGATCCAGACCCCTTGTTCGAGGTTGGGATTGCGAATGAAAATCTCGGCGCTGCATACCTCGCCACGGATGGCGCGCACCAAGGGATTTTGGTCCGTGGGAAACGGCGTGATCGTGTCGGACAAATAGGCACCATAATGTGAGCCCCACTCCTCGGGTGGCACGTTCGCCCCGCCGAGGCCGACGATTCTTGCCGCCGCCGGGTTCCAGATGATGAATTTCCCCTGCTCGTCCGCCGCGACCAGTCCCTCCTCCATGCTGTCCAGGACGGATTGGAGCACGAGCTTCTGCGTCTCCAAAGCCTGTTGCGAGCGGATTAATTCTTCTGCCTGCCGGGTCAGCTCCTCCGTCTGGCCCGCCAGTTTTTCCTCGGTGGCTTTGCGTTCGCTGATATCCGTGTTGGTCCCAAACCAACGGACGATACGGCCGTCCGGGTCCCGTACTGGCACGACGCGGGTAAGGAACATGTGGAACAGCCCGTCCGCGGCCCGCAAAGGAAATTCCATGTCGAAGGGTTCTCCCATGGCGATCGAACACTTCCACTTTTCCAATACTTTAGGAAGCATTCCTGGATCGTGCACGGTCTGCCACGCCCAACCCTCCATTTGCTCGAATGTCGTGCCGGTGTATTCATACCAGCGCTGGTTGTACCAGAAGATGTGGCCATCGGCCTCAGCCATCCAGGCCAATTGTGGAATGCCGTTGGCCAACGCCTGGAAACGTTGCTCGCTATCCCGTAGCGCCTCCTCCGCCCGCTTGCGCTCCGTGATGTCCTGCACAATGCCGAACATTCGGGTTGCTTTGCCCGAGTGATCCCGGATCTGGTCGCCGCACGCCCATATCCAGCGAATATCCCCGTTCGGCCAAACGATTCTGCATTCAAACTCCGACTTTTTCCCTTGGCTCACGTTGTTCTGAAATCTCTGCCGGACCCGTTCCCGATCGTCGGGGTGGACGTGGCGAAGGAAGATATCGAAACTCCATTCCTTGAGCGGCGAGGAGTAGCCAAAGATCTGGTCGTGCAGCGAAGAGCGAGTGGCTTCCAGCGTGATTAAGTCGAGATCCCAATCCCCGATGCCTGCCGTCTTTAGCGCAAACTCCCTTCTCGTGTCACTCTGGCGCAGGGCCTCTTGGGCACGTTTGCGCTCAGTAATGTCGCGGGCAATTTTTGAAGCGGCCACGACAACGCCATTGCTATCCCGAATCGGCGAAATGGTCACGGAAACGTCAATTGCCTTGCCATCCTTTCGCATTCGGATGGTCTCGAAGTGTTCCACGCTCTCACCCCGGCTGATCCGTGCCAGAATGTCAATCTCTTCGTGGGTCCGCTCCGTCGGGATAAGCATCGATATCTTCTTACCCACGGCCTCGGATGACGAGTAGCCGAACACTTTCTCGGCGCCACGATTCCAGCCGGTAATGGTCCCATCCAGAGTTTTGCTGATGATGGCGTCGTCGGAGGACTCGACGATAGCGGCGAGGCGTTCGCGCATCGCCTCCGCCTGCGTGCGCTCGGTCACGTCCCGCAATATTACGGTAAAGAGCTTCTTGCCGCCCGTGACCACTTGCGAAATGGAAGCCTCAATCGGAAACTCCTGACCATCCGCACGCACCGCCCATAGCACATTCTTCGGCCCCATAGCCCGATTGGTAACGCCGGTCTTACCAAACCTTCGGATGTGTTCCGCATGGGCGCCGTGGAATCGTTGCGGGATGAAGCGGGTAAGGGGTTGACGTATCGCTTCCGCCGCGGGGCAGCGGAAAACCTTCTCCGCCTGGCTGTTGAAGAGGACGATGCGGTGCTCTTCATCCACGGTGATGATCGAGTCCATGGCTGACTGGATGACGCCGGCGAGACGGCCTTCGCTCTCACCCAATGCCGCAGTCCGCTGCTCCACGCGCCGTTCCAAATCCGCGTTCAGAGAAATCACCTGGGCGCGAGCTCTTGCGCTGATCCCGATCTCGCGGCTGAGGGTGAGCCCGGCCACAAAGAGAAAGATCACGCCCGCCAGCGCTCCCAACCCGATTAAGGACAGGTTGAAATGTTGCGCGGCACGAGCGCGCCGGGTGCGCTGCTCCAGCAGAAGCTCTTGCGAGTCCTCCATTCCTGCGACGGTGGCCCGGACCGCATCCATCATGTCTTTTCCCTGTTTGAACCGCGTTGCAGTTGAGGCCTTGCCCGAGTTCTGACGCACGGCTACGATTTCTTCCATGAACTTGATTTCGACATTCGCTTGCCCTTCAAGTACATTCAACCGCTGCACCTGATTGGGATCTCCCGCTAGGCGACGCAACTCGCTCAGGTCCCGTACGACTGCAGGACGTCCCGACTCATATGGCTCGAGGAATAGCCGTTCTCCGGTCACAGCAAAACCACGGCCACCAGTCTCCACATCGAGTAAATGTCTTAGTGTCGCTTCTAGAGCGGTTGAAACTTCGTGGGTGTGTGCGACCCGATCAGCATCGTTGTTCGCTTGTTGTGCCATCCGCCAGGAAAAGAGGCTGAGGAGACAGGTCAGAAGTATGGCGACGGCAAAGCCTACTCTCACCTTCGTGCGTAACTTTGCCTCGGCCAGCGGTTCCTCGGCGGTCGAGGCGAACGCTCTCAACGGTTTGGCAAGGCGAGCCTCGGACGGGTCGTTCACGCAGCAGAGTCCTTGGGGAGTAAGGCCGTGACCGAGGATTCACTGCTGGGTTTGCCGTCGAGCCCGACCTGCGACTGGCTGTGTCCCGAGTGCCAATCAAACTCAAGATTCACTGCCTGCCAATTGATCATTCTGGAGAAGACGACCAGAGAGACTGGGGGAAAGAGTGTCAGTTTCGCTCTACCTCGACGGAAGGTCGCATCGGCTTTCACAGGCCGCTGAGTTATCCAGTGCTGCCTTTCGGAGAGCGTGTTCAGCATAAGAGAGTTCCAACGCCGCATGAACGCGCGGCCGTCAATTGGGATATCGGCAATGACGCATCAACCTTTAAGATAGAGGCTTGCGCATTGGTTGCCGTAGTGCACGGCAGGGAGTGCGAAGCGTTGAAGCTGGCTCAGAGGTCCCGTATTCCCAGATTGACATAAGGTTCATAATAATGTACATTAAAGCGGTTAGTGAACATTATTCTGGACACTAAATATGAGGACCAGTCGATCATCCGTCGTAATGCCGCTCCCGGTCGGGCGTGCTCTGCGCAAGCTCGGCCACGATATCCGTGACGCCCGGCGGCGGCGGCGCATCCCGGCGGCCATCGCAGCGCAGCGCGCGTCGATCAGCCGCACGACCCTCGTCAAGATTGAAAAGGGCGATCCTGGCGTCGCGATCGGGATATACGCCACGGTCCTTTTTGTGCTGGGTATGGCGGACCGGCTGGGCGATCTCGCCGCGCCAAAGAACGATCCCGTCGGCCTACAGCTCGAAGAAGAAAACCTGCCGCAGCGGATTCGCGTGTCGCGCAGCCCGAAACGCACGAAAGACAAGTGATGGACAGAGAGGCTCTCGTATACGTGGATCTCGACGGCGTCCCGCACCTGATGGGTCGTCTGTGGGCCCGTACGCGCAAGAACAAGGAAAGCGCCACCTTCGAATACGACAAGACATGGCTGGAAAATCCCGCGCGATTCTCTTTGGAGCCAGCCCTGCAGGTTGGTCCTGGACCGTTTCACACGCCGGCAGACACGCCCATGTTCGGCGCGCCCATCTCGCTTCCGACGCTGTCAGGAGATTCAATGCGGTTGCTCGAGGCTATTGCTTCTCCATCCGCGACGGGAAGGAGCACCCGCAAACCAAATAGGAGGTACGGTCGCATCGGCTCTGGCGATGCGGCTAGCGCGTTACAGCGCCAGTGATACTTACTACCCGCAGACGATTTCTATTTTGCGGTTGGACAGGCCGCAACTCACCAGCGTGGACGATGAGATTTCTTCCACGCTTCGTCGACTACTCCCTCAATCCCGAAGACCCGATAGCGCTGGATCAGCTTCTGACCGGCTGAAGGCACTTTCGGAGCGCATGAAGGCCGCGGAATCTACAGGAGATACCGCTGAGCAAGCGCGTCTGCTCGCAATGATTCTCGAAATTGCCCAAGGGAAGGGACAGGGGGCCGAGTTGGCCGAGGCTGGATTACTGAGCGCAATCTCGCAAGATCTCGAAAAGGCAATCAAAGAAAGCCTGGCATTCAGAGGGACCGTCAGCATCGAATCAGCGGAAGCGAAAGCCCATCGAGAGGGTGAAACCGCCGAGCTACTCACGCAAGAAGTCGGCAGATTGAGGGCTTCGCTCGGTCTCAGTGAGCTTCTCTATGTAGATGATCTTCCGATTATCACTGCAACATACAGCTATACGCGCCGGGATTTTGAGCCGATTTACGATGAGCTGGGCGCCCAAAACCTGCCCGTCGAGATCAGGGCATTTCCGTCTGTGCAGAAAGCAGCCGCACAAAGATTGGACAAAATGGACTTAGTCGGGACGATACCCATTCTGGCGCGTGAAGGAGAACACGAAGGCATTTTTATGTCCCTTCTGCCAGATCGGGTCATCGATTGGCTCGCGTTGAACGACATTACGCTTCCGGACGCCCATTTGCCACCTATCGCGCGGATTCTCGCGGCACTGGAGCCGATTGATAGAGATCGATATTACGACTCCATCTGGCAACTGCGCATACGCCGGATGGTTTTTGGACTGATTCACAGCTTGTCCCACGCGGCTATGCGGGCGATGACCCGATATGCCGGAATCGACCGAACATCGGTTGCGGAGTATATATTTTTCTTCCGCTGTTGGGTTGTGTCGTCTACGACAGTTCGAGTAGCTTTAAGCTGGGCGGTGTCGCAACCCTCGTTCGGGATCACTTGGCAGCCTTCCTGCGAAACATTGCGGACGACTCGGTGGAATGCCTCTACGATGCCGATTGTTCGGACCACACGGGAGCCTGCCACGGCTGCCTGCATTCCCCCGAAATATCTTGCCGCGTATTCAATCACGGCCTATCTCGAGCATTCCTGCTCGGCGGTCATGCGCCGTGGGCAGATGTTTCTTCGGACGTGCGGATCGTCGGCTATTGGGAGATGCAGGGCCGTCAGAGATGAAAGTCTACGTCGTTACCGTCAAGTCGCATCCGTGGCTACTTCCCCCTGTAGAAGATGCACTCAGGAATTCAGACGTGGGCGCGGCAGCCGATGTTTCTAAACTAGCGAGGAACATCCGCACTACAGGCGGACGCCCTATCTCAGATGATGAGGCGTTGGTTGCCTTCAATGCCTTGTGCGATCTGGGCGTGCTCGAGCGGGACGGTTCGCGCTATGTCTTGAACAGGGATCGCTTTGCGGCGACAGAAGAGTTGCGCAGTGGTGTGCAAGCAACAGTCGAAATCTTGCGGGATAACAAAACTGAAAGCACGACAGACGTACAACTCTGTGTATCGCTTCCGCCCAGCCTATCTCCTGCAGCGGAACACGTGATCCATGAATCCTCCACCGACCTTCGCAGGGTCGAACAACGGCTCAAAACAGCGAACGGCTTTCGTCAGGTTGACCTTCACCCTGCGATTGCCAATCTTCTCAGAGAGTTCGTCGGCGACAGAAAGACGGGTTTCCTCTTCTGTACTCGGAATCGGAAACCCCTGTCAGCAACGAACATCATCCGCCGCCATCTGCACAAGGCTCTCATGGAACTGAGCTACGTCAATCCGTTCACTGGGACGCACAAAGCTGGAAACCATGCGTTCCGTCGCTTCAGGAACACGTACCTGCGGAACAAGACCGAATGCCCAGATGGGCTTCGGAATTACTGGATGGCACACGCAGGGAATTCCATGGATGACCTCTACGACAAGATCAAAGAGGACGTTCATTTCCGCAAGATGTGGGCAGAGAAGTGTGGATTCGGCTTCGAGTTGCCTTCAGTTGTACCGAATGTACCGAAAATCACTGAAAAAACCGAAGCAGCAAAAGCAGCGTAAACAATTGAAAGAGCGAGAGAAAAGATGGTCGGGGAGAGAGGATTTGAACCTCCGACCCCCTGGTCCCGAACCAGGTGCTCTACCAGGCTGAGCCACTCCCCGACGGTGCTGCGCGAAAACTGGAGAAATGCAGTCCGCGCTTGCTTGCGATGGGCAGTCTGATTATAGCATCGCTTCCCCGCCTGATTGGCGCTTGTTGCGGGGTGAAGTCGTTGGGATCTGTGGTGTTGTGTGAAGCGGATTCTAGCGCTGGCGCTGCTTGTTCCGTCACAGTTTTTTCCCGCGTTACACTATAACGGCAGCGCCGCAGTATTCTGAATTGAATCTGCGGACGGTCCGCATTCGCGATGATTGTCTTTTGCGCAAATCGCCTGTACACCCCGGTGGAGGAGATAGCGAATCCACTTGTGTTTGTGGAAGACGGCATCGTCTCTGCCATTTCCGCGCGAGATCAGCGGGAGATTCCGCGTAACGCAACGGTTATCGATTTCGCCAAGGAACTGCCCGAGAGTATTCTCGCGCCGGGTTCCGTGGATATCCATATCCATGGCGGTGCTGGCGTTGATTTGATGAGAGCGGCATCGGGCGATCTTGGCCGTCTTCACAAATTCCTTGCCAGCCGCGGGGTTACTGGTTACTTCCCCACCACTGTGGCTGCGCCGCTGGATGACACTTGCCGGGCGCTCACGAGACTTGCCGATGCGATTGAAATGAAGTATCCGGAATCGCCTGACGGAAGCGGGGCGCAGCCGTTGGGAATTCATTTGGAAGGACCGTTCCTCAGTCATCGGCGGCGTGGCGTGCATCCGCCGGAAAATCTGGTGGCTCCTACATTGGGGACTTTTGAACGATTGTGGGAGGCTGCGCGCGGACATATTCGCATGATGACCATCGCACCGGAGTTGCCGGGGGCGTTCGAGGTGATTGCAGCAGCGGCGACGCGCAACGTCTGCGTGAGCATTGGGCATTCCGATGCTGATCTCGAGACTGCGCGCGCGGGCGTGCGGGCGGGGGCGCGACATGCTACCCATACCTTCAATGCGATGCGCCCTTTCGATCATCGAGACCCTGGGATTATCGGAGAGGTGCTGACGGATAAGAGCCTGAGCGCGGACATTATTGCGGACGGAATCCATCTGGCGGCGGAGGTGGTGGAGGTTTTCTTGCGGATGAAAGGCACTGAGCGGGCTGTGCTCATTACGGATGCAATTTCGGCTACGGGAATGCCGGAGGGAACGTATCAACTTGGACCGATACAGGTTGAAGTAAAAGACGGAAAATGCACGAGCAATGGTAGCCTCGCGGGCAGCGTACTGACGATGGATCGTGCCGTGCGAAATGTGATGAAGTTCGCCGGATGGAGTCTTCAGAATGCAGTACGGGCGGCAACGTTAAATGCAGCGCAGACGGTTGGCCTCACTGATCACGGACGACTGGCTCCCGGAGCGAAGGCAAACTTTGTGATACTAAGCGGCCGCGGAGAAGTCTTGAGGACGATTTGCCGCGGGGAAATTTGTTGATCGTGAGTAAGACAAAGCGGATCGATCTTCCTCTACGCAGGCGGTTAATTTGGCTTGCGCTCTTTTGCCTCTACCATAAAGCGCAGAAGCAGCGCTTCGTCGGCACGAGTGAGTTGATCGAAGAACGCGGTTTTACCCCGCGCGGATTCGCTCGGATTCGACTCGCTCGACTGACGCAGTTTATCGCCGAGTTCCGGATCGTTGCTCATTACCTGGCTGTAGAACCAGAGAAAATGGCGCATCTGATCGAGCGACTTGCATAAAACCTGGATGGCTTCGTTTTCCGGCAGAGTGGTCATCGCCTCCATTAGTTCGGGGTCGCTCGGCGCCTGCATCGCGGCGCAGTTGAGTTCGCGCTGAATTACTCGCAAATCTTCCGTGACACGCATCATGCGTTTGTGCAGATCGTCCATCTGTTGATCGATTGCCGTGGCCATGGTCTCGTTCGTTTGAACATCTCATCGGCTGGATAGGGTCGATAGATGTCCCACGATCATGCGCTTTGGTAATTCTGCAATTACTTTCGTCTAACCGTTCGAGCCAGATCTTACACAGCGCTGGAATCAGCCATCGGCGCGGCTTTTGCGGGCGCATGGCGAAAGCAAGAATCAGAATCAGGCCAAAATCTTGTCCCGGATGGTTTGAATGGCGTCTCTCCAATAGTGCCATTACTTTTTGCTCTAAAGTCACCGGTTACCAAAATCGGCGCTGATCGGCCGTGCGAAGCAGCGACGGCAAGGTCGGCCCTGTGGGCGATTTGTGATACAAACGCGCATGGCTTCACCGACTGCCGTCGGCTCTCGAACTGATCTAGTGCGCGCCATTGGACGTTGGAGCCTGGTCGCGCTGGTGGTGAATTCGATCATCGGAAGCGGGGTTTTTGGGCTGCCTTCCACGGTCGCGGGCCTGATTGGGAGATCGAGTATTTGGGCCGTTGTCGCTGCGGGCGGTGGAATGTGTGTGATTATGGGCTGCTTCGCTGAAGTGGCTTCGCACTTTCAGCAGGCTGGCGGTCCTTATCTATATGCGCGGGTCGCATTCGGGCGGCTGTTGGGAATCGAGACCGCGTGGATGCTGTGTTTGGGGCAGGTTGCGGCTCCGGCGGCAAACGCCAATCTGTTCGTGGTTTATCTGGGCGAGTTTTTTCCCCACGCGAAGGATGCGGTTCCACGAGCGCTCATTCTCACGTTTCTTGTGGGATTTCTGACCTTTATCAACATTCGTGGAGTGCGTGGGGGAACGCGGATCAGCAATCTGTTCACCGCTGCGAAGTTGGTTCCGCTATTTGCAGTGATTGTCCTGGGAATCGTAGTGTTGGCGAAACAGCGGTGGCTGATGGCGGTCCCCTCGGGGTCGTTCCCCGCCGGAAAGTGGATGACCGCGGTGCTTTTGCTGGTGTTCGCTTACGGCGGTTTCGAGACTGCACTGGTTCCGATGAGTGAGGCACGAAATCCGCGGCGCGATGCGCCGTTTGCTTTATTCGCAGCATTGATACTCTGCACTGCACTTTATGTTCTGATCCAGTGGGTGGTTGTCGGAGTTCTGCCGGATGCGGCTTATAGCTCGCGTCCGCTTTCAGATGTAGCGCGGGTTGCGGTGGGCCCGGTGGGGGCGGCGCTGGTTGCGATCGGCGCGCTGATTTCCTTCTACGGTTATCTCAGCGCAAAAATTTTGGCGGTGCCTCGGATTCCTTTCGCGCTTGCCGAACAAGGAGATTTCCCGCAGGTATTTGCTGCGGTGCATCGGCGGTTTCAGACGCCTTACGTTTCGATTCTGGCTTTTGCGGCGCTGGTGTGGGGATTTTCTTTGATCGGGGAATTCAAGTGGAATGTGACGCTTTCGGCAGTTGCGCGGTTGCTTTACTACGGTGTGGGTTGCGCGGCTCTGCCGGTTTTGCGGCGCAAGCAGCCGGAGGGGGCTATGTTCCGGTTGCCGATGGGAAATTTCTTGGCGATTGTGGGAGTGATTCTTTGTCTGGTTCTGGTGACGCGGGTCGACTTCGGACAATCGATGATATTAGTGGGAACGATCGCGGCGGCATTAGTGAACTGGGTTCTCGTTGCGCGGAGGAGCGTGGTGAAGTGACGACGAAGTGCAGGACGAGGCACAAGGGGCAGAAGCCCTGTTCCTTTCTTGTTAAACCTTACGCGGCGCTGAAGCGCCGCCCTTCCACGTTTGCTTCAGTCGGCGGTTGCACCAGTCGGCGGTTGCTTCAGTCAACATTTCCCTGCACGGTCTCCGCATGGCTCTAGCCTCGAGTTTCCATCTTGAGCAGCGCACGTTTCCGCTCCACGCCCCAACGATAGCCGCTGGTGCTGCCATCTTCGCGCACTACGCGATGGCACGGGATGGCGACTGCTGCCGGGTTTGTGGCACAAGCTCGAGCCACGGCGCGGACTGCTCCGGGTTGGCCGATTGCCTTTGCGACATCGGTGTAGGAGCGCTTCTCGCCAAACGGGATCGACTGAAGATAAGTCCAGACGCGGCGCTGAAAGGCGGTAGCGCGAATATCGAGCGGCAGGGCAGCACTGAATTCACGGCCTGTCATCTTTGAACGCAGCATTTCGATCCATGCCTGCAATCCACCTTCATCGAGTTTGCGCACTGCAAAGGGGAATTCATGCTTCAGGCCTCCGATCAGTTCTTCATCTGTTTCTCCGAATTGGATGGAGCAAATACCGCGATCCGTGGCAGCGATGAGCATGCGACCCAATGGGGAATCAGCGCAGGCGTAGGGGATAACTGCGGCGACCGATCCGCGGCGATACTTATCGGGCGTCATGCCAAGTTGCGCAGCGGTCTTCTCGTAGAGGCGGCTGCTGGAGCCGTAACCGGCGTCATACATGGCGCGGGTGACGTTGTTGCCCGCCTGAAGGTTTCGCTTGAGAGTGCGAAGGCGGCAGGAGTCGGCGTATTCGCGTGGAGTGATTCCGATCGCGGCTTTGAAGCCGCGCTGTAAATGGAATGGGCTCTGGTGGAATGCCTTGCCCAAACGTTCGAGGGTAATTGGCTCGTCCAGGTGCTGCTCGATATAGCGGCAGATTTCTTTGGCTAGATCGGATTGTGGATGAGCGCCGGCCGAGCGCGGGCGGCAGCGAAGGCACGCGCGAAAACCGGCCTTCTCGGCTTGTTCGGGTCTGGTGAAAAATGTCACGTTCGTTCGCCGCGGACGGCGGGCTGCGCAGGAAGGGCGGCAATAGACGCCGGTGCTTGAGACGGCGAAAACAAATTTGCCGTCGTAAGCCGAGTCGCGAGAGATAACAGCGTTCCAGCGTGGGTCTTCTTTTTCGCGGGCGATCGAATGATGGTTTGGGCTTGCTGCTGCCATTGTTGCCGCTGTTTCTTTTGTGAGTATGGCATCGTTGGATGCACTTGGGAAAGTCATGTTTGTGGTTGTCATAATGAGGACATCCTAGCTGGAGCTGAATACACGGACTATCCGAATATTGCGGTCAAACTGAGTTCGGAGATTTATAACCACAAAGGACACTAAGTCGCACGAAGGAATTAACTTCTCATTTGCTCTGGCAGGCCGAAATCAATATGCTTTGGCTTTCTTGATTCATTCGAAGGATGGAACGATGAACCTACGTTTTGTCGCCATTGGAAGTCTCGCGACTCTTCTTATAGGCGTTGCTATCGCGCAGAACGCCACGCAGCATTTGCTGAGCGCCGACGAAGTTAAGAAAGCGGTTCCCACCGAGTTTTTCTTTCGCGGCCAGAAGGCTCCCACGCAGATGCGCAACGCGGCCGGGTTTGAAACCTCCAGCGGCATGATGATGCTGGCCGCTCTGGTCGACGCCTCGGGCTATTCGACCGCGATTGAGCAGAAATATCAGGGTCTGCTGATTACTGAATCGAAGATCAATATTGGCGGGTCGGAGCTGGTGCCAGGACAATACGGTTTTGGTTTCACCACTGACAAGTTTGTGGTTATGAACGTGGCGAATGAAGATGTGTTCAGCGTTTCGTTTGAGACTGACTCGTCGCTTAAGCGGCCGGTTCCGCTGAAGATGGTGGAGGATGGAGCAAGCTTCAGGCTTTATTTGGGCAGGAAATGGGTTGGTGTGAAAGTGGAGTAGCCGCTTCAGTTTCCCAACGGCTGAAACGGACCGATCATGCTGGAAACTCCGGCGCGCTTTCTTAGCTCGGTGAGCAGGGCGCTGGCCGCGTTGGTGTAGGTTTTGCTGGGGTCGGAGGGATCGGCCCAAACTGCATCGTAAACGATCTGCGCGGCTTCCTTTACATCCATGTGAAGCGCAGCCTCGCATACATCCACACGCTCCTGCAGGCGGTCATAGCACGGTTTGCAGATGGAAGCTACTTCAGGCGCGGCCTGATGATGCTCGCCGAATGTGCAGACCGGCGGTGCATTTACAACTTCGGCGTGCGCGGCGAAAAGCTGCGATTTGAATTCCTCAAGGAACGCTTCCCTCTCTTGTTCGACGGCGTCAGCGTTAGGCGCGGGCTCGGCCGCGGCTTCGGCCTTGTGCGCGGCGGGGACTACGTTTGGAGAAACTCTTTCTCTGCTGTCGCAGGTTGGGCACGTATCCATGTTTGCCGGATAGTAGAGATGGCACTTGGCGCAGGGCAAGCCGTAACCCGAAAATTTATGCGCGGCCTCGCCAGGAATGGCAGCGGAGCGTTCCAAATGCCGCAGATCGGTTCGCATGTCCTGCTCTGCCTGAGGAATCGATTTGGCAGGCTTGGCAGCGGCGGCTTGCGCGGATCGCGTTACATCCATTGGTCATCACCCCAAAAGCAAGTGTAAGGAACTCTTCGGCAGCTTCCTAAATACCGTGAGTACACCGGCGGCACTGTCCCGTAGTTACCGGGAGTTTGTTTCGTTAATCAGCTTCATCAACTCCTCGCGGCGGGCGCGATAAAGCGTGCGCTCTGGAGCGAGGCGGGCAGCGGCATCCAGTTCGGCTAGGGCTTCGTCATAACGGTCCAGGGTCATCAGACAGGCAGCGAGGGAATAATGATTTTCGGCGGAGGAATTCAGGCGGAGCGCCTCACGGAATTCTTTCTCTGCGGCGGCCGTTTGCTGTTGCTGAAATAGAGCCGTTCCCAGAAAATGGTGGGCTTCTTCGGAATCGGGGTTCAGCGTGACCGCCAACCGGAGCTCGTGGACGCCGTCCTCGAGTTGATCGTTCAGAACCAGCGCTTGGCCTAGCATGCGGTGCTCGGAAGCGCTGATTGGATTTTGCAAAACTGCCTGTTTAAATTCACCGATAGCCGCGCCGTACTCCTTTTTAGCCATGTACGCCCGGGCGAGGCAGCCGTGTCCCTGCTGCCACTCCGGGTGTTCGCGGTAAAGCGCTTGCAGTTCGTTTATGGCCGAATCGAAATCGGCTTTATCGCAATAGGTGTTTCCGAGGTTGTTGCGAACCGAAGCTTGCTCCGGAGCCAGGCGCTGGGCTTCGCGATACTCGGCAATCGCGTCATCGAGTCGATTTTCCTCGTGCCATATCAATCCCAGGTTCGAGTGGGCTTCCCAGAACGAAGGCTTCGACCGAATGGCCTGCCGGTATGCGGTAATAGCGGCTGCTTGATCTCCGGCCGCATGTAACGTAATACCTAGATCGTAGTAAGTGTCGGGATTTCCGGCATCGCGGGCGAGGGACTCATCGAGTGCATGGGCTGCGGCGGCATATTGACCATTGGAGTAAAGGGCCAGTCCCAGAAACTGGTAGGCTTCGGCATTCTGTGGATCCATGCTCAAGGCGGTGCGGGCTTCGGCGATGGCGTTAGGGCCATCGTCCAAACGATAAAAAATGTAAGCGAAACTGTTGTGATTCTCAGGAAGGTCGGGCAGAAACTTTGCCGCCAGCGTGATCTCATCGAAGGCGTCGTCCCACAATTCTTGCCGCATCAGCATGTTTCCCAGCGCGTAGTGATAAGCCGAGTTCTGAGGATCGGCCTCAACAACGGAGCGCAAATATAATTCGGCTTCGTGAAAACGATGACTCTTCGCCTCAGAGGCAGCTTTGAGTAGCAACGGAGGGAACGGTGAAACGGCAGCATTCCCGCTGACAGATTTCGAAGTTGAGATTGCGCGCAGCAGCGCGGCAGCGGCTCCGGCGGCTTCGAATTGACCGGCCTGTTCTCTGCTGCACGAGTTGGTTAGTCCGCGTTGTTGTGCAATCTCTGTCAGGCGGCTGTTGGAAATACCCGCCGCAAGCCATGCCATCAATTCGTTGGGACCGACGGGCTTCGTTTGTGTGGCTTGGGCGGTGAGAACGGTCGCCAGAAAAAAGAGAAAAAATGCCGGGAGCTTGGGCTTCAATCGACTTCTCCAAAAAGATGCTTGGCTTGCGAGTTGCCGTGCCATTGCGGCTTTCGCCTGCTCTCCACACTATTCCGTCGGCACACCGCGGGTAAGGTCACGGAAGTAATAAGGTAAGGGAGTGATTATGGGAGGTAAGCCGATTTGGAGCGCCCGGTTTGACTTCCCCATCCCTCTCCAGTACCGTATTAAGAGTAAGTAGTAGTGTGGTTTGGAGGGTTCGATGCTTGAAGGTTTATTTCAACCGACGCATCTGATCATCATTTTCGCGATTGCATTGCTGGTTTTCGGCCCCAAAAAGCTGCCTGAATTGGGCAAGGGGCTGGGCGAGGGCATTCGTGCCTTGAAAGAGGGCATGAAAGACGCGCCCGCGAATCCGAGCGATAACAAGAGCGCCGAATCCAAAGATACCAAGGCGTAAGAGAGTTTTTCCCTTCGCGCGGTCATCCTCTTTAGATTCCATTGCCGCTTTGCGGCTGTTTCCTGTCTTTTTTCCTGGCGTCCCGGGGTTCAAGATTGCTTTTGACTTGTGCTGATAAATTCTGCCGGAGGTAGGTTGTGTTGCGCAAACTTGAGTTCATCGCGATGTTTCTGTGCCTAATGTGTATCTTCCGCGAGGCGGCTTTGGCCGACCAAATCACCCTGAAAAATGGCGACCACTTGACCGGAACGGTTGTGAAGTCCGATGGCAAGACGCTTGTTCTGCACACCGATTACGCCGGCGACGTAACCGTCGATTTCAAGGCGATCACGCAGATCACAACAGAAAAAGAACTGCACGTGACGACTGCGGAGAAGAAGACTGTGGTTGGACCAGTCACTACGAGCGACGGAAAGATCGAGGTCGCGACCAAGAGTGGTGGCACGGTCGCAGTTCCGCCGTCGGATGTCGCCATCATGCGCAACGATGCGGAGGAGACTGCCTTTAAAAAAGCTCAGCACCCCGGCCTTTTGCATGGATGGAACGGCGGCGCGGACCTTGGCTTCTCACTGGCGCGAGGCAACAGTCAGACCACGAACGTGGCGATCGGAATTAACGCGGTCCATCCCACGGCGAGCGACAAGATCACGGTCTACCTGACCTCTTTGCAGACGAGCAATCAGTTGGCGACACCCAGCACGGTCGCAGATTTGATCACTGGCGGCCTGCGCTATGACTACAACTTCGAGCCTAAAGTCTTCGCCTTCGTGGGCGCGGATTTTATGAGCAATGCTTTGCAGGACCTTGATCTTCGCGGTGTTTATGGCGGCGGCATTGGCTACCACGCGGTCAAGTCAGATACAACGACGTTCGACATACTGGCCGGGTTGAACTACACGCACGAGACCTATTCGAACGGGCCGGTAAACATTCCGATCACGATCCCGCCGACTTTCGTGTCCTACGGCGTAACGAACCGCTATGCCGCGCTAACGCTGGGCGAAGAGTTGATGCACAAGGCGGGGAAAACTACTGTGATCACGGAAAAGTTTTACATTTATCCGGATCTATCCAGCGGGTACAGCGGCCAGTACCGCGGAGAATTCGACTTTGGCACGGTGACGAAGATCAGCAAGTGGCTGGGCTGGCAGAATCAGGGCACCGACATTTATGTTTCGAACCCGCCCGCGGGAACGAAAGATAATGACATTGTGTTTACCACGGGGCTGAATTTTACCTTCACGCACTGAAGAACGGAATCCACAAACTGTTACGGGGATACCCGCCCAGGGTCTCGCTGGGGCGGGTTTAGCGCCTAATCCTCGGATGTTTTCTTCCCCTGCTCACTTCCTGCGCTCACTTCCTCTTGAATCTCGCGTCTACTAGCGAGTAGAGTACTGGTTTCTTGCTGCTCGGATTTGAGAGTCCCTTTACAAACAGGAGTCTGCTCGATGCGTCACGCTGTGATAATGCTGATTGCTGCCTGCTGCCTTGTTGTTTCACCTCCCTCCGGTCTTCTCCATGCACAAACTGCCGATGAACTGATCGCCAAGAACATTGAGGCGCGCGGTGGCATGGAAAAAATCCAGACCATTAAAACCCTGCGCATGACAGGCAAGTTCGAGGGTGGCGGAGGATTTGTCGGCGCCATCGGCCAGGAAAACCAGAGGCCGAATCTCATTCGGGAGACATTTTCGCTGCAAGGGATGACGGCGGTGCAGGCTTATGACGGCTCAGCGGGATGGCAGATTCAACCGTTTGGTGGCAAGAAAGATCCCGAACTGATGGGTGAAGACGATTTGCGTGACCTGCTGCTGGATGCGGACTTCGAAGGCCCGCTCATCAATTACAAAGAAAAAGGCAGCACGGTGGAGTTTTTGGGACACGACACCGTGGATGGCGACGACGCGCTGCGATTGAAAGTTACGCTCAAAAACGGCGACATCATTTACGACTACCTCGATCCGGATACGTTTATTGAGATTCGGCGCGACATCCAGCAATTTATTCGCGGATCGGTACGCGAACGCGTGATGAGTCTCGGCTCCTATAAGCCGGTGGATGGTGTGATGTTTCCGTTTTCGATTGGGCAAGGCACGAAGGATCACCCGGACGATCAGATCGTGACCATTCGAAAAATCGAAGCCAATGTGACGATCGATCCGGCAGACTTCATGCTGCCTGCCTCGTTGCGCACGGAAGAGAAGAAATCCGGGATGGTAGGAGTGCATTAAGGCAGCTGTCAAGTCTGTTAGTTGCAGGTCATCAGGAGCCGGTAAGACCGTTCTATACAGCAGTTTTTGCGTCAGAAGAATTCACGTTGGAAGAGGACTCTTAAAAATGAAGGCAACGGCCCGCTTTTCGATATTCCTTCTCTCCGCCGCGGCTTTGCTATGCACCCTTTCACAAGCGCAGGCGCCTTACCGTTTTGACGCCGCTACGGTCTCCGGTTTGCCCGCGCGCAATATTGGTTCTGCCACCATGAGCGGTCGCATCGCCGCGGTGGATGCGGTGGATGAAGATGGCCGCATCACCGTATTTGTCGGCGCAGCCAGCGGCGGACTGTGGAAGTCGGTGAATGGCGGGACGACGTACAAGCCGGTGTTCGATCGCGAAGACGTGCAGTCGATTGGCGCGGTGGCCATTGATCCTTCGAATTCAAAAACGGTTTGGGTGGGAACGGGCGAGGCGTGGACGCGCAACAGCGTTTCGGTGGGCGACGGTGTGTACAAGTCGACAGATGGCGGCGAGAACTGGACGAATGTCGGCCTGAAGGACAGCGAACACATTGCGAAGATTCTGGTAAATCCTACCGACGGCAACGACGTGGTGACTTGCGCAACCGGTCATTTGTGGGACGACAACGATGAGCGCGGAGTTTACCGCACTACTGACGGTGGAAAAACTTGGAACAAAGTTTTGGCGGGAGTAAATGGTTCGAGCGGCTGCGCGATGATCGCGCGCAGCAAGCAGGAGCCGAAGACGGTTTATGCGGCGATGTGGGATTTCCGCCGCAAGGGATGGACGTTTCGATCCGGCGGCCCGGGCAGCGGAATTTTCAAGTCCACTGATGGGGGCGCGACCTGGAATGAAATCGACGAGAAGAATGCGAAGGGATTGCCACCGCAACCGTACGGGCGCATTGCGATCCAGGTTGCCGAATCGAAACCGAATGTGGTTTACGCGAATATCGAGGCGGAAAAAGGGCGCGGGTTGTATCGATCCGACGACGGCGGTGCGAACTGGACGAAGCTCGACGCGAGCAACTGGATGGTGTGGCGTCCGTTTTATTTCGGCAATCTGATTGTCGATCCCAAAGACGAGAACAAGATTTTCAAACCCGACCTAATTCTCTTGCTCAGCAACGACGGCGGCAAGACCTTCAATGTGGTTTCGAGCGCGGCCCACGGCGACTTTCACGACGTGTGGATCGATCCGAAAAATACGAACATTGTGATCGCCGGTGATGACGGCGGATTGTGGCGCAGCGAAGATGGCGGAAACCGTTGGAAGCATCAGGTGAACCTGCCGGTCTCGCAGTTCTATCACGTGAGTGTGGACAATGCCGATCCCTATCATGTCTACGGCGGCTTGCAGGATAACAGTTCGTGGGTGGGAGATTCGTCCTATCCCGGAGGCGTGACGAATTCGCGCTGGGAAAATATGTTTGGCGGCGACGGATTCTGGATGTTCGAAGATACCTCCGATCCGGATTACATTTACGCTGAAGCGCAAGGCGGGGAGATGGGCCGCGTGAACCGCTACACACACGAGATTCGCGATCTTCATCCCTGGCCGAACTACAACGAAGGCAAGCTGCGATTCAATTGGAACACGCCGATTCACATGAGCCCGAATGAAAAGGGCACGCTTTATATCGGCGCTCAGTTCCTGTTCCGCTCACGCGATCATGGCCAATCGTGGGACCGGATTTCTCCAGATCTGACAACAAACGACCCGGAGAAGGAAAAGCAGGAGGAATCGGGCGGCGTAACGATCGACAATTCATCGGCGGAGATGCACTGCTCGATTTATTCGATTTCGGAGTCGCCGAAAGACGGGCAGGTTATTTGGGTAGGAACAGACGATGGGAATGTGCAAATAACGCGCGATGGCGGGAAGAACTGGACGAACGTGGTTGGCAACGCGCCAGGGCTGGAAAAAAATTCCTGGGTATCGACGATCGAAGCCAGCCGCTTCGATCCAGGTACTGCGTACGCGACCTTCGACCGGCACACCTTCGGAGATATGAAGCCGTATTTATATAAGACCACCGATTATGGACAAACCTGGACCTCACTTCCTGTGCAGCAGAATGGTGTGCGCGGTTTCGCACATGTGATCACGGAAGACACCGTCAGTCCGAATGTACTTTTCCTCGGTACAGAATTCGGCTTATGGATTTCGGTCGACGGTGGGCAGCGATGGGCGCAATACAAGGGAAATGACTTCCCTGCCGCGCCGGTTGACGACATTGTGCTCCAGGCGCGCGATTCGGACCTGGTATTAGGAACTCATGGACGCGGCATCTGGATTATCGACGACATTTCGCCGCTTCGCGCGCTGACGCCGGAAGTGATGGCGAAGGACGCGACGTTTCTAGAAGGAAGGCCGACAATCCAGTATTTCGAAACCTTCGGCGGGTGGCCCGAGGGCGATGAGACCTTTCATGGCCGAAGCCGTCCGACGGATGCCCAGATCACTTATTACCAAAAAGGCCGGCACATCTTTGGCGATTTGAAAATCGAGATCTTTGATCAGGACGGGAAACTTGTTGACACGGTCGCCGGCAGCAAACATCGTGGATTGAATCGTGCGAGCTGGTCGATGCACATGAAACCACCTGCGGTTGCGCCGGCGGCTTCGGCACTGTTTGAAGCAGCACAGGGACCACGGGTACTGCCCGGGACCTACACGGTGAAGCTGACGAAGGGAGATCAGACGTATACAGAACAGTTGAACGTCGGGATCGATCCACGGGCAAAGTATGGGATCGATGAACGTAAGGCACAGTTCGACCTTTCGATGAAGGTATATCACGAGTTGGAACACATGACTTACGGCGTGGAGGCGATTGAGGGCGTGCGCGATGCGGCGAACGCTCGATCGTTGAAAATTCCTGAGAAAAGTCCCCTGGCCAAGCAACTTCAACAACTCGCCGCCGATTGCGATGTGCTGCGCTCGAAGATCGTCGCGACGAAAGAGGGCGGCATGATTACGGGGGAAGAGCGCATTCGCGAACATCTGGGGCAGCTTTACGGTGCGGTTACCGGGTATGACGGCAAGCCGACGGATTATCAGGTGGCGCGGACTGAGTCGCTGGGGCATGAACTGCAGGATGTAATCGACGATTTTCAGAAGACAACTCAGAAAGAGTTACCCGCAATCAACACCGGGCTGAAGAAGAAGAAGTTGGAAAAGATCGCAGTTCTCGCAGAGTCGGACTGGGAGAAGAAGAAAGATGAATCGTCGGCCAATGGGGCTTCGGGGATGCGAGCGCGGGAAGAGTTTGAAGAAGAGCGGATGCGGGAGAAGGACTAAGGGGGAGCAAGCGTATCGGCAGAAATTGTTCTGGCGAAACGTTTGTGGTAGGATTTTCCTACCCATGTCCATCCACTCTTTTGCGGTCGAATACCTGACCTCGACCCGGATCGGCGAAAAGGGCCAGCTTACCGTTCCCAAGGAGTTCCGCGAGGATCTCGGCCTCGGAAACGGATCGCCTTTTACCGTTTTGCGAATCGGCGATGGCCTTCTTCTTCTTCCGGAACAGCAGCGTTTTGAAGAATTGTGCCAACGAATAAGTTCGCAGTTGACTGCGGCGAGCCTTGAGCCGCAGGAAATACTCGCTACGCTTCCTGAGATTCGCCGCGATATCTACGAACGCCGCTACGGCAAGAAGAGTAGAGCTCGAATGCGGCGCGGCACCCGCTCCCATCCTCTCCGTTAGTGGCTAGCTCTCGAAAGATTCGGCTGTTTCTCGACTCCAACGTTCTGACAGGGGGGATTGTCTCAGCTTGGGGACTTGATAAAGCAACTTTGTCTTTATGCGCGGCGGGAGTTTGCAAGTTAGTGCTGGCGGAGGTTGTGCGCGACGAAGTGGAAGAGAACTTGTTGCGGCACGCCCAGCGCTTATCGGCCTCCGCAGGCGACCATTTAATCGACGATTATCGTCGTCTGATCAAATTGACCAAACCAGAGTCAGTCCCGTACCCGCAACAACATGATGTTCATTGCAACCGGCATCTGATACGGCATCAGGCGGACGTTCCCGTCCTGCTGTCCGCTATGGCAAGCAAGCCGGATTGGCTCCTGACGCACAACACTAAGCATTTTACGAAAGCAGTGGCGGAAAGAACTTCATTGCGAATCGCAACGCCGGCTGGATTCTTCAAGGTTCTGTCGTCAATCGGCAACTGACGAGAGACAACTACGCCAATTCGAGTTCGATTTTCTTGGCTTCGGGATCAAGCTTCGTGATGCGGAATTTCAGAATCTGCCCGGCGTGAACCGCTCCCGGCTTTGAATCAGTGACCGCTGGCCCGCTCTTCCATTTTGCTTGCAGCATGGATCCGAGCGACGACAAATTGGGTTTCACCTGCGCAGGCGACGCTTCGCCTGCCGCATGAGATCCCGCTTTTGGCGAATCGGTGCGGCACGACACATGGATGCCTTCTCCCAATTCCACCTGAGCGATGTCATTGGAAATTTGCATCACACGACCGCTTACTACATCGCCGGCTTTGTGTTCGACGACATATTCGTCGAGTCCGGTTGGCACGAGTTGCTTGATGCCCAGGCGCATTTGGCGTTTTTCGGTGTCGACGCCGAGAACTTGAGCTTTCACTACCTGCCCTAGCTTTACCACTTCCTGAGGATGATTGATGCGTTTTTCGGCACTCAAATCGCCGATGTGAATCATTCCCTCGACACCTTCGGCAAGCTGCACAAATGCACCGAATTTCTGGATGCTGACGACCGAACCTTCGACCACCGAACCGATCGCATACTTCTGCGCTGCATCGGCCCACGGATCTCCGAGCGCCTGCTTCAAGCCCAACGACATTCTGTGCTCGGCAACGTTGATGCCGAGGATCACGGCATCAACCGTCTCTCCCGGTTTGACGATCGTACTGGCGCTCCGCATCTTCTTTCCCCATGACATTTCGGAAACGTGAATCAGACCTTCGATTCCCGGCTCGAGTTCCACGAATGCGCCGAAGTCCTGGACCCGCGTTACCGTTCCGCGCACGCGCTCGCCAAGCTTGTACTTCGCTTCCACTTGCTCCCAGGGATGCGGCTGTAATTGCTTCATCCCGACGGACACGCGCCGCTTCTCGCCTTCCGTAGAAATCTTCAGCACTCTGACTTCGACTGACTGACCTACCGCGAGTATGTCGGCCGGCTTGTTCACGCGACTCCAGGAAATGTCGCTGACGTGAAGCAAGCCATCAATTCCGCCGAGGTCGATAAAGGCTCCGTAGTCAGTGAGGCTGCGAACGGTACCAATCAGGGTGTCACCCTCCTTCAACCCGGAATAGAGGCGATCTTTTTCCGAGCGCTCCTGCTCTTCGAGAATGGCACGGCGATCGACCACTACATCTTCATCGGCGACATCGAGCTTAATGATGCGGCACATGATTTCCTGATCGACCAGCTTCACCATTTCGTTGGCGTCGCGAATTCCGCTGCGCGAGGTTGGCATGAAAGCGCGCACGCCGATATCTACGCTGAGACCACCTTTGATCACGCCAGTTACTGTGCCAACGATAGTCGACTTGTTGGCGAATGCTTTTTCCAGCGTGGCCCAGTCCCTTGGCCGTTCGACTTTCGCGCGAGTAAGTTGATAGTAGCCCTCGGCATCGCGCCCTTTGATTGAGACTGGGAAACGATCGCCCTTCTTGACGGTTTCTTCGCCGCCTTGAAAATCCGTAAGCGGCATGATGCCTTCGCTTTTAAAACCGATATCGACATAAACCGAGTCGGACGAGACCGCGATCACAACGCCGTGGAGTTGCCTGCCGCCATCGGCGCGCGGTTGAGTGTGGCTTTTTTCGTATTGCGAGAGAAGATCGCCGAAAGATTCGGTGGATTCGGTTGTCGGGGATGTTGGTGCGTCTGTGTTTTGAGGGTTTGAACTGGGCATGGAGAGGGTAATCTCGTTGGAAAGGGTCGTTACTAGGATAACATTCTGCGGCTGATAAAGATGCGGCTGTCCCGGCGGAGCGAGCAAACAGCAGGTTCCTCACCCGCGCTTCGCGCGCGTTCGGAATGACAAGACGCTTGCGTCGCTGCTATTGCTTGGAAGGAAAATCGCCGCGGAAGGGCTCTCCCGCGGCGATCCTCTTATACAGCTGCCGACTGCTCTTACATTCCCGGCGCTGTTTCGGCAGAGTGCAATACACGGAACGTATTTCCGCCGCTGGACCAGACGAGCACGAGCGCGTCCTGACCCTTAGGTACTGCGGATAATGCGTTCTGTACGTCTTCGGCATTGCGTACGGGTTTGCGATCGACTTCCGTGATCACGTCGCCGCGTTGCAGACCGGCGTTATCGGCGGGACTGCCAGGCTGCACTTGCTCCACCACCGCGCCGTGCACATCACTTGGCGCCTGAATCTGCTGGCGCGTATCCGGAGTCAGGTCTTCCAGACCGAGGCCCCAGCGCGGCTTGTTGCCGTTCGAGGCTTCTTTGATTCCCTGGTCGTGGCTTCCCATTTCTTCCAGCGCGACTGGAATCGTTTCGGTCTTGCCATCGCGCAACACATCCAGCTTGATGTTCGTGCCGGGCTGCTTTTGTCCAACTTCGATCTGAAGCTGGCTGGCGTCGCTTACCTGCTCGCCGTTAACCTTGACGATGACATCGCCGACTTTCAATCCGGCTTTCGAGGCGGGAGAATCATCTTCGACCTGCGTGACCACCGCGCCTTCGTTGTTGTCCACATGGAAGAACTTCGCATTATCCGGCGTTACGTCGCTGATGCCGATGCCCATGTAGCCGTGGCTGACTTTTCCGTACTTGATCAGGGCGTCAACCGTGGGGTGCACGATTTGAGTGGGAATCGCGAAGCCCATGCCGGAAAAGCTGTCAGACGAGGAGACGAGGAATGTGTTAATGCCGATGACTTCTCCACGAGCATCCACCAGCGGGCCGCCGGAGTTGCCGGGATTGATGGCTGCGTCGGTTTGAATGAAGGCACCCGGTGCGCGCCGGTTCTGACTCATCGGATTGGGACGGTTCAGCGCGCTGACGATACCGCGCGTGACCGTGAAGTTGAATCCGAATGGATTGCCGAATGCTAGAACGGTTTCTCCCGGACGCAACTGAGTCGAATCGCCCCAGGGAGCGTTTGGAAGATCCGTGCCATTGATCTTGATTACGGCGAGATCGGTGAGCTTGTCAGCGCCGATCAGCTTCGCAGGCAGAATCCGGCGGTCTTTGAGCGTTACACGAATATCGACTGCGCCGTTGATGACGTGATTGTTGGTCACGATGTAACCATCGGGCGAGATCAGCACGCCGCTGCCGATGCCGTGCTCGATTTGCGGCTGCTGATGGAACTGGTGATTGAAGAACGGAGCGAACATCGGGGGCAGGTCCTGCGGGAGTTGCTGCTGCATCTGATCGTCCGACGTGTCGGGTTTTGTGCGCGACGTGACTGAGACGTTTACCACGGCAGGTGTTACGCGCGCGGCCAGCGTTTCCATTGCCTGATTGAGCGAGAGCAACGCGCTGACGCTGTTGGGGTCGAGCGGCTCGGCCGTGGGAGATACTGCTGCTCCCCTGGCGTAAGCCGGTTTGATGATTTCATATCCTCCGAATGACAACGCCAGTACGATTGCCAGAGCGGGGACAATCAGCCGGCGCGTCAAGAGGTTGTTTCTGAACCAGGTTTTCATTTCGTGTTTCTCCTTAAATTGAATCGTTGAATTCCATCAACTAAATATTTAGTTTCTCGTGACAAAAATTTTTGGCTGGTGGGTCAATGCCTTAAGTCGATTTCGGTGGAACTCCTTTCTGAGACTGGCGGACGATATTCTGATCCGGGCGATAAATGGTCAGCTGCCATACGCTGACGCTCCAGATGCGGCCATAAGCATCCACTTCGTTATCTTGCATAATGACCAACACCGTATGCGGGGCCGTTGCCCGAACGCTGTCTTGAGCTTTTGCGTTCGTCATCTGCGGCAGGGTTCGAATTAGAGGCTGAGCGTTCGCGGCAATGACCGACGTCGGAGGCTTCTCGGGACGCTGCTTCGCGACATGTCTAAACACGCCTGACTTCGCAAAGGTACGGTCATGCGCACTGCTATTGCTATCGCGCGCTATGAACGATGCGGGAATCACCTTGGCCTCGAAGTGCGGAGCCGTTTCAGCGATCGCCACAGGTTCGGAATTGCCGTCGTCGAACGCCACAAGCATCGGTTCGTGAGCGAGAGAAAAAAGGCAAACCGCCGAAACCACGGTCATTACCGCCACCGCGGGCTTCCAAACGTTATTAGTCGCAGGCTGCTCCGCAGAGCGCGCGCCTTGCAAAATTCGCGCTACACGTTGCGCGGTAAGATGCATTCGCTCGGCCATCGCCTGCGCGAGCGCAAAGCCACGCCGCATAAGACTCTTCTCCGCTACCGAAACCAGGCACTTTGCGTATTCCCGATGATCCTCGGTCGCAGAGAGAACGAAATCGTCGCAGGCCATTTCACGCTCCCGGACGAGTCCGCGGTCGATCCACCAGACTGCGGGATGAAAGAACAGGAGAGCCCCTACGAATTTTTGCGCCAGGTTCGTCCAATCGTCCCAGCGGCGCAGGTGCGCCAGTTCGTGGAGAACAACTGTGTTCAGTTCGCCGGGGGTCAGTTCATTCAGCGCCCAGGCAGGAATCACGATGATCGGCTTAATAAATCCGATCGCGGCAGGAACCCGAGCTTTCTCAGATAAGCAAATTTGAATTCGCCGGTGAAAGCCATTCGCATTCAGTGTGCACAAGCTGTGATTCAATTCGGGAAGATTTAGCGGCACACAACTCCTGCGAAGTTTATGAAGCTGCCAGAATCCGACGGCAAGCTTCGCTAATCCTGCAGCAGCAATCAGAGCCCACATGAAAAAAATATCCTTCGCCCAGGGCCCCGGGAGCAAAAATTCAAAACGCGATGCACTCTCCGCGCCTGAAACGGAATGCGCGCGGCCGACAAATGGCAGCACTGCAACCGCGGCAAAAGTGGCCAGCCAAACCGCAAAACGAGTGTTCGAATTCTGCCGCCGCATCGTCCGCAGCAGCACCCAACCGCATAAGGCGATCAGAAGCCCCTCGACTACCCCGTTCAGCATTCCGCCGACCACCAACTCGGCGACGCTTTGCCAATGTTGTGCGGACACCATCGATTATTCGCTTTCCTGCAGCATTTTTCGCAAACGATTAAGTTCGGTTGCGTTCATGCCTTTTTCTTCGAGAATATTCAAGACCAACAGTTCCTGAGAATCTCCAAAGAAGCGGCTCACCAAGCGGCGAATCTCCGAGCGCGTCGCTTCCCTACGTTCAATTAGAGGCGAATAGATGAACGCGCGGCCATCTTTTTCATGCTTTACATAGCCCTTCTTCTCGAGGATTCGAATCGTCGTGAGGACGGAGTTATAGGCTAAAGGCGCTCTCTCGGGAAGGCCATTCAGCAATTGCTGAACGGTCGCTGGACCTTTCTCCCAAAGCACTTCCATGAGACGCAATTCAGCTTCGGTCAGAGTCGCCGATTTCCGGGGTGGCAAGCACTCCCTCCTTCGTTGAAAGTTAGACGTACAGCTATTCAGATGGTCAACTAGTAAATTAGTTGCAAAGAATTGGCTATGAGATGTATGGACGGGATCTAATGCTCATAGCCGCCAGTGCAGAGGGTCACCTTGCCCCGGAACATACGGTAAACAAAGACAAAATAGCCGACTGCCAGCACCATACCGAACGACCACCAGATCAGTCCAACATGTAGCGTGTGGGGGCCAGAGAGGGCTTTCGCGGTGGTGATGTCGTAAGAAGGGTCCGTGCTGGCGGGCAATAACCGGGGATATAGTCCTACGGCTGCACCGACAAGCATCGCCGCAAGATATGCGCAAGAGCAGGCGAATGCGCTGCGGTCGGCGGTTTTCCGGGAGAAGTAGAGGATTCCAAGTAAAGAAAGCAAAACCACAAGCGGAATCGCGAAGGCAATGGGGTGATTTTTATAGTTTGTAAGCGTGTCTGAGCGGGCAATCATGGAGGCTATAAGGCTTACAACAGTGAGCAGAAACAGCGCCGCCCACATACTTCGAACCGATGTACGCGCTCGTAATTGCAGCTCGCCTTCAGTTTTTACGGCGAGATAAAGTGCTCCGTGAACCGCGAGGGCAACGAGCGCAACCAGCCCTCCAATCACTGTGTACCAATCGAGGATTCCGGGGTGCGGGCCGATTGTCCAATTCGTCCAGAGCGGCAGGAAGAAATAGCCATCGGCCTGCAACGGAACGCCGCGAATCACATTAGCCAGAGCCGCGCCATAAAAGATGGCCAGCAAAGCACTCGAAATGAAGAACAGGCCGTCGAAAAAGCTTCTCCACACGCCGGCTTCGATCTTCATACGCAGTTCTACGGCAATGCCGCGCATGATCAGCAGCCACAACACGATCATCAAGGCAAGATAGAATCCGCTGAATGCCGAGGCATAGAGTAGCGGAAAGGCAAAATAAATCGTTCCGCCTCCGGCCACCAACCAAACCTCGTTGCCATCCCATACCGGACCGATACTGCGAATCATGATCTGTCGCTCTCGCTCGGTTCGCGCCAACAAAACGTGGAGAATTCCAACACCCAGGTCGAAGCCGTCCAGTACGACGTAGGCGACGAGCATGATTGCTACAAGCCAGAACCAGATGAAGCCCATCGTTTAGTCCTCAGCAAGTCTTAAGCCAGCAGCGAGGCAGACTCCGGTTCGGGCATCTGTCCGCCGGCGACTGGTCCCTGATCGATGATGCGATATACGAGCACGATAAAAAGGATAGAAAGAACTGTGTACATTCCCATGAAGCCGAGCAGGCTGAATAGGCTGTTTCCTGCGGAAACATATTTCGAATATCCTTGCGACGTGCGGATGAGGCCGTAAACTACCCAGGGCTGGCGGCCTATCTCGGCAGTCATCCACCCTGCTGTGTTGGCGATGTAGGGAAACGGAAAACTCAGCAACAGCGGCCAGAGCGCCCAGCGCGTTTCGAAAAGAGTGCCCCGCCACAGCAGAAATGCCGCGACTACCATGAGTAGAACGAAGTATGTCCCCAGTCCGGCCATGATGTGATAGGTGTAAAACAAAAGCGGCAGGGGCGAGGGCCAATCTTCGCGAGGGATTCGATCGAGTCCTTCGACCTCGGCTTTGGTTGTGCCGTAAATCAGAAAGCTCAGCACGTCGTTTACTGCAATCGGATTATCGATTTGCTGCGTAATTTCGTTTGGTTGGCCGATCAGAACAATCGGCGCGCCTCTCTGCGAACTGAACAATCCTTCCATGGCAGCAACGGCGGCGGGCTGGTGCTTTGCCATGTAGCGGCCGTGCAGATCGCCCGTCGGAAAGATTTGCGTGATGCAGGCGATAACGCCGGCGATCACGCCGACGCGCACGAAAATTCTTCCGTGCTCGGCGAAGCGATTCTCGAGCAGGTAAAACGCGCCGACGGAACTCATCACAAAAGATCCCGTGATCACCGCGCCAGACATGGTGTGCGCGTATTGCAGCAATGCCCAAGGATTGTTGAGCAACTTCCAGAAACTCGTGACTTCATAGACTCCATTGGGGAGAACGCGGTAGGCAACGGGGTGCTGCATCCAGGCGTTGGTCACGATGATGAAGAATCCCGAAATCCACGAACCAAGGAATACGAGAAATGCTGCGGCCCAGTGCCCCCAGGCCGAGACGCGTTTCTCGCCAAAGAGAAACAGCCCGAGAAATGCCGACTCGAGGAAAAACGAGAACACACCTTCCATGGCGAGAGGCTGGCCGATTACTCCGCCGGTGGTGCGGGCAAACTGCGACCAGTTCGTGCCGAACTGGAATTCCATCGGAATGCCGGTGACCACGCCGAGCAGGAAATTGATGGCGAAAATTCTTGCCCAGAAGCGCGCCGCCTCGTTGTAGCGTTCGTCTTTGTTGCGAATGGCTACGCTTTTCAGCGCCACGATGAGCAGGGCTAATCCCATCGTCAACTGTGGGAAGAGATAGTGAAACGTGATGGTAAAAGCAAAATGAATGCGATGCAGCAGGAGTGCGTCCATACCATGCCTGCGCTTTCATCAGGCAGTTAGGATCATAAATTGACTATCCATCGCCTTCATAGCGCAGACAACGCAAAACTCGCCGTCGATTATTTGATGTAATATCCCGAAACTCTCCAGATCCCATCTTTATCCAGCATGGGAGTAATCGTCTCCACCGCCGACTGCTTGTGTTCGAAGCTGCTGTCGTAACGGATTACGACATACTCACCGTCGGGCGCTCCCGGCAGGCTTTTTGTATAGGTGGCGCTTTTTAGCTTTCGTGACTGTAACTTGCCCAAGGGTTCGCGAGTTGCGTGCAGCATGTGCTCCCACTGTTCCCTGGTTACGGCCGCTTTGAAGAGCGACGCTGAAGCGTCCCAGCTTTCGCCGAATTTGCCGGAGTCGACAAGTTCCAGCCATCGCTCGGCAGATTGTTGTGCCAGAGTTTCGGGCTTTTCCTGGGCCTGCATACTGAATGCGGCTAAGAACAGCGCCAGCATGCTGACGGACAATATCCGCGCTCCGCTCGATCGCAATGTGGTTGACATGGCTCTCCTCCTTTTCGAGATTGTGTCAGCGTTCGTCACGCGCCTCTTTTGGTTTTCAAATCGGCTAACAACTGTTCGATGCGGTCTTCTTTTTCGAGCGCGACGAGCCGGTCTTCCATGTTGTCGCCGGCAATTTCGGATTTGGCCTGACTGAGTGCTTCTGAATGTGCCACTTTGCGCTTCATACGGTCGAAGGCCGCGGCTTTCGATCCGTCGCCTGCGGTGAGGCGGGCGTCGCTGGCTTTGCCTACGGCACGGGCGCGGCGGTGTTGGGCGATCAGCAAGTCGGCTTTCGCCTGAGCTTCAGTGAGCTTCTGTTCCAGCTGCCGAAGGGCGGACTTCAAATTATCTACCTGCGCTTTCTGATCGGCGACCTGCTGCGCGAAGCTCTCGCTCAGTTCGCGATAACTTTCCACGCGTTGCAGCGAGGCGCGAGCCAGGTCATCCTGCTTTTTGTCGACTGCCAATTCGGCTTTGCGCATCCACTCGACGACTTTCTCTTCATTCTCTTTTTTCTTTTTTTCGAGCAGGTGTTCGTCGGCGATGGCCATCGCCACCTGTGTTTTCACCTGCAGCATTTGATTCTGCATGTCGAGAATCACCTGCTTGATCATCTTCTCCGGTTCTTCGGCCCGGTCGATCAGGTCGTTGAGGTTGGCTCGAATAAGTGTTGCGACTCGCTCTAGTAGTGCCATGGTGAACTCCTTTTAAGCTATGAGCCACGAGCTGTGAGCTTTGAGCTCGTAGCCCCTGGCTGTTGATTTTGTTTTGCGGCTTCGCAGTGAGGACAAGCTGACCTCGGCATTGTGCTGCCTATCGCGATGCCAACCGCCATGCCAAGGCCAAGCCAGATTGCAATGTGGCCAGCCATCACTCCCAGCGTGACGCCGAGGGCTGCGCCGAGAGCAATTCCCAAACCCAGCCCTTTCGATTTAGTAGTCATACGACGGCACCGATGCTTTCCCGCATGAGCTGTTGATCCTATTTACCGGCTTCCACCAGCGGTGGCTTCGGTGCGTTGTCGCCGATCTGGCGGATTTTGCCGAGCAGATCCGACATCGGCATGCCCGATAGCGTTTCGAACAGCGCCGGCACTTGCGCCGCCATCTTGGCAATATCTCCGGTGATTTTGTTCATGCCGCAGGCTTCGCCGTTGCCAGTCGAGACGATCGTGATCTTGTCGACGTTCGCCAGCGGGCTGGCCAACGCCTTCACCACCTCGGGCATGGCAGTGAACAGGCGATCGATCACCGCAGCCTGGTTGTATTCCTGATAGGCCTCGGCTTTCACGTTCATGGCTTTGGCTTCCGATTCGCCTTTCTTGAAAATGATTTCGGCTTCGGCTTCGCCTTGCGCGCGGATGGACGACGCATGGCCTTCGGCTTCCGCGATCAAGCGTTGCTTTTCCGCGGCGGCCAAAGTTTCGATTCGTTGACGCTCAATCTCGGCCTGCTTGAGTACTGTTGCTATCAGTTCTTTTTCACGGCGGTTGATCTCCGCTTCCTGCACTTTCACTTGCTGTTCTTTTTCGATCTGCATGACCTTCACCTGCTCGGCAACGACCTGCTGCTGCATGATGTTGGTTTGGATGTCATAAGCTTTATCGGCTTGCGCTTGCTGACGTTTTGTGACCTCCAAAAACTGCGCTTTCTTCACTTCCAGGTCACGTTGCGACTCGGCTTGCTTGGCAAGAGATAAAGTTTCCGCCAGCACGCGCTCCTGATCGGCTTGAGCTTTCGCGACGGCTGCTTCCCGCTGCGCCAACGCGCGCTTGATCGCCGTGTCGCGGTCGGCTTCGGCCGTGGCGACGTCGGCGTCGCGCTTGATGCGGGCTACATCCGGCTTGCCCATGTTGGTGATGTATTCGTTCTTGTCGCGTACTTCCTTGATGGTGAACGAAATCACTTCCAGACCCATCTTGTTCATATCTTCAGCGCATGTCGATCTCATGCGGTCGGAAACCATCTCTGGCTGCTTGACGATTTCTTCCACCGTGAGCTGGCCGATGATTCCGCGTAGATGGCCTTCCATCACCAGGCGAATCAAGCCTTCGCGCTCCTGATCGGTTTTGGTCAGGAACTGCTCCGACGCGGTGAGAATCGACTCGGTGTCAGACCTTACCTTGATCTGCGCCACCGCTTCTACCGTGACCGCGACACCCTGTTTGGTGTAGAGGTCCTGCTGCGGAGCGACGTCGAACGACATCAGCTCCAGCGAAAGATCGCGGCAAATCTGGATCATGGGAAAAACCAGCGTGCCGTGTCCCTTCACCACGCGCGTTCCACCGAGACCGTAAACAATGAGCGCCTCATGCGGGCCCGCCTTGCGATAGAGCCGGGCCATTCCGCTCATCAGGAACAGGAGCACCATCACTCCCAGGCCAACGAAGATCCATAACTCAACCATGCGTGACATCGCGAACATAAACGCCTCCCCTCACAAACTTTTTTCGTTATGAGTTCTGGTAACGCTTGATCACATTCAAGTCATGCACGATCCTCTGGGGATCGTTGTGCCCGAGAAATACCGAGCCGTCATAAAGATCAACGCGAACGCCACTGTTTCCCCACACGTACGCCTTGCAATTGCCGGCGCCTCGAATGCCGTAGCCGCGAATCACATTCCATTTTTGAATTTCGTAGCTCTTGATCTGCAAAAGCGGGATCGACTTCAGCCGAAAACCAAGAGTTCGAATCTCTATTCCGTGCCGCGTGAAGTAGTAATGAAAACCGTCCCAGGCCATCGCGAACGCGACCAGAGCGATCAGAGCAATGATGTAAAGGGACACACGGATCGTGGAATTCGGCAATGCAAATGCAACTGCGATCAATACGACTACTGGAGCCAGAAAAGCGAGGCTCCACTTTCGGCCGTACTGAATCTCTTCCGCGATTACTTCGTTCACATCGTGTGTCGAAAGTGCGGTGCCGCGCTGCTCGGTGAGAACAAGCGTCAACACTGCCAGAATGCCAACGACAGTGACGATAGGCAGAGGCGCGATCGCGATTGGGGTCTGGTTCAGGCTGTATTCGATCAGCGAATCCATCAGATAAACGAACGTCCAAGCTTCCGCATGGAAAAATGCGAGCAGCACCCAGGACAACTTTGTTTCCGGATACTTCTGCAGCACGACTACGAGCACTGCGAAGAAGATTGCGACCATGAAGACGATAAAGCCCACACTCCAGCAAAGCGACATCTCCCGGCTCATCCATCCATTGGGACGGCCGGCGGCGTTGAAGTGCGTGGCCATGCGTAGCGGCAGCTGGTCCCACAGCTGCCAGTAACGAACCAGCACAGCAATCGGAGCTAACCAAAGAAACGCTGCAAGCGTTCTGTACCAGCTTTTGCTCATTCATTGTTCTCCTTGCCGGCAAAAGCTTTTGACGGTGAGATTTCATCTTCGCCCGACAACTCCGCCCATAGACGCACGTATGCAATTCCTTTTTCGTAGCGCGTGACAACGACTTCAATTCCTTTTGCGATGGCGCTGCCGTCGTCGCTACGGGCGCCACAGACGCGTCGGGTTCCCATCTGTGCGTAAATCAACTCTCCGGTGCCACCAGCGCGGATCGGACTACAAATGCGGCCGAGCACTCCGACCATTTCGTAGTCGGAGGGATCCATAAACTCCTGGTCCGACATCAGCACCTTGGTCAAGAACAAAAAGACGATGCCGCCGCCCACCAGTCCGCTGGTGATCGAAGCCAAAAGGCCGAAGCCAACCCAGACCGCCGAATAGCGAGTGAGCAGAAAACCGGTTCCGCCAAACCACGCTAGAAACGCGGTAAACGTCACAAAATTGAACGGCGAAATGCTTCCGGTTTGCCTGGCTCCTACCCCTGCCGGCGCATGCGCATTGGCGCTGGGCGCGTGCGGCATGCCTGAGGGCAAATGCGGAGCATGCGCGTGAAAGTGCGGCAGGTGCAGGCGTCCGGCACGCGCTCCTCCGAAGACAAATGAAAAGAAGCTAAGACAGAAGCCGACCGCGAAGCAGACCAAATAGAAGTCTGCCCACGTCATGGTGGTTGCTGGATTCATCGCGTTCGCTTCCCTTCCGGGTTCGCCGCCCGGCGGTGCCGCTCGCCGTGACGATCACCGTTTTTAGCCAAATCTGGCCGCAAGGCTTCGAGCAAGCGTTCGGCAAGCCCCGGCGTATCGAGAATCGCGCCCAGCAGCAGCACGCATCGCCGGGTATCTTTTTCACGCGCCGCCTTGATCAGCACATCGCTTACCTCGGGATCGCTTACGAAGCGCTCGGAGCCTTGCAGCAGCCAGACGTCGAGCTTCCCTTCGGTGGTGCGCAAATCCGAAGTTAGCTCGGCGTGATAGCCCTCAGGATCGTCCACCAAAAAACCGGGATGAATTTTGAAAAATTTCGCCAGCAGCGCACGCGACGACTGCGTCATGTGCGGCCGCGTCCCGTTTTCAATCTGCGATAGGTACGACTGGCTTATGCTCTGCTTCAACTCCTGCTTGATGGCCTTGACGATCTCCTGCTGCGTCATGGGTCGCCCCAGGCCGCGGAGCGATCCTTCGACTTCGCGCAGGTAACGGATTTTCTCGCCTAACGTCATATTGCAAATCGTTATATTTATAGCGCAATATGTAATTTAATGTCAAGAAATGCTTTTCCCGTGTTTCCAGTGGGTTAGCGGCTCCTGGCTTTTTTGCAGCTTTCCGGAAAGTTGAAAAGACAGTTGCGTCAACTTTTTCGTTGTATACTTCGCGGTCGAAGTAGTTGGAAGGCCTTATGAAAAGCACCTTTACCCTGTTATTGATGCCCTATGCCTTGCTGCTCGCAACGTTCAGCTCCACTGCCTATGCAGGAAACGCGCCGGCGACCGAAACGATAATTCATCAGTTCAATGAACTATCACACGGCAATTTTCTGAATGGAGTAGTCGCGGATTTAGCGGGCAATCTTTACGGTACAACGATCTACGGCGGAACCTACGACCACGGCATCGTTTTCGAACTCTCGCCTCAGCCGCATGGACAATGGAAGCAAACCGTGCTCTACAGTTTCACTGGCGGAAGCGACGGCAGTTACCCCGAATCGAGTGTCACGCTGGACGATGCGGGAAATATTTATGGCACCGCCTCGAACGGCGGAACGTTTGGAGACGGAGTCGTCTTCGGCCTAACGGGCGATGGAAAAGGAGCATGGACCGAAACCGTTCTCCACAGCTTTGCCGGCGGCACTGATGGCGCGGGGCCGACCGCGCCGGTTGTCATCGATTCACACGGCGATGTCTTTGGAACGACCTCGTATGGCGGAGATACCTACGGTGTCGTTTTCGAATTAACCGAGTCTTCGGGAGGGTGGACGGAGAATATCCTGCATACTTTTTCTAATGGGACGGATGGATGTTATCCGGGTGAGCTGTTGCTTGGCAAAGACGGGAATCTCTACGGCGCGGCTTCGGGTGGCGGTGTCGGCGGCAATGGACTGGTTTTTGAGCTTTCTCCCGGTAGCGGCAGCACCTGGAACGAAAACGTGCTATACACCTTCACCGGCGGCACCGACGGCTCCGAGCCGGGCACCCTTCTGTTCGATTCCGACGGAAACTTGTTCGGAACCACGAGCGGTGGAGGAACAGGCGGCTCCTGCGGCATTCCCAACTCAGGCTGTGGCACGGTGTTCGAATTAGTATCGCAAGCTGGAACCTGGAAGATAGCCACGCGTTACAACTTCACCAATCCTCAGCAGGACGACGGATCGCGCATATACCCGGGTATCAGCATGTTCGATGGCGAGGGGAACCTTTATGGCACCACCTTCTCGGGTGGAGACGGGTGTAGTGGCAACGGATGCGGCACGGCTTTTGAACTTTCGCCCGCACAAGGAAGCTGGAAGCTGACTAATGAATTCGATTTCAATCCCGGGAGCGGCGGCTATTATCCCGGGAGCATTATGTTCGGGCTGGATGGAGCAATATATGGATCCAGTTCGTTCGGCGGTCCCTCACAATGGAATGGTGCGGTCTGGACGTTGAGTTCAAACCCGGGCGGAGGATGGAAACTTGCAGCGATTTATGGCTTTCCGTTTTCAGATGGCGCAGCGCCGTACACTAGCTTATTGCCAGACGGACTCGGGAACTTTTACGGAACCTCGAGTTTTGGAGGCGCCTACGATCTCGGGACCGTCTTTGAACTTACCCCAGCCTCTAACGGTGGATGGAAGGAAAACATAATTTATAGCGTTCCTTCCGGCAGGCTCACCGGAGTGAATGGCTCATCGCCTTCCAATCTCATTTGGGATTCCTCCGGGAACCTTTACGGTATTACATCTTACGGCGGCGATCAAGAATACGGCACGGTGTTTGAGTTGTCGCCGAATCCCACAGGTGGTTGGACCGAAAACAATCTCCATTATTTTTTGAGCGGAGCGTACCCGCAAGGCGGACTGGTCTTTGATAAAGCCGGGAACCTCTATGGCACAACTCTTGAGGGCGGCACATATGGGAAGGGAACGATTTTCGAACTGAGCCCGGGATCCGACGGAGCGTGGAGTTTCCACACGATATACAACTTCCGTGGATATCCCTCTGATGGCGATACTGCGATGGCCGGCCTCATCGTGGATGCGGCAGGCAATCTCTACGGAACAACGCAGAAAGGCGGGAGCAGCGCCAATTGTGTGGGCGGTGCGGGCAAGCCGGATGGTTGCGGCGCGGTTTTTGAACTCTCGTTTACCGCTGGGCAGTGGGGGGAGAAGTTGTTGCACTCATTTGAAGGATCGAGCGGTGACGGAGCGAATCCATCGGGGAGTCTGATTTTCGATGGCGCGGGTAATCTTTATGGAACTACCGCGAAGGGAGGAAACGACAGTCACGCGTGCCTGGTAAACAAAATTCCATCCTGCGGAATTGTCTTTGAGCTTTCGCCGGTGGCGGGCGGTGAGTGGAACGAGAGTATCTTGTATGAGTTCACCAACGCCAACGGAGATGGGAGTATGCCGCTGGCAGCACTGGCTTTCGATCAATCGGGGAATTTGTACGGTACTACATCCGCTGGCGGAGCTGTTTCCCCGAATCCTTGTAACGGCGGTTGCGGAACAGTATTCGAGCTGTCCGCTGCGGCGGGAGGCGGATGGACCGAGACGGTGCTGCATAGCTTCGGAAAAGGCTATGATGGGCAGTTTCCGGCGGCGGCATTAGTGTTCGATCACGATGGAAACCTGTACGGCACCACGGCCGCGGGAGGACAGGCGACCGTCGGGACGATCTATAGGATTACGCCCTAGCTGGCAGGAGGGTTACGACATTGCTCCCTAAGCAGATTGCGAAACATAAAGCAGTTGCTAACCTACCAACACGGCGCCGTTGGAACAAGTAACCTACAGTTTGGATGATCCAATTTCAGGTCGCTCGATGGGGAGCACCATCGAATCTCCTCACCAGTCGCAATGCGTCCAACTTCGGTGGTTTTTCCGTTGCCTCACCGTTGCTCTCGGATTTACTCAGATCGTTCTGGCTCGCAACACT
>DASXEG010000012.1:0-5477 GCA_036490235.1 Candidatus Sulfotelmatobacter sp. | reverse complement strand
CGCGGCGCTGCCGGCACGCACTGAGCGGCACAACCCATATTCCATCGCCACCCTGCGCTGCCAGCTGGCCGCACATCTGGCCCGCTCCCTGCCCAGATGTCCCTGCTGCCTGCGTGACTTCTTATAACACAGTAGTACTAGCCGAATGTTTGAGAATGTGCCTCTTGCGGAAGGGTGTTTGGAGGAATTCTCCGACATCTTGGTGGATCCGCGTATCAAAGGAAAGAAGATCCTTGTTGTACCGGGCCCTTTCTTGCAGCTCCCTGTTGCAGCTGGGTACTCGATTGGTCGATGGCTTTCAGAGTCAAAGGGCGGAGACCGGGAGAAGCGCCTACGAATCAAGACACTAATGGACAGACGTAGCCTATACGAGGACTGCGTACCCGCTGAAGAAATGAATCGGCAAGACGTTGAGTACCTCTGTGGAGGCGATGCCGCGAAGGGCTTGTTCGTTGCCCACTCCTTAGACGGATTAGCGCTCAGTGTTCGATCGAGCGGAAGATGGGATCTTCCGCGAATCGATCTGGACAAGAATTGGCTTGAAGGAGAAGAAGTAAATACCCGGGTACTCCAGGTTCCACATTGCTGCCGTCCTGGCCAGTTGGATGCAAATGTTGAATGGCTTCAGCAACGGGATCAGCTCCTCCCCGAGGGTGGATCTGAATTGTGGGTTGAGCGGTCGTCAGTTTTTCCAAATCTTGATTTCTGTGAGTCGGTTGAGGTGCAGCTCATGGGCTTGGGTGCAAACGACCCACGATTTAAGTCAATACTTCGTGGTCTTATCGACCTGGAGCGATATTGCGAGTCCTGGAAGTCAGGCGGTTTTGACATCCACCAACTCACAAATGCATCTGGCGAAAGTGAATCCACGCTTAACATGTACAGCGATGAAAGAACCTTTCGATGCCCAGATGGTGAATACCGCCTCTTTGAATGGCATCTCAAAAGAGGAAATACGCGGATTCACTTTTTCGATTTTCCTGCAGAAAAGCGAATCCTAGTCGGGTACGCGGGAAGTCATCTTCGAATATCTAGCACATAAAGAGTGCATAGCGCCATCTACGGAGATGAGGAGCACCTTGCGTCTCACCGTAATGGGGTGGAGTACACGCTCAACTTGGGGGAACGAGAGATCGAGAGTTATCTGGTTTGATTTAATGCAAATTCTGATCGAAGTCCGCTATATCCGAACGGCATCATGCTCCACCGAACGCGATTTGCCGGAGTCACCATCTCAGAAGATGCAGTTCATCGACTCACCCTTTGATCGTGCGCTTTCCAGTGCCGGGAAGTTGAATCTCCCGCCTTCGATGCTATTGACTTCCACTGTCCCCACCGCTGGAGCTATCCGCATACCAGACGGCTACGAAAAAGCTTCAGTTCTGGACTGCCCTCTTCCAATCTCTTGAAGAACTGCGGTGGATGGAATCCTTTAGATTTGGAGCGAATCTCCGAAAGTGCGACCCCCGGAGACACATCTTCTACTTGATTGAAAAAGATGGCGCACCCGGTCTGGGTCTCTGCAAAGTAATCTTCAAATTCGTCGAGCGAGACACCGAGATCCGCACGATGGGATTGCCAAATATCCTGAGGACTCCCGGTCACAATCCGATCGACTGTCACGCAGATCGAGATCACAGCTTCTGGGGCTTTGGTGTAAATCCAGACTCTACAACCCGGCTGAATCCGCGGAGCGCGCCGGCGGAGTTCCGCCGCTTTCTCACCAGCAACGATCCGCTCAACGAATTTCTGCTGCACGGAAATGACAATGTCGCCTTTACTCACGGACGCCCTGCCCTTCGGTTATGATCTGTTGCAGTTGATCCGACGTGATTGACCGGGAAGTGATCAGGTTCGATCCATCGACGCAACCTAATTCACGCAAATGTTTAAGTGTTACCGGCTTTCGCAGCTTCATCACGTTATCCACCGTGGTGGCGGCAATTTGGAGTCCTGAACTCAAATCCTTAATGTCGTCCTCGGCAACCACTCCGCTATCGATCAGCGTAGCGGCGATTTGGCTCTTGGGTACGACGACGGTGCTTGTGACGCGCGCTACGGCGACTACGGCGCTTCGGCCGTTCGACTTTCCCGATTCATAGAAGACAATGGGAGATCCTCTTGCAAGCAGCCGCTCATTTCGCGCCGAGCTGAAGTATGTTCTTTCATGAAGTATAGCGGCCTGTGGCTTCGGCAACAGGGAGGCCTGCACAGCTGTGCCGAGCAGATCGTCGGCGTAGGAAGCTCTAATCGGCGCCAGAACAGCCCCCCTACCCGATAGGAGAAATAGGGTTGGAGAGAGAATGGTCTCAAGGTCGAAGAGGTCGATCATAAATTCGGTGCCGCTTTGATTTTGGAATTGGATTCGCAATTCATCATCGGCAATGGAGGCAAAATCTTCGGCAAAGCGCATGTCCGCAGTTACCTGCAGATTCTGCCGCACCGAAGGCCAGGATGTCGCATCGACAACACCGCCAATCGAAAAGCGCTGATACCGGGATACCTCTGGATCGCTGCCGGAGCAACGCATAAAACCATAACGAATGGCCACATCCTGAGCACCAAGGGCGCTATTAGGAATGAGGATTTGCAGGCGGGCTGGCCCGCGTTCACTTGCGATTCTTGAAAGTCGGTTCAGCAGCGCATTGACCGCGACCAGAGACGACACTTGATCTTCGTCGACCAGCAGCAGCGCTTCCAATCCCCCTTGCAATACGGACTGAGGTTTCCAGAAAGCGGCACAGATGACTTGATCTTCAAAGGCGATTACCAATGATCGCCGTGTGCTGGCCTGAACGCCTTCTGCCAGGGCGAGATTGCTCAGTTCTCGCGGCAGCTTCACAGAGTCGGCTAGGCCACGTATCGCTATGGAATGAGTTGCGGTGACATCCGATAAGCGCAGATCACGGTCAGAAAACCCAATATCGAGCGGCGAAGAGACACTAGTCGCCGACTTAAGGGTTTCTGCCAGATCCTTCACATGCAATGTCCGAATCCCGAATCTGGCCTCGATAGCCTGACTCGCTCGAACCAACGCGTCCTCGGCCGTAACGAACGCTGCGATCTTGTGGTGTGCTGCGATGGCTAAGTGGATCAGATCCGACCTGTCCTGGACCGTCAAAGTCTCTGCACCGGCTCTCACGGGAAAGACGATCGCGGCAAGTTCCCCGATAATTTGCTCACTCACACCGTTCGGAGGAGCAGGAAGAGTGGGCAGTTGCAGAGCGAATTCCAGGATTGGATCTTGGGTAGTGGTCGCAGAGCGTCGCAACTCGTTGGCGAATTCCTGGGTGACCGTCAGCCGGATGATGTTGTTGAAGGCCGCGCTCATCACTACAGCGCCGTACTCTGACCGTGGCCGCCTTTTCGCCACATCGAAGAAGACGTTAAGATCGAGCGCAAGAATGGTCGTAAAATTTGGAAGCGGGTCAGTCAACGGAATACCCGAAACCGGTCGTCTGTACCCAAAGAGGGCGGGCGTGTTGAATTGCCTGGCGCGGACGTTGATGGTCCTACCGCGTGTCATCCCTCCGGATTTCGTAGCAACAATCTTGAACTTGAGCGAGTTCCAGAAGGCATTGGAAGGAAGCTCTGAAGCGACTCGGGCGGTAACGCTCAGATATTGTTTCTGTTCCAAGTAATCGAGTAGGGTTTGAACCAATAGCCGGCCAATGCCGTGCTTTCTATGTTCACTGGCAACAAAGACCTGAAATATCTTGGCGTGAGGGTACGTGGCCCCGAACAAAATATGTCCGGCATAACGCGCTTCCTGGCCGTGCCGATTCACGGCGACGAAGAGAGTGCCCTGTCTTGCAGCCTGGTCATATGCCTGCGCCGGTAAGAAGCCCAAGGCATCCCGGTTGGAATCAGCGTTGGTTTGCACCGATTGAACTAGACGCGGAACCTCGTGCGGCTTTCTCTCGACCTCGAATAGACGCTGGGATCTCGACAAATAGCATCTCCGCGAGAGCTTTCGCAACGTAATTCGCGAAAGTTCATGACGGAATTGAGGATAGCAAGCAATCCTTACCCTAGGCCTTGAAAAAGGCGAGCCGGAACCGAACTGCAAATGACGATATACCACACTGTCATCATATTCGCCTTTTATTCGCCTAATCACAACTCTTTTATTTAGAGGAGCCGAGGAAGCCAAGGGCCGACTTGGGCAGGGACTTGCCGTGGCTCGAGTCAGGCGCGTCACCGCTCAAACCGAGGCTAATGTGACCTCACAAATGGCGAGGTCCGGGCAGAGGTCGTTAGGGCAGAGGTCGCGGGCACAATAAGGGCACAATAACGGTTACCATTCGTGCCTTAGAGCGCCAAAAGGAGCCATCCGTGACGCCTATTTTCTACAAGTTACGCCAGAATACTGCCCTGTTGCAGCAGGTGCGGAAGCAGGTATTGCCCGCGATGACGCGGCGGAGCAAGCTGATCGCCTGGATCGTGGATGACACGGGTTTCCCGAAAAAGGGCGTCCATTCTGTCGGAGTGGCGCGGCAGTATTGCGGGCAGGTGGGTAAGCAGGACAACTGCCGCATCGCGGTCAGCGTATCGCTGGCCACCGAGCAGGCCAGCCTGCCTGCGCGGTATCAGTTGTATCTTCCGGAGAACTGGGCCGGCGATCGGGAGCGTCGCAGCAGGGCGGGCGTGCCGGAAGAGGTCCGTTTTCAGACCAAACAGGAGATGGCTCTGGATCAGATTCGCTCGCTGTGCGAAGAAGGTGTCGAGCGTGGCGTGGTATTGGCTGACGCGGCCTATGGCAACGATCATGGTTTTCGGGAGGAGTTGGAGAAGCTCGAATTGGCGTACGCCGTGGGCATTCAGTCGTCCACCACGGTATGGCCGCCGGGCACGGCTCCGCTTCCGCCCAGGGCGCGGAAGACCATCGGACGTCCGGCGCAGCTGCTGCGCCGCGACCAGCACCATCAGCCCCTGTCGGTGAAGGAACTGGCTCTCTGCCTCAGTCCCGGCGATTTGCAGCGGATCAGTTGGCGTGAAGGCACGCGCGGCACTATGCACTCCCGTTTTGCCTGCCTGCGTGTCCGCGTTGCTCATCGCGATATCTGGCGCAAAGAACCGCATCCCGAGCAGTGGCTGCTGATCGAATGGCCGAAGGAGGAAAAGGAGCCGACGAAGTACTGGCTGTCGAACCTGCCCGAATCCATCCCTCTGCGCCGTCTGGTTCTGCTGGCCAAACAGCGCTGGATCATCGAGCGCGATTATCAGGAACTCAAACAGGAACTCGGTCTGGGTCATTTTGAAGGCCGCGGCTGGCGCGGTTTCCATCACCACGCTTCCCTCTGCATCGCCGCCTACGGCTTCCTCGTGCGGGAGCGGTGTCTTTTCCCCCCTGCGCCAGCCGGGCCGCTGCGGGCAGCCGACCTCCGCCTTCCGCTACCACGTCCCGAAAGCGTCTACACCCCCCGCGGCGCTGCCGGCACGCACTGAGCGGCACAACCCATATTCCATCGCCACCC
>DASXEG010000155.1:0-11622 GCA_036490235.1 Candidatus Sulfotelmatobacter sp. | reverse complement strand
GTGAAGATATCGGTGCCGCCGAGGGAAGCAGGATGCTGGGGATTGCCTTCAATCTTCGTCGGCCGGCCGAGATGGCTTTCGACGAGCACGGGGCTGGCATATCCACCCAGCGTTATAGCCGTGGCGTAGAACTGCGGGCGGCCGGGAATGAGTTCTTCCGGCTGGCGCACGTAAGGAACGATTTCTTCTTTCGGAAGCTTGACGCAGCCGGTCATTCCAGCGAGCGCCATCGACGCGCCCATTACCTTGAGGAAGCCACGGCGGGAAAGCGTATCGACCCACTCGGACGCGCCTTTAGGGAATTCGCGGTGGAGGGCTTCCTGGAATTCTGGTGAGCCGGCGAGTTCTTCGAGGCTGCGCCAGTATTCCGGGCCGCTGACCTTACTTATCTCGGCGCGAACCGCGTCCAAATCGGCCTTGCCCTTCTTCGAAGGGCAAACATCCTCGCGGTGCTCACCGTTTTGTCTTTCGTCCTTCATCATCAATTCAATGTCATCCTGAGCGGAGCGAGAGTTCGTGTAGCGAACTCTCGCGCAGTCGAAGGACCCCTAGGCCTCAAACTGTCCCTCATAACCGCCAGGCACTCTTCTTGCGCATCCTAAGAATTCCTATATCGCCCGTAAAGCCGCCCGCCTTCGCGGGTTCCTTCGACTCCGAATGCGTTTCGCTTCGCGAAACGCATTCTCCGCTCAGGATGACATACCCGCTACCTATGGCACGTCTCGCAACTTGTAATCTCTGCCACCGTGCGGACGTTGTACTTCTTCACCAAAAACTCTCCCAGATCAATCTGATCCGTAAAAGTCTTCCCATCCACCACTACCGGACGCGACGCCGTTGGCTGCTGATACTGCATATTGAACACCTGCTCTCGTGGCCGCAAATTATCTTTAACATCACGATGGCAGCCCAGGCACCATTCCATTTGCAGACTGTTCTGCTGATACATCAACGGCATGCGGTCGACTGGGCCGTGGCAGGTGTTGCAACCGACTCCCTTTGTGACGTGAATGCTGTGATTGAAGAAAACGAAGTCGGGAAGTTCATTCACCCGTGTCCACTGCAGGGACTGGCCCGACCGGTAGCTGGCACGCACTGGTTCGAGCAGCGCCGCATTCGTCCAAATCTGGGAGTGGCAGTTCATGCAGGTCTTCGTCGGAGGGATGCCGGCAAAGCTCGAATTTTCAACCGATGTGTGACAGTAGCGGCAGTCAATACCAAGTCCTGCGACATGATGCTCATGACTGAACGGCACAGGCTGCGGCTTGCGAACGCCAGCATACGTGACGTAGGGCGAGCCCTGAATCGCATACGCCACCCAGCCTAGCACGGCAATAACAAAGACCGCGCCAAAGATGGTGGCACGCGATATGGTATTCGCGCTGCGATGAAAAATCTGGGACATGCTACGTGCTTACAATCTTCGGGAGACCCCGCAAATCGTTAGTTGTGATGACCAGAAACGCGAACGGTTACGGCGCCAAGAGCCTCAAGCACAACTCCCACGCCAGCGAGCGGAACCGAGAATTATAAACACTTGAAACGATCTTGTCGCGTTTGGTTCGAAGAATTTGCAAAGACCGCTTTCGATGTCGAGATGGTTGTCTTTACAAGTTCTTTTCAAGATAAAAAAAGAGGTAGAAGTTCAAATCTCAGCGAAGGTTCATGACCAACAATTTCGGTTCCGTCATCTCTTCAATCGCATAACGCAGGCCCTCGCGGCCCAAGCCTGAGTCTTTAATGCCGCCATATGGCATTTGGTCGATGCGGAAGGTTGGAATATCGCCAGCGATGAGTGCGCCGAGCTCGAGTTCGTCATAGGCCTGGAACAGGAGTTTGGCATCCCGCGTGAAGACGCCGCCCTGTAATCCGTAAGGCGAGTCGTTCATCCGCCTTAGGGCCTCATCGAAAGTTTGATAGGGTTCTACAGTTACGACCGGACCGAAGATTTCCTGGCAGTTCACTCGCATCTCCGGCTTTGTACCCGTAAGCACGGCAGGATTGACGACTGGGCCCTTTCGCCCGCCTCCGCAAAGAAGGCGAGCGCCTGAATGAACGGCTTCGTCAATCCAATTCGTGACGCGAACCGCATCACTTTCGCGGATCAGAGGACCGACATCAGTAGATTCTTCCATCGGATCGCCAGTCTTCAATTTCTTCACGCCGTCGACCAGCAGGTCAGTGAATTTGCCATAGACCGAGTGCTCCACGAGAATGCGTTGGACAGAAATACAGGTTTGACCGGCAAAACCGAATCCACCGGCCACGCAGCGCTCGGCGGCGTAGTTGAGATCGGCATCGCTGTGGACGATGACGCCGGCGTTCCCGCCGAGTTCAAGCGCAACTTTCTTTTTCCCGGCGCGGCGCTTGATGTCCCAGCCAACCGGCACGCTGCCGGTAAAACTGATGAGCTTGATGCGATCGTCGGTGACCAGCAAGCTGGCATCCTCATTCGAAAGAGGAAGAACGTTAAGGCCGCCATCGGGCCAGCCTGCCTGCTGAATGCATTCAGCCAGAAGCAAGGAGGAGAGCGGCGTTTGCGGAGCCGGTTTCAACACGATCGGGCAGCCGGCGGCGATGGCGGGAGCGATCTTGTGCGATACAAGGTGCAACGGGAAATTAAACGGAGTAATGCCGGCGATCGGGCCGAGCGGAAAGCGTTTGACGATGCCCCATCGACCGGCAGTGAACTCCTGCCAGTCGAGTGGAAGATATTCGCCATTGATGCGAGTTGCCTCTTCTGCTCCTACACTGAAAATGAAGATAGCGCGGTCGACTTCATTGCGTGCGAGCTTGATTGGCTTTCCCGCTTCTTGCACGATGGTGCGAGCGAATTCTTCGCGGCGCTCGGCAATCGACTGCGACACCCGGCGCAATACCCGCTGGCGCTCAAAGGCTGGTAGACGCCGCGTAGTGCCGAAGGCCTTCACAGCGGCTGCAATGGCGGCTTCGGCGTGCTGGCGGCGGGCCTGCGTGATTCGCCCGACGACAGTTCCATCGAAAGGAGATCGCACGTCGAGCACATCTCCGTCTTCGATCCAGCGGCCATCCATGAAAAAACCGTGGGTTGCAACTGGAGCGATTGTCATTTCCGCCATGGCGTCTCCTTCCCAGACTCTCTGATTATAGGCCCAGTGGAAAGTTGCATTTTTCTCCGTTCAGGGAGAATAGTTGACACTCAGGCGATGGAAACTTTGGAGACAATTACCGAGACTGCGCCCAGACTGCGGCGGAAAGAACTTTCTCCGCTGGAGTTGACTCGCGATTGCCTGGAGCGAATCGAGAAACTCAATCCTGCTTTAAACGCTTTTATTACCGTGACCGCTGAATCGGCGCTGGAAGAGGCGCGTCAAGCCGAGCATGAAATCATGCGCGGCCAGTGGCGAGGGCCGCTGCACGGCGTTCCGATTGCGCTCAAGGACTTGATCGATACGGCGGGTGTGCCCACAACTGCCGGAAGCGCTCTCGATAGAGATCGACTTCTAACTGAAGACGCCGAGGTTGTCCGGCGATTGCGGCGTGCAGGAGCCGTTATTTTAGGCAAGAACAATCTGCACGAGTTTGCTTACGGCGGCAGTTCTCTGGTCAGTTTCTTCGGCGATGTGCACAATCCGCGCAACCCCTCCTGTATTGCTGGTGGCTCATCCGGCGGATCGGCTGCGGCCGTTGCCGCCGGGCTGTGTTATGCCTCGATCGGGACGGATACGGCTGGGTCAATTCGTTTGCCGGCGGCTTTATGCGGATGCGTTGGGCTCAAGCCGACGTACGGGCGGGTTTCGGCGCGCGGGGTGATTCCGCTTTCATGGTCGCTCGATCATGTGGGACCGTTGACTGCATGCGTCAGCGATGCAGCAATTATGTTGCGGGCTATCGCTGGGTACGACGCACTGGAGGGTTCGAGCCCGGATGTTCCCGTCGAAGACTATGTTTCCGGCCTGAAAGAAAGCGTAGGAGCTCTGCGAGTTGGAGTTCCACGAACATATTTTTTCGACGATCTGGATGAAGAAGTGAAGGCCGCGGTGGAAGTTGCCTTGAATGAAATCCGCAGCCTGCCCGTGGAAGTACGGGAAGTGAAGATGGACGTTCCAATCGACCGCACAGTCCAGCTGGCAGAGTCGTATGCGTATCATGCGGAGAGTGTTGCACGAGCACCAGAGTTATATCAGGCCGAGACTTTGCGGCGGATCCGAGCGGGGGAGAAGATCACAGCAGCGGAATATATTTTGCGCCGTCGCGAGATGGACGAAGCACGGCAAAGAGTCCGCGACGTTTTTTCAGATGTGGATTTAGTTGTGACGCCGACGACACCGATGCCCGCGCCGGCAATCGACGATTTGAAAAGGAACCCGGATGCGCTGCGCCCGGCGGAGCTGAAATTGCTGCGCAACACGCGGCCGTTTAATGTTTGGGGCTTGCCCGCGATCTCGGTACCTTGCGGTGTAGCGAAGAGCGGGCTGCCGATTGGATTGCAAATTGCGGGTGCACCGTGGCGCGAAGAGATGGTGCTCAGGTTAGCCAGTGTGTACGAAAAGAACCGCAGGTGAACTTCAACTCAAGGAGTCCGAAAGGCGAATTCTGCTTGTGCTTTCGGACATGCTTGGCGCTCAACCGGCAACTGACTCTCGCTCTTTAATCGACCGTGCTTACATCATCCGGCAGCTTCAGTACGAACATACAGTGACCTGTTGCGGTCGAGCATGAAAGCACACCGCGCCGCAGAATCTTGATTGGCGTATCGTCGGGAAAAGTTACTTGATAGGCCGCGGTGCGCAAAGCATCCGTATAAACCTTCAGCTTTTCCTCTCCACTGATGAACTTTACGGCTTCGACTTTTGCCGGGGATCCAGCGCTTCCGCTCAGCAGAACGAAGAAATCGGCGCTGCCAGTTTCCTTGGCTTTTCCCAGGTCGATGGTGCGCTCGGATTGCAGAGTTTCTTTCGGCCTGGCTACGGCTGCAGCTTTGCCTTCGCTCTTCGATAGCGCGTTGATATGTTCCTGGGTTTCCGGAGGCGGGCGAAGACCAGTCAGTGAAAGCTCGTAGGCCGTAAGAGCGTTTTCTTTCTTACCCTCTTTCTCGTAGATCTGGCCAAGATGGTCTCCGACTTCGCCGTGCTGTCCCAGACTCCACGCGGCGGAAACGTATTTCTCGGCTTTATCCAGATTGCCTTCGTCAAAGTAGACCCAGCCTAACGTGTCCCAGTAGGCGACAAGTGACGAGACAAGCGGAAGTTCCTGCTGCGTCAGGCGGTCGAGCGATAAATTGCGCAACGCGGCTGACGTAGCTGAGACCGCGGATTCCGCGTACTGCTGCGCACGATCCAGATGAGATTTTTTCAGCGAGAGTTGGTAGGCGATGTTGTTCCAGACGAGCGGCGTCGCGGATAGCTCAACCGCATGGTCGAACGTTGTAAGCGCTTTATCGTCCTCGCCCAGGTTGAGGTAGGCATTACCCAGTTCAACTTGCAGTCCCGGATTGTCGGGCGTCAACGAGGCGGCTTTTTCGAGTTCTGGTGCGGCCAGGTCGTATTTGTGCCATTCCGAATACATGGAGCCGAGATTCGAGTGGGTGAACTTGTCGAGCGGATTGATCTCCAGTTGCTTGTTGAATGCAGTCACGGCATCGTCGTACTTGCGCTCCTGCCAATAGGCACGGCCCAGGTTGTTGTACGCATATTCATCGTACGGATTAACTTGAATCTGCCTGTTCAAGGCAGCGATGGCGTCCTCGTTATCCCGTGTGCTCAGGTACGCAATGCCGAGATTGTTCCAGGCATATTTATTTTTGGGATCAACTTCGGCGGCGCGCTTGAGAAGCGTAATCGCCATCGAGTAATTGCCATTGGCCATAGCAGCGCGGCCGCTTTCAACCAGGTCGTCGGCCTTCATGTCCGGCGGGGGTGTGGGCGTGCCGGCGACGGTACTCTCAAGTGAAAGCACCTGGCCCAGGTCGGAAGTTACGGCGCGCCGAAACGCCTCGTAGTCTTCGGTGCGCGCCGTTGGGAGTTCATCCTTTGTGACGGTGAGCGTGCGGCTCGCGGAAAAGTTTGTGCCCTCCAGCGTATACGTCGCCTCGTAGTCGGAGTAATCGCGCTTCAATGTGAGGGGAATTGGAGCGTGGACCGCGTATTTCTCGGGGACTTGCAACTTGATTTTGTAAACGTATTCGGCTTTGGGTCCGAGCTTCAGAGGTTCGGAATCGGAATCGCTGTCGTCGCCATCGCCGAAATCCGGGAGGTTGAACTGGCAAAGTGGAAGGATGAGTTCTGATTTTTTCTTCGACCAGTCCAGATAATTTGGTTTGGAGACGTCATACGACATCGTGAACGGCTCGCGGGTGGCGGCAGGATCGCTGACTTTTAGATTCGTAATATCGCCACCCACGCCGCTGTTCACATTTTCAACAACACGCTGCCATTGTGCCTCGGGAATACGCCGGAAGATCGAACGCAGCATCAATTCTTCGTCGCCGCGGAAGGTGTAGTGGACGTGGACTTCGAGTTTTCCGATTTCGTTGATCTTGCCATCGACTTCGGAGACTTCGGTGTCGGGCATGGGAGTATCGGCGGGCGTCTCTTCCAGATGCGGCGTACCAGTGCCTGCGGGAGGAACGACGAGCGCCTGCTTCTTACGCAGCGTATAGGCAAGCAGGCGGAAGGGCGCGACTTCGGCAGTCGTGTCCATCCAGACTTCTTGTTTGTCCTTTCCCGTTCCCATGGGAAGCATCGTGATCACGTGATCGAACTGGCTGGGCGAGGGAACGTCGGGGTCGAGCTTGCGGCTGGAGTTGATCAGGACGGAATCGGCGCGCAGGCCTTCAGCTTCGAGCAGCGACGCTAGCAGCGTGTGCTTATCTTTGCAGTCTCCGTATTGATTGTGCAGGACGTCGCCTGAGGCGTGCGGCTGGTAGCGGCCTACGCCGAGCGAGAGGCTAACATAGCGGAAATTTTTTGAGACGAAATCGTAAAGTGCTTGTACTTTGTCGAGTTCGTTCGTCAAGCCTTTTGTGAGTTCCTCCGCCTTGGCGCGAACCTCGGGCGATGGCGCGCGACGGTCCTTTTCAAGATCCGCGTACCAGAGGCCGATCTGCTCCCAGCTAGTGAAGCTGGTTACCTGAATATCGGGATACTGGTCCTCTTCGGTGTGTTTCTTTTTCTTCTTGTCCTTACCTTTATCTTTTTGCTCGTCTTCGCGTTCGAGGTGCGAACTGGTCCAGTGGTAGAGGCGGCGGCCGTTGGCTTCGCTGATCTTCGGGTCCATGCCTGCCTTGTTCTTGACCTCGATCTGACGGCTGGCGGGCACATCGATGTCAACCTCTTCGTCGAGGTTAATGTCGGTCTTGTCGAACTGATAGTCGGCCCAGAACTGGCCTGGAGCGAGAGCCGTGTGAACAATCGTCATGATGTCGTATTCGAGGACTTCGCCGGGCCGCAGTCCGGGGACGGTGATGTGCTTCTGGCGAAAGTCGGTATAGACAGGCGCTTGCTGCTCAATCGGCGCGCTGAGGTCTTGCACCGCATCTTCCCCAGCTTTCACGACAGAACCATCGGCCTTGATTACCCGCACGTAGGCGATTTCCACGCGCTCGTTGGCCGAGTTGTAGCCGAATTGGATTTGCCCCCATTGCTGCACTCCGGCTTCGCTTTGTACTCGGACTCGGGCGATGGTTTCGCGCCGGCCGGTGCCGTCGTTTTCAAAGTGATAAATCGAACGGTATTGCTCGATGACGTAGGCTTCCTGCGAGTAGTCGTGTTGAGGCTTGGCGGGAGGGTTGTTTGCGTCTATCTTGTCAGCCCCTTGCTCGGCCTTTTGAGCAGCCGAAGACGGTGAAGGGGTCTTGTCCGATTGCGCCCACATGGGAGACGAGACGGCTAAAGCACAAACGAGCACCGGAAACAGAGAAAAACGACTCATAAGGCTATAGTAAGGGGGTTTGGGCGTTTTTGTACAAGAATGGGTCGACGCATGCACGGATTCTTGATTTGCGAATATTTCTTCGATGATCCGGCACAAAATGGGGGTAAAATGTCCGCCAGATAGTCTTGTCCGGCCAGGACGTCGGGCAAGCGTGACGCAAAATGTAATTGCGCCACGATCTTTCCGTTCGGAGGTTTTCTGGTATGGAAGATCGGGCCCCTGTCGTATCACCTTCTCAGCAGTCTGCTTCCCAACCAACAGCAAAGCATCACCATGAGGGCCGCGGCGCGTGGGTTCTGACCGCATATGGCATCTCTGGTCTGGCGCTGTTCGGCGTTTTGGCGTATTTCTTCTCGACCTTCGTCGTTCACTAGGGAAGCGTCTCCTGCAATGCCGAGTGGGCGTTCGCGCCTGCGGAGAAAGGTGGCGTGTATCCAAAGCTTTTTCTACGCCGAAAACAGTCTTGTCGTGCCCGTGCTAAAATTTCTGCCTTGGGACTGCTCGACAGCAACCCCGCATTTCCTTTTAGTTGTCCAGCATTGAGATAGAAAAGAGACCATCCGCTCTTGGCCCAAAAATCTACGCCCGCCTCTACGACTGTCACATACGCCGACGCCGGCGTCGATATTGATCGCGCTAACCGCACCAAGCAGCGCATTAAGTACCTCGCCCACAAGACCTTCAGGCGCGGCGTACTCAGTGAAATTGGCGGCTTTGGCGGGCTTTTCGCCATCGATAAAGCCAAATATCTTGACCCCGTCCTGGTGTCAAGTGTGGATGGCGTGGGAACGAAGTTGAGAGTTGCCTTTGAGATGGGACTGCACTCGACTGTTGGAGGCGATCTGGTCAACCACTGCGTCAACGATATCGCCGTGCAAGGGGCTGCGCCGCTGTTTTTCATGGATTATCTCGCCACCGGCAAACTCGATCCATCGACGGCCGTGCAGGTGGTCGAGGGCATCGCCGATGCCTGCAAGCACAACGGCTGTGCTCTTATTGGCGGCGAAACTGCTGAAATGCCAGGTTTCTATCCTGAGGGCGAGTACGATCTCGCGGGCTTCATCGTTGGCGTGGTTGATCGCGACAAGATCATTACAGGAAAGGATGTGCAAATCGGGGACGTGGTTCTTGGCTTGCCTTCGAATGGGCTGCACACCAATGGCTATTCTCTCGCGCGCAAGTTGCTATTTGAAATCGCCGGGTATTCGCCGGACGATTATGTAAACGAGATCAAGAACAAGGTCGGCAACGAATTGCTGCGCACGCATAAAAGTTACTGGCCGGTGCTGAGAAAGTTGATTGACGCGAAGTGCGTTTCCGCGTTGGCTCACATTACTGGCGGCGGTATTACAGAAAATCTGCCGCGCGTGCTGCCTCGCGGAATGTCGGCATTGATCGAACTTGGCTCCTGGCCCGCTTTGCCTGTGTTCGAGCATTTGCAGAAGTTGGGAAATGTTCCGCAGGATGAGATGTTGCGCACCTTCAACATGGGGCTTGGCATGCTGATCGTGGTCCCCCTGGCAAAATTCAAAAAAGCTCAGAGTGTGCTGGAACGGGGCGGAGAAAAAGCTTATACAGTGGGCCGAATTATCAAGGGTGACCGCAAAGTCACTTACAACTAGGGTGGTTTTGATGTTCGCGGGCAAAATCATCTGACCATGAAAGCCTTAGGCATACTTCTCTCCGGGCGCGGATCGAACTTCACCGCCATCGCGGACAGCATCAATGCCGGCCGGATTGCCAACGCCCGTATTGCAATCGTCATTTCGAATAAACCTGACGCTCCGGGCATCGCCGCGGCGCGCGAGCGCGGTTTGCCCGCGCTGGTTATTCCATCAAAAGGCAAGACGCGGGAAGAGCATGACCGCGAAATTGTGTCCGCGTTGCGCGAACATAAGGTCGATCTTGTCTGCCTCGCAGGATACATGCGTTTGCTCTCGCCCTGGTTTGTGCGGCAATTCCCTCGGCAAATTTTGAACATTCATCCATCGCTTTTGCCGGCATTTCCTGGACTGGAGGCGCATGAGCAGGCTTTGGCATACGGAGTAAAGCTTTCAGGATGCACGGTCCATTTTGTGGATGAGGAGCTCGATCACGGTCCGATTATTGTGCAGAAAACCGTACCGGTGCTGGATAGCGACAATGAAAAGACGCTGGCGGCGCGAATCTTAGAACAGGAACATGCGGCCTATACGGAGGCAATCAATCTTGTTCTGCAAGGTAATTTTGAGGTTATTGGGCGCAGATTGAAGCGTTTTACCCAATAGACGACACTGAAACGATTCAAAGAGACTTGGCCATTTTCACAATGGGCAAGGTTCTTCCATCCTCCAAGGGCGCTTCCTGATTTTCGATTTCGGCGTATCCCCTGACTCGGTAGAAGGCAACACCGCTTAACGTTGCGCCCATCTCGCAGCGCTTAAATCCCGCGTTATGGGCCGCCTTTTCGCACGCATCGAGAATCATGGTGGCGATTCCCCGTCTGGTCCAATCCGGGTGGACGAAAAACGCTCGGATTTTGGCCGCATCTCTTGCCGGATCGAGAAGCGAGTCTTCGCGCCCGGTGAACTGATCGCCGCCGTAGAGAGTTTTGTGCTTGCTCCATCCGCCGCAGGCTACGATTAGGTTCTCGTTGCGTGCATGTGGATCGCTGCTCTGGCGAAGGCCGCTGCTTTCGGCGACAAAGTAAGTTCCGTCGGCGATGAGTTGGCTATCTACTCCGTAAACGGACCGCAACGCACTTTCAATCTGGGTTGGGGAGTAGTCCCCCGCCTGCAAGCCGCGCACGGATGCTTCAATAATTTGGCGCAGACGCGGAACATCTTCCGGCGTTGCCTTTCGAATGCGTATTTCGGAGGTTGTCACGGAATTCGGCTTTTAACAATTCTAACTTCCGCGTTCCGCCTTCTCCATTCTTTATAATGTCTGTTCCATGTCATCATTCGCCCCGGTCGAAGAACAGATCACGTACCTCAAGAAAGGCGCGGCGGAGATTATCCGCGAAGCCGATCTGCGCGCCAAGCTGGAAAAGTCGCGCGCCTCCGGCAAGCCGTTGCGCGTGAAACTTGGCATGGACCCGACTGCGCCCGATCTGCATCTTGGTCATACAGTGGCGTTGCGAAAGCTCAAGCATTTTCAGAATCTCGGCCATACGGCGATTTTTCTGATCGGCGATTTCACTGGCATGATCGGCGATCCAACGGGACGGTCGGTGACGCGCCCTCCGCTCACGCGGGAACAGATTGAGCAGAATGCCGAGACATACAAGGCGCAGGTTTTCAAGATTCTCGATCCCGAAAAAACCGTGGTCGACTTCAACCGGCGCTGGTTCGGCCCCATGAGCTCGGACGAGTTCGTGAGGCTCGCGGCAAAATACACGGTTTCGCAACTGCTCGAGCGCGAAGACTTTCACAAACGATTTCAGGAAGAGAGGCCGATTTCTGTGCACGAGTTGCTATATCCGCTGGTGCAGGGGTACGACTCGGTTGCGCTCGAGGCTGACGTGGAACTGGGAGGAACAGATCAGAAATTTAACCTGCTGGTCGGACGGGAGTTACAGCGCTCGTACGGGCAAGAGTCGCAGGTTGTGCTGACCACGCCCATTCTCGAAGGACTCGATGGCGTGCAGAAAATGTCTAAGTCACTGGGGAATGCGATTGGCATTCACGAGCCTCCGCTGGAGATGTACGGGAAGATCATGAGCATCTC
>DASXEG010000097.1:0-26738 GCA_036490235.1 Candidatus Sulfotelmatobacter sp. | reverse complement strand
CGGCCGCGCCGATCTTCACGACGTAAACGTAATTCTCTACGGTCGCGATACCTCACGCTTCGATCAGATTTACGGCGACGATTTCACCTACGACCCCAAATCAGGCGACGTGACCGCAAAAGGCGACGTCCAGATCGATCTTCAAGCCAACCCCGCCGGCGGCACAGCCCCCGATCAGGCCATCCCCAAACAACTCAAAGATCCCATCCACCTGAAAACCCGCGATCTCGTTTTCAACCGCAACAGCGGAGACGCCTATACCGAGGCCCGCGTCGATTTCAGCACACCGCAAGCCACCGGCTGGGCGCTCGGCATCCATTACTCCGCCAAGCCCGGTCAACTCACATTAGTTTCGCAGGTTCACGTAACTCTCACCGGCGAGAATGACGCGAAACTTTTCGCCGCTCACGGCGTCGTCACCCGCGATCCGCGCGTGATCATTCTCGACCATCCCCGCATGGAGCGCGACACCGGAACCCTGCAATCCGACGAAGCGACATTCTTCCTCGGACCCGAAAACGAGGTGCAGCGCGTCGAAGCCACCGGCAATGTGAACGCTGAGACCTCCGATCAGGCAGCAGAAAAAATGCGCGCCCGCGCCGACAAAGCCGATCTGCTCCTCGCAAGCAAACAAAATCTGCTGCGCACGGCGACCCTTACCGGCAAAGTTCATATAGAGCGCGAAGGCGATCAACCCATGCAAGGCGATGCCGGCCGCGTAGTCCTCGACTTCCTCGGACAAAATGTTCTGCAGAAAGCCCGCGCGTCAGAAGAAGTACGAATCGCGCAGCGCACGATCCCTCCGAAAAAACCGTCCTCCGGTAATTCAACTCCGCAGGATTTCGATATCACCGCCTCCGCCATCGACTTCTTCGTCGCCGAAGGCCGCCGTCTCGACCGCGCCCAAACTTCCGGCGCAGCGCAAATCACAATCTTCCCCGCACCAAAAGAAAATCAGAACTCCACAACTCCCGCCCCTCGCACGGTAGTAACCGCCGACCGTTTCGACGCAAAATTCGTGGCCACGGATCGAGGCGCCACTCGCCTCGCCTCGGTCCACGGCGCACCGAATGCGAAAATCGTCAGCCTCTCTCCCAGCGAACCCGATCGCATCAGCACAAGCCAAACCCTCGACGCCACATTTCTTCCGGAAGGCGGCATCTCGAACATAATCCAGCAGGGAAGAGTCACCTATACCGACGGCCAGCCCCCCGAAAAGCGAACCGAAGCCGCGGCCGAAAAAGCTGTCTACACTCCGTCCGACCAGATCCTTCAACTCACCGGCAGCCCGCGAATCTCCAACGGCGGCATGGTCACAACCGCAACAAACTTCCGCATTAACCGCGCATCCAATGACGTCCTCGCCGAAGGTTACGTAAAGAGCACTTACAACGAAGTAAAAGACCAGCCCAACGGCGCGCTGCTCGCCTCCTCATCACCCATCCACGTAACCTCAGCAAAAATGACCGCCCATAACTCACCCGCCATCGCTCTCTACGAAGGCAACGCCCGGCTCTGGCAGGACGCAAACATCATCGAAGCCCCATCCATCCAATTCGACCGCGACACTCGCTCACTTGTCGCCCAGGGCACACAAACGCAACCAGTCTCGACTGTCCTGGTGCAACAAAAATTGAACTTCGAGGACGTGACCGCTCAAAAGCCGGCCAATGCAGAACAGAGTAGTCACAAATCAAAAAGAAAACGGCAGGAAGATCTCACCCAAGCCAGCCCGATTACGATTACGGCTCTGCGCCTGACCTATTCAGACCCGAACCGCAAAGCTCACTACTCGGACGGCGTAAACGCCCGCGGCACCGACTTCGACGCCCACGCCGATGAAATGGACGTCTACCTTCTGCCGCGAAGCCAGTCCTCATCCCCACAAAACTCGTCCGCGAAATCCCCTGGAACCCCCGGCAAACTCGACCGCATGGTCGCCGAAGGCAACGTCATTCTTCAGGAACCCGGCCGCCGGGCCAAAGGTCAGAACCTTATCTATACCGCCTCCGAGGACAAATTCGTCCTTACCGGCGGCCCGCCTAGCATTTTTGATGCCGAACATGGCAAGATTACCGGCGATTCGTTGACTTTCTTTAGGTCCGATGATAGGGTGCTCGTAGAAGGCAAGCTAAGTACTCCTGTGGTAACACAAACGCGAGTTAAAAAATAAGTGGCACGATAAATGCGTACCCTGGCCACCGATGAGATCGGCAAGTCATACCGTGGCCGAAGGGTTGTAAACGGTGTCAGCTTGCGCGTGGAACAGGGCGAAGTTGTTGGTTTATTAGGCCCTAACGGCGCTGGCAAGACGACAACTTTCTATGCCATTGTTGGCCTGATCCCTCCCGACACTGGCCGCGTGTTGTACGACGGCCAGGACATCACTGACGTTCCCATGTATCTTCGGGCCCGCCAGTATGGCATTAGCTATCTCCCACAAGAAGCGTCGGTTTTTCGCAAACTTACGGTTGAGGAGAACATCCTCGCGGTGCTGGAGGCGCAACCTCTGTCCTGGCACGAACGCCGCGAGAAGATGGAGAAATTCATTGATGAACTTGGACTCGAGCACATCCGGCAAAATCGAGGCTACGCACTCTCCGGCGGCGAACGCCGCCGTGTGGAAATCGCGCGCTGCCTGTGCATCAGTCCGACCTTCATCCTCCTCGACGAACCTTTTTCCGGAATTGATCCTATCGCCGTCCTCGATTTGCAGAAAATCATCAGCGGCCTCAGAGCAAGCGGCATCGGAGTGTTAATAACAGATCACAACGTGCGCGAAACGCTGACGGTTACGGATCGCGCCTACATCATCGATGACGGCAGAATCTTCCGCCACGGCCCGCCCGAGCAGTTGGCCGGCGACCCGGAAGTGAGAAGAGTCTATTTGGGGGAAAGCTTTTCGCTCGTGTGAAGGTTCAAAGTCTCAAAGTTTCAAGGTTCCAAAGTTTCAAAATTTAAAAATAAAGAGCCTTGAAAGGGCGCGGCTTCAGCCGCTCCAAAAAAGTAAGTGAATTTTTGTATCAGGGCACGGCTTTTAGACGTGCCGAGCAAAGCGCCGCATAATGCGCCTTTAGGCGCCGCGACCCGTAAGTAAGAAGAGTCTATTTGCGAGAAAGCTTTTCGCTAATGTGAAGTTTCAAGGTTTCATAGTCTCAAAGCGGCAGCCCAAATCTTTGAAACATTGAAACATTGAAACATTGAAACTTTGAAAAATGGTCCTACTCCAGCACAAACTCAGCGTCAAACTTTCCCAGCGCCAGATCCTCACCCCGGGTCTCGTTCAAATGGTCTCCGTCCTCGCGCTCAACAAGCTCGAGCTCAAGGACATGATCAACTCCGAAATGGTCGAGAACCCAGTCCTCGAAGAACTCGAAGAATCCGTTCCGATGATCGATGAAGTCGGTCGCAAAGAAGAAGACCGCGACCGCGCCGCCAGCGCCACCACCGAAGAAAATCCCGTCCCCGCCGAAGAAAAGAAAGATCCCTTCGAAGAAATCGACTTCGGCTCTTTCTTCCAGGACTATCTCGACCCCGGCTATCGCACCCGCGGCGAGTCGGAAGACATCGAGCGCCCATCCTTCGAAAATTTTCTATCGAAGCCGACCAATCTAACCGACCACCTGATGTGGCAGATCGGCGCGCTAAGCCTGCGCCCCGAAGTCCGCGAAGCCGCGGTCGAGATCGTCGGCAACCTCAACGAAGACGGCTACCTGATCGCCAGCGACGAAGAATTGCTGGGCGCAGCGCCTGTCTCCACGCCAGAAGCCGACGCCGCTGCCACCAGCAACATCATCGGCGAAGCCGCCGCGTTAGGCTTGGCCTCAGATATCTCATCAGATATCTCAACTGGGGAACCTTCCCAAAGCGAACCTTCCGAAAGCGCATCCCTCGAAGACGATGTCATCCTGAGCGAAGTCGCCGCGAGCGAAGCGAACGGCGACGCAGTCGAAGGATCGCTACCTCCGGCAACCACGCCTTGGATCACCAGCGTTGCTGAGCCAGAAACCACAGCGGACATAAGCGCCCCCCCGGTTGTCGCAAAAGCCGCGGCAACTCCCGAGCCCTCGCCCAGTCCGTCACAGCCCGCCTACAAACCAAATTTCGAACTGGTCGATCTCCAGGAAGCTCTCGAAGTAGTCCGCCAACTGGATCCACCCGGCGTAGGCTGCCGCGATCTCCGCGAATGCCTGCTCCATCAACTGCGCTACCACCAGCAGCAACTCACGCAAAACAGAAACGGCGACAAACCAATCAACGGCACTGCACACGTCTTGCAGGACGCAATCGCCATCGTCGACCAACACCTGCGCGCCGTTCAGAACAAGCAGCACAAAGAAATCGCCAAAGCCATTGGCCGCCCGGTAGAAGCCGTCCAGCAAGCGCTCGATTACGTCCGCACACTCGATCCCCGTCCCGGCCTGCAATACAACAAAAGCCAGGCCCGCCTGATCGAGCCCGACGTAGCCTTCATCAAGCACGGCGACGAATGGCTCGTCATGATGAACGACGACGACCTCCCGCAGCTCCGCCTCAATCCGGCATACAAAAAACTTCTAACCCGCGACGGCAACGAAAAGACGACGCGCGATTATGTGAAGGAGCGCTACAAGAGCGCCATCCAGCTCATCAAAAACATCGAGCAGCGCAAGCAGACCATCACCAAAGTCTGCTACTCGATCGTCGCCCGCCAGCAAGAGTTTCTCGAAAAAGGCATCGACCAGCTCAAGCCGATGATGATCAAAGAAGTAGCCGAAGAAATCGGCGTGCACCCCTCCACGGTGAGCCGCGCCGTAGCCAGCAAATACGCGCACACGCCGCAAGGCGTCTTCGAACTGCGTTATTTCTTCAGCGAAAGCGTGCAGGGCCCCGAAGGCGGCAACACCAGCCTTCTCATCCTGAAACGCCGCGTAAAGAAATTAATCGACGAAGAAGATTCCTCCCGCCCGCTCACCGACGAGCAACTAACACGCATTCTGCAATCGCAAGGCATCCAGGTAACGCGCCGTACCGTAGCCAAGTATCGCGAAGATATGCGCATCCCCAGCACGCATCAACGGAGGGTAAGACAATAAAATCAAGAGCAAGAAGTAAAATGCGCACGTTAGGAAAAAAGCTTTACCCTGTGGACCTCTGTGTCCTCTGTGTTAAAAGACTTTGCTTCTTACTTCTAGATTCTGACCAAGAACCCCGGGACTTCAACTGCAGTGCCCAATTTATCTCAAGCAAGAATTCAAGGAGGGGCGCGCTTCATGAACGTGGAATACACCGGACGTCACTACGAAGTCACTCCCGCCATCCGCAAGGAAGTAGAAACCGGTCTCACCAAAATCCGCAAAATTCTCGGTGACAAATTTGAAACCCACGTCATCCTGACGGTAGAAAAACACCGCCACAAAGCTGAAATCACCATTTCTCCGCGCAACGGGCCATTAGTCGGCCTCGCCCAGGCCAAAGACATGACCGTAGCGGTCAACGAAGCTCTCGACCATCTCGAGAAACAGGCGGTCAAATACAAGAAGCGCTGGCAAACGAAGAAACGCTCCGCCCGCAAGACCGAAGAAGTGGAAAAGTGGAACGGCCACGCCACGCCAGTCGAGACGCCGGAAGTTCCAAGCAATGCCTTCCAAACCAAAGTCGGCCTGACTGAAAAAACCGCCATCCCCGTAGCCGTGCACCGCTATCCCGCTGTGGCCCGCACCACCGAGGTTCACCTCGTCCGCTCCGACGAAGCTGTAGCCATGCGCCCTATGACCCTGGAAGAAGCCATCAAAGAAGCCCACTTCCGCGACCGCGATGTCTTCGTCTTCCGCGATCCCAAAGGCAAAGTCATGATCCTGCACCGCACCCGCGAAGGGAAGATGGAGCTGATCGAAGCCCCGTAAGCCGGGAGCAATGCAGGGCGCGAATAATTTCGAGCAGGAAACTTTTGTCATTCCGAACTCGCCGCGTGAGCGGCGGCTGAGGAACCTGCTTTTAATCCGCGGGCGACCAACTCCTGCGCATCACAGCAGCGACTGCAACGCTGAAGTCAGCACCTCTTTCGCACCTCACTCCAACGGCGTATGATGCCCCCGCCCGAAAAACTCACCCCAGGAGATGACTATGAAAAAGCTGTGCGGTCTAGTCGTGTTTCTGCTGTTACTCGCGCCGGCGTTGTTCGCGCAAGAGAATTACACCGAAGGTCCGGTATGGCGCGTGTCGTTGATTCGCGTAAAACCCACGCACATGGACGAGTATCTCGCCACGCTGCGCAAATCCAGCAAGCCATTCTTCGACGAAGAGAAGCGCCAGGGAACGATCATGGATTACAAAATCTTTCTCAAGGAAACCAAGGCGAATCCCGACGATTGGGACATCTGTGTCGCGATCGAATACAAAAACCACGCCGCCATGGACGGACTCACGGCGAAGGCTGAGGAAGTCCGCGACAAAATCCTGGGCGGCAAAGCGCCCGCACAACAACTCGCGGAAAAGCGCCAGGAGATTCGCGAGACGATCACCTCAGACCTGCTGCAAGAAATTTTCCTGAAGTAGCAGAATGCTCAGTGTGGGGCGGGCACTCTTGCCCGCCTTTTTATTTCAGCAGAAGCCAAAATCCTGTCTGTTAGAATCCGCGAAGGAAGCTAAGAATCATGCCTCGTTCAAGAGTTGCTATCTATTCGATTCTGTCTCTGATCCTTTTCCTGATTCAAGACTCTAGTAATTTAGTGCAGGCCCAAACCACTCCTGAACCCAAGCTTTCCGTCCACTGGGAAGAACTCACCGCCGCCGACTTCATCCAAGCCATTCATCGCTCGCAGGGAACGTGCCTTTTACCCTTCGGCATCCTCGAAAAACACGGCCCGCATCTGCCCATCGGAACCGACCTGCTCGATGCGCGTTACGCATCCCTGCATGCCGCCGAGCGGGAGTACGTAATCGTCTTCCCCGAATATTATTTCGGCCAGATCGCCGAAGCCCGTCACCAACCCGGCACCATCGCCTATAGCCGAGATATGCAACTCGCCCTGCTCCAGGAGACCACCGACGAGATGGCCCGCAACGGCTGCAAAAAAATTCTCATCGTCAACGGCCACGGCGGCAACGAACATCTCCTGCCCTTCTTCGCGCAAACCCAACTCGACAAGCCGCACGACTACGTCGTCTACATCTTCGACCAGCGCTCGCCCGAGTCCGGCGGCCCAAAGAAAAAAACTTCCATCGACATGCACGCCGGCGAAAGCGAAACGGCCAAGATGCTCATTGCTCGCCCCGATCTCGTTCACCAAGACCGCGCCAATCAGGAATCCGGCGCCGATCAGCACCGCCAGAATCTTCCCGACGACGTCTACACCGGAATCTGGTGGTACGCCCGCTTCCCCGATCACTATTCCGGCGACGGCTCCGCCGCCACCGTCGAGCTAGGCAAATTTCAAATGGATTGGTGGATCGGCGAGATCGTGAAGAGTATCCGTGCCATCAAAGCCGACGACGTAAGCTTGAATTTGCAAAACGAATTCTACGAAAAGAGCAAGCACCCGCTCGACACGAAGCAGTAAAGCTCAGCAAACAGCAGTCACCGTTCGGCGGCACAATCCCCACTGGCTGAATGCCTGCTCACGAACTTCCAATCAACACTCCAGTAATAAAAACAAGCACTCCGCCCAAACCGATTTGCAGTGCAGCCGAAATCCACGGACTGTCCATGTAACGTTGCCGGACCCAAGTGATCCCGGCCAGCTCCGCGACCACAACCAGGCTGGCAGCCCACAGCGCCTTGCGGAAGTCATGAATCAAAAACGGCAATGTATGACCAATGCCGCCGAGCCCGGTCATGGCCCCGCAAATCAATCCGCGCACCCAGGGATGCCCGCGTCCCGTAAGGCTTCCATCATCGGAAAGCGCCTCGGTAAATCCCATACTGATTCCCGCGCCAACGGACGCGGCGAGCCCGACCCGGAAAGCATCCCAGCTATTAGTGGTGGCGAAGGCTGCCGCGAACACGGGAGCCAGTGTCGACACCGAACCATCGATCAGCCCAGCCAGCCCCGGCTGCACGATCTGCAACACAAACAACCGCCGCTGCGCCAATTCCTCGTCCTGCTTCACCTGCGCCGGCAGCTTCTCTTTGTCCAGTTCCTGCGCCCGCTCCTCGTGCTCGCGCTCTTCATTGATCAAGTCGTCGAGCAGCGTCCGGATGCTGGCATCCTGCGTCCGCTTCGCCGCGCGCTCATAAAACCTCCGCGTCTCCACCTCCATCGTGCTAGCTTCCTTGCGCACCGCATCAATGCGCAAAGGCCGGCTCAGCCAAAGCGCCGGGCGTTCCACAAACCCCCGCACATCCTGCCGCCGGATCAGCGGAATATGCTCCCCAAATTTCTTCTGGTACAGCTCGATCAACCGCCGCCGGTGCCCCGACTCCTCCTCGCGCATCGCTTCAAACATCTCCGCCGACGCCGGATAATCCTGCCGCAGTCCATCGGCATACTCCGCATACACACGTTCATCTTCCTCTTCCAACGCAATCGCCAGCGCCAGCACCTCGCGCTCCGTAAGCTCGTGGAATTTCTTCATGGCCGATCAGATTAAATGCCCAAGCAGCCCGGACACAAATCCAAAATCGTACAGCAACCAACGCACCCGCCCCCCGGAACCTTAGTGATACTTCGTGCCCTTAATGGTTCCAGCCTTCCTAGACCCTAAAACCAAGCTCGCCTCCAAGCCGTCAATGCTACTATCCAAAGCATGGCGCCCAGGAAGTCCACCGCCGAAAAGCACCCACGCGCCAAGCACAGCACAAAAAAGCGCCCCCGCTCACAAGATCCGCCCCACGCCCCCGAACTAGTCATCATCACAGGCATGAGCGGCTCCGGCAAAGCCTCCGTCCTAAAAGCCTTCGAAGACCTGGGCTACTACTGCGTCGACAATCTCCCCGTAGAACTAATTCCGCGATTCGCAGAAATGGCCCTGCAATCGGCCGAAATCCGCCGCACCGCATTGGTAGTCGATGTCCGGGAAGGCTCAAAACTGGAGCAACTCCCCGGCATTCTCAAGTCCGTACGCCGATTAATCCCCACGAAAGTCGCCTTCCTCGAAGCCGCCGATGCCGTGCTGCTCCGCCGTTTCAGCGAAACCCGCCGCCCGCATCCGCTAGGCACAAACGAGCCGGTGAACGCATCCATCAAAACCGAGCGCCGTCATCTAGCAAAAATCCGCGCTCTCGCCGACCTCGTCATCGACACATCCAAATTTAACGTTCACGAATTGCGCGCCCACGTCACCGCCCTTTTCCGCGAAAAATCAAACCAGAAGGGAATTCTCGTTTCCTCCGCGAGCTTCGGCTACCGTCACGGCGTCCCCGAAGATGCGGATCTGGTCTTCGACGTCCGCTTTCTCCCCAATCCCCACTTCGTTCCCGAATTCCGCGCGCTCACCGGACTCAATCCGCGCGTAGCCAAATACATCCGTTCCTTTCCCCAAACCAAAGAATTCATCCGCCGCATTTCCGATTTGCTCGTCTACCTTCTTCCACACTACGTCCGTGAGGGCAAAAGCTATCTCACCATCGGTTTCGGATGCACCGGTGGCCAGCACCGCTCCGTAATGATCGCCGAAGAAGTCGGCAAGCGCCTGCACAAAGCCGGATACCGTGTGAAGGTAACCCACCGCGATATGCCGAAGTAAAACCGCGCTCGCTCCACTGGGCCTCGTATCAGGGCGAGGCTTCAGCCGCGCCGCAAAGCGCCCCCCAAGAAGGCGGCTTTAGCCGCTGAGCAACCAGGAATTCGGATCTCGAATCGATCAAAGAAACGACCGTACAGTAAAATAAACCCTTGCTGCCCCCATCAATGCCGCGAGTAAGCGACTCAAGCCTGCTCGGAGCCCTATGCGCCAACTGATGCGCCTCGTCCGCTACGCGCTCCCCTACTGGTGGCAAATTGTCTGCTCGGTCCTGCTGATGGCAGCAGTGGGCGCGCTCGACGCGTTCAAGTATCTTCTGGTCCGGCCAGTGTTCGATCGCGTGTTGAATCCCGCCTCCGGATCGAGGGACATCCAACTATTCACCATTCCCCACACCCATCACGTCGTCTATCTTCAGCAATTCGTCCCTTCGCGCTTCACCAATGCCTGGACCGCCGTAGCCTTCGCCCTCGTAGCCTCCACCATTCTCAAAGGCATCTGCGACTACACCGGCACCTACCTCGTAAACCACGCCGGCTTCGGCATGATCACCGACCTGCGAGACGACCTCTACAACGCCATCATCCGCCGCTCCTCCGCCTTCTTTTCCAAGCACGCCACCGGCACAATCCTCTCCGCCATCATCAACGATATCGAACGCGTGCAATACGCCATGTCGACCGTACTCGCCGAATTCCTGCAGCAATTCTTCACCTTCGTTTTTGTCGCCGGAGTAGTTGTTGTTCTGGGCAAGAGCCTCTCATGGATCCTGCTTCTCTTCGTCCCCATCATTATTTATTCGTCGCGTAAAATCGGCTCCCGCGTACGCACCACCACGCGTCAGGGACAGGACAAGCTAGCCGAAATCCAGAACATCCTTCACGAAACCATCACCGGCAACCGCATCGTAAAAGCCTTCAACACCGAAAAGTGGGAAATCTTCCGCTTCCGCGCCGCCGCCCGCCGCCTGTTCCGCGCCAACCTCCGCTCAGTAGCCGCGACCGCTCTAAGTTCGCCCTTGATGGATATCGTGGGCATCATCGGCATCGCTCTTCTTCTGCTAATTGGCCGCGACCGCATCGCCCACAACCAAATGACGCCCGGCGTCTTCGTCGCCTTCATCACCGCAGTCTTCAGCCTCTACAATCCAGTCCGCAAATTCGCCCTCTTCAACAACAACTTCCAGCAAGCCCTCGGCGCATCCAGCGAAATCTTTAAGTTCATGGATATCGAAGACGACGTCCGCGAAAAGCCTTCCGCCAAACGCCTGCCGGCTTTTTCAAAGAACGTCACCTTCGGTCATGTAAGCTTCACCTACGGCAGCGACTCCGGCGACTCTGCCGTCCTCCACGACATCGATCTCGAAGTCCGCCGCGGCGAAATCGTAGCCATCGTAGGCTCCAGCGGCGCAGGCAAAAGCACACTCGTCCACCTGATCCCGCGTTTCTTCGACGTAACCCAGGGCCGCCTGCTGATCGATAATTACGATGTCCGCGATGTAACCCTCGCATCTCTTCGCGAGCAGGTAGGAATCGTCACCCAGGAAACCGTCCTCTTCAACGACACCGTCCGCAACAACATCGCCTACGGCCAACCCAACGTGCCCCTGAAACAAGTAGAAGCTGCCGCCCGCGCAGCCCTGGCCCACGATTTCATCAAGGCGCTGCCCTCAGGTTACGATGAAGTGATCGGCGAACGCGGTATCAGACTTTCCGGTGGCGAGCGCCAGCGCATCGCCATCGCCCGCGCAATTTTGAAGAACGCTCCAATCCTGATCCTCGACGAAGCCACCTCCGCGCTCGACAGCGAATCCGAAGCCTTGGTGCAATCGGCGCTGCATAATCTAATGAGCGGCCGCACCGTCTTCGTCATAGCGCACCGGCTCTCCACCGTTCGCCGCGCCGATCGCATCGTGGTGATTGAAAACGGCGCCATCGCCGATGTTGGTAGTCATGAAGATTTAATGGCGAAGCTGGGAACCTACCGCCGCCTGTATGATTTGCAGTTCGCCGATTTCGAGACGAAACTAGAACCAGCGCAGCCAGGCTGAGTGTGGTTATGATCCCGAAGGACAAGAAAAGATTTCCTTAGTGCGACTTAGTGCCCTTAGTGGTTAACTTAGAACGACCGAAATTACAATCGGAATTAAAAAACTATCTATGCCCCTCCGCTCCATGACGGGATTTGCCCAGGTCAAAGGCGATCTGACAAATAGGACCGACGACAACTCGCCCGCCCCAGAATCCGCCACGCAGAACAATGCCAGGCTAGCCTTCTCCGTCTCGCTGAAGTCAGTCAATCATCGCTTCCTCGATCTCCACTTCCGCCTGCCTTCCGGCTGTGACTCGCTGGAAATGCAACTGCGCCGCCTGCTAAAGGAACAAATCGCCCGCGGCCACGTCGAAGTCACTCTCAGCATCGAGCGCGGCGGCGGCGAAACTCTCTCGCTCAATCGACCGCTGGTCAGCGCCTACATCGCCGCCTACCGAGCCGCAGCCAACGAATTTTCTTTACCCAATGAACCCGACCTCAACGCCATCCTGCGCATGCCCGGCGCGCTCGATTCGCAAGGCGCTGCCGTCGACGGCGCGCTCGAAGCTGGGGTGATGGCCCGCATCGGCGAAGTGCTCGATCGGTTGAATCAAATGCGCGAACTGGAAGGCCGCAGCATCGAGCGCGAACTGCGCGAACGCATGGCTCGCCTCCGGGAAGCGGTAAAGATCGTCGAAGATCATCGCCGCAACATGCTGCAAAGTTATATGGAGCGTCTCCAGGCACGCCTTCAAGAACTGCTCGGCGCCGCTCCCGACCGCGATCGGGTCCTGCAAGAAGCCGCTCTGCTAGTCGATCGCAGCGACATTCAGGAAGAAGTAGTCCGCCTCGAAAACCACATCCAGCACTTCCTCGGCCTGCTCGATGAGCACGGAGAAGTAGGAAAAAAACTCGACTTCCTGTTGCAAGAGATGAATCGCGAAGCCAACACGCTGCTCTCAAAAACATCGGGTCTGGCCGGAGAAGCCCTCAAGATCACCGAAGCCGGACTAAGCATGAAAGCCGAAATCGAAAAATCGCGCGAGCAGGTGCAAAACCTCGAATGAGCTCCGCCCCCCGCAAACCAGTCGTCTACATCATTTCCGCTCCCTCAGGTTCCGGCAAATCCACGCTCGTCAACGAAATCCTGAAATCCGTTACCGACCTGGAATTCTCCATCTCCTACACCACCCGCCCGCCCCGCGGCAGCGAAATCAACGGCCGCCAGTACTACTTCATCTCGCGCCCCGAATTCGAACAAATGATCGGGGAAGATAAATTCCTGGAACACGCCGAAGTTTTCGGCAACTATTACGGCACAGCAAAATGCTTCCTCGAGGAAGCCGAACAAAAGGGCCGCGATCTTCTTCTCGATATCGACGTCCAGGGCGCAGAACAAATCCAGCGCAAGCTCCCCGACGCCACCAGCATCTTCATTCTTCCGCCGGATCGCAAAACGCTGGAAGAGCGCCTGCGCAAGCGCAGCGAAGATCGCGAAGAAGTCATCCAGCGCCGCCTGCAAACTGCCACGCGCGAAATCGAAAATTACCCGCGTTACAACTACATTCTCGTCAACGATCAACTCGAGGAATCGATCAAATGCCTCCGCGCCATCGTGCGTGGCGAGCGCTTGGTTCGCTCAGGCGACACGCTCACCGACGATCAAGCCAAAATCGTCGCCGTCGCCAACTCCTGCCGCCTCGCCAACGTCCGCGATCGCGTTCAACCCATCCTCGATTCCTTCCGCGCCACCGTAAAATCCGCCCGATAGACCTTCGTAACCGTATGGCACTCTAGTGGCTCCCGCAAAGTTCATTTTCGTGGGAGAATAGTTGACGTTAGCTTCGCTGGCGAAGTACGCAGCGTAGAACTTTCGGCAATCAAAATTTGCGGCCCCACTTCAAGGGAGACATCCAATGAAATTGATCGAAGGCTTCGACAGCAACTATCGCTACATTCTCGTTGCCGCCCGGCGCGCCCGCCAACTGCAATCGGGAGCTCCGCCGGTAGTGCAAACAAGTTCCCGCAAACCGTGCCGCATCGCACAGGATGAAATCCGCGCCGGCAAAGTGAAGTGGGAAATTCCCGAAATCCCCAACGCCGTCGAGCATGCTACCGAAGTGTTAGATCAAGCTTTCGGCCAGGCCTGAGGGGATTCCGGCTGAGTATTGCGTATCAGGGTACGCCTTCAGGCGTACCGCAACGGGCAGTTTTCATCGCGCCTTTAGGCGCTGCCCCTGCGTACCATGAAAATTGCTCTAGGAGTTACGGGCGGCATCGCGGCCTACAAAGCTGCCGAAATCGTCCGCCTTCTGCAGGATCGCGGCATTCGCGTGCAAGTCATCATGACTCACGCCGCCCAGGAGTTTGTTCGCCCGCTAACCTTCGCAGCGCTCTCCGGTGAAAAAGTAATCACCGGCATGTTCTCGACTGGTGAAGCTCAATCCGCCAACATCGACTCCGCCATCGAACACATTGCCGTAGCGCAGTCGATTGACGCTCTGCTAGTCGCACCCGCTACCGCCGACATACTCGCCCACTTCGCGCAAGGCGTCGCCGGCGATTTCCTCACTACGCTTTATCTCGCAAATACCGCGCCGGTTGTAGTTGCCCCGGCGATGAACGTCAACATGTGGAATCATCCGGCCACGCAGGCCAATCTCGAAATCCTGCGCCAGCGCGGAGTAAAAATCGTCGAACCCGGCTCCGGATATCTAGCCTGCGGAATGGTCGGCGAAGGGCGTCTCGCAGAAAATGAAGCGATTGTCGCGGCGGTTCTCGAGTCACTCGGCGCTTCGCAAGATCTATCCGGCGAAACGATACTAATCACCGCCGGCCCCACCCGCGAAAAAATCGATCCCGTCCGCTACCTGACCAACCGCTCCAGCGGCCGTATGGGCTATGCCCTGGCCGAAGCCGCTCTGCGCCGCGGCGCTCGCGTGCTCCTGGTCAGCGGCCCCACTTCACTCACCCCGCCCGGCGCTGCCGAACTCACCCGAGTCGAATCCGCCGGCCAAATGCGAGACGCTGTGTTGCACCTTCTTCCGCAAGCAACCATCGTAATAAAAACCGCTGCAGTCTCCGACTACCGCGCGAAATCAACCTCCGATCAAAAGCTAAAACGAAAAGGCCCGCTCACCCTCGAACTAGAACCCACAGCCGATATCTTGAAAGAAATCTCCGCCCGCAAGCGCGATCAGCTGATCATCGGCTTCGCCGCCGAAACCGAAAACGCGCTCGAGAACGCCCGCCAAAAACTAGCCGCCAAGAATCTAGACGCCATCGTAGTCAACGACGTGTCCCGCAAAGACATCGGCTTCGACTCCGAGCGCAACGAAGTAACCATAATCACGCACGACGCGGTAGTTGAAGTCCCCGAAACCACCAAATGGGAAGTAGCCCAACGCGTCCTGGATCAAATCGTCCGCCTCCGCGACCAACGAAAAACCACGCAAAGAACCTGAATCGCAAACCCGCAAGGTTTTCCTTAGTGTTCCTTAGTGACCTTTGTGGTTAAAATCCAACCGAAACCAGAATGGCCAACGAACCGCAGAACTCCACCAAAGCGTAAAATGCTTCTTCCGCATCTCCCGGAGCAAGCCGATGACACAAAGAGTGATCGAAGTACTAGGAACATCACCGCAAAGCAAGGTGGCTAAGTATCGCCCCTCCACCAAAATGTACTTCGACGTAGAAAACTGAATTCGCGAATGCCTCAAACCCTCGACCCCGAACTACGCCGCGCCCTAGCCGAGCGCATCCGCTTCTACCGCGAACTCGGCATCTACGACTTCTACCGCCAGCCCATGCGAGCAAATTCATCCGCATCGCCTCTGGCAAAGTCCCATGCAATCGAATCCCAATCAGAAATAAAACAGGAAATGTCCCCAAGAAAATCCGCCGCAATTCCATTCGCCGCCGAAGGAAAGTCACTAAAAATAATTTCCTCCCATCCTGAGCAGGGCGTTGCCGATCCCGTCGCCGCTCTCAAACTCATTCGCGAAGATCTAGGCGACTGCACCCGCTGCAAGCTCCACCAGCAAGGCCGCAAGCAAATCGTCTTCGGCGTAGGCAATCCCCGCGCCGAATTAATGTTCGTAGGCGAAGGCCCCGGCGCCGACGAAGACGCGCAGGGCGAGCCCTTCGTAGGCCGCGCCGGCCAACTGCTCAACAACATGATCAAAGCCATGGGCCTGAAGCGTGAAGATGTCTACATCGCCAACATCGTCAAATGCCGCCCGCCCCAAAATCGCCAGCCCGAGCGCGACGAATGCGACACCTGCTCACCGTTCTTAATGCGTCAGATCGCCGCCATTAAGCCAAAAGTCATCGTGGCCCTCGGCGCGACCGCATCCAAAAATTTATTGGCCATGAGCGCGTCCATGTCGGAACTGCGCGGCCGATTCTACGACTTCATGCCAACGGGCGTTAACCCCGATCCCTCTTGGACCGGCGCACGCCTCGCAGTCACCTATCATCCCGCATTCCTCCTGCGCGATCCCCGCCAAAAAGGCGAAGCGTGGAAAGATCTGCAAATGGTAATGAAGTATCTCGGAATCGAGCCGCCGAAGAAAACGGCAGAATCTTAGCGAAAATATAAGTTCTGTCATCCCGAGCGAAGCGAGGGACCCCATACCCGCATAAACAACCACGAACCCTGAAACGAATTCTCTCAGGGTCTACCCGCAAGGGCCACGGACGCAGCTCGCGTAGTTTATCCTCGCATCAATGCCAGAATTCTGCGACGTAGCCCTGCCTGTGCCACTCGACGCGGTCTTCACCTACCGTGTCCCGATCGGCGCAGCTCCACCAGTCGGCGGACGCGTGCTGGTCCCTTTCCGCCAGCGGCGCATGACTGGCATAGTCGTCGAACTACATAACCGCAAACCCTCCGTACAAACCAAATCCATCTACGCCGTCCTCGACCCAAATCCAGTCCTCGACGACCAACTCCTCCGCCTGGCCCGCTGGATCGCCGACTACTACCTCGCCCCGCTCGGCGAAGTCTTCCGCACCATGCTCCCGCTGCAGGCCGAATTCAAACGCTCCATCGCCTACCGCATCACCAAGCAAGGTCTCACAGCGCTGCACCTCGCCGGAACCTCCGGATCATCTCTGCGCTCGCGCCGCTCCGCCGAAGAACAAGCCGCAGAATTTCGCGTGCTCGATTACCTCGCAAATATTTCACCCGATCATGAGTACGAACCGAAAGCAGCAGCAAAAAAAACGCGCCAGAACGAAAACGGGAAGGGCACGATTTCAGTCGTACCGTTAAAGCCGCACAACGGCGGGGCTTTAGCCCCTGAGGAATCCGCGGTACGCGAAGAAACCCTCCGCTCCACCGCCCAAGCCTCGAAATCCATCCTCGCCGGAATGGTCCGCAAAAAATGGTTAATTCGCGAAGACATCTCCAACATCCGCGACGCAACCCGAACCATAAAAGTCGCCGAGCTAAAATCCGCCGAAGGCAAATTGAACGACAATCAGCGCACAATCATCGAGACGCTAGTCGCCTCAGGCGGCCGTGTCTCCGTAGAAACTCTGCAAGCGCTCGATGTTCCCCGAAGTACGCTAAACACGCTGGTAAAACGCAGTCTGATCGAAATCCACGAAGAACCGGCCGGGTTCACGCTTTCACGGAGCAAGCCGCGTCCCTCGCCATTCGATTTCAGTTTCAATCCAGCACAACAATCCGCCCTGAATCGCCTGTGCGAAGCCGTAGAAAAAAAGCAATTTTCCGGCATCTTGCTCCACGGCGTAACCGGCTCCGGAAAAACCGCCGTCTACCTGGCAGGCATGAGATCCGTTCTCGAAGCCGGCCGCTCCGCCATCCTCCTGGTTCCCGAAATTGGTCTCACTCCAGCAGTAGCTGCCGACCTCCATCAAATCTTCGGCGACGAAGCCGCCATCCTGCACTCCGCACTCTCCGATAAAGAACGCGCCGAGCAATGGCACAGAATCAAGACAGGCGAAGCTCGCATGGTGGTCGGCACGCGCTCCGCAGTCTTCGCTCCGGTTGCCGACCTCGCTTTAATCATCGTCGACGAAGAACACGACTCCTCCTACAAGCAGGAAGAAAACCCGCGCTACCACGCCCGCGACGTAGCCGTGATGCGCGCGAAAATGGCAGACGCCGTAGTCGTTCTCGGTTCCGCAACTCCGTCACTCGAATCCTATTTCAACGCCACCAAAAACAAATACGCGCTGATCGAACTCCCCGACCGCGTAGAGCAACGCCCGCTCCCGGACGTCGAAATCGTCGATATGCGTCAGGAGTTCCAGGAAACCGGCCACGAGCAAGTCATTTCCCGCAAACTCGCCGACGAGATAAAAGATCGCCTGGAAAAAAAAGAACAGGTGATGGTCCTGCTCAACCGCCGCGGGTATTCCCCGGTCGTCCTCTGCCGTGCCTGCGGCCAAACTCTGCAATGCCGCAACTGCGCCGTCGCCATGACCCACCACAAGCGCGAACAAAAAATGGTTTGCCACTATTGCAATTATGTGGCGCACATCCCGAAGCAATGCGTCCACTGCGGCAGTGAGTACGTGTATTTCCTGGGCACCGGCTCGGAGAAACTCGAGGAGTTACTCCATGGCCTGTTCCCGCAAGCCCGCATCGCCCGCCTCGATCGCGACACCGTCCGCGGCCACGAAGATTTCGAACGCACCCTCAATGCCCTGAACGAAGGCGAACTCGACGTTCTAGTCGGCACGCAGATGATCGCCAAAGGCCACGACATTCACGGCGTGACGCTAGTCGGCGTGGTCGGCGCCGATACCGCTCTCGGCCTCCCCGACTTCCGCGCCGCCGAGCGCACATTTCAACTTCTCACCCAAGTCGCGGGACGAGCCGGCCGTGGCCAATCCCCCGGCAAAGTAATCCTTCAAACTTTTTGTCAAGACCACTACGCCGTGCAATTCGCCGCCCGCCACGACTTCACCGGCTTCTACGACAAAGAACTCCAATTCCGCAGTTGGATGCACTATCCGCCGTATGGCTCGCTAGCCAACGTCCTGATCCGCAGCGACAAACTAGAGGAAGCCCTGCAATGGTCGGGCACCCTGGGCAAATGGTTCGAGGAAACCCGTCACGAAAGCGTACGCGTGCTCGGGCCCGCGACCGCGCCCATCACCCGATTGAAGCGCGACTATCGCTATCACTTCGTGCTGAAATCCCCAAGCCGCGAAAAACTCAACACCACCCTGCGCGCCATGCTAGCCCACGCAGCCTCACAAAAAATCCCGCGCACCCAAATCATCGTGGATGTAGACGCACTCTGGTTAATGTAAAGCTGTCATCCCGACCGAAGTGGAGGGACCTGCTTTTTCCAGCCGATCATCCGGCGTAGGGCGCGTGATGTGCCCTTCTATTACGATCAACAAACGCTCAATTGCACAACTAGGAAGGCCAGCGGGCGGGAAATGATGGAAACACAAAACCTATCATTCCGAATCTTCGCGAAGCCAATGTGAGAAATCCGCTGCCTCTTTCGTTGATACTGCGCAGCCCCCTCAGTGACCTCTCATCGTCCCGCGAATCACCGTAACCGAAGCCGCCGGCAACTCGAACAACGTATCCTTCCCAGCATTCATCTTCGACCGAACCATCGGCCCATCCGGCTCAGCCCATCCCTTGCTGGCAGTCACAATCGTAGGCTTCCCGCTCTCCTCCGCATGAGCCATAAACCGCGTCTGCGCCGGATGCCACAGATACTGCGCGCTCCCAAAAGTCGAAATCTCCACCGGACCGGCAAACCCCTCATCCGAATCCTCCGCCTTCCTAAACAAAATCCGCACCCGGTGCGCATTCTGCTGATCCCGGTTCACCGCCATCACCGCCCACTCTCCATCCGGCCGCTTCATCGCATAAGCCGTAACCAACTCATGCTCGGCCCCGTCCTGAACATCACTCGAAGCCGCAAACACCTGATGTTCTCCCCCTGCCGGCTGCACCCATTCGAGGTTGATCAACTGCGCCACAAAAAACTGCGCCAGCGGCTGCTGAATCTGATAATTCGCATCCACCGTAAACATGCCAAAGGTTCCCGGAGAGTTGTTGCATCCCGGCTCCATCTGCAGCGGCAAGTAATGAAAAAAGTAAACCGCGTTCCCGCCGGAATTCAAAAACGACCCAATATAATCCGCCAGCCAGATTCCAGAAAAAATATCCTGATAAGTCTCGCTAGCCGCCGACGATAAATTTCCCTCCGTAATAAACATCGGCATGTCAGCTGGAATCCCATCCTCACGCCACACCTGCATAATGTGACTCACCAACTCCGGCTCGTCGTAAAGACTGCCCCAAGGAATGCGGCAAGGATCCATCGGATAATGCTCGAACGAAAAATACGCCAAATCATTCATGCGCCCATGCTGCTTCAAATAGTCGACAAACCGCCTCGTCCACGAAACCCTCCCACTCGCATCCGGCCAAACTTCAATATCCTTGTTCACCCCCTGAAACGAAGGTCCGCCTAACTTCAAAGCCGGGTCGACGCCATGAATCGCAGTAGCAAACTGCAAATACAAAGTCGCGTAGTCCTCGGGCAACATGTACTGCCCATCCGCCTCTTCACCCATTTCAACGTATGAAATCGGATACCCGCGCGCCTTCAAATATGCAATCTCCGCCGCCGCATTGTCCGGCGTGTCATAAAGCATCGCCACCGGAATCATCGCCGGCAATCCGCGCGTAACCCCGCTCGTGTAGAAAAGATCGAACCCCACCTGCGCCTGCTTGGTCGATCCCAAATCTGACTCCCGATGCCAAGGATCGACCGACGACGCATAAGTCGTAGTCTGTTCCTGATCCGCCGTGTGCCGCATCACGTCATGAAACTCGCCATCCGCAGTCGTCGTGCCCAAATAAATTTCTCGAATCGCATACCCCACACAGTTTCTCGGATCACCCGGCCCATCGCTATCGCAAGTGTTCGACGACTCCGTCATCCATATCCGCAAAAACCGCACCGGCATCGCAGTGGCACTCAAGCGAATCGTCTCCGCCCCACCTTTGCCCTCTGCAATCACTCCCTGCGGGAACGTCTGCCAAACTCCGCGAGTCACATTTCGAATCGGATCATCTCCCGTCCAATACTGCACAACGTAACTCTTTGCATAAGGTTCCGCCCAGGCGATGCGAATACTATCGATCTGCTGCACCTGCGCCAGATCGATCACCACCCACTGCGGATGCAACCCATCGCTTTCACCGGTGAATTTGTGAGTCAGATACGGATTGCTCTTCCAGAAAGAATTCAGATCTCCGTCGGTCAACCGCGAAAACCCGACATTATCTGTCCCATCGTTGCGCGTAGTCCCCCGCCGCGGCAGCGCATATCCGTACGAGTAGCGAAGCATCTCCGTAGGAGTCGACGATCCGGTGAAGTATCCTTTCCCACTATCGCTCCACGTCCCCTTCGGATTCCAGTGCCAGGCCTCAATCGCCAACTCCGTATTCTGCCGATACGTAACCGGCTGCCAGCCCGACTCGAGAGTCTTCTCCAATGTCGGTTGCTGCAAATCCTTATCGATCGCCTCCGCCGCAATCCGGTCCACTCCTGCTCCCAAAGTTTCCTTCGGCACAAAATGATTCGTGGGATGAGAAATATCGACGGTGATCGTCTGTGCGGCAACCCTACCTTGAAGGAGGAGACTTGCTAAAACTAGAAAAACAGCGGCAAAGACTTTCATGGGGATCCGCTCCTTGATCCATTAAATCGACTAAGCTCCTGCAACCACCGCAAAGCAAAAAGATTTCCTTAGTGCACCTTAGTGTCCTTAGTGGTTAATTAGAAATCTATCGCCCCCGAAACCCCCGATACATTTCCGGCAGGGAAGAGTGCAGCAAAGGCGCAGGCGTAAACGTCAACACAAGCATCACCAGCGCAAACACCGCCAGCCACAACCGCCGGCCTTCGACCTGAGGCCACTCCGCCACCTGCGGATGCCGCAGGCTGGTCAACTGCAGCAAAATCGCCCAAATGAACCATCCGGTCCACAAGTAATACGACATCACCAGCAAAACCAGAATCGTAAGCCGCGAAACCATCTTGTGCGCCCGCGGAAAAATCGAAAAAACAATGTGCCCGCCATCGAGTTGCCCGCCCGGCAGCAAATTTAACGAAGTCGCCAGCATTCCCACCCACGCCGCAATCGCCACCGGATGCAACAGCGTGAAATTCATCGGCAACGCCGACAACCCGCGCAGAACTCCGGTCGCGACAAACAGCCGGTGCACCATATAAAAAATCAGCGGATAACCCAATTCATATTCGCCCAGCCCCATTCCCCGTGGAATCGGCTTCGACCACGCCAGCGCCACAAACAGCACCGCCGTCGCCACCACAAATCCCGCAATCGGTCCCGCAATTCCAATATCGAACAACGCCGTCCGCGATCGAATCCTCGATCGGATCACGATCACCGCGCCCATCGTCCCAATCGGCGTCAGCGGCATCGGAATAAAAAATGGCAGCGTCGCATAAACCCCATAGCGCCGGCAGTACAAATAATGCCCCATCTCATGCGCCAAAAAGAAAAACATCACTGTAGCCATGAATGGAATACCGCCCAGTATCCGATCCGGATGCGACCACATCCAGTTCACCGGAAACAGCGGCGGCACCTCGCCATGAATCGGAGCATCCTCCAGCGACAACGCCGGCCGACCGTGATCGAAGTTGTACTGCATCCGCGCCCCGGTCACGAGCGTAGTAAGGCACGTAGCCAGCAGCAGGAAAGCATGCAACCAGTACCGCGGCTTCGGTCGCGCGGGCGTCCACTCCGTCACCGGCCGGGAGTATTCGAGGGTAGAAGCAGGAGTTGGAGGACTTGGAGGATGAAGATCCGACATGAATTCAACAGCCCGGTGTTAGGTCAGGCAAGCCTAGCTTCCATGCTACTAAATCGGAGGAAACAACGCTGAAGAGGAACCTAAAAATTCGCACAAAACAATAAATCACCAACGAACTCGCGACTCACAACGCGCGGCTCGCAGCCCGCAGCTCTCGTCACTCAATCGACTGCAACTCTTTCCCCGGCTTGAACCGCACCGCCTTCCCCGGCGGAATCGAAACCTCCGCCCCAGTCCGCGGATTGCGCCCGATCCCCGTCTTTCGCGGCCGCACATTGAACACGCCAAATCCGCGCAGCTCGATGCGATGTCCGCGCGCCAGCGAATTCTTCATGCTCTCAAACACGGTTTCCACGGCCAACTCAGCCTTGGTCTTGGTGATGCCCGTTCGGGCCACCACTTCATTGATGATGTCGAGCTTGATCATGCTTGACCCCCGTTTACGGTGTGAAAATCGCGCTTCAAGTCATTGATGCTAAGGAAGATAAGCGAGATTGTCAACGGCAGCATCTCTCCCGTAAACTGTCCTGCACTTCTGACAGCGCCGTTATTGTCATCCTGAGCGAAGCATGATCGTCCAAAAGACAATCATGCGAAGTCGAAGGAACCCATGCACTCAGCCGCTGAAAACGGCCCAGCAGGGAGTCCTGGCAGAAGAAGTGCAAGCACCACAGAACCATTCAACTCAAGGAGCTCCATGCTGAAAAGCGACCGCTGGATTCGCAAGATGGCCCGCGAACACGACATGATCAACCCGTTCTCCGAAAAGCAAGTCCGCGAAGGCGTGATCTCCTACGGCCTTTCTTCTTACGGATACGACCTGCGCGTGGCCGACGAATTCAAAATCTTCACCAACGTCAACAGCACCACCGTCGACCCCAAACACTTCGACGAAAAATCCTTCGTCACCATCCAAACCGATATCTGCATCGTCCCGCCCAACTCATTCGCGCTGGCCCGCTCCGTCGAATATTTCAAAATTCCCCGCGACATCCTCACCATCTGCGTGGGCAAAAGTACCTACGCGCGCTGCGGCATCATCGTCAACGTCACCCCATTTGAGCCCGAATGGCAGGGCTTCGTGACGCTCGAGATTTCGAACACCACGCCGCTGCCGGCCCGGATTTACGCCAACGAAGGCCTGTGCCAGATTATTTTCTTTCAGTCCGATGAAGTCTGCGAAACCAGCTACGCGGACCGCAAAGGAAAATATCAGGCGCAGCAGGGAATCGTTCTGCCGAAGTTGTAGGAGAAGCTACTCTCTTGCCGATTTATCGGCCTGACGAGAACCCATGACGGTTTACACGTACCCCCTACGTACGGTAAAGTTAAAACGTGAGCAGTGGGCATAATCACACCGTCTATTTCCCAAAACTGAACCAGCCGAATCGGCAGGAGAGCTTTACCACGCCATGGCAATAAGAAAACAGGACATTCGAGCCTATTTCGCGAAATTCGGAAAAAAAGGTGGAGAGGCCCGCGCTCGTAACCTCACCCCCGAGCAGCGCAGCGAGGCCGCCCGCAAGGCCGTTCAGGCCCGCTGGGCTAAGATGGACAAATTGATGAAGGAAATTACCACCGGCACAAGAGAACTTTTACGAGTTGCCGAAAAAGGGGAAAAACGACTGGCAGGAAAGAAGAAACCGCGCCGATCCAGAAAAGCTCGATAAACTACCGTTACAAATCAACCCGCCCTACCGCCGGCTCTCCTCTTCCTTAAACATGTACTTGATCGCCGGCTTGTAAATCATCAAATTCGGCCCGCCATCCTCGCGCACAATCTTGATGCAGGTCTTGTCATACCACTCGATGATTCCGTGCACCTCCTCGCCATCCTGGAGCACTATCACCATCGGCGTTCGCGACTGCATCTGCTTCAGATAGTAAAAATTCTCGGCGTTGGTCTGCTCCGGCGGAGCCGATTTACGTCCCCCGCCGCCACCCATAGTCCGTTCTCCACGTTCAAACCCACGCTCCCCGCCGCGATCATGCCGCTCCCGCCGATCGGGCCCCGGCATATGCCCGGAATTGTGATTCGAATTGTGGTTGGAATTATGATTGCCGTGGTTGTCCAGCCGCGGCAGCGCCGGACGAATCAGCTTGCGATTGGCAAAGTTTTCCTGCTCATCCGAATGCGGCTTGGGCAAAGTCGGATCCATGGTTTCCTTCATAGTGGCGCTCCTGCACACGCGCTCGCGCAAATGTCAAATTATTAAGGGGCCCTGAATTTATTTACGAAGGCGTGAAATTTTACCTACGTTATCACAGGACCCCACCCATGACAATGCTACTTCCGTGCCGGTATCGTATATTTCAACATCGCCAGATATGCCAAAAATTGCATATAAACTACCTCATCGATCTCACCCCAAACAGAATCCTCGCTCCTCCTGACCCTTGTCATTCCGACCGAAGCGAAGCGAAAGCGAGCGAAGTGGAGGAACCTGCTTCTGCCTGCGAGCGCCTCACGTCGAGGGCGTCGTTCCGTCAGATCCCTGCCGCGTAATCGACATATCCACGCCCCGCTTCTCGCGCCCAAACCCGGTAACCAGCGCCACCAAAGCGGCCATAATCAACACCGTCCATGCCATCACCGGCGCAAACAGTCCCCCATAGCGCCGCTCACTGATCTTCGCTTGAATCACAATATTCCGCGACGCCAGCAAATTTCCAATCTGATAAGCAAATCCCGGAAACGTTCCCCGCACCGCCGCCGGTGAAAGTTCATTCAAATGCGCCGGAATCACTCCCCAGGCTCCCTGCACCATGAACTGCATCACAAATCCGCCAAGGGCAAGCATCACCACGGTGTGCGAATAAGCCCACATCGGCGTGGCCGGAATCGTCAGCAGCGCCGCAATCACAATCGCCTTCCGCCGTCCAATTTTCTCCGACCACGCGCCAAAGAAAATTCCTCCCGCCAGCGCGCCAATATTCGCAACCACTGCAATCAGTCCAACCGTCTCCGGCGAGAAGCGGTGGTCTTTTTGCAGAAACGTGGCATAAAGATCCTGCGTCCCATGGCTGAACGAATTAAACGCGAACATCAGCACCACCAGAAAAATAAATGTCCCCACGTAACTCGCGATGTCCTTTGGTAAACCACTCTCTTCATTTTTCGCAGTCTGCCCCTTGAGCCACGCCGGCGATTCGTCCACTTTCGTCCGGATGTAAATCACCAGAAACGCCGGCAGCGCTCCCACCACAAACATTCCCCGCCATCCCACCACCGGAAACACATATCGATAAACCAGGGCCGCCATCAGAAATCCCACCGCGTATCCCTCCTGCAGCAATCCCGAGAAAAATCCGCGCCCTTCCGCCGGAAGCGTCTCAAACGCCAGCGCCGCCCCCACGCCCCACTCCCCGCCCATCGCCACTCCAAACAACGCCCGCATAATCAGAAGCGTTTTCAGCGATGGCGCAAACGCCGAGCCCAACTCAAACACCGAGTACGCGATGATGTCCACCATCAGCGTGACTCGCCGCCCATACTTGTCCGCCATCACTCCAAACAAAAACGCGCCCACCGGCCGCATCGCCAGCGTAAGAAAAATCGCCTCCGTCACTACCGAAATTTTCGTCTCGAACTGCGTGGCAATCGCGCTTACACAAAAAGTCAGAATGAAATAGTCAAACGCATCCAGCGACCACCCCAGAAAACAAGCCAAAAAAGTATTCCGCTGCACCGGCGTAAGCCGTCGAAAGTGCCCGAGGAACTCCATGTTTTTCCTTAGCGCGACTTGGTGCCCTTAGTGGTTCCCTGAATTTTCACCACTACGTCAATCAATTCACTGCGCCAGAAATCAGCGAATGCTAGCATAGGTTGTCAATCGAAAGTCAGCAGTAGAAAATTCAGCCGCCAACCCGCTCATGCCCGAACTCGATCTCCCGCAGCGCCAGGCTACCGATACCCTCATGCTCACCGGCTTCTGGTATCGCGCCCTGCCCGCCGACCGGGTTCATCGCAACCAGCTCCACAAAGCCACCCTCCTGGAAATTCCCCTGGTCATCGGACGCGACCGCACAGGCCGCCCCTTCGCCCTGCGCGACGCCTGCCCCCACCGCGGCATGCCGTTAAACTGCGGCCACTTCGATGGTGAAAACCTCGAGTGTTCCTACCACGGCTGGCAATTCGACGTGCACAACGGCCAATGCCAACTCATCCCCTCGCTAACCGCAGATCAGC
>DASXEG010000019.1:0-38766 GCA_036490235.1 Candidatus Sulfotelmatobacter sp. | reverse complement strand
GGGAAATTTGATCCGACGAAGTAGCCGTCCGAGCTTCGTTCAAGCGTGACGTGCTTCAGCCCGAGCTCGAGCCGTCCGATTTCATTCTTCTGCATGTCGGCGATCAGCCAGGTATTGGCGTAGCCGCCGTTATTCCCTTGTTTCATGATCGAAGTGAAATCGTCGACCGAAGTCGAGTACTGCGCCGCCTTCCGCGCTCTCACAAACTCTGGGATGCCGTTGGAGTCATATCCCGAAAAACTGCCGATGGTAGTCTCGGTGATCACGATACCTGCCGAGTTCACGACGAAATCATCGCCGCTGTGAATCACGCCCGGCAATCCATCCATCAACATGCGCTTCCCATGGGTGGGAACGATGTCATACATGATGGTCCAACGCTCGCCTTCGAGATATGTAGACCAGTTGTTGTGCGCGATCACCGGCTTGTGGTCCGTCGTGTACGACCCCGTGGCAACGAATGCGCTGCAGTGCTCCGGGACGGCTGATGACGCAGTTTTAATGCCATGCTCTTTGTCGTATTGCTTTACGTAGTATTCCCACTCCATTGCTGCGTTCAGGGCAACCACATCCCATACGTCAATTTTGAAGCCACGAGCGTTCAGCCCATCACTGATTCCCTGAAGTTCGTCGCGGTATTCCTGCTCGATATGCGGCCACATCATATTCTGGGCGGCGTCGCGGAAGAACTGCCAATCTTTATGATTGTCGTGTGTGGCTTCGAGCTTGATGACTTTCAGAGTGTCTTGTATTTCCGGTGCGAGCAGGTAGCCGTTTTGGAATCCGATCTGGTGCGGTGTTCCTTGAAGATGCACGAATGTCCAGCCGTTTTTGGGAGGGTTGCGGAGCCCTCCTTGTAATTCCGTATCTTCAGTAGTTTGCTTGGCTGCTTTTGATGAAGCCAAGACCGAGGGGACCGAAACGACGACCAAAAGAAATGCTGACAAAACCGGCAGCAGAACTCGAGAGGATCGAATCATCGGCGACTCCGCACACATGAGATTATGAGATTCTAGCAAACTGCGGCTCGTAGGCGGAAATGGCCCTCCGCATTAGCGCAGACTTCCGAAACCGCACTCCTTCCACAACTTTTCCCAGCACCACATTCCATAGCGAACTTTAAGGGGCAATGGGAAACCAAGTTCATGAGCCAGCATGCAAATTTGGCCGCGGTGGTGCGCATCGTGTGTAATCATGTACGCGAACATTGCTGCTCCGGGAGGCCAAGGTCGAGCCCAGCCGTCGCGGGTAAAGTCTTTGATGGGGCCAGCAGGATTTCCGATCGCCTGGGAGAGCATTTCACGGCAACGGGCCGCGCTTTCGGCGAGCGCGGCTGAAACCTGCTTTGGGGTGCAGCGAGTTCGATCAAGCTGCGGCGGTAATTTCAAATGTGGGGCAGAGAGACGCAGCCACTTGCGACGCATATTATGCATGTGCGAAAAAATGGCGGCAACAGTGCGACCCGTGTTGTGCGGCGGTTTGGCACGCCACGCGCGGGGATCGAGGTGCTCGAGAATCAGCTGGTTCATGCGGTCGTTAACTGCATAGGTTTCCGCCATCGCTCGGGCCGTCGTATCCAGGCGCGCCGTGGATTTGCTCATGACCTACCTCTGGACTGCTGCTTGTCTTTACCCGCTCTTGAGTAAAATGTCCCAACGTTGGTTATTTCGAGCAAATTGTTCCATTCAACTATCTAAGAGGAGAAAATGAAAATTAGCCGCAGTTGGCTTGCAATCATACTGCTGATTTCGTGCCCATGCTGGAGCCAAGCCAAGCGAAAAGTAATTATTGACCAAGACGCCGCTGGTCCGGCTGGCACTGATCAGCAGTCGATGCTCCTGCTAATTCAGTCTCCGCAGGCCGAAGTCCTGGGAATCACGGTCGTCACTGGAGATCAATGGCTCAACGACGAAGTCGCGCACACGTTGCGCATGCTGGAACTAATTGGGCGCACAGATATTCCGGTTGTTTCGGGCGCCGAATACCCGCTCGTGCGTCGTAAGGCCGAGACTGAACGCTGGGAGGAGCAGTTCGGGCACGTGCCGTGGCTGGGTGCGTGGACACCGAAGTTTTACCACGATCCCAGCCAGCTTGGAGAAATGCCAGAAGGCAAGCCCACAACCAAGGCCGCCGAAGAGGATGCAGCGCACTTTCTAATTCGTACTGTGCATAGGTACCCAAACGAGGTGACGGTCTATGCCGGCGGCCCGATGACCAATCTGGCCCTCGCGATTACGATCGATCCGGAGTTTTCAAGCCTGGTCAAAGAGCTGGTCTTTATGGGAGGGAGCATCAATCCGCAAACCGATGATCCTGAGTTTGCGAACACGCCTACACACGAATTCAATTTGTGGTTCGATCCTGAAGCGGCTCACATTGTTTTCGCGGCAAAGTGGAAAAATGTTGTTTGCACGCCGGTGGATATTTCTGTGAAGACCCGGCTGACTCATGAATTGCTCGATCGCATTAAGACATCCGATTCGCCGGCTGCGCGATATATAGGCGCCTATGCACGCTTGTGGGGTAACTACAACTATTTATGGGATGAGCTAGCGGCCGCGGCGTGGATCGATCCGAGCATCATCACTAAGAGAGAAAAGCTGTATCTCGACGTAGATCTCGATCGCGGCGCGGGCTACGGCGACACATTAAGCTGGACGGAGCATGACAAACCGGCGCTGGCAGGCGTGCCCGTTGAAGTGCAGGACGATCTGGACCTGGACAAGTTTTACAAATTGTTCGTAGACCTGCTGCGTGCACCGACGCCGGAGAAATAACTCCAGGATCCGCGCAATCTTGGGTTAACGAGTTCCGGCACTGAACTCGAATACCGTTATGCTGTGGAACTGCTGTCCGGGCTTTAGTTCGGTGGTGGGAAAGTTCGGATGATTCGGAGAATCAGGAAAATGTTGCGTCTCCAGGCAGAACGCAACACGTGGCTTGTAAATGCGCCCATGCTTACCCGTGATCGAACCATCAAGATGATTGCCTGAGTAAAATTGCACTCCCGGTTCCGTAGTCAAAACTTTCAAGATTCGTCCGGTAGTTGGCTCGTAAACCTCGGCAGCTTCCGCGAGGCTTCCGCCGGAACTGTCTAAAACGAAGTTTTGGTCATATCCCATCCCGAAGCGCAACTGCTCATCGCTGGCATTAATGCGCCCGCCGATCGCATGCGACTTGCGAAAATCAAAAGGCGTGCCCTCGACCGATTTGATTTCGCCGGTGGGAATCAGAGAAGCATCCACCGGAGTGAAACGCGATGAATTGATCTTCAAAATGTGTCCTAGAACCTCGCCGTTGGCCTGACCTGCGAGATTGAAATAAGAATGATTCGTGAGATTCAGGACTGTGTCTTTGTCAGTAGTTGCAGAATATTCAATGCGCAGCGCGCCGCCGTTCAACGTATAACGAACCGTTGTCGTCAGGGTGCCAGGGAATCCCTCTTCGCCATCTTTGCTCACATACCTGAGCTCAACGCCGTTCGTGATTTCTTTCGCCCTCCACACGACTTTGTCGAACCCGCGGATTCCGCCATGAAGTGTATTGTCGCCGTCGTTTTTCGGGATGTGATAGGTCTTTCCGTCGAGCTGAAAAGTTCCGTGCGCGATGCGATTCGCGTATCGTCCAATAATTGCCCCAAAATAGGCGGTCTTGGCGATGTACTGATCCAAAGAGTCATAACCGAGAACGATATCGTCAAGCTTTCCGTTGCGATCGGGCGTGCGCAATGAAGTAATAATCCCGCCATAATTCGTAATGCGCGCTTCAACCTTGCCGTCGGACAGAGTATAGAGATCGACTGCTGTGCCATCCGCGGCGCGACCGAACGATTCCTTCGTGACGACGGTGCTTGCGTTCATGGTTCCCGTTAAGATACCTAGAACGACCAGTATTGCAAATCCGTAGAGTACTTTACTTGAAAACATTCGAGTCTCCGAGTTCGGGACGGCCAGCCGCAGCGTGAGCGGTAAAAAACAAAAGTCTTCCCGCGTCGGGCCAAACGAGCGCGGCGTAAAAGATTTTAATGCGCGCTCAGAAGTTAAGCCTCAGCGCGAACTGAACCAAGCGCGGATTGTTCGTCTGCTGGTTGACTACACCGAAAGTGCCCGTACTCTGCGGGAAGCCCGGCTGATTGATGTCCTGCAGCCCGAAACCTCCGAGGCCGCCCATGAAGAACTGAGGGTGGTTAAGAAGATTGAAGAACTCGGCGCGGAACTGCATGTTCATTCCTTCGCGCCACGACAAGGGAAAATCTTTAATCACCGAGAAATCAGTATTTACAAACCGCGGTCCGTAGGCCGGGGCGCGTGGAGCGGTGCCGATTTCTCCGGCCGGGGCATGCGCGAAGGCGCAGGGATTCAACCAGTTTTGCAGCGTGTGGAGCTTCGTAGGACATCCCGTATAGCCTCCTTCATCTCCGGCCCGGTTGGGATCGCCGACGAGTTCTGGGCGGTTAAAACTGAAGAAGTTGTAGTTCAGATACTGGCCGGTGTTTCCGGCTCCTGGAGGAAGGCCGAACGTTGGGCCGAGGTTCGCACTGTCAACCACGAACAGGGGGAATCCGGACTCGGCCCGCTCGATCAGATTGACCTGCCAGTGGCCGAGAATCGTATTCGTGGTTTTATTCCAGTTGCCACCGAAGTGCTTGCCGTTTCCGAAAGGCAAATCGTAAAGAATGCTGGCTGTAAATGTGTCGTTCAAGTTCAATTGCGACAAGCCCCAATCCAACTTCTGGGTCCCAGGTAGGGGCCAGAAGATGGCGCCGGCGTTGGTGCCAAGGCCGTCAGTCATGCCGGAATCGAAGTTACGCGCGTATGTGTAGCCAATCAGGGCATAGATCCCATGGCGGACGCTCTTGGTTTCAGCCTTGAATTGGAGCGAGTCGTATCTCGCAGCACCGACGCTGTTGTTGCTGTCTACCAACTGAAAGGGGTTACCGGGAATGATGAGATTACGCCCACAACCGAGCGTATAGCCGGGCACTGTGAACCCGGTGCCGGGGCAAGCCAGCGGCGAGCCAATATTCTCATTCACCTGGCTCACGAGAATGTGAGCGCTGCGGGAACCGGCATAGCCTGCAGTAAGCACTATGTTGCCCGGCAATTGGCGCTCCACATTCAGGTTGAATTGTTGCACCATGCCCTGCACAAAGTTGCGATTCATCGATTGCAGAGTGCCAGTGTAGTTATCGGGATTCACGGGCGACGCATAGAGGTAGCCGCAAACTCCCGGGTTCCCCTGACATGGCGTGGCGCCTCCCGCTACTTGCAGTGTGGAGGGCGGCTGAGGCGCGCCCAGGAGGAAACCATCCGACAACGACCCGTAAGGCGACCCGTATGCGTAAGAAAAGGTGGGCGGATCGATTTCCGCGTAGTAAGGAGGATTCTGCCACAACCCCTGACCACCCTGATTCCAGGCAGAATCATGATAGATCGCGTAGCCGGCGCGGACGGCTGTGGTTTCGCTTCCCATCGGCTTCCAGGCAAGGCCGATGCGAGGCTCGAAGGCAGTTTTTTGAAACTGAATGCCCAGACGGCCATCGGATGCTACGCAAGGGAATGGCAAAATCGCTGGTGCGCATCCTCCAGGACTCCCTTTCGGAACGAACCACGTCTGGGAAACGACGTCGAAGTTCGACTGCCTGTTCTCGACTTCTGTTTCAGGCGTAACCAGCGCCCAGGCTACTCCAAGGTTCAGCGTCAGATTGTTGGTGACGCGCCAGTTGTCTTGCACAAAAGGCCGAACCAGTTTCCAACGCCGGCCTACTGTGGCGCCCAGGAAAGTCTGATCGTGCGCTGCAAAAACTCCGATTTCCCCCACCAGCACATCGGCAATATCGTCGCCGGTGAACGCGCCGGTTTCGCTGATAAAACCGTCCTGCGAAGCGTTGTTGCGGATGTTCATCTCATTGGCGCGGTAGACCCCGCCGAAACGAATTTCGTGTTTCCCGCGAATCAGATCGAGCGTGTCGGAAATGGAATAGACGTTGGTTCCCCCTTGATAGGGGGCGTATCCGCGGTCACCGACCGAGTAGTAGGAAGACATGGAAAACGAAGTCATTCCGCAGCCCACGCAGTCATTGGTGGCCTGATTCAGGCTGGCCGGGTATCCGGTGAGGGTATCGCACTTACTCCCCAGGTTCGCACCGGGAATGCCAATGATCGAAGCCTCGCAGGTGCCCGTGCCGAAAGACAGGATGTGGTTGAAAATCCGGCTGAAGCCCGCGTTGACCTGGTTGATCGTGTTGGGCGAGAACACGTGGGTTTCCGAAAGGGCTAAATTGCGGCCGTGGTTATCGATGTTCTGATTGCTGCCGAACGCCGTTTGCTCCGACCATGTCGGCGAGCCGCCAGGAATGAAGTTGGTTGCCTGATCGTAGCTGAAGCGGGCGAAGGCCGAGTCCTTGCCGGAAAAATTGTGGTCCAGGCGAATGTCCCAAGTTCCCTCGTTTAGTTTTCTGGTGAGCTGTTGAGCGTAGTTGAAACCTATGGAGCCCGTGGCATTGGGCGTGGGATAGAGCGCTACGACTTTTGCGCCGATGGGATTGACCAGGGCTGCCGGAATGATGTCGCAATTTTGGGCGCCTGAATTTTGTGATCCGTCAGAATTGACGGCGACTGGTACCAGAGTTCCTCCCACACTGTTGCACTGCAACGGTGAGAAGGTAAAGGGATCATTGATTTGGGTGCCAAACGGGTTGTCGCTGTAGTCATAATTGCCGTTGGCGTCTGGCGTCACCATGTTGTGGGTTGGAACGTAACCCGGATACGACACGCCCTGACGCTGCATTTTGGCCTGGTAATCGAGAAAGAAGAAAGTCTTGTCTTTCTTAATCGGCCCCCCGAACGATCCTCCAAATTGATTCAGGTTAAATGTCTGCTGTGTGTGAGTGAAATACTGGTCGGCGTCGAGTTTGGTGTTGCGGAAGAACTCGAACAGGGAACCATGCCACTGGTTCGATCCTGACTTGGTCGTGACCAGAACGGTGGGGCCGGAGCGCTCGCCATATTCGGCGGAATAGTTGTAGGTGAGAACTTTGAATTCCTGAATGTCGTCGATGGAAGAGAAGATGGCAATTCCGCCTTCATCCAGTTGATTGTTATCGTTGCCGTCGAGCAGCCAGTCGGTGCTCTGCTCACGCGAACCGCCGACGGAGAGCGAGAACGATCCGCGCGTGGAAGCCTCGCTGCTGGGTGCGCCGTTGAAGAAACTAGCAGGATTGGTGGATGCTGTTGTGCCCGGTGTTAGCGTCGCGAGTTGCACGAAGTTGCGCCCGTTCAGCGGAAGATCGGCGACTTCCTGCGAAGTGATCACCTGTCCCAACGATGGATTGGTGGTTTCAACCGCAACCTCGGTAGCATTCACTTCGACTGTTGACGAGACGGACGCAGGGGCCAACGTGAAATTGATTTCGCGATGCTCATCCACTTGCAGCCGGATGTCTCTCTGCTCAGTCGTTTGAAATCCCTGCGATTCCACCCGAATGGTGTAATCGGCGACGGGTAACAGCGGGATCAGATAATGGCCCGAGTCGTCGGTCTTGGTGTCGCGAGCGAGACCTGTGCTTTGCGAGATCGCATTGACCGTTGCCCCCGCGATCACGGCCCCCGCGTTGTCAGTGACCGTTCCGGAAAAACTGCCATTCGCCTGCGCGAAGAGAAGCGGAGAAACAGACAGGAAAGATAAGAGCGACAGAATTACCCGGAGCAGCTTCCCATTATTCATGACGTCCCCTTTTGCGTGCCCATGCCAAAGAATAAAAACGAATCTCCGGCAGTACAAAAGCAATTTGAAGAGGTGTTGGGCCCGACCGAGGGTTTATAACGGGCAAGTCCTTCTAAAGTCAAGATGTTTCCTGCAAAACGGCGCGCTCGATTACAGGAAATGTTTCACACTGGTAAATTGATTTTTCGGGAATCTCATTCGTCGGCGAGACGTCACGGGTTGGAACGCGATCGCCACTCGCCGTCAAAGCGTGCCCGATCATAGAAGGATTTCTGAGTTCCCACGCCGGTGGTAGATAGCCCAGCATATAAATTCGCGCGGCGAACAGCTTCCGACTCGTTCACTCCCTCGGCAAGGAAAACGGCAAAGCTGCCAATGAACGCATCCCCTGCGCCCGTGCTGTCGATACTTCTCACGGGATAAGGAGGAATATGTTCGCTCAATCCGCGGCCGGCGAGAAGTGAACCTTGCGCACCTAGCGTAACGATGACGCGGCGTATGTCGCTAGAAACGAGTTTCTCGGCGCATCGTTTCGCGTCATCGACATTGCGCACGGGCAGGCCTGTGATCGTTTCTGCTTCGCTCTCGTTGGGAACGAAATAATCGAGACCGGCGAGGGCTTTCATGTCCACAGACTGAGCGGGAGCGGGATTCACAATGCAACGAAGGCCGTGCTTTCGCGCGAATGCTACCGCGTAGTAAACCGTCTCCAGCGGAATTTCGAATTGCAGCACAATGCAGTCGCAACTCAGCAACAGGTCGGACGCTGCATCTACATCTGACGGCCTTAGCGCGTCGTTTGCTCCCTTTACGACCAGAATCCGATTTTGTCCATTCGGCTCGACAAAGATTGGCGCAACGCCGCTGGAAAGGCCCTCGACCTGTTTCACGTGAGTCGTATCAATGCCAGCCTTTTTGAAATTTTCGATCGTGGCTGGACCAAAAAGATCGCTCCCGACGCGAGCCACCATAAAAACATCCGCGCCACAAAGGCGTGCGGCGACCGCCTGATTCGCGCCCTTGCCGCCGAAACCAAGATCGAATTTCTGGCCGAAGATGGTTTCGCCCGGCTTAGGAAAACGGTCGGTGAAAGTCGTGAGATCGATGTTGGCACTGCCGATAACGGCAATTCGAGGGCGGTCAGACATGAGGTTCAGAATTGATGCGACCGCCGAGTGTATTTGCAGCGCCGAGATGTGTCAACGCGATTGTCGATGGACCGAAAAGTTCCCGCGTCACTCGCCATACGGAACCCAGATGTTCTTTACCTGTGTCGCGTGTTGCAAGAACCATCGACCTTCGCTCTGTTTTGGATCGAACCAATCGATGGCGCGCCCTTCATTGGTGAACACCTGTTTCAGATTTCCTGCGGAGAATGATTTTGCCGCGGCAGCATTCGATTGATCCGAGAAGCACCAAACCGCATCGACGTCGTCATGTTCGGCCAGAGTCTTCAGCAGTTCCGATGTTCGGCCCGTGACGACATTCACAGCGCCTGCCGGAAGATCGCTGGTATCGAACAGCTGATACATATCGCCTGTGATGAGCGGATAGGTTTCCGAAGGGATAACGATCGCGCTGTTTCCAACCGACAGCACTGGCAAGAGAAGGCAGAGCAAGCTGAGGAGCGGAGCGTCACTTGGGCAGACGATGCCCACTGTGCCGATGGGTTCGTTCATCGCAAGCGAGATGGTTCGAAAGGGCGGATTGTGCACTGCGCCGTCGAACTTGTCGGCCCAAGCCGCGTAAGAAAAAATCCGCTGGATGCTGGCGTTGACTTCCTTGTGCGCTTGCGTTTCGCCTACAGCGGCGGCCAATCGCCGCGCGATTTCCTCCTGCCGCAGAGAAAGATTCTCGGCCATGTAATACAAAACCTGGGCTCGATTGTGAGCTGTGTTCTTTGCCCAACCTGTGGCCTTGCGTGCAGCTTCCACGGCATTGCGAATGTCTTTGCGGTTACCCAGCGGCGCTTCACCAAGGATCTCGCCGTGCATACCTCGCACTTCGAAGCTGTAGCCGGAATCGGGCCTTGCCTGTTTCCCTCCGATGTAAAGCTTTACGGTACGATCGATTGCGTCCGCGGTTTGCGGCCGGCCGTCGCTCGATGTCTGATGCTGCTGTTTCTTATGCTGAAGCGGCTCAGCCGACTTAAACCATACGGGCTCGATATATTCGAGCAATCCTTCCCGTCCTCCCTCGCGTCCATAGCCGCTCTGGCGATATCCTCCGAAACCGCAGGCCGCATCGAACATGTTCGTGCAATTCACCCAGACCACACCCGCCTTGATTTGCGCCGCGACTTGCAAGGAAACATTCATGCTCTCGCTCCACACGCAAGCTGCCAATCCGTAGACAGTGTTGTTTGCAAGTTCCACCGCCTCGGCAGGCGTTCGGAAAGTCATGGCTGCTAGCACGGGCCCGAAAATCTCCTGCTGCGCAACCACTGACGATGGATGCACGTTGCTCAGCAATGTGGGGGGGAAATACAATCCCTGCGACGGCATTTGTATCTCTGGCTGCCAGCAACTTGCGCCTTCGGCCACTCCCTGATCGACCAACCGCCGGATGCGTTCCAGTTGCACCGGAGCGACGATCGCCCCGATGTCGATTGCCTTGTCGAGCGGCGGACCTACACGCAGGGTACGCATGCGTTCTCGTATTTTTTCCATCAAGGCGTCGGCGATGCTCTCCTGCATCAGCAGGCGCGAACCCGCGCAGCAGACCTGACCTTGATTGAGCCAGATTCCATCGACCAGGCCTTCGACTGCACTATCGAGATCCGCATCTTCAAAAACAACGAATGGAGATTTGCCGCCGAGTTCGAGCGAGAGTCGTTTGTGACTGTCCGCGGTGGCACGGCGAATCGCACGGCCGACTTCTGTCGAGCCGGTGAACGCGATCTTGTCGACTCCGGGATGTTTGACCAGAGCCTCGCCGGTGGATCCGTCGCCTGTGACAATGTTTACAACGCCTGGTGGCAGTCCGATCTCATGACAAATCTCTGCGAAGGCGAGTGCAGTAAGCGGTGTGAACTCCGCTGGTTTGAGCACGACCGTATTTCCGGTAGCGAGCGCAGGAGCAATTTTCCAAGCCAGCATGAGAAGCGGAAAATTCCAGGGAATGATTTGTCCGACTACTCCGCAGGCCATATAGCCGGGAAATTCTGATTCAAGCAGCTGCGCCCAACCGGCATGATGATAAAAATGGCGCGCAACCAGTGGAATATCGAGATCGCGACTCTCGCGGATGGGCTTGCCATTGTCAATTGTTTCAAGCACGGAAAGACGGCGGGAATTTCTCTGCACGGCTCGCGCCATCGCGTACAGAAAACGCGCTCGCTCGTGTCCGGTGAGCGACTGCCATTTCGGAAGCGCATTGCGTGCTGACTGCACCGCGGCGTCAATATCTCGCGCCGAACCCTGCGCAACTGCGGCGATTTTTTCACCTGTGGAAGGATCAATCGAATCGAAGAACCCGCCTTCGGCCGGTTCGCGCCACTCCCCACCGATGAAGTGAACAAACCGCCCATGATGCTGATCCAGCCATGCCAGCGCCTCTTTCGGATCCTCCGGCGCGGGGCCGTATTCCATCGTCAGAAACTTTTCCGCTACGCTCATTCAACAAAGTCGCTTTCTGGCTGGATTACGCAATGGGATGCCGGTAGTCTGCCGAATACCGTCCGGTAGCAAAGTGCTCCAGTTGCCGCTCAATGTCGTTCAACAATCCGCTCGCGCCGAAGCGAAATAGATCAGCCTTCATCCACGGCATGCCCAGCTCTTCTTTCATCATAGCCAGCCAATCGATCGACTGTTTCGCCGTGCGAATTCCGCCGGCCGGCTTGAAGCCCACAGCCATTCCGGTTTCCTGGGCATATTCGCGAATGGCGCGCGCCATCACGAGGCCAACCGGTAGAGTGGCATTCGTAGGTTCTTTTCCCGTAGAGGTCTTGATGAAATCGGCCCCGGCCATCATGGCGACAAAGCTGGCTCGAGCCACATTCCGTAACGTGAGCAAATCGCCCGAGCCGAGGATGGCCTTCATGTGGCAGCGGCCGCAGGCCTGTTTGAACTCGGCGATCTCGTCATAAAGTTCCTGCCATCTTCCGCCGAAGACAAGCGCACGCGTGATCACGATATCGATCTCGTCGGCGCCCGCTTCCACGGAACGGCGAATCTCGACCACTCGCTCCGCGACAGGCGACAACCCAGCAGGAAATCCGGTTGAAACCGCCGCTACACGAATGCCGGTGCCTTCCACAGCTCGAACTGCCGTTTCCACGAAGCGGTGGTAAACGCAAACCGCGGCGACTTTGATGTCCAATTCTTCAATGCCAAGAACGTCGACCAATTCCTGCTGCAGCGGATGCCGTGCTTTGGCGCACAGTCGTCGCACACGCTCGTCGGTGTCATCCCCGGAAAGAGTAGTCAGGTCCATGCAGGTGATGGCACGCAGCAGCCACGCCGCCTGCCATTCTTTCTTCACTGTGCGCCGGGCAACCTCGGTTTGCACTCTCCGCTCGACCGCGCTGGTATTCACGCGAGCTTGCCGCACCCAGTCGAGATTCAAAGGAATGCCGCGATTTGACAGCAAAGGCTGGCCATAAAGTTCGGCAATCGGGGGATGAGCCTCGGGAAACAAATCGTCTGGAGCGGTGTGAACCGAGCCTAGCGAGCTTGCAAATCGCCTTGTGTGATCGTCAGGCATTTTGTCTTGAATTGTACGGCAGAAGGCCAACCGAAGGCAGTTTTCTGCTATATTTTCGTTCCTTGGAAAATGCCGGTGGTGCGCCATGAGCAATAAACAGGAAGGATTCGTTTTCGCATGTCCACAACCCGTAGTGCACGGATGATCAATCGGAATGTTTGATTCATAAAGGAGAATGAATTGTTCATACCATCAAGTCTAACGGTTGCGCTGTTGATGATGATCACGAGCGCGGTGTGCTGGGGTTCGTGGGCCAACACTTATAAGGGTGTAAAAGGCTACCGTTTTGAGCTGTTCTACTGGGACTACGCTGTTGGTATTTTTGTGATCTCACTTGTGCTTGCCTTTACGATGGGGAGCATTGGAAATGATGCCGCGAGTTTTCTGAACAACGTTCACACGGCCGATCGTTCGAATATTGTCTATGCGCTGATCGGCGGCGCACTCTTCAACCTTGCCAATCTTTTACTCGTAGCCGGAATTGACATGGCAGGACTGGCAGTTGCATTTCCCATCTCGATCGGCATCGCGTTGGTGGTCGGAGTGGTTTTGAGTTACGCGCTGCAACCAAAAGGCAACGCAGGTTATCTCGCGCTGGGAGTTGCGTGTGCATTTGTAGCGATCATTCTCGACGGAAAGGCATATGGCAGTTTGATTGCTGCGGGGCGGCAAATTTCGAAGAAAAGTTTGATTACGTGCGTTGTCTCCGGAGTTCTGATGGGTTTGTGGGCTCCATTCATGGCTCACGCGATGACACGCGGCAATACGCTTGGACCCTACAGTGCGGCTGTATTCCTGACTTTGGGCGCTCTGCTTTCCTGCTTCATTTGGAATGTTTATTTCATGAAGCATCCACTTGTAGGCGAGCCCGTTGGTTTCGGCGGCTTTTTCCGAGGTCCCGCTTCAGGGCATCTGCTTGGGCTTTTCGGCGGATTCATCTGGGGTGTGGGCACAGTTTTCAATCTCGTCGCGGCTAGTCTCACAGGGGTCGCAATTTCCTACGCAATTGGCCAATCGGCGCCCATGGTCGCGGCACTTTGGGGGATTTTTGTATGGAAAGAGTTTGAGAACTCAGGTTCTCGGGCGAAAGCTTATCTCGCTCTGATGTTCGTGTTTTACGGGCTTGCGATCTTTCTGGTAGTTCACGCGAATGGCTAGGCTCATTTTCCTTCCACTCGGCTAATGAATAATTGCAGGAAGCGCTCGGCGTCGGAAGCGAGGCAAACGCGAGCGTTCGGTGGCAAGGGAATTAAGCCGTCGATCTCATAGTGATCGCCGTGGAGAACGTTCTCCTCGTCGTAACCCATGCGGTTCGCCACAGTTTCGCCACGGGTGAACTCGCCTTTCGTTTCCACGTCGACGTGCATTTCCTTTAGCGTGCCGAGCGTCGGATCAAGGGCAATCCCAACTGCAAGAGGATCGTACATGGCTGCGCCGCTGTAGCCGCTCTTCTCGCTGCGCGTCAAATAAAAATCGGCAATTTGTGCCACGAAGTCACTCTCGGGTCCGCGCGAGGTTTGCAGTTCTGCAAGATGTTTTCGCGTGATCAGCGTTCGTTCTCCCACGTCCGAGCCGACCATTGTCACCATCCAGCCCGCATTGAAAACGATCTGAGCGGCTTCGGGGTCGTTGTAGATGTTCGCCTCTGCCGCGCCGTTCACGTTTCCGCCAGTAATCGAGCCTCCCATGATCACAATGTTCTTGACGAGGCCGGCGATCGAAGGATCTTTCGACACGGCCAAAGCAATGTTGGTCAGAGGGCCGACAGGAATCAGCGTCATTTCGTGCGGATATTTGTGGACGAGTTCTATGATGAGATCCGGCCCGAAGCGGGGATCGGCTTTGCACCTGGATGGCGGAAGCTCAACATTCGCGAGTCCGTTCTTGCCATGCCAGTATTGAGCCGTGATCAATTTCTGGTTGAGTGGGTGCTGCGCGCCCCCGGCCACGATCACATCGCAGCGGCCTGCCAGCGAAACGATCTTGAGAGCATTCTCCAAGCCCTGCTTGCCATCGACATTGCCGGGAACCACGGTGAGTGCTTCCACCTTGAATTCGGGTGAATTCAGCGCGAGCAGAATCGCCATTGCGTCGTCTGTGCCGGGATCGGTGTCGATGATGACTCGCCGCGGTTCGGATTGAGCGGATAAACTTGCCGAAAAGGCACCAAAGGAAACGAGCACCGCAACAAGAATTAGTTTCGCGAGTTTCATGAATTCCTCCCGAACAACATGCCTATCGGCCCAATTGTTTTGATCTTGAATTGGAGACGTCAAGAACCAAGACGCTCATAGCAACATGCCTGCAATCGACGCTGACATGAGGTTGGCCATGGTCCCCGCGACCATCGCGCGAAATCCCAGCCGCGCCAGTTCGCTTCTTTTGTTGGGCGCAAGCGCTCCAATACCGCCAATCTGAATGCCAATGGAGCTGAGATTCGCGAAACCGCACAGCGCAAATGTAGCGATCGTGAACGAGCGCGGATTTAGCATGGCCCTGTGCGGTCCCAGCATCGAGAAGGCAACGAGTTCATTGAGCGCCATGCGAGTTCCGAGGAGCGTGCCGATGAACGGACAATCGCGCCACGGTATGCCGATGATCCACGCCACGGGCGAAAAAATCACGCCGAGAATACTTTCCAGGCTCGACGGGAACCATTGAAAACCAAAATGCGCCAGGCCATTGTGCATTCCATGCAGGATGCCGTCGATTAAAGCAATCAGCGCAAGAAACGCAATCAACATGGCGCCAATGTTCAGGGCCATGTGCAGGCCATCGCTAGTACCGCGAGCGACTGCGCCTAATAAATTTTCCTTCTCCTCGTTGTCTTCTTCCTCTTCGCTCATCACCACGCGGCCTGCGGTCTTCGGTTGTTCGGTTTCCGGCACGAGCATTTTCGAGAGCAGAATGGTACCTGGAGCAGTCATGATTACGGCGCTGAGAACGTGCCGGGGTTCCACACCAAAAGCGAAATAGGCAGCCATGATCGAGCCAGAAACGTGCGCCATCCCGCTGGTCATCACGGTCATCAACTCCGAACGCGTGAGATCGGGCAGGAACGGACGAATGGTCACAGGCGCCTCGGTTTGTCCCATAAAGATGCTGGCGGCTACGTTGAGTGATTCCGCTCCGCTTGCCCCCATGATGCGAGTCATGGCCCACGCGGCTATACGAATGATGACCTGCATGATGCCGTAGTGATAAAGAATGGCGAACAGCGCGCAGATGAAAATGACTGTAGGAAGAACCTGAAACGCGAAGATAAAGCCGATGCTCGACCCCTGTTTACCCAGCGGACCGAAGACAAACTCCGAACCTGCGAATGCATAGTTCAGAACGCGGTTCGCCGCATCGCCCATGACTTGAAACAGACGCCGCCCGAAGTCGACACGAAGAACAAAGACGGCAAAAACGATTTGAAGTCCCAGCCCCCAGGCCACAGTTTTCACACGAATCGCACGGCGATTGGTGGAAAATGCAAAAGCCAAGCCGAGCATGGTGAGAAGGCCGAGAATTCCAGTAAATCGTCCCATTCAGTTTTTCCCTCCGGACTTCGTGATGACGCGATGAATCAACGGACTTTTTTCGCGCGGGGGCGTACTGGCAATGCAAAAGCTCTTTTCCAGCAGTTGCCGCGCCTGCGCGGCGCGAGACTCAGAGTTGTAGTAAATCATTGCCAGCGGCTCACCCTTAGAAATCGCATCTCCAACTTTCTTGTGAAGAACAATTCCAACCGCGGGATCGACGGAGTCTTCCTTCTTCTCGCGTCCGCCGCCAAGAATCACGCAGGCGGTGCCAACCTGCTCGCATTGCATCGCTGAAATGTAGCCGGATTCTGAGCTGGTGACGGCCAACGTGTGCTGTGCCTGGGGCAGTCTCTTTGGGTCGTCGATAGTTCGCGGATCGCCGCCTTGCAGTTCGACCATCTTTTGAAATCGCTCGAGGGCCTGGCCGGAGTTTATGAGCTTTTCGCCGATAGATTCTCCCGCAGCCACGCTTTCTGCGACTCCGCCGAGGTACAGCATCCACGCTGCAAGTACGATGCAGAGGTCGCGCAAATCTTCCGGTCCTTTGCCGCGCAGGATGTCCACAACTTCGACGACTTCGAGTGCATTTCCGACCCTGTTACCCAACGGCTGATCCATATCAGTGATGAGAGCAACCATCTGCTTGCCCATGCGCTCGCCAGTTTCAACCATCAGCCCCGCAAGGAAGGCAGCATCTTCTTCCTTCTTCATGAACGCGCCGGAGCCGGTCTTCACATCAAGGACCAGGGAGTCGATTCCCTCCGCCAGTTTTTTGCTCATAATCGATGCGCAGATAAGATATGGGCTTTCTACCGTTCCAGTTACATCTCGCAGAGCGTAGAGTTTTCGATCGGCGGGCGCAATTTCGGGGGTCTGGCCGATCATCGCGCAGCCGCACGATTCAAGGACGCGGCGAAACTTCGCCACTGTCAAATTCACATTGAAGCCGGGAATCGCTTCCAACTTGTCCAACGTTCCGCCGGTATGACCCAATCCGCGGCCGCTGATCATCGGCACGGCCAAACCAGCTGCTGCTGCCAAAGGCGCGAGCACAAGCGAAGTCTTGTCGCCGACACCGCCGGTCGAATGCTTATCGACTTTCTTCGCCGCGAGAGAAGAAAGATCGAGCACTTCGCCGGAGTGCAGCATCGCATCAGTGAGTGCGGCGGTTTCGGCGCGCGTCATGCCGCGAAGGACGACCGCCATCAGCCACGCTGAAACTTGATAATCGGGAATGTCGCCGCGAGTGTATGCCCCGACCAGGCCTTTAATCTCATCACGCGACAACTCGCCGCCATCCCGCTTCTTACGAATCGCATCGATGACGCGAAAACTATGAGTGGAAGCTGCCGTGGAAGTCACTAGAGGCGGAATCCCTCCGGCAAAAGTTCAGTGATATCGGCTTGCATGGGTCCATTCGCTCCCTGAAAAAAAACCTTTGCGTTTGGGCCGAATTCATAAATGACCTGGCGGCAAGCGCCGCACGGAGAGCATGGAACTCCCTGTTCGTTGACCACTGCGACGGCCCGGATTTCTATTTTCGGCCCGCACTCGGCAACCGCTGTAAAAATCGCCGTGCGCTCGGCACAATTCGACATTCCATAGGAGGAATTTTCTATATTGCATCCGGGGAATATCCTGCCATTGGTCAGCAGAATGGCGGCGCCTACGCGGAACTGAGAATACGGCGCGTGCGCATTTTTCATAACCTTTCTCGCGGCAGCAACCAAGGTCTTCTTCTGTTTTTCGGATATCTCTTTTTGGGGCATAACATTCGCATCCATGCGCTTCGCGATTTATTGCGCCAAATCGTGCGCCATTGTAAACCCTCGATCGGTAATAGATGTTATTTAACCGCAAGAACATGCAAAAGCCTTGCCGGAATTGGAACAGGGCGTGATTGCATTTGTTCTCCGGCAGAGCTAGCATATTCCCTGTTAGTCTCGTCCGCCGCGTCCTATTGGGTTCACATCATGCCGGTTCTTTTTCCACTTCCACGTCGCTAAGGAGGAAATATGGGTGTCGCAACACTGCCGCAGATTCATCCCCAAGTCGCCGAGTTTATCGACAAACCACGAAAAATGCTGATCAACGGACAATGGGTCAACTCCATTTCCGGCAAAACCTTCCCCTCGTACAATCCTGCAACCGGAGAGGTGCTGGCGCAGGTAGCGGAAGGTGATCGCGAAGATATTGAGCAGGCCGTGAGAGCGGCGCGTAAGGCGTTCGACCACGGACCATGGCGCAAAATGACCGCTTCCGAGCGCGGTCGACTTATCTGGAAACTGGCCGATCTGCTCGAAGCGCACACTGAAGAATTTGCTTACATAGAGAGCCTCGATAACGGCAAGCCGCTTGCCATCGCTCGGGGCGCCGATGTGCCACTGGCCGTTGACCTGTTCCGCTACATGGCCGGATGGGCAACAAAGATCGAAGGCAATACGATTCCGCTCTCCGTTCCCTACACGCCCGGCGCGCGATATCACGCGTATACATTGCGCGAGCCAATTGGTGTGGCGGGTCAAATTATTCCCTGGAATTTCCCGCTGCTTATGGCGGCGTGGAAGCTGGGTCCGGCGTTGGCTTGTGGCTGCACCGTAGTCCTGAAGCCAGCGGAGCAAACCCCGCTTTCCGCGCTTCGCTTGGGCGAACTGATCGTGGAAGCCGGTTTCCCGGAGGGAGTTGTGAATATAGTTCCCGGATACGGCGAGACGGCTGGTGCGGCACTGGCTGCGCATCCGCAGGTGGACAAGATTGCCTTCACCGGATCGACTGAAGTTGGCAAGCTTATCGTTCACGCCGCAACCGGAAACTTGAAAAAGGTAACGCTCGAACTGGGCGGGAAATCTCCCAACGTCGTGTTCAAGGATGCCGATCTTGAAACAGCGATCCCCGGAGCCGCGAGTGCAATCTTCTTCAACCACGGCCAGTGCTGCTGCGCAGGCTCTCGGCTATATGTCGAAAAGTCAATTTTTGATCGCGTGATCGAAGGTGTGGCCGAACAGGCAAAGAAGATCAACGTCGGATCGGGTCTCGATCCCAAAACTCACATGGGGCCGCTCGTGTCCGAAGAACAGTTAAAACGCGTGTGCGGATACATGGAGTCCGGCCTCGCAGAAGGCGCCAAAGCCGTGGTCGGCGGCCACAAGAAGGGCGACAAAGGTTATTTTGTCGAGCCGACTGTTTTTGTAGATACCCGCGAAGACATGAAGGTGGTGCGGGAAGAAATCTTTGGGCCGGTGGTCACGGCAATGCCGTTCACTGATCCTGAAGAAATTCTCCCACGTGCCAATGACAGCGAATACGGTCTGGCAGCAGCAGTTTGGTCGCGCGACATCGGCAAAGCGCATCGTACGGCCGAGATGCTGCGGGCCGGTACGGTGTGGGTCAACTGCTACAACATCTTCGACGCGGCGTTACCATTCGGCGGCTACAAGCAGTCGGGATGGGGCCGTGAGATGGGCCACGAAGCGCTGAACAACTACCTGCAGACAAAAGCCGTTTGCAGCAGAATCAATTAGTTTTACCGCAAAGAAGGTTAAAGGACGGCGGAGTATTTGCCGTCCTTTTCTTTTTTTGAACGTATGTTTTTCTTGAAGACTGGTTGATCTATTTTTCCATCAGCAGAACTTTTTCCGCGTTATCGACCTCGGTGAGCTTTACTTCAATTACCTCATTCATCGTGGTCTGAACATTTCTGCCAACAAAGCTGGCTTCGACGGGAAGTTCCCGATGCCCGCGGTCGATCAGTACGCACAATTGCACCCGGCGCGGCCTGCCATGCGCAAAGAGTGCGTCCAGCGCGGCGCGCACAGTCCGGCCGGTGAACAGAACGTCATCGATCAAAACCACGTTCTTATCCTCGATAGGAAAGCCGATATCGCCATCCTGAACGACGGGCTTCGGTCCGAGCGTCGAAAGATCGTCGCGATAAAAAGTGATGTCCAGCGTGCCAACTGGAACAGGGGCGTTCTCGATTCGAGTAATAATCTTGCCCAGGCGCTCGGCAAGAGGTACTCCGCGGCGCCGGATTCCAACCAGCCCTAATCCTTCCACGCCGTCATTCTTCTCGACAATTTCGTACGCCAATCGGACGAGTGTTCGTTCAATTTCCGAGGCCGACATGAGCTGCGATTTTTGCCGAAGAGGAGATAAATCAAGCGAAGAAGGTTTGGCATTCATCTTGGAATGTGCCTCATTGTTCAGGTTTGTGCTACCTGGAGCATACATCACTCTATTGGCAAGAAGGCTTCTCTGCAAGGCTTTTGGGGGTGGTCAGATTTCGATCGACTCAATTCGGGCGATCTCAGCATGTGCCGCCGTACTGGGAGCCGAACCAACGTCCTGCACATAAATGGTGCGTGTGAGAAGTCCTTTATCTTGTTGTATTGCCTGTAGTGTGATCGATTTCAAACCTCCGCATCCGTCTCCCGGCAGGATCCCGATTCCACGATTTCGTCCGGCGGCCTTGGCTTTATAAAGCGCCGTGTCCGCCAGTTCGATCACTTCCTCCACGCAAATGGCCTCATACGCCTGGCGGTTCCATGGGAACGGCGCCCAACCCACCGAACAGGTTTTTCGCACCTGAATGCCGTGACCCAGATCGAAATAATCGGAAGACATCACTTCCAGGATGCGTTCGCAAAATGCCGGTATGCCGGAAGGGTCGGTCGAGCGGGACATGATCAGGAATTCCTCGCCTCCCCAGCGAACCAGCACATCCGACTTGCGCACCACTCTGCCAAGTCGCTGAGCCACCAGTTGCAACAAACGATCACCTGCAGCATGGCCGTGTGCATCGTTCACCTGTTTGAAGTAATCGACATCGACCATGAGGAATACCAGATCGCGATGGTCGACCTTCTGTGCCCCATCTGAATGGGTACGATCGTAGTTGCGAAGGACCTGCGCTGCTTCGGCCGTGAGAATTTCTTCAAGGTATCGTCGATTCCAGATTCCCGTCAGGGCATCCGTGAAAGAGATCTCCTGCAATTCCAGATTCTTGCGTTGCAACTCAAGGCTGTGCCAGCGAAGCGATTTCTCTTTATCTTCCAGTTCGTCTTTCAGCTTGTACATTTCGTCGAGATTCCGCCGCGAGAGCTTCAACAGATGCAACAGTTCGTGGTCCATCCAGTGTTGCTTCAGGACCACCATGGTCCCGATAATGACCATTGCAGCAACCGTTAGAAGAATCCTGTAAGTTCGGGTCGAATACGGCGTCCCGCCAAACTCCGCCCACAGAATCATCAGCGGGGTGGAAAAGGCGGCCATCATCGAAAGTCGGGCTGTCCACATGCGGTGATCGCGCGAGACCGCAGCCGTGGCTGAAGTTGTCGGAAGTTCTCGCGCAGTGAGGCCAATCGCTGCGAACCATGCCATGGCCGCGACTAGCGGCACGTCATAAAGGCTTCCTGTGTAGTAGAGATGAAAATCGATCGCGACACTCGCCAGGATCGATCCCGCGCAGTAAATCGTTGCGGCCTTGAGAAAATGCGAGTAGATCGTGCGCCAGCGTCCGCTGCTCTGCCTCCACACCAGGGCAAGGCCTGCAATCAATACCAGATGTTCACATGCGTAAAGAAGATCAAAACTGTGCCCATACACCGCTTCATTCGGCGACACGTATTGCCATGGAATCACCACGAACAAGTAGAGATAGAGCCACCATGTGAGCAGCAGAAAGAAGTCAAGCGAACCTAGGCGAAGCGAGTGATCGTCCCGTTGCAGATGGGGCCGCACGGCCAAAGCCGCCATCATCGGAACGATGTGGAGGAACAAGATGACATCCCCAATGAAGGGTTCAGGCGCCTCCTGGCGAAGGAAGACTTCGAAGTAAGTCCAGAGGAGCTGCGCACAGAGCCACATTCCGCAGCCCAGCGCCACCAGCAGCCAGAACATTTGCTCTCGTTTGTCGGTCGAGCGAATGTTCGAGAGAACGGCCAGGGTTGCGCACAAAAGCAGGACGCACTGCAGCAGATCTCCGAATGCCGTCAATCCTACACTTGGCCGTGCGAGCAGAGACACAATAAGGTGTGTGCACGCGATCGCGCACACGATTGCCGTCCATCTGCTCGGCATTCGCAGGGGAAATAAGTCCACGCTAAAGAGTTTATGGTGGTCTGCGCGTCCCATTCGCATTACCGAGGTAACGTGAGGAGAGCGTAGGCGTGTGGTTAATCCACTGCTTTTCGCAGATGTTGAACGAATCGGAAAACGTCGTGGAAGGAGTTGTAAAGCGGAATGGGTGCAACCCGCAAAATGTCGGGTTCTCGCCAGTCGCAGATCACGCCCTCGGCTGTTAACTGATCACATACTGTCCGCCCACGGGGCACGCGGATGGAAATCTGCGCGCCGCGGCGCGCCGGTTCATAGGGAGTGATGATCGAAAACGCGCTCGAAGACCGCTCGTTCAAGAGAAACTCGAGATAGTTTGTCAATACAACGCTTTTTACGCGCAGGCTTTGCATTCCAACGCGGTGGAAAATATCCATGGAAGCACGCAAAGAGGCAAGACTGACGATTGGCGGGTTACTCAATTGCCACCCCTCGGCTCCCGCCATTGCACGAAAATCCGGCCCCATCTGGAAGCGCGAAGCTTCATCGTGACCCCACCAGCCGGTGAAACGCGGCAACTTGTAGGCATTTGCGTGCCGCTCATGAACAAAACATCCGGCGACACATCCCGGACCGCCATTCAGATATTTGTAGCTGCACCAAACTGCGAAGTCCGGCCCGCACGTGTGTAAATTCAGCGGCAGATTTCCCGCGGCGTGAGCAAGATCGAAGCCCACGATGCATCCTCGCGCATGGCCTGCGCGCACAATCTGCTCCAAATTAAAAAACTGCCCTGTGGCATAATTCACGCCGGCAAAAAGAATGAGCGCGATTTCATCGCCCGAGCGTTCAATCAATGATTCAATCTGATCGTCATGAACGTACGATTCTCCCGGCAGCGGCCCGAGTTCGATTAACGCCGAAGCGGGATCATAACCATGAAAACGAATCTGCGATTTGACCGCATACTGATCGGACGGGAACGCACCCCGCTCTATCAAAATTTTGTTCCGTGATGATGTTGGCCGGTAAAACGACACCATCATCAAATGCAGGTTCACAGTGAGAGAATTCATCACTACGACTTCATCCGGCTTCCCCCCCACGAGTTTGGCCGTCTGCTCGCGCAGACACCGGTGATAGGGCATCCACGGATGCTTCGCGTGAAAATGCCCCTCCACGCCCAGTTCAGCCCAATCGTTCAGTCCTTCCTGAATGTAAGCCGCCACACTCTTCGGCTGCAGCCCCAGGGAATGGCCAGACAAATAGACGCAGTCGGCGCCGTTGAATTTCGGAATAAAAAACAGATCGCGGCATTCTTTCAGCGAATCGCGCGCGTCCATCGCCAGGGCGAAATCCTCACCCGTTTCGAAGGAGGCCATCTGAGGCGGAGGGGCGGTCATTCGCCGGTCTCCACGTGAGTAAGGTCGCGTTCGATCAATCGATCCGCTTTCTTCCAGTCAAGGTCTTCAAGACGCTGGATTGAGTCGGAAAGTTCAGAAAGGATTCGATCCTGAACTGCACCGCGCTGCATTGCAACAGAATAGGGAATTCTGTGAAACGTCACCATGGCGTATTTGGGAACGAAGGTTTTAGGGTACCGCGCTTCGAGGGCCAGTTCTACTTTCTTGCGAAACAAAAACCGCGGATCGCCCACGCGATCGCGCATCTCGATGAAGTTTTCAATCGCCATGTCTGCGATCGCGTCCGTATTGATTTTGCGTGATTGTTCGAATTCGCTCAAAACGTGTGCCCAGTCTGCGCCATGATGATCGATCAACTTCGCGAGTTCAGTGCAGTCTTCGAAGCCGCAGTTGATTCCCTGGCCGAAGAAGGGAACGATTGCGTGCGCTGAATCTCCAAGCAGCAGGACCTTACCCTCGATGTGCCAGGGAGAGCACTTGACCGTGACCATCGAACCGGTTGGATTCGCGAAATAATTCTTGTCCAGATCTGGCATCAGCCGCAGCGCGTCGGGGAAGCGGGTTTCAAAGAAACGCAGAATGTCGGACACAGTGGAAAGGGTGGCAAAGCTCTCCGCACCTTCGAACGGAAGAAAGAGAATGCAGCCGAAAGTGCCATCAATGTTTGGCAACGCGATCAGCATAACGTTCCCGCGCGGCCAGATGTGCAGGGCATGAGGCTCCAGCAAATGCCTCCCATGGGCAGAAGCGGGGATCGTGAGTTCCTTGTATCCGTAATCGAGTTGATCTTCCGATAGTGTGAACTTCGGATCTTTGTTCATCGCGGCGCGAATGGCCGATGCAGATCCATCGCACCCGATCACAACATCCACCGCGCGAAGCGCCGTTTCGCCAGTCTGTTCGTTGCGCAGCGAGATCGAGCCTGTTTTCAGATCGTATCCCACACAGCGCTGGTTAAAATAGATGGCCACGCCAAGATTCTCCGCGGCGTCCAGCAGCGCGATGTTAAGTGCCGCTCGCGAAGTCGAATTGATCACTTCCGTCTCATTCTTTCCGTATGGCTGAAATGTAAGTTCGCCGGCAATCGAATGCATCATCCGGCCCTTCATCGGGATGATGATCTGTTGCATCTGATCCCAAACGCCGGCTTTCTTCAGTCCATGGATTCCGCGTGTGGATACGGCGAGATTGATCGACCGGCCGGCACTCAAGGCAACCTGCCGCATGTCCGCGCGGCGTTCGTAGATTTCGACGTCAAACCCGCGCTGCTTGAGAAGAATCGCCAGAAGCGGGCCGTTCAGGCCAGCGCCGATGAGGGTAACCTTTTCGCGTGGCGATATCATGATCGAAAAAAAGATAGTGAGCCGAGCAATGAAATGAAATGTCGGCGGGAGTCCGCTCACTCAGCCAGAAGCGTGCGCGCCTCCCACAATTCGGGAAAGAACTTTTTGTCGAGTGTGAGCTTGAGATACGAGGCCCCTGCGCTTCCGCCGGTTCCCATGCGGGTGCCGATGATGCGCTCGACCAGTTGAATGTGGCGCAATCGCCAACTTACGATCAATTCATCGAATTCTGTGAGCCGTTCGCACACGTCGATCCAGTCGCGGTAATGATGCTCATCCTGATAGAGGGCGTGAACGGCGCGCGCCCGCGCGGCGAATTGCTCTCGCTCGCTGGCGCCATTTGCGGCGGCCGGCAGTTTTCCGAGTGCCGCCAGCGCCTGGAAAAATACAGCGTGCAAGGATGGCTCTTCGAGGCGTCGTTTCAAACGCGCATACGCTTCCGGCGTGGGCCGGTGATAGCGCAGCATCTTTTCATCTTTCAGCCCGCATAAAAATTCGATTTCGCGAAACTGTTCTGACTGAAACCCACTGGCAGGCTCAAGCAGTCCACGAAACGCCATGAAGTGCGTTGGCAGCATGGTCTCGAGAATAGTGAACTGCTCAACCAGGACGCGCGTAATTTCTGTGCATCGCCGCAACAAGCGTGCAGCTTCGTATACAGCATCGTGCGAAGCAGGCGCAGCCGCGGCTTTGCGCAAATTCGCGACTACCGCATCCAGGTCATGCAACAGTTCCTTAAACCAGAGTTCATATGTCTGATGAACGATGATGAACAACATTTCATCGTGATGAACCGGAGAAGACTGCGGCTGTTGCAGTTCGAGCAACTCCGGAACCTTCAGATATGAACTGTAAGTGAGTTGACCCGAATGAGGCTCGACCGGGGATGAATCGATGGAAATCGCCGAGTCCGTCTTCGACTTCGTGCTCGCCTGCGTTTTTAGCCCGAGAAATGTTAGGGCGTTCTCTCCGAGGATTTTGTCTTTTGTGCTCTGCGGCAAGCTGCTCTGCCGAACCAGAGAACCGACGCGTTCTTCTCCCAACGGAAAAGGATAATCAGAGCCGAGCATCACGCGGTCTGCGCCCATCGTTCCCACAAGAAGCTGCAGCGCACGTTGATCGAATAATGCCGAGTCAGTGTAAAAACGATTGAGGTAGTGGCTCGGTGGATACTCGCAATCACCACGCGCAACCGGATGATGGCGCCACGCATTCTCCAGGCGGCCCAGCAGGAAAGGAAAGCTTCCACCGCCATGCGCAAAACACATGCGCAACGTAGGTGGCAGTCGATCGAACGCACCGCTCAAAATCAGAGCCACAATGGAGAGTTGCGTCTCCGCAGGCATTGCCACAGTCCATGGCATCATGTACTTCGGCATGCGTTCCTGCGCGAACAGATCCCAGGGGTGCACCAGCACGGCCGCACCTTCATCGGCGCAATGGTGCAGGAAAGTGACCACTCCAGCATCATCCAGATTCTTGATTCCGACGTGATTGCCAATCTGCACGCCCAGGTGCCCGGCCTTCATGCTGCGGCTGAGCTCCATGCATGCAGCGTCAATATTCTGCAAGGGAACCTGGCACAACGATTTCAGTCTGCCTTTTCCGCGACTACAAAGCTCGAGGGCGCCGTCATTAAATAAATGCGCGCAATCGAGCGCGTGTTCAAATGGCCGCTCATAAGCAAATAGCACGGGAGTCGCGGAGATGATCTGCAAGTCAATCCCGTCGCGATCCATTTCCTGAAGCCGAACTTCGGGATCCCAGCAAGCCGAATAAATGTGGCGGAAGAACCGATCACCGACCATAATGTCGGCCTTGCCAGGCTCGGTGTGCTTTATCCACGGCCAGTCGGGAGTGCCGAAGCGCGAGGCGAGATCCGGCCACGAACTCGGGAAAAAATGATTATGAATGTCGATAACTGGCATGATCACTTGCCGGGATGAAGCGTGCCGCAGTGCTTGCACCTGCGTTGCTCTTCGCTGCCGTAGAACTTTTCAAAGATTGGCGGCAGATCTTTCACAATGCTTTTCAGTCTTACTTCCGCACGGTGGACCAACTGGTTACAGTTTGGGCAATACCACTCGAATGCATCCAAAGACCCTTCCGGGCGCGGCACTTCGATCACAACGCCAATCGTATCGGCGGGCCGCTGCGGAGAATGACGCATGTGCTTGGGCAAAAGGAAAATGTCGCCCTCTTTAATCGCAATTTCCAAAGGCGGTTTGCCCGCCGCCTCGATCACACGCAGAGAAATATTGCCCTTCAACTGATAGAAAAATTCTTCTGTCGGATCATCGTGGTAATCTCGCCGCTGATTCGGCCCGCCCACGACCGTTACCATCATTTCGCCGTCTTCCCACACCTGCGCATTCCCGACCGGCGGTTTGAGTTTGTCTTTATTTTCTTCAATCCACTTCTGAAAGTTAAATGCTTTCAGGTTCTTGATCGATGCCATCTCTTCTCCTATTTTCGCGGCTTGTAGGCGGTTGCGCGCATCTCGATCAACAGGTGGGGATGCGGCAACTGATGAACGGCAACGGTTGTTCTCGCCGGCCCGTCGTAGCCGAAGAATTCGCCGTAGATTTCGTTGTATCCTGCGAAATCGTTCATGTTCACAAGGTATGTGGAAATTTCCACGACGTCTCCCAGTTGAGCCCCATCGCTTTCCAGAATGTCGCGAATGTTCTCAATCACGGCGCGAGTCTGGGCGCGAATGTCGAGCCGCGCCGTACCGAGAGAATCGACTTCGGCTCCGGCAAACGTATTGTCCGCCCGTCGCGCGCTGGTTCCCGACACAAACAAGAAATCTCCAGCCCGTTTAAGATGCGGATATTTCCCGCGAGGCGTCGCCTTTCCCTCAACCACTTTGCTGTGTGTTTCGCCCATCGCTCAAATCTAAAGTCGAATGCAAATGTTATTTAGTTCCGAATAAAAATTCAGCGAATGCATGCCGCCCTCGCGCCCGATGCCGGAAAGTCCCACCCCACCAAATGGCGTTCGGAGATCGCGCAGGAACCAGCAATTTACCCAGGTAATGCCCGCATTCATCTGTTGCGCCACGCGATGACCGCGTTGCAAATTGGTTGTCCAGACCGAAGCAGCTAGTCCGTAATTCGTGTCGTTGGCCATAGCAACTGCTTCTTCTTCCGAATCGAACGGCGCAATGTGGCAGACCGGGCCAAAGATCTCTTCCTTCACACAGCGCGCCGATTCGGAAAGCCCGATCAAGATTGTTGGTTGCACGTAGAAGCCGCGGTCGCGCCCGTCTCCGAACTCTGGAACTGCACCACCAGTAACAACGGACGCGCCTTCTTCTCGCGCCATACGATAGTACGAGAGAACCTTGTCGCGATGCTGCGCCGAGATCAGCGGCCCGAAGTCCGTCTCTGAATCATTCGGCCAACCCGCGCGCAAGCTCTCTGCCGCTTTCTGAAAGGCATCGATGAATCGGTCGAATATCTTTCGCTCGACGTACACCCGCTCAGCGCATAAACAGACTTGTCCAGTGTTCAGAAACACGGCCAGCGCCAAACCTTCTACCGTCTCTTCAAAGTCGCAATCGGCGAAGACAATCGCGGCATTCTTGCCGCCTAACTCGAACGAGACTGGCTTAACTGTGGGCGCAACAGCCTTCATGATCGCCGCGCCGGTTCTAGACTCGCCGGTAAACGTAATCGCGTCCACATCTGGATTTCGAGTCAGAAACTCTCCAGCCGACCCCGGACCGAAGCCATGGACCACGTTGTAAACGCCGCTCGGGATGCCCGCTTCCTGCATTGCCTCTGCCAGAAGCGTAGCGGTAGAGGGAGTTTCTTCGGAAGGCTTGACCACGACTGTGTTGCCGCAGGCTAGTGCGGGAGCGACCTTCCAGGTGAGCAACAGCAGGGGCAGGTTCCAGGGTGTAATTACGCCAATCACTCCGAGAGGCTTTCGCACCGTATAATTCAGAGCGCCTGCTCCATCCGGAGTCTCTGTCTGGAACGCCTCGAGCCCTGCCATTTTCATCAGATCGGCAAAGATTCGGAAATTGGCCGCGGCACGAGGAACGTCAAGCCTGGAAGCCAAAGAAACCGGTTTGCCAGTGTCGGCCACCTCGGCTTGAACAAAGCAATCGAATCGTTTTTCGATTGCATCCGCAACCCGATGCAATCGCGCCGCGCGCTCGCGGATGCCGATGCGACCCCACTCTTTACACAGAGCGCCCCGCGCAACGGAGATGGCTTCGTCGACCTGGGTTTCATCAGCCGCACTAACTTGCGCGATTACCGATCCATCCGCCGGATTCACGTCGGCGAATTCCTGCGCTCCGCCCACAAATCGGCCGTCAATGTAGTTTTGAATGAGTTTCACAAAATTTCCGGCGGGCCTTGGCAATCGTAGCAGGATGTTTGGAGATGAGGCAATGTGCGGAGACGTTCAGCTTTGGCGCTGCTTGAGGTAACGGCTCAGCGCATCGCGCCAGGTTGGCATCTCGATTCCAAGAGCGTGCAGGGAGCGGGGCGATAACACCGAATACGCGGGCCTGCGGGCAGGTCTCGGAAACTGCAAACTGCTTACCGGGCGCACATCGGTGACAAGTCCAGCGCTCCGCACAGCCTCCTCCGCAAAATCAAACCAGGAGCAGTCGCCCGCATTGGTTGCGTGCAGAATTCCGCTCGCATCCTTGCCGCAAAGTTGAATGATCGCCTTCGCCAAGTCGGTCGCGTATGTAGGGCAGCCGCGTTGGTCGTTCACCACATCGAGCCCGGGACGATTCGCCGCCAGTTTCAGAATCGTATCCGGAAAACACTTCCCGCCAAGTCCAAACAGCCACGAGGTTCGAACAATGCAGCATTCCGGCATCAAATCCAGCAGCTTGACCTCAGCTTCGGCCTTGGTTTGTCCGTAAACGCTCTGCGGGTTTCGCGGGTCGCCTGTTTCATACGGCTTCCTCTTGGCACCATCGAAAACGTAATCGGAGCTGATGAACAGAAGCCGCGCCCCAGCTTCCTTTGCGGCTTTGGCCACGTTCACTGGCCCATCCCGGTTCACCGCGAAAGCATGTTCGACATTAGTTTCACAGCCATCCACATCGGTATAAGCCGCCGCTAAAACGATCCACTCCGGAGTATCCTTCCGCAATGCGTCGCGAACGGTTTCAATCTTGCAAATATCTAGTTCCTGCGAAGTGGGACAGATGAGGTCGGCGCCTCCGCATTCCCGGTAAAGCGCTTTTCCGAGGAGCCCCGAAGCGCCAATGATCATCACTCGCATGGAGAGCTATTCAAAAACTTTCGCTCGGGCCAGGGAAAGGCCTTTCTGATCTTTCGCGGAAACGATCGGCGCGCTGTTCAGTTCCCAGTCAATCTTAAGCTGGGAGTCGTTCCAAGCCAGCGTTTGTTCGTGCTCGGGGGCGTAGAACTCGGTAGCTTTGTAAAGTACGTGAGCTGTCTCGGAAATAACGCGAAAGCCATGCGCGAAGCCGACCGGAATCCACAACATGCGAAGATTCTCCCCGGACAATCGTACAGCTTCCCATTGGCCAAAGGACGGTGAACTTCTCCGCAGATCGACGGCAACATCAAGAATTTCACCAGTGGCAACTCTCACGAGCTTTCCCTGCGGACTCTTTATCTGATAGTGAAGCCCACGGAGAACGTTGTGCGACGAATAGGAATGATTGTCCTGAACAAATTCATCCATAATCCCCGCTTCAGCCATCGAGCGCCGGCTGTAGCTTTCCACGAAGAATCCACGATCGTCACGGAAGACGCGGGGCTCAAGAAGAAGAACACCGCCGAGTTTTGTGGGAATTTTCGTAAGCTGTTCTAACACCGGGCTGGCTTTTGCTCCATTCATCAGAATACCTTCTCCCGTAGCAATTGCAGCAAGTAGGCGCCGTAGCTGTTGTTCTTCATCGAATTTCCAATTTTTTCCAATTGCTCTGCGCCGATGTAACCGGAGCGATAGGCGATTTCCTCCGGGCAGGCCACCATCAAGCCCTGCCGTTTTTCGATCGCTTGGATGTATAAAGATGCGTCCATCAACGACTCGTGCGTCCCGGTATCGAGCCACGCCATGCCCCGACCCATCACGACGACTTCAAGTTGTCCGCGTTCGAGATACGCCTTGTTGACGTCCGTGATCTCCAACTCGCCACGTGCGCTCGGTTTCAGCGACTTCGCGATTCTCACCACCTGATCATCGTAAAAATACAGCCCTGTGACCGCGTAACGCGATTTCGGACGCGCAGGTTTCTCCTCGATGCTGAGGGCTTTCCCCTTCCCATCAAATTCAACCACGCCGTAGCGCTCGGGATCGTGGACCGGGTAGGCGAAGACTCGTGCTCCATGCGCCTTGTTAGCGGCTTCGCGCAGGTCTTTGGCCAGGTCGTGCCCATAAAAAATATTGTCGCCCAGCACGAGTGCGCACGCTGAGCCGCCGAGAAAAGTTTCACCCAACAAAAACGCCTGCGCGATTCCTTCCGGTTTCGGCTGCACTTGGTAACTCAAGCGAACGCCATACTGACTTCCATTTCCAAGAAGCGCTTCGAATTTCTTCACATCGTCGGCAGTAGTGATGATCAGAATGTCGCGGATGCCCGCCAGCATTAGCGTGCATAGCGGGTAATAGATCATGGGCTTGTTGTAAATCGGAAGCAGGCTCTTGCCCATCGCGTGAGTGATCGGATAAAGGCGCGTTCCCGAACCGCCGGCCAGGATGATTCCTTTAAAAGTTTTATGCTCGCTCATTCAGGTAACAATCAATGCAGGGAGTTCAAGAAGAATACTGAGTCTCAATCCATTTCCGGTAATTTCCAGTCGTCACGCCCCTCACCCATTCTTCGTTGTCCAGATACCAACGCACCGTCTTGCGTATTCCGGTCTCGAACGTTTCTTTCGGACGCCACCCAAGCTCCCGCTCGATTTTTCTGGCATCCATGGCGTAACGCCGATCATGCCCGGGACGGTCCTTCACGAATGTTACTAAATTCCGGCGAGATGATTCTCGCGGTCCGGCCAACTCGTCGACCATGTCGCAAATCAAGTGCACGATGTCGATGTTCTTCTTTTCGTTCCAGCCGCCGATGTTGTAGGTTTCGCCGATCTTGCCTTGCTTGAGCACTGTTGCTATAGCCTCACAGTGATCCTCGACATAAAGCCAATCGCGAACGTTCAAACCATCTCCGTAGACCGGCAGAGGCTTGCCGGTTAGCGCGTTGAGGATCATCAGCGGAATCAGCTTCTCAGGAAATTGAAAACGTCCATAATTGTTGGAGCAGTTTGTAGTCAGCGTGGGCAAGCCGTAGGTGTGATGATACGCGCGGACAAGATGATCGGAAGACGCTTTCGACGCCGCATATGGGCTATTGGGCGCGTATGGTGTGGTCTCGGAAAACGGAGGATCGTCAGCCGTGAGGGAGCCGTAAACCTCGTCCGTGGAAACATGCAAGAACCGGAAATTCGTATTCTCGGGGAGACTCTTCCAATACGCTCGGGCCGTTTCCAGCAGCGAGAAGGTTCCATCGATATTGGTGCGAATGAAATCATCCGGGCCAAGGATCGAGCGGTCGACGTGGCTTTCAGCAGCGAAATGCACCACCGCTCGCGGCTGGTGGCGATCAAGAAGGCCGCGCACCAGTTCTTTATCGCCGATATCGCCCTGCACAAACTCGTATTGACGATCGTCCGCAACACCCGCGAGGTTCTGCAAATTCCCCGCGTAGGTCAACTTGTCCAGATTCAGCAGGGCGGACCCTTCGCGCTCCATCCAGCGCAAGATGAAATTGGAGCCAATAAAACCCGCCCCGCCGGTGACTAAGATCTTTTCTTCCATGTTCGCGTCAGGTTACCAGCGCACGTCGAACTTCCATTGTAACTAGAGAAGACGAATATAACGCGGATTCGGTCGCACACAATAAAAGGACCGGCGAACCGGTCCTTTTACGGGAAACGGCTAGGATGTCAAGAGGCGGGCTGCGGCTTTTCCTCGTGAATCGCGGCCCATCCGGCCGGTTTGAGCAAATGATTGACTGCGTAGGCCGCGAAGCCTGCGGCAACCAGAATCATCCCGAAAGCTAATGAACTCATTCCCAGCACCGCTTCGTGTTCGCTCCGAATTACCGAGAAGCCGAGCAGTAGAACCGGAGGGATGCCGATTGCGATCGCCCCGAACAATCCGCCCGGAACTCTAAACGGCCGCGGCAACTCCGGTTCGCGGAAGCGAAGCACAGCCAGCGCCATAAATTCAAGGAACAGGCTCGCCCCGTAAAGAAGGATGTCGATCGTCACCAGCCGTTCGAAGCCCAACCCCAGGCACATCGCCCAACAGATCGCCAATGCAATAATCGCGACCCACGGGGCACGCGATTTCTTCTGCAGTTTCCCGAACATAGCCGGAAGCATTCCGTCCTGAGCCATGGCCAACGGTAATCGCGAGTAGCTCATCACGAGCGCGTTGAACATGCCAAAAGCGCTGATCATTCCGCCGAGAACCACGCCCACGCGAAGCAACGGACCACCGAGCAGTCCAGCGATATCTGCCCACGCGCCAGTCTCCCATGCATTTGCCTTCAGGCCGGTCGCCCACATCGCAGCGAAAGGCAAAATGTAGCTTAGAGCGACGATCCCGACAGCAACCAACATGGCTCGAGGATAAGTCCGCTGCGGCCGTTCGACTTCCGTAGCGATCGTCGAGGCGTTATCCCAGCCCATGTAATTCCACATGCAGATCAGCAGGCCGCCGAGAATATCGACATTAGAAGTGGTCGGCTTGGTCACGGCATTCGCCAGCGCCCCCAGTTTAAAAGGCGCTAACAGGACAATCGCCACAAACGGCGCCGACAAGGCGAAGAACAGCCAGAGCGAAGTCATGGAAACGACTTTCACACCAGCAATGTTAAGCAGCGCGCACACGACCACCACCGCCAGCGCAACCCACCATCCCCGATTGTTCACTTGAAACCATGGGAACATGCGCGTGAGATAGGCGACGAACAGGGTCGGATAGATCGCCATGTCGAAAATCGAGGCAACCAGCGAGAGCCATGCTTCCTGAAATCCCCAGAAATTGCCCATGGCGCGGCGCACCCAGGCGTAATAGCCGCCTTCGAAGGGCAGTGCACTCGAAAGCTCACCGATCATGAAGGCGGTCGGCAGGCTCCAAAGCAGCGGCGTAAGCAGCAGAATGAGAATCGCGCGCCAGTAGCCGGCTCCGTGGACGATCTCTTCGGTCCCATAGGTTCCGCCGGACACCATAAAAAAGGTAGCGGCGACCAAAGGCCACAAGGTGAGCCTGACAAACTGCTTCGGTTTTTTCCGATTGGGTACGGCGGCGAGTGGTTGGGGATTCTCTCGTTGAAGGGTGCTAGCTGTTGCCAATTTCGATGGCTTCCTCCTCAGGCGACTCACTCTCAGCTACTCCGCAGCGGGCTGGGCTTTAACGAGAAACTTGTTGAGCGTTGCTCGAGCTTTCCGGTTGGTTTAGATTCCGGAAATTCCGCTGGAGTTAGTTCGCAAGTGTGAGATTACGGGAATTTGCACAGGATGCAAGAAAAATATGAAGTTTGACCGGAAATTTTTTGGTGAGGAGGTCAGGGACGGAGGTAATGAGTTTCGAGTACTGGGCGTCGTCAAAGACCGGATGCCCATTCTCGCGTTCTTTGCGAGAAGTGAGAAGCGACGTCATACGTCATAGCTTCAATTCCCACGTCTGCGCGACAAGGCTTTTACGTCCCCAACTATCGTGGCGTTTCTCGCCACTCAGTTTGAATCCAGCTTGCTCGTACAGATGCCGAGCGGCAAGTAGTTCGTTCTGCGTCCATAAGACAATCTTCTTGTATCCGGCCTGGCGCGCGAACCGGACGCATTCCTCGATCAGTCGCTTACCGATCCCCATTCCTCGCGCTGAAGGCTCAACGAGAAGAAGCCGAAGTTTGGCCACAGTCTTCGATTTCTTCACCAGGAAAATCGATCCCACGATCTCGTTCTCTTTTTCGGCGATCCAGCAGGCGTCTCGCTTGGGGTCGAACTTTTGCACGAAATCCGCGACAATCTCCGCGACCAGCGCTTCGAAACGCTCATCGTAACCATACTCCTGGGAATACAAAACGCCGTGGCGGTGTACCACCCAGCCCATGTCGCCCGCGCGATGTGGGCGCAGGAGATAAGGTGCACCCTCCCGTGGCTCGGCGCCGAGCTGTCCTTCGATCGTATGCATGGCGTCGAGCAGGCGCTTCTGTCGCACCGGCGAAAGTTTGCCGAGGACTCCCCCGACCTGCTTTTGCGATCTTGCATCGAGCGGGGCGAATGCCTTGCGGCCTTTGGTTGTCAACGACAAGAGGCTCTGTCGCGCATCAGTTTCCGACTCGGTTCGCGCCAGCAACCCTTGTTTTTCAAAATCGCGCAGCATGCGGCTGAGATATCCCGGATCGAGCGCCAGTTCTTTGCACAGTTCGGCCGCGGTGAGCCCCTTCCGGTGTGCCAACTCATAAAGAACCCGCACCTCGGTCAGCGAAAATTCGCTTTCCAGGAGATGCTCATTCAGCACCCCGATGTGGCGTGTATAAAAGCGATTGAAGCTGCGGACGGCGGAAATGGCGGTTTCAACAGCAGAATTGGCTCCAGGATTAGCCATGGCTCATCGTGTCACAAATAGTTGACTTAGTCAACTATCCGAGACTGGCTTTCAAGCACCGAGTGTACGCGCATCGGATGAGTCGATTACACCGGTGATCTGGGTGATATGCAGAGGTCCACAGGTTAATCTTTTTGGGGTGGAGACTAGATCTTTTCCCACAACTCTGCCCGCGGATCTTCGGGGTTCAGCTTAGCCAATTCTCGTAGCAGCTCTTTCGTTCGTTCATCGCGCGGCATAGGGACTTTTACTGCGATCTCAACAATCTCATCCCCGCGGATGCCATCTTTAGTAGCCGATGGCACGCCCTTCTCGCGGAGGCGCAGCTTTTGGCCCGATTGCGTTCCAGGAGGAATCTTCAGCTCGGCGCGGCCGTCGATCGTGGGTACTTCCACTTTCGCTCCCAGCGCCGCCTCACTGGCTGTCACCGGAACCGTCAGATAGATGTTGTCGCCATCTCGCCGGAAGACAGGATGCTCGCCGATCCTGATGATCACGTACAAATCACCGGCCGCTCCACCGTGAACGCCAGCGTTGCCTTTGCCCGCCAGACGTATACGCTGTCCATCACGTGTTCCCGCCTTGATGCGAACTTCCAGCGGTTCGGTTCGGCTCACCGTTCCCTCGCCGTGGCACACTGGACATACCGAAATATTCTTGCCGGTTCCCTGGCAGTCGGGACACGGTACGTTGAATTTCATTTTCGCAGGACCGCGCCCGCCCGTCTGCGTGACCTGTCCAGTGCCGTTGCACTCGGCGCACTTTCCCGGCGCCTCAATGTAACCCAGCCCATGGCAGTTCGAACAAACATCCTGCCGCGTAACGTTCAGCCGCATCACGCCGCCGCGAATCGCCGTCCAGAACGGCACGTTGACTTGATACTCGAGATCGGTGCCGGCCTCCGGTCCGGTTTCAGTCGCGGTCGATCCGCGTCCGCCACCGAAAATTCCCGAGAAGATGTCGCGGAAGCCGCCGCCGCTGGAAGAAGCAGAACCAGACTTTCGGCCGCGGTTCGCCTGATCCATAAGATCGGAGAAATCGAATCCGCTGAAATCAAACGGAACGCCCTGCCCACCCGCCGGGCCGGCGCCGCCACCCGGAAACCCTCCGAACCCGCCCGCGCCGGTAGTTCCGCCATGCGCATAGGCCTCGGCCGCCGCCGGATCGATGTTGTCGGAATAAAAGCCGACCTGGTCGTAAATTTTTCGCTTCTTGGGGTCGCTGAGAACGTCGTTGGCCTCGGAGAGCGTTTTGAACTTCTCCTCTGCCGATTTGTCCCCTGGATTAACGTCGGGATGGTACTTGCGGGCCAGCTTGCGAAACGCCTTGCGAATCTCATCCGCCGAGGCGGATTTCTTGACTCCGAGAATCTCGTAATAGTCTTTTTTGGGGGTGGTTGCCATGTTGAACAGTGCGAAACGACACTTGGAGAATACCGGCTAATTAACAATTCGTCGTTTTCTTTCGTCTTCCACGACGACGGTCAATTCATCGGCATCGGGTGCGTCATCGTAAACAGGGAGGAGCCGCGCTCCATTTGGAGTTGAAACAAAAACCTGCCAGCCCTCGTTTTCAGCAAGGTTCACGAAGTAGGTGTTGCCATTAATTTGGAAGTCCATTTTCTCTTTGACCCTCACCTGCATTAACCCTGTCATCCTGAGCGAAGCGAAGGACCCCATGCCTGCATGAAGCGTCACCGGCGTGTCGAGGAGTTCTCATGCGCACGCCGTAATCATGAAAATTCCCCTCCAGACCCTTCTCACTTCCCACAGGTACGGGGTCCTTCGACTGCTCCGCTCAGAGCTGCCCTGAGCTTGCCGAAGGGATGACAGTTACTTCTTGTCTTCCACGTCCACGTACTCGGCGTCGATCACGCCCTCGTCTTTTTTCTGCCCAGACGCGCCGTTGCTCCCTGCGCTCGCTCCATCGGTCGGACCGGCGCCGGGTGCGCCAGCCCCGCCCTTGACCTGCGCCGCCTTGTACATTTCTTCGGCCAGCTTGTGAGAAGCCGCAGTCAGCGTTTCGCGAGCCTTGTCCATTTGCGCCTTGTCATTCGACTCGAGCGCTTTCTTGGCATCGGCCAAAGCGTTCTCCACGTCGCCGCGTTCGGATCCGGAGATCTTATCTCCATTCTCGCGCAGCATTTTTTCGACGTTGTAGACCATGCTATCGAGCTGGTTCTTGGCTTCGATCGACTCGCGCGACGCCTTGTCTTCCGCGGAGTGCGCGTCAGCTTCCTTCGCCATGCGCTCAACTTCTTCCTTCGACAGACCCGAAGACGACGTGATCGTAATCTTCTGGTCCTTGCCCGTTGCCGTGTCTTTTGCGGTCACGTTGAGGATGCCGTTGGCGTCGATGTCGAACGTCACTTCAATCTGCGGCACGCCGCGCGGAGCCGTCGGAATCCCGGTCAAGTGGAACTTGCCCAGAGTCCGGTTCTGCGCCGCCATTGGACGCTCGCCCTGCAGGACGTGCACTTCAACCGAGGTCTGGCTGTCAGCCGCGGTCGAGAACGTTTCCGTCTTCTTCGTAGGAATCGTGGTATTGCGCGGAATCATCGGAGTGGCCACGCCGCCCAGCGTCTCAATCGACAAAGAGAGCGGAGTCACGTCGAGTAACAGCAGGTCTTTCACTTCGCCCGCCAGCACGCCGCCCTGAATCGCCGCGCCCACGGCCACAACTTCATCAGGATTCACGCCCTTGTGCCCTTCCTTGCCGAATAACTCCTTTACTAGCGCCTGAATGCGTGGCATACGAGTCTGCCCGCCGACCAACACCACTTCGTTGATCTTCGAGGCATCCACGCCGGCATCTTTCATGCACTGTTTACACGGCCCAACCGACTTCTGGATGATGTCTTCCACCATCCCTTCGAGCTTAGCCCGGGTCATTTTCTTGACCAGGTGCTTCGGACCCGACGCATCCGCCGTGATGAACGGCAGGTTGATTTCGGTTTCCATAGTGGTCGAAAGCTCGATCTTCGCCCGCTCCGCCGCGTCGCGCAGACGCTGCAGTGCCATCTCATTCCCTTTGCCTCTTAAATCGAGGCCTTCATCTTTCTTGAATTCGTCGATCAACCAATCCACAATGCGCTGGTCGAGATTGTCGCCGCCCAGATGCGTGTCGCCATTGGTGGCTTTGACTTCAATCACGCCCTCGCCGACTTCCAGAATCGAAATGTCGAACGTGCCGCCGCCAAAGTCGTAAACGGCAATCGTCTCATCCTTGCCTTTGTCGAGCCCGTAAGCCAAAGCGGCCGCCGTGGGCTCGTTGATGATTCTCTTTACTTCCAGGCCGGCGATCTGGCCGGCATCCTTGGTCGCCTGCCGCTGCGCGTCGTTAAAGTAGGCGGGCACAGTAATGACCGCCTCG